>JAYPEY010000005.1:0-14458 GCA_038126035.1 Verrucomicrobiales bacterium | reverse complement strand
CGCATCCCGCATCACGCATCACGAGTCGCCAGGCCGCACTTCTCGAACCATTCGGCGAAGGTTTCCGCGGCGGCTTCGGAATTGAGGATGGGGATGCCTCCCAGGGCCTTGATGGCCTCGGCGTCGCGGTCCTCGAACACGCGCACGAGGACGGGCGTGTCGGCGACCTGCTCGAGGAGTTTGGCGGCGTCCTTGACGCGGCGCATGCCGGCGAGAACGAGCTTGGCCTTGGTCACGTTGGCCTTGAGCAGGATTTCTTCGTCTGCGCCGTCGCCGCGCAGGCAGGGGATCCCCTGTTTTTCCAGCTGGGTGATGACGGCAGGATCGTCGTCGATGACGAGAAGATCGTGTCCCGCCTTCCGCAGTGGTTTGACCACCCACATGCCGCCCGTGCCGAAACCGAGAATCAGCACGTGGTCTTCATGGACGCCCTCCTCCTGCGAGCGGCGTCGCGATGGGTGCAGGTGAAGGAGCCGGCGCACGAGGCTGTCGTTGGCCACCAGCGGGGTCACGGTCATGGTGGCCACGGCGATCAGGGCGATGGCGGAGAACAGGTCGTGGTCGATATGCCCGGAGACCACGCCGGTCAGCGCGAGCACGAGGGAGAGCTCGCTGGTCTGCGCAAGGAGCAGCCCGCTTTCAATCGCGGCGCGGGCGGACAGTCCGCTCAACTCGGCGACAATGGCGACCAGCGGCGGCGTCAGCAGAACGACGGTCAGGGCCAACGCCAGGGCCCGGAGCACGAGGCCGGGCTCGGGAATGACGATCAGCGCGCCAAGGGCCGTGAAGAAGACCGCCAGAAAGAAGTCCGACAGGGACGCCAACGCGCCGCGCACGACGCCGTTGAGGGGGAAGGACGACAGCGCGAATCCGGCGAAGAAGGCGCCGACCACCGGAGGGAGTCCCAGGAACCTGGCACCGCCCGTGAAGATGAAGAGCGACGAGAGCACGACCAGAAGGAGCGACTCCTCGTCGAGGCGCGGTCGGTCGCCCGGATCCAGCCTGAGTTTGTTGGGGCCCTGTGAACGCATTCGCAGCAGCAGCCAGGGCATGAATCTTGCCTGGCACAGGATGGCGAGCGTTCCCAGCCCCAGCAACGAGGCGACGCTCAGCATCAGGTCCGAGTCCTTTTCGCCGAAGTGCGCGAGCATGACCAGCCACACGATCATCAGGAGGTCCTGCAACAGGAGCGCGCCGGTGACCATGCGGCCGAAGGGTTCAAACATCCGCAGCCAGATTCGCAGCTGCCGGATGACGACGAGGGTCGAACTGGTGGAGACCGCGATGGCCAGGTAGAACGCATCCATGCCGTCGAATCCCAGGGCGTGCGCCAGACCGAAACCCGCCGCGCCGGCCACCCCGAACTGGGTCAGGCCGACGAGCCAGACGGCCTTTTTCTGGTTCTTGAAACGGAGCGGATTCAGTTCGATGCCCGCGGCAAACACGAGAAACGCCAGACCGAGTTCGAGCAGTCCCTCCAGGTATTCCGGTGCCAGCGCCTCGTCCATGGCGCGCCCGGGGGCGACGGAGCGAAGAAGGGACAGGCTCATCCCCATGGCCAGCAACAGAGGGATCACCGGGATGCGCAGCCGCTTCGACAGGCCGAAGCCGATCGCCGCCGCGGTGATCAACAAGGACAGTCCGGTCATGATTCGATGAGTCCCATTTCCTTCAGCCTGCGGTTCTGCAGCTTGATGCCATCGACCTTTGGCAACATGAGATAGGTCGGGTCCATCTCCAGCAGGCTGTCCACCATCGACAGGTCGATCGCGTGGATCGCGCAGGGGACCTTCAGCGTGCGGCAGCGATACGCGAGGAGGTTGTTCACGTCCTCGATGCCAATGCAGGAGACGAGCAGTCTGGCCCGGGGCAGTCCGGCCTCCTCGAGAAAATCCACGTTTTGGGCGTCGCCCATCATGGTTCGGCAGGGCAGGTCGCGGAGTTTGCCCGGATCCGTGTCGAGGGCGAGTACGGCCTCGCCGCGGTTGACCAGATGTTCCACGATTCGCCGTCCGAGCGAATTGGCGCCGACGACGATGATGTGGGCGCGGTTTGCAACGGGGCTGGCGGTCTGCTCCTCGGTCTGTGGAGCGCGGAGTATCCGGAGCATGCCGAACTTCTGCATCCAGCGATAGTATCCGTGGTTGTAGACGATGAAACAGGAGGAGACGGAGATCGTGATCACGCCGACCAGGCCGATCAGGGAGACGATCCGGTCATCGAGAAGTCCCGCGCGGACGCACATGGCGGCCAGGATGAAGGAGAACTCGCTGATCTGGGCCAGCGCGTTCCCGGCGTGAAAGGACGTGCGCTCCCCGAAGTTCAACCGGGCCAGGACGAAGGCGATGAAGGAGGGTTTCACGAAGAGCGTGAACGCCGAGAGCGCCAGCGCCGCCGGCAGGATCGCGACCACGTTGTCCAGATTCATGTTCACGCCGAGCGATACGAAGAAGATCGCGATGAAGAAGTTCATCAGCGGTCGCACGCGGCGGCGGAGGTCGTGGTTGTAGGGGAGTTGCGCGAGGCTCACGCCCGCGAGAAAGGCGCCCGATTCGTGGGAAAGATGCAGGCCGTGCGCCGCAAGGACGACCAGGAAGCACCAGCACAGGCTCCAGACAAACAGGGTCTCAGGCGAGCGCGACGCCCAGGCAAAGGGGGCCGGCAGCCAGTATTTCGCGGCGACCAACGCGAGAATCAGCAGCAGCGTCATGCCACCGAAGGCCTTCAGCACGCTCTGGGTCAAGGCGCCGAAGTCGGAAGCCGTGTCCGGCGACCAGCCCGAGAGAAAGGTCAGCAGGGCGATCACCGCGAGGTCCTGGAGCAGCAGGATGCCGACGGCGATGCGGCCGTAGAGGCTGTCGAACTCCCCCTGTTGCTCCAGCAATTTGACGACCACGACCGTGCTGCTGAAGGTCAGAGCCGCCGCCAATATGACGGCCTGAGTCCCTTGGAATCCCAGGGCGATCGCGATGAGGAAGCCGCCGGAGGCGGTCAGGACGATCTGGCCGGTTCCTGCGAGCAGGGCCGCCTTGCCCAGATCGCGAATCTTGTCGAAGCTCAACTCCAGGCCGACGAGGAACAGCAGCAGCACGATGCCCGCGTCGCTGATGGTTCGAAGGCCTTCGGACAATTCGACGACGCCGGTGATCGGGCCCAGGAACAGCCCCGCCAGCAGGTAGGCGACGATGGCCGGCAGTTTCACCCCGCGCGCCGCCAGCGCGAAGGCCGTGGCCGCCACGGTCATCGTTCCCAGGCTCTCAATGAAGGACTGCTCGGACACAATGGATCGGACGTTGGCGGGAAACGAATGACCGACCGCCGCGGACCGCCTCAAGCATTGTCGCGACCGATGTCGATTTCGAGCCCTTTATCGGGGATTGTGGAAGGCCTCGCCCGCGCG
The DNA here is from genome assembly GCA_038126035.1 of Verrucomicrobiales bacterium. Classification (GTDB taxonomy): domain Bacteria; phylum Verrucomicrobiota; class Verrucomicrobiia; order Limisphaerales; family JAYPEY01; genus JAYPEY01. The sequence continues at coordinate 11,058 of JAYPEY010000005.1, read as the reverse complement.
CCTCAGGCATGGGCGGTTGCGAGGGGGCGGAGCGTGGAACCGGACGCCTGATTCACGATGCTTCTCAAATCCGTGACGCCGAAAGGTTTCGACAGGAACGCCGCGATCGGAGCGCCGCCGAGGTTGGTCAAGGCCTCGTGGCGGTCGAATCCGGTCATGATGACGATTTGCGCGTCGGGATGCTCCGCCAGAATTCTGCGGGCGGCCTCATCGCCGTCCACGCGCGGCATGTCCCAGTCCAGAAAGATGATGCCGTAGGCGTCGGGGTCCTCGGCGAAGGTCGCGATCGCCTCGGCTCCGTCGCCGGCGGTGGTGGCGTCCCAGCCGAGCAGGTTCAACATCTGCCGCATGGCGCGACAGATCAGGGGGTCGTTGTCGGCCACCAGCGCCCGCGGCCGTCCCTGGTAACCGGTGAAGTCCTGGGTGGTCGGTTGCAGGTCCCGGGCCTCCGTGGCGACGGGAAGCAGCAGTCGGAATGTGGAGCCGCGTCCCTTGGCGCTGTCGACCTGCACGGCCCCGTCATGCGCGCTCGCGATGCCTTGCGCTGCGGGCAGCGAAAGACCCCGCCCCGGGAACTTGGTGGTGAAGAAGGGCTCGAAGATCGACTCCAGTTCCTGGGGCGTCATGCCGCAGCCCTCATCGCGGATTTCCGCGTAAAGGTAATCTCCTGGCGGCAGCGGTGAGGTTGTCATTGCGGACCGGTTGAAGGCGGGGCCGATGCGGGTTTCGCCGGTCCGCACCATGATGCCGCCGGATTCCCCGAGCGATTCGACGGCGTTGTCGAGGAAACAGCACAGCGCGCGTTCGAGTTGCTCGCCGTCGCCGAGGGCCTCGGGCAGGTTCTCCGCGAGTTCCAGTTTGAAGGGGAGCGTCCGTTTGGCGGAGTCGGAGGATGTCCGGCAGGCGGACTTGACAAGCGCATTCAGGGCGACGGGTTTCTTCTCGAAGCGGCCGCGACCGGAATAGGCCAGCATCTTGTCGCACAGGGCGGCGGCCTTTTCGGAAGCGGATTCGATCTCGCCCAGGCAGCGGTCGATGATCTTCGGCCTTTCACCTGACTGCCGGGTAAGGTTCGCATTGCCAAGGATCACGGTGAGAAGATTGTTGAAGTCGTGGGCCACGCCGCCGGCGAGCGTGCCGAGGCTCTGCAGGTTGCGGACTTCACGGGTCTTTGCCTGCAGGGCCCGCCTCGCCTCCACGGAGTTTCTGGCCTCCGTGAGATCCACGATCGAGACGAGCACGCGTGACCAGTCCGTCTCGTGGCCCGGTTCGATCTGCAGCCGCAGGTGGAGCCGACGGAGCCCTTCTTCGCCGCGATCGGCCAGAAGGTCGCGGGTGAATTCCGGTTCGTTGTTCCGCAGGGCCTGGAGAGCCTCGGTAAATGCCGGCTGCAACGCATCCTGGCTGAAGGGTTCCAGAGTCGTGTTCGGGGCGTCCCAGCCGGAGGGGAACAGACACCGCGCCGCCCGGTTGGCCGCGACGATCCGGATGGTCCCGGCAAGCTCCCGGAAGTCGGCGGCGTCCAATGACCCGCCGGAACCGTTGCGGCGTTGATCCAATCGACGCTTCAGGCCGGACCAGTCCTCCTCCCAAAGGGCAAACGGCGCCTCGTCGAAGAGACTCTTGAACTGTCCCTCCCCGATTCGCGCGGTGTGTTCGGCCTTCTCCAGGCGGGCGGCCCGGGTGTGATGGGAACGGAAGGCCTCGATCAGGCCCGTCGTGACGGCCGCGAGCGCCGCCAGCTCCAGGCCGCCCTGAAAGAGAGCGCCGGGAAGCCCCGCCCCCGCATTCGTCCCGGCGAGGAGATCGTTCAACAGGGCGCAGACAAACAGCCCCCATCCGAATTCCAACAGCCGGCGCCGCAGGCGGATGATACAGCCATACGCGATCGCTGCCGCAACCAGGCGCGCGATGTCGATCGCGACCTCGCCGGGAGGCGGATGGGCTGACGCCGGAAACACGACGATCCGCAGCGCGACGACGCCAATGGCGATCGCTGCAAGCAGGAAACGGATTCGCGCGGGTCCCAGGGGATGGGAAGAACTCTGAATCATGCGCTGACGGCCGTTACAGAGTGGTTTTGTCCGAAAAAGGTCAAGTCCTCGAAGGGCGGATCGGATGGCCATTTATGCTTATTTCAAGAAGCCGTTTGGATCAGCAGGTTGACGCGAACGGAGCGCCGAGCATTGTTCGGCCCGGGGGCGTTGATCGACAACCAATGCTCGGAGCTCCGAATCGAACAGCGCTGAAGCGGGATGAATCCCGCGCTCCCTCACTCAAATTCCGATGAGGTCTTCAGCCGCTTCACATAGGCCGTGGCGGGAACGGATTCCGGATGGCGGTAGATCTCCATTTCGTGAATGGACCAGAAGAGGCCATCGACGCTGCCCGTCTGGGTGATGCGGATGTGGCGGGTCTTGCGGGGCTCGAAGAAGATCTCGGTCATCGACGTCGTCCCCTTGCCTGAGGTGACGGGCTCAGACCAGGTCTTCCCGTCGTCGGAGAGGGCGATCTCGTAGCCGCGCGGGTAGTCGTTGCGCGACCTGGCGGCGTCGAGACGAAGCCCGCCGATCAGGGTCTCCTTCTTCAGGTCGATCGTGAACCACATGCCGGGCTTCTGATGCGCGCCGGTGTCGAAGCGGCTGTTGAGGTTCCCATCGACGGCATTCTTCGCGTTCTCTTTCCGGTGGCTGGCAGAGAGAGACCAGCTCCTTCGATCTGGAATCGGCATGGGGGCGGCGGCCCGGAGGTCCTCGACGGTCCAGGGAGCGGTGCGTTTTTCAAACCGCCTGCGCACGGCTTTCACCTGGCGCGGCGTGATGCCGGGCGCGCGATTGCCGAAGCTGTTGCGGATGTAGGTGAGGACGGAAGCGATCCATTGGTCGTCCTGGCTGGCCATGGGAACCATCTGCGCCTCGTATTTCCTCCCCTTGACCGGCCCGGTGAGTCCGTGAAGGACGACCAGGATCGGCGCGTCGGGATGGCCGAGCAAGGTCTCGGAGCCGGCGAAGGGCGGCGCGAGTGTGACGCCCTTGGGCGCGCCTTCCATCTGCATGCCTTTGCCGTCGGAGCCGTGGCAGGCGTGGCAAAGCTCCCTGTAGATGGCCTCGCCGCGCTTGTGGAGACGCTTCCCCGCCCGGGTGAGGAAATCAACCGCCTTGCTCTTCGCCGGCTGCGGCGGATTGATGATCTGATCGGCGATGGCCCTGACGCCTTTCGATGCGTGCTGCTTGAGCGCGGATTCGATGTTCTGCCTCGCATTGGGCAGTTTGAGTTTGTTCGCGGTGAGGACGGCCTGGATCGCGACTTCGGAATCGGCGTCGTTCATCAGGGTCGCGTAGCTGGACGCCAGCGTTTTGTCGCCGGCCTTGATCAATGTTTCCCCGGCGCGCATCGCGGCGATGCGGACCTGGGGATGTTTGTCGCCCAGACGTTCGCGGACAAATGTCGCGTCGATCGAGTCCAGCCCTTCCAGGGTCCAGATGGCGTGGACGCGGGCGAGGTGGTCCGGGTGTGTCCCGGCGACGTTCCGCAGTTCGCCCGCGATGCCTTTGTCGCCGCGCAGGACGAGCAGCCGTTGGGCATTGTCGCGATGCCAGCCGTTTGGATGGGCGAGTGATCTGACCAGTTCCCTGGATGACGCCTGCAACAGGCCGGGACGGGTTGAGTCGGTCTTGAACTTGTCGTGCGCGAGACGCCAGATGCGGCCGCGGCCCGCGTTCCTGTCGAGGCTGTATTGCTGCACGACCTTGCGCAGGTAGGAGCCTTCGCGGACCCAGTTGCCCTCCTGGATGATGCCGCGGTACATGTCCACGATGTAGAGCGTCCCATCGGGCGCGGTGACCATGTTGACGGGGCGGAAGTTGGGATCCGTGGAACGGATGAACTCGCTGCCGGGGGTGGCGTTTCGCAGGTGGGAAAGTCCCTCTTTCACATCGATCTTCGTGCGGCGGATGAGGCGGCCGACAGGCTCGGCAAAGAGGAGGTCGCCCCGGAGGTCCACGGGAAGCCGGTCGCCGCGAAAGACCTCGGCGCCGCAGGTGGCGGTGAAGTGGTTCAGGGTCTTCTCCTCGGGGCGGAAACGGCGGGTTCCGCCCTGCACGTCGGGAATGGGAACGATGGGGTGGACGACGCGGTAGTCGGGCTCAAACTGATCGGGAGTATTGAAGGCGCCGTAGTAGACATTCGCCTGGAAGTTGACCGGGCCGCGCTCGCCGCCGGCGTTGATATACCAAGGCTTGCCGTAGTCGTCCTGGGTGAGGCCCCACTGGCCGCCGTTTGGCGCCGTGCCTTCCTTCAGGAATCCGTCTTTCGTGTAGCGGAGGCGGTGCGCGTTGTAGGTCGTGTAGAGCCAGTTGTCGTGCGCCCAGATCAGGCCGCTGGGTTGGTGCTCCAGATTGCCGCCGCGCTTGCCGCCTTCGTAGACCTTCAGCGCCTCGTCGGCCACGCCGTCGCCGTCCGTGTCGCGATGAAGGAACAGGTCGTTGGTGTCGGTGACGCCGACGAGCAGCGCGTCATCCAGCGCCAGGATCATCCGGGGAAGGATCAGGTTGTCGATGAATACGGAATGGGTCTCGAAAGTCCCGTCGCCATCCTTGTCCTCGTGCAATGAGATCCGACTGATGGGTTTGCGCTGTTCGTTGCCGTCGATGTCCTGCATGTAGGTGCGCATCTCGGCGACGAACATCCGGCCGTTGCCGTCGAAGACCGCGACGACGGGCTCCTTGATCTGCGGCTCGCTGAGGACGAGTTCGAGGCGGTAGCCCTCGGGAAGGTGGAAATGCTTCTGGCTTTCCTCCGGACTCAGATAGGCCACGGGTGGTTGTTTGGGAAAAGCGGGATCCTCTGCGGCTTGAAGCTGGACTGAAGTCAATAGCGTGACCGCGAGAACAGCCGTTTTCTTGGCGAAGCTGTAGAAACTGTATTGGCTCATGCTGGAAAAAGGCGCGAAGTCTGGGATCGGGCTTCTGATTGATCAACCTTGAAAGAGGAGAGAACTACGGAAGACGCGGAACATACTGAAAACAAAGGCGGAAAGCGGCGACAGCTCCTTGTGTCTTTCATTCCGCGTATTCCGTGCATTCCGTGGTTGAAATTGAGGTCATGGCGCCAAGGCGGATCCTGAATACAACAGCGACCGACGAATGTCGCGGCCGGGTTGTTCAATCGTTTCCGATCGCCTTGTATTCGTTCAGGCCCCGTTCCCCGGTTTCTGTGGAAGTTTCCAGGTCCAGAGCCTCCATGACTTCACCGAGGTAGTGAAGCGAACCTGTCGCGACAACCAGCGGTTGATCCGCGGCTTCCTGCAACGCGGCGGCCGGACTTTCAGCGACGGTGACTTCGATATCGGGATTGGCCTCACGACAGGCTGCGGCAAGGGCATTTGCGTCCGCCGAACGCGCGCTGGCCACCGGGGCGAGGATGATGCGCGAAGCCGCCTTTGCGAGTGTCGCGCACATGGCAGGCCAAGCCTTGTCGTCGAGCATTCCCAGCACGAAGGCCGGCTTCCGTGTCGGGTATTCCTCCGCCAGCGTCGACAGGAGCGAGTCGATGCCGGCTTCGTTGTGGGCGCCGTCGAGAATGACGGTTTCGCCTGCGGGGGACTTGAGTTTCTGAAAGCGTCCGGCGATGCGGGCTTCCTGGAGGCCGGACGCGAGGGCGCCTGCATCGACCGGGATTGTGTTTTGAAGGCCGTTGATGACGGCGGCGGCAAGTCGGGCGTTCAGGCGTTGGTGCGGGCCGGGCAATGCGAGATTCTGGAGCGCCGAGCATTGCTCGGCCGGGGCGCTGGTCGGAGGCTGATGCCGAGCAATGCTCGGCGCTCCGATTGTCGTGGTCAGCGGCGCGTTGGCGGCTTCGGCCGCCTCGCGGATCACGTTCAATGCATCCGCATCTTCCGCCGCCGTGAACGCGGGGACGCCGGGCTTGATGATGCCGGCCTTTTCGCGGGCAATCTCAGTCACGCTGTTTCCCAACCATTTCTGGTGATCGAGCGAGACATTGGTGATCACGCTGGCCAAGGGCGTCACAATGTTGGTCGCGTCGAGCCGCCCGCCCAGCCCGGTTTCCCAGATCACGAGATCGCACTCGTTCCGCGCAAACCAGCGCAGGGCCAACACGACGACGACTTCGAAGAAGGTCGGGTGGTTTGGACCGGGGAACTCCTTGAGCAGGCGTTGCATTTCCTCCACTTCGCGGATCAACGCAGCCTCCGGAATCCTCTCCCCGTCGACTCGGATCCGCTCGCGAAAGCTGACCAGATGCGGCGAGGTGAACAGCCCGACCTTCAGCCCCGCCTTGCGATACACGCTGTCCAACATCGCGCAGTTGGAGCCTTTTCCATTCGTGCCGGCGACATGGATGAAGCGCAGTCGCTCCTGCGGATTGCCCGCCAGTTCCGCCAGGATCCGCGGATTCTCCAACCCCAGCTTGGCCCCGAACAACTGGAGGTCGTAGAGGAACTGGATGGCTTCTTGATAGGTCATCGACCTGGTCCGTGGTCCGTTGTCAGTCGTCCGTGGCTCAAGGCGCATTTGCCTGCCACAACCACGAATTGTCCGGTCTTGAGTGACCGTCCGAAATCTGTCCGGAGCGACATGCAACGGACAACGGACAACTGACCCTACAAAGCCTTGTGATGCATGCGCTCGTGAGCGGCGGCGATGAAGCCTTTGAAGAGCGGGTGCGGGCGGTTCGGCTTGCTGAGGAACTCCGGATGGAACTGGCAGGCGATGAAGAAGGGGTGATCGGGGATCTCCACCATCTCGACCAGGGAGTTGTCTGGCGATGTGCCGCTGAAGACCATGCCGGCCTCCTCGTAGCGTTCCCTGAACTTGTTGTTGAATTCGTAGCGGTGGCGGTGGCGTTCCATGATCTTGGGGGCGCCGTAGAGTCTTGCGGCGAGGGTGCCGCCCTTGATCCTGCAGGGTTGGGAGCCGAGTCGCATGGTGCCTCCCTTGCGGGTGACGTTCTGCTGTTCATCCATCAGCGCGATCACGGCATTGCGGGCGTTCTCGTTGAACTCCAGCGAATTTGCGCTCTTCAGCTTGAGCACATTCCGGGCGAACTCGATGCACGCGATCTGCATGCCCAGGCAGAGACCAAGATAAGGCAGGCCGTTCTCGCGGGCGTATTGCGCGGCCAGGATCTTGCCTTCCGTGCCGCGGTCGCCGAAGCCGCCCGGCACCAGGATGCCGCCCACCCGCTCCAGCGCTTTCGCGGCGCCGTGCTTCTCGATGTCCTCGGACTCGATCTTGTCGATCACCACGCCGCAGTCGTTGGCGACGCCGCCGTGGCCGATCGCCTCGTAGACGGACTTGTAGGCGTCGTTGAGTTCGATGTATTTGCCGACCACGCCGATGCGGACGCGGTGTTGGGGCGCGACAATCTTGCGGATGATCTCCTGCCAGTGCTCCATGTCGGCCTCTGGGGCGTCGATCTTCAACTGGCTGCAGATCAGCTCATCCAGGCGCTCGCGTTGGAGCATCAGCGGCACCTCGTAGATGCTGTGCTCCACATCGCGCTCCTCGATCACGTGCTCGTAGGGCACATTGCAGAACATCGACATCTTCTGCCGCAGTTCCTTGTTGAGCGCGTGTTCGCAACGGCAGACCAGGAACTGTGGCGCGATGCCGATCTCCCTCAATTTGGCGACCGATTGTTGCGTGGGCTTGGTCTTCAACTCGCCGGCGGCGTTGATGAAGGGGACGAAGGTGACATGGACAAAAATGGCGTTGTCGGGGCCGACATCGAGCGCGAATTCGCGGATGGCCTCGAGAAAGGGGAGTCCCTCGATGTCGCCGGTGGTGCCGCCGATCTCGGTGATCAGCACATCGGCCTTGGACTTGGCGGCGATGTCCCTGATGCGCTGCTTGATCTCGTCGGTGACGTGGGGGATGACCTGCACGGTCTTGCCGAGGTAGTCGCCGCGGCGCTCGCGATCGAGGACGTTCTGGTAGACCTGGCCGCTGGTGAGATTGTTGATGCGGCCGAGCTTGGTGCTGGTGAAGCGTTCGTAGTGGCCGAGGTCGAGGTCCGTTTCGGCGCCGTCGTCGAGCACGTAGACCTCGCCGTGCTGGTAGGGGCTCATTGTCCCGGGGTCGACGTTGAGGTAGGGATCGAATTTCTGCAGCGCGATCTTGAGTCCGCGGTTCTCCAGCAGCGTGCCCAACGACGCCGCGGTCAGTCCCTTGCCGAGCGAGCTCACCACCCCGCCCGTGACAAAAATATACTTCGTGTTCTTTTTCGCGCTCATTCGCTCTGTTCTTTCTCCCGCAACAATGCCTCGACCCTCGCCGCGTCTTCGGGCGTGTCGACCCCGATCGCCTGGTAGTCCACCTGCGCCACCGCAATGGGGATCCCGTTGTCCAACGCCCGCAACTGCTCTAGGCGCTCCGCTTCTTCGAGCGGCGAGACCGGAAACGAAACCAGTCGCAGCAGGGTCTCGCGACGATAGCCGTAGATCCCGAGGTGCTTCAGAAATGGAAACGCCGCCAACTGCTCTTCAACCGGGCTGTCGGCGGCATCGCGCACATACGGAATCGTTCGACGCGAAAAATATAGGGCCCGGCCCGCGGCGTTGACAACGACTTTCACCGAATTGGGGTCCGAATACTCCCCCGCATCGCGAATCGGCGTCGCTGCGGTCGACATTTCGCTGTCCTGCAGCCGTCCGGCGACCAGATCGATCACCGCCGGATCGATCAGGGGCTCGTCCCCCTGGACGTTGACAATGGCGTCGCACTCATTGCGTTGGGCGACCTCGGCGATGCGGTCGGAACCGCTGGGGTGGTCCGGCCGGGTCATCTCCACGCGGCAATGCCCCCGGACGCATTCAAGAATCGACTCGTGGTCGGTTGCGACAATGACGTCACTGAGGGAGGCGGCCTTTCTGACCTGTTCGACGACGTGGAGAATGAGGGGTTTGCCGGCGATCGGGGCCAGCATCTTGCCGGGGAACCGGGTGGAAGCGTGTCGCGCGGGAATGACGCCCAAGATCTGCATGGGCGATCATTACCGCGACCGGGGGCGTCGATCAAATCCGGATTGCGAAGAATTGTGATTCAATGCCGCGGAGTTGGGCGCCTGTCGGGCGAATTCACGCATTATCGCGTGTTGGAGCGCCGGGCATTGCCCGGCTTTGGCTGCCGATCCACGCCTGGGCCGAGCAATGCCCGGCGCTCCGCTGGCTGGTTCATTCCAAGAATCAAATGCAGGAGAAAACCCCGGTTGAGAAAATCGACGACGTTCATTAACTTTCGCGGCTCAACCATGAAGAAAACACCCTCAGCCCTCCTCGCTGCCGCCGTCCTCCTTGCCGCCGTTTCCGTTGCGCAGGCCGCGGACAGGAAACCCAACTTCCTTTTCATCCTTGTTGATGACCTGGGCCGGCAGGACATGAGTTGCGAGGGGAGCGCCTTTCACGAGACGCCGAACATCGACCGCATCGCCAGCCAGGCCATGCGGTTCTCCAACGGGTATTCGGCCTGCCAGGTCTGCAGTCCGTCTCGCGCGGCGATCCAGACCGGCAAGTATCCCGCCCGGGCCGGGTTGGGCATCACGGATTACATCGGCGGCACGGCGGGGCGCAACCAGCCGGACAAGTGGAACCGCAACACGAAGCTCCTGCCGGCGCGCTATGAAATGGAGATGAAGCTGGGCGAGATCACGATCGCCGAGGCGTTGAAGGGGCACGGCTACACGACATTCTTCGCCGGCAAGTGGCATCTGGGCCATGATGGCCACGGTCCGGAGGATCAGGGTTACGACATCAACAAGGGCGGCCACATCGCGGGCACGCCTCCGGGGGGCTACTTCCCGCCCTATCGGAATCCTGCATTGGAGGATGGTCCGCAGGGCGAGGAACTGCCGGTCCGACTCGGTCGAGAGACCGCGAAGTTCATCGGCGACCACAAGGACAGGCCTTTCTTCGCGATGTTGTCCTTCTACTCCGTGCACGGCCCCATTCAATGCAGCGAGAAGCGTTGGAGGAAATATCAGGCCAAAGCCAAGCGCATGGGGTTGATCCAGCGCGACGAGCCTCGCTTCCGGTTGGATCGAACGAAAGAGGTCCGGCAGGCGCAGGATCATCCGGTCTACGCCGGCATGATGGAGGCGATGGATGAAGGCGTCGGTCACGCGCTGAAGGCCCTGGACAAGCACGGGCTGGCCGACAACACCGTGGTGATCTTCACCTCGGACAACGGCGGCGTTTCCTCGGGCGATGGATTTGCCACCAGTTGCCTGCCCCTTCGCGGCGGCAAGGGCCGGCAATGGGAGGGCGGCGTGCGTCAGCCTTACTACATCAAGTGGCCCGGAGTGACCTCGGGGACGCGCACGGATGTTCCGGCCACGGGAACGGATTTCTATCCGACAATTTTGGATATCGCCGGCGTTCCGTTGATGCCGGAGCAGCACAAGGATGGCGTCAGTCTGGCGCCTGTCCTCAAGGGCGGAACGCTGAAGGATCGCCCCCTGTTCTGGCACTACCCGCATTACGGTAACCAGGGCGGCGAACCCTCCGCCATCATGCTTCATGACAACTGGAAACTCATCCACTACTTCGAGGATGGTCGCTCCGAACTGTATCATGTCGCCCGCGACCTTGGCGAACAGCGCGATCTCGCGGTCGAGCATCCCGAACGCGCGGCCGCCATGCTCAAGCGGATCAAGGCCTGGCAGAAGGATGTCGGCGCGCGCTTTCCGACGAAGAACCCCAATTGGAACGCACAGGCCCATGCGGAGCAGATGCAGTCGCTGAGGGAGAAGGGCATTCCCAACCGCGACCGTCAGCACGCGGAGTTTCTGGAGGCTGATTTCATCCCCCGCGTCGGTTGGTGGGAGAACAAGGGCTGGCCGAAAAAGTAGCGCCGAAGGGAGTCGAAGACTCCGATATTCCCCGCGGATGGCAAAGCCGACCCACGGATAAACGAATTCGTTTTGGGGAATCTCCATTCAAACTGCTGAACTGCGAAACCCACTCCCAAATTGGACGTTCTGTAGTCTTCCTGTCTCGAGTTCAGAGTATTCCGCATGTTCCGTAGTTCCGACCTGCGTCTT
>JAYPEY010000004.1:79584-131192 GCA_038126035.1 Verrucomicrobiales bacterium | reverse complement strand
GGAATCCAACCGCAAGCTCTGCCGCCTCCACCTCGCCCTCATGGACCGCATGGGCCTCCACCTCCACCACTTCGGCGACGCTGAGACGGCGTTGGGGATTTGAATCACTAAAGGTCCCCTCTCGGGAGGGGATATTTCGTGCTCCCGCGTAGCGGAGGAGCAGGAAATCGGGGTGGTTTCGCAGAGACTTGCCCTTGGCTCCCGTGAGCTCGAGCCCATTGCTACCGCCCGCCCTTCTCCGCACGGGCGGTTTCCAGATTGCGGCGAATGGATTCGCGCGCAGGATCCAGTTTCAGGGCGATTTCCCAATGCTCAATGGCGGCGTCCAGGTCGCCGAAGCGGACCGCCAACAACCCGGCGGCCTCGCGGGCATCCACATAGTTGGGCCGCAATTCGAAGATGTGCTCGTAGATGGCCATCGCCTCCCCTTGCTTCCCGGTCTGCTGGAGCGTGTAGGCCAGGAGGTTCATCCAGATCGTGTTGTCAGGATGAACGGCCAATGCTTCCCGATAGACGATCTCCGCCTCGGCGTGACGCCCTAGTCCGCCCAGGGAATAAGCCCGCGCCACCCTGGCCTCGACATAGCCCGACCGGATTTCCAGGGCCTTGTCGATCAACCGCAACCCTTCCGCAAAATCGCCCTTGTTGTTGGCCAGAACGCCGAGATTGAGCCAGCCTCGATAGGACCGAGGATTCTTCTCCACGGCGTGAGCCCAGAGGGTCGGCTCATCCTTCCAGACGCGCGTGTAGGAAACCGAGCCAATGGCGTAGGCGATCAGGAAACTGCCGAAAGCCACGCCTGCAATCCGCGAGAGCAGAATCCCCCCGCCTCCGCGGAGCGCCGAGCATTGCTCGGCTGTGGCGTCCGTTGATGGCTCATGCCGAGCGATGCCCGGCGCTCCGGCCGCCAGATTGTCCGCCCCCCGGTTCGAAAACCGCCTCTTCAACAGCCATTCCCATCCCCACCCCACAGCCAACGCCGCCGCCACGCTGGGCATGTAGAGGAAGCGATCAGCGATCGGCTGATTGATCGGGATGAATCCCATCACCGGCGCCAGGGTCACGAAGAACCAGACCACGCAGAACTTCCATCGCCGCGCCGATTCCCCGCGCACGAACATCACCGCCACCAATGCGACAACCAGGATCGAACTGCACCAGAACGCCAGACCAAATCCCGCTTCATAATCCAACGGTTGATCCAGCGTCATTGAAACCGGATAGAGCAACTGTCCCAGATAGCGCGCGAGAATCACCGGCAGCGTCGCGACCAGACCCCTGAAACCGTTCTCCCACTCCCCCTGCGCCAGTCCGCTCAGGATCGACTGACGCAGCACAACGTAGACGATGGCAAACGGGGCCATGACAAAGACCGGTTTCCAGAACGCCTCCCGCTTGAGAAAATCGAACCCGCCCTTCGACAGCACGAGCCACTCCATTGCGCCCAAAATCGGGAACGCCATCAGCGCGTCCTCCTTGGAAAAGAAGCCGAAGAAGGCCCAGCCCGCCAGCCAGGCCAGCGAACGATTGTCCCCGCGCTCCCGCCAGTTGAGATAGGCGGTGCAGATTCCGAGCAGGGCCGCGGTGGAAAGCAGCGACGCTCTCGAACTGATCCACACCACCGCCTCCGTATGCACCGGATGCACGGCGAACCAGACACCTCCCGCGAGCGCGGCCATTCGAGTCAGGCCGACCCGCCGCAGGAACGCCAGGACCAGGCAGCAGGTCAGGACATGCCAGAACAGATTCACCAGATGCCACCCCATCGGCTTCCAACCCCAGATCGCATTGTCGACGTGATAGCTCAGGTATTTGAACGGCCGGAACAAGCGGGCGGAGGCGGTGTAGAACATCTCCGGCCAGGCTCCCGGTGTGAACACCGTGTCCACCTCGCGAATGTCCACAAGGTCGTCGTACACAAAGTCGTTCTGCAGACTGCCCGCATAGACGAGAAAACCGGCGAGCGCGACCAGCAGAAAATGCCATCGGCCGCGCGGTTCAACCTGCGCCGCGATCTGCGCCTCCCGCTCCCGCTCCTCCGCGCTCACGAATCCCCCTTTCTCGCGGCGACAAACAACGACACGCCGAATGGAAACGACATCCAGGTCAGGAAGAACGACTCACTCGCGAAGAGCCACCGCAACGGCGTGTTCAGGATGCCGGAAGGTTTGTCGAAATCGGAGCCGACCGCCGCCCCCGCCTTTTTCCGCGGGCCCAGTTTCGCCAGCAGGCGCACGAGGGCGATGGGAGGAAACAGCCAGGTATTGAAATAGGTCGCGCGGTTCACGACGAATCCGGCGTCCTTCAGCAGGCGTTTCAACCCGCCGCGCGTGTAGCGCCGGAAATGGTGATTCACACCGTCGTGATCGCCCCACATCCATTGATAGGCCGGCACGGTCAGGATCAGCCGGCCGTGGGGTTTCAGTCGCGCCTTCAGGATGTCCAGCGCGGCCCGGTCATCCTCGATATGTTCCAGCACGTCGAACATCGTGATGATATCGAAGGTCGTGGCCGCCGCCGCGTCCGGGAGTTTCTCCACCGTTCCTTCATGGACCGGGATCCCGCCCAAACCGTCGGCGATCCGCGCGTTCTCCGGCTCCGGTTCCACCCCCATGAGTTCCGCCCCGTCCGGATAGAGGCTGTAAAGATTCACGCCCGGCCCGACGCCGACCTCCAGGACCTTCCGGGGCGCGCTCCAATCCGCCTCGCGTCGCAACAATCGCCGGAGGATGCGTTGCCTCCCCTGGAACCACCAGTGTCCGCGCTCCAGGTCCGCGTATTGACCGGCGTACTCCTGTTTCATGGACGCGTCTCGCCGGCTTCTGATCCGCCCTCGTCCCCGACCCAGCCCGACCGCCCGTCGATCAGGAAGTGCGGGCGGTTCTTCACCTCCTCGAAGATCCGACCGAGATACTCGCCGAAGATGCCGAGCACGATCAGTTGAACGCCTCCCAGAAACAGGACCATCACGGCCAGGGAAGCCCAACCTGAAGGCGTGTCGCCCGTGACCACGGTGGCGACCACGGCCCAGACCAGCAAAAGAAAGCTCACCAGCGAGGCGGCCAGCCCCAGCCAGACCGCCAACCGCAACGGCGCCCAGGAAAACGAAACCAGACCGTCGACCGCCAGATTGAACAGCTTGATCAGCGAGTATTTCGGTTCGCCCGCCGCCCGGGCGCTCCGATCGTAAGGCAGGCCGGTCTGTCGCCCGCCCGCCCAGCCCCGCAAGCCCCGCACAAAGCGGTTGTGCTCCGGCATGCGGTTGATCCGATCGACCACCGCCCGGTCCATCACGCAGAAGTCGCCGGCATCCAACGGCAGTTCCACGTTCGCGATGCCTTTCAGAAGCTTGTAAAAAGCCGAGTAACAGAAACGCAGGACGGGCCCCTCCTTGCGATTGCGGCGGACGCCATAAACGACATCGAATCCCTCCCGCCACTTCGCGACCATGTCGGCGATCAACAGCGGCGGGTCCTGCAGGTCCGCGTCGATCACCGCCACGACATCGCCGCGCGCGTGCGCCAACCCCGCCGACACCGCGGTCTGATGTCCGAAGTTCCGCGGAAATCTCAGTGCGGCAAAGCGGTCGTCGCCTGCGGTCAATTCCTCCAGCAGTTCGGGCGTCCGGTCGGAGCTGCCGTCGTCGACGAACAGAAAGAAGACCGGATTCGCGACCACATTGGCGAGTTTCTTCAGCTCGTCGATCAATTCAGGCAGAACCGCCTGCTCGTTGAAGCAGGGAATCACGACGCCGAGCGTCGGCTTGTCCGGTCGGCACGGAATCATGGCGTTCACCCCAGGAATTTCAACCGCTTGGCGGCAAAGGCGACCATGCGGAACAACAACAACCCGTGACTCCAGCGGCTGATGTTGGTCTCGCCGTAAGTCCGGGCGCGGTAGCGGATCGGCAGATCCAGGATCCGCATGTTCAGTTTGGCCGCGCCAAACAGGAGATCAAAGTCGCCGAAGGGATCGAAGTCGCCGAAGTAGCTGCGGTTCGCCGCGATCTTCTCGTAGTCCTTGCGGAACAGCACCTTGGTCCCGCAGAGCGTGTCCTTGATCGTCTGTCCCAGCAACCAGCTGAAGGTCAGCCCGAACAACTTGTTCGCGATCATGTTGCAGAACTGCATCGCGCCGCTCTCCATCGGATAGACCAGGCGGACGCCGTTCACGAACTCCGCCCGCCCCGACCGGATGGCCTCATAGAATTTGGGCAGGTCCTCCGGCGGCACGGTGAGGTCCGCATCGAGGATGAACAGAATGTCGCCCTTTGCCGCGGCAAAGGCCTCCCGCACGGCGCCTCCCTTGCCCTTGCTCTCCTGCTTCATGGCGAGGATCTTCACCTTGGGATATTTCTTCTTCACCCGCTGAATCTCATCCCAGGTGTCGTCCGACGAACCTCCCTCGATGAAGATGATCTCCGTGCTGCTGCCGAGCTTCGGGGTGCGTTTCACCGCGTCCTCGATGTTGCCCGATTCGTTGCGCGCCGGGATCACCACGGTGCAGCTGTAATTCTTCTTTGGACTCACCTCCGGCTTCAGCCGGGCGATCATGAAGATGGTGAGGCACAGATGCCAGAGCAACGGCAACGGCGCGATGCAACGGTTCAGAAATCCGCCGATCAACGGCGTCTTCACCGGCCAGAGGATTCGAGCGTCCGTCTTCACCACCTCCCAGCCCGCCAGATGCATCAGGTTGGCCGCGTCGAAGTAGGACAGCCAGTTCTGCAGAGGCCGTTCCGCCTTGTCGCCAACGGCTTCCGCAACCGCCAGAACCGGCCGCCAGAGATTGTTGAAGAAGTTCACCACCAGGCGGGTCTCAGGATGCGCAAACCCGCGGATGCGCTCGAGGAAGGCCTGGACATCCGTGAGGTCGTTCACCAGGTCCGACACGATGATGTAATCGAAGGTCTCGTCCGTCTCCCATTCACCGGCGTCCGCCACATGAAACTCCAGATCCTCGTGCCGTTCCCGCGCCATCCCGATCACCGTCGGCGAGAAGTCGATGCCGACGCCGCGCTCCGGTTTGACAGCCGCCAGCAGATCGCCCATGCCGCATCCGATCTCCAGGACCTTCATCCCGGGCGGGATGTAAAACCCGGCATAGAACTCGATCAGGCGATGGTAAAACCGGCCGTTCTCCTTCGGCCTGTCGGCCGCCCGTTCTTCGTAAAACGCCTGACGATCTGGCATGGGCAAGGTGGATAGCCGATTCAGGCCGCTCACGCGAGCCTCAAAACCGGCTGTTGTTTCCCGCCCGCCCCGAATAGGCTGCGCCCGATCTCAGTTGGACAAAGCAAAGCCCCAAACCAATGTCTCCGACGCCCCGCGCCGCCCCGACGATCCGCGCGACGCGTTGACCGTCGGTCGATTCGCCGCGGCCCTCGCCCTAGCGCTGGCCGTCCTGTTTCCGGATGTCCTCACCGGAGCCGGGACCTTCGTCTTCCGGGACTACGGGCTCTTCTCCTATCCCCTGGCCCAGTTTCAACGCGAGTGCTTCTGGGACGGAGAACTTCCGTTCTGGAATCCCTTGAACAACTGCGGCATCCCCTTTCTGGCGCAATGGAGCGGTCTGGCCCTCTACCCGCCGGCCCTGTTCTACCTGCTCCTGCCGCTGTCCTGGTCGCTGGGAGTGTTCTGCCTGCTGCACGTGTTTTGGGGAGGGCTCGGCATGTTCGCGCTGACGCGAAACCTGACCGGCAATCCTGTCGCGGCCGCCATCGCCGGAACGGCCTTCGCATTCGGCGGTTTCGCGCAAAGCTGCCTGATGTGGCACATGACGACCGCCTGCGTCAGTTGGTTTCCCTGGGTCATGCTGACCGCGCAGCGCGCCTGGCGTCAGGGCGGCGCCCGCCCCCTGACGCTGGCGGCCCTGGTCGGCGCCATGCAGATGCTGACCGGCCCGCCGGAGATGATCCTCGCCACCTGGCTGCCGGTAACCGCGCTCTGGTTGACAGACCTGGCTGGCCCCGACCGCAACCGCCGGGCCATGATCCTCCGCTTCGTGGGGGTCGTGGCGCTGATCTCGGCGCTGGCCGCGCCGCAGATCCTCCCGTTCCTCGAACTGCTGCAGCATTCCCAACGCAGCGCGGCCTACGACTCCGGCGGTTGGGAAATGCCCGGCACAGGCTGGGCCAACTTCATCCTGCCCCTGTTCCATGCCTACCAGTCCCCCGTCGGCGTCTGGCTGCAGCACGATCAAGGCGTCCTTTCCTCCTACTTCCCGGGCATCGCCGTCGTAGCCCTCGCCGCCTTCTGCTGCTGGCGGATTCGCACGCCCGCCGTCCTGGCTCTCGCCGGCTTTTCGGCGATATGCCTCGTCCTTGCCCTGGGCGGGGCATCGCCGTTCTACGGGATCGCCAAAACGCTGTTTCCGCCGCTGGGTTTCATGCGCTATCCGATCAAGTTTGTCTTCCCCGTCTGTCTCATCCTCCCGCTCCTCGCCGGCCTCGGCGCGGCGGAACTGCTGGAGAACAAGGCCGCACGCCGCCCATGGCTCGCAACAACCTGGACCGTCGCCGCGGCGCTGCTCGTCGCCCTGGTTTTCGCCCGTTTCTCCCAGGTCAACGACATCCCCTGGTCCCGCGTCGCCGGGGACGCCGCACTGCGCGCGATACTCTTCGCCGCTTTCGCCCTCGGCGCGCGCGCTGCGCTGCGTGCGACGGACAACCGCGCGCGATGGATCGCTGCCTGCGTCATGATCGGCGCTGTCTGGATCGATCTGGCCGCCCACTCGCGGCCGCAGAACCCGCGCGTCGACCGGAGCATTCTCGAGCCCGGAATCGAATCGCTCGAAGCCCTTGTCCCCCGTCCGAGCCCGGGGCGCGCCAGGGCCATGGTCAGTCTTGAAGCCCACCAGAAATTGCAGGACGCCATGCTTTCCGATCCGGCCCAGGGCCACCTCCTTCACCGGGCGGCGCTCTGGGCCAACGCCAACATGATCGAGAACGCGCCGGTCATCGACGGGCATTTTCCGCTGTTTCTGGCGCATGAGGAAGCGGTCCGGGTGGCCCTCTATCAGGCCGGCAAAACGCCCGAGGGATTGGCCGACTTTCTCGGCGTCGGCCAGGCGACCCGCCCCGGTGAGATCTTTGACTGGACGCCGCGGAACACCTTCCTCCCCCTCGTCACAACGGTGCAGGAACCGCGCATCGCCGCCCGGGAGGCCATCCCTGCGCTGCTGGCAGGCGACGATTTCGATCCCCGCCGCTTCGCCCTATTCGCGGAGGACGACATCGACACGCTCAAATCCGTCTTCCAAGGCTCCGGCGAATCTCCGGGAACTGAACCGCCCCGATTGGACACGGTCCTCATCGACCGAAACCGGATCGCAATACGACTCCACGCCGAGGCTCCGACCCTCGTCACCATCGCGCGCGCGCACTACGCCTGTTGGAGAGCGACACTGAACGGCCGCCCGGAGCGGATCCTTCGCGCCAATGGCGCCTTCATGGCCATTCCGGTCCGCGAGTCCGGCTCCCACGAGATTCTCGTGACCTACGAGGACAATCGATTCAGATTCGGCGCAATCCTGTCCTGTGTCACACTCGCCCTGCTGATCGCCGCCTGGATCGCGGCGGCGAAAGGCAGACATTGCGCAACCGCCCCCCCAGCCAACCACCCGCCCGCCGCCGAATGAGCGCCGCCAAGCCTCCAACCGCCACCGCGAGTTCCGACGAAGGCATCGACGCCTGGTTCACGCCTTGGCGCGTCGGAATCGGCCTGGCGATCGCGTTGGCGGCGTTGTTTCCGGATATCGCGCTGGGAACCGGGTCCTTCTATTTCAAGGACTACGGGGTCCTGGGGTATCCGGTCATCCAGCATCACCACGACCGTTTCTGGTCCGGGGACTTCATCCCCTTCTGGAATGCGCACAGCAACTGCGGCGCGCCGTTCATGGCCCAGTGGGGAACGATGACCCTGTATCCATTCTCCCTTTTCCACCTGCTGCTGCCCCTGCCCTGGTCGCTGGGCATGTTCTGTCTGCTCCACCTTTGGTTCGGCGGAATGGGCATGTATCGACTGGCCGCATCGCGACAAGGAACCGGCTTCCCGGCGGCCATCGCGGCCTGCATCTTTGTATTCAACGGGTTTACGCTGTCCTGCCTGCAGTGGCCCAACTACACCGTGGCTCTCGGCTGGCTTCCCTGGGTGGCCCTGACCGTCGAACGCGCCTGCCGGGATGGAGGACGCGCGATGGTGATCGCCGCGCTGGCAGGGACCATGCAGATGCTGTCCGGCGTTCCCGAGTTCATGGTCATGACCTGGGCGACCATCGTCGCATTGCTGACGGTGGAGGCTCTGAGCCACGGGAGCGGCCTCGCGCCGCTTCCGACACTGCGCCGTTGCTCGGCCGTGATCCTGTTGATTTCCGGACTCTCGGCCATCCAACTGCTCCCCTTTTTCGAACTGTTGTCCCTGTCGCAGCGCCACTCTCATTTCACGACGGAGAAGTGGGCGATGCCCTGGCACGGCGTCGCCAATCTCCTGGTCCCGCTGTTCCACTACGCCAAGACCTACACGGGCGATTTCTTTCAACAGGGACAGTCGCTGCTGGCCTCCTACTACACCGGCATCGCGGCCTTGAGCCTGGGAGCCTGGGGCGCGTTCCGCTGCCGCGCCCCCCGCGCCCGGGTGCTGGCTGTCATCGCCGGATTCAGTCTTGTGCTGGCCATGGGGGAAAACGGGTATCTTTATCTCGGCCTGAAGAAGCTCGCCCCGCAGCTTGGCTTCGCCCGCTATCCGGTGAAGTTCCTCATGCTGCTCACCTTCGCGCTCCCGCTCCTCGCGGCGCAGGGCGTGGACTGGCTCCGCTCGCAGGCTGTCACGGAACCCGGCCGCCTTGCGCGCAAACTGGCGCTGTGGTGGGTCGGGGCCGCCCTGGCCATGCTGCTGATCTGGTGGTTCATGCGAGCCCAACCGGCCCCTTACGATCAACCAGCCGAAACCTTGAAGAACGCCTTTTGGCGGGCCGTTTTTCTGGCGGCGTTCCTAGGCGTGATTCTGCCGGCGGTCAAGAGAGCCGCGGCGCGCGAGCGTCTCCGGTTCCAATTCATCGCCCTCGCGATCTTGACGCTCGATGTCGCCACCCACCTGCCGCATTGGAATCCGCGCATCGGCGCCGTGGAATTCACCCCGGGCATTGCCGCAGAAGCCCACGAGTTCGGCGCGGAAGCCCCCCGCACCGGCGTCTCCCGGGTGATGCTCAGCCCCGC
The DNA here is from genome assembly GCA_038126035.1 of Verrucomicrobiales bacterium. GTDB lineage: Bacteria > Verrucomicrobiota > Verrucomicrobiia > Limisphaerales > JAYPEY01 > JAYPEY01. The sequence goes on along the minus strand of JAYPEY010000004.1, from coordinate 121,978 downwards.
CGCCGAGCGCATCTTCCTCCTCAGCACAATCACCAACGCCACCATGGATTTTCAGGGCAAGCGACTGGCGTTCTGGTCCAACCTGAACCTCCTCGACGACATTCCAAAATTGAATGGGTCCTCGACCCTGCAGTTGCGGGAGCAGGCCGCCATCCAAAGACTGGTCTATGGGACCAATCAGTTTGACGCGACCGACCTGGCGGATTTTCTGGCGGTCTCCCACGAAACCAGCCACGAAATGGCCACCCAATGGCGGCGACGCGCCTCCCCCTCGCCCTGGATCGCGGCAGGACGCACTCCGCGCATTGCTTCGATCGATGAATCGCTCTCGCTGATCTCCTCCGGCAACGCAGACCTGAGATCGGAAGTCCTTCTCACATTCGAAGATGAATCCCCGCCTCAGCTCCCGCCTGGAGGGGCCGCCGAGATCGAGGAACTGCGCTTTCTTCCCGATCTAATCGAATTTCGCATCCGTGCGAAGAACCCGACCCTGGTGACGCTGGCGCAGTCGCATCATCCGGGATGGACTGCTGAAGTGAACGGACGGCGCCAACCCGTTTGGCGGGCCAACCATGCCTTTCAGGCGCTCTCCGTTCCCGCCGGAGAATCAACGGTTCGAATGGAATACCGGGACCGCGGGTTCGCGCCGGGGGCCATCGCCTCACTTCTGACCGCGGCGATTTGCGGCGGGCTCTGGCTTGGGACGGGAAAGAGGAAAGGCGGGGTCAGTCGCGACGACCCACACAACGAAAAAACAACCGCAGGGAATTCGGGCAATTCCCCCTCCTGATCACTCGAATCAGTAGGAATGCCCTTCCACCGTGCAAAGGGCGGTCTCGGTCAGATTCTTGAAGCTGTAACTCCCGTTCGACGGGCAGATGGGCATCTGCTTGATATACTTGTCCGTCCCGATCAAATCGCTGCGCCCGGCCGTGGCAGTCTCGTTCTTGGCGTTCTCAATGCCCCAAAGATGCTTCGCCTCGTCGATCGTCTTCAGATTCTTGATGCAGGCGTTGCGACGCGCCGCCTCGCGGGATTTCACAAAATTGGGAATCGCGATCGACGCCAGCAAGGCGACAATCGCCGTCACCACCATGACCTCGATCAAGGCAAACCCCCGTCTTCCCTATGTCTTCAGGCACAACTTCATGTCTTCTTCTTGGGCAGCCTAATACGCCATGCTGACGACCGCAAGCGCTGATTGCCTCGCCCCATGAGAAACGCATCAACGGCGCCAATGTAAACAAAAAAAGCCCGGAGCAATGCTCCGGGCTGTGAAACTTGCGGGAATCCGCTTACTGCAGGGAGTGGCCTTCGGTGCCCGCCAGGTTGCAGGTCGGGTTCGACGCCACGTTCTGGATGGAGTAGGAACCGGACAGCGGGCAGCTCGGCTCAAGCTTCAGGTACTTGTCAGTGCCATACAGCTCGGTCTTCGCCGGCGTGTCGCTTCCGCCCTTCTTCTCGTCGATCGCCCACTGCTGCTTGGAACCGTCGATCTGCTTCAGGTTCGCCACGCAGGAGTTCTTCTGGGCCGTCTTGCGCGCTTTCACGAAGTTCGGGATCGCGATCGCGGCCAACAGACCAATGATTGCCACAACGATCATGATTTCCACGAGCGTGAAGCCGGACTTTTTGGTGGTGTTCAGTTTCATGTTGCTTTCCTTTCAGCGCTGCGGCGTGAACACGACAAGAGACGGGTTAGTATTAGTTCGATTTGCGTTCACTGATTGTCTCTTGCCAACCACAACTGGCACATTCACTAGCAGACTTGGCGCCATTGTCAAATATTAAATAAACTCTCTCCGCCCTTTTTGCGGTCAATTATGCCTATCTTGAGGACATTTCCGGGAATCAATCCTGAAAAACCACGTCCAACAGGCTCGACCGATCGTCGGTCCAGGGTTCGATCCCGCTGGGTTCCACCATGCGGATCCATTCGAGGCTGCGGGCGATGGGCCGCAAATCCCGCTGCCGCAGGGCCATCAACATCCACTCCGACGGATCTCTCCCCGCCCTTCTCTCCACAGCCCCGAACCCTCGGCCCTCGCGATAATAACAGATCAACCCGGCGTCGATGGCCAGATCCGCCAGCTTCTGCTTCAGGTCAAAGTGCCGGTTGGAAATGTGGAACAGGATCATGCCGTCCTCCCGCAGTTTCGACGAATAGATCGCAAAGGCCTCCCGCGTCAACAGGTGCATCGGTATCACGTCCGAACTGAACGCATCGACAATCAACAACTGGAATCGCCCGTCCGGTTCCCGCGACAAGGAAAGGCGTCCGTCGCCTAGAACGACGCTGACCTTCGCCGGCGACTTTGCGAGATAACTGAAGTAGCCCGAGTCCCCGGCCAGCTCCGCAACCACCGGATCGATCTCGAAGAAGGTCCACTCCTCCCCCTTCTTGCCATAGGACGCCAACGAACCGGCCCCCATGCCGACCACGCCCACCGGACCTTTGAGTTGCCTGCGGAACCGTGAAAAATACTCCCCCGCCGGACCGGTTGGAAAGTAATAGCTCAACGGCATCGGCAGATCCTCGTTCTCGACCCGCTGCATCCCGTGAACCGTGGTCCCGTGCACCAGCAGGCGGAAGCGACCATCCGGACTCTCGGTCACCCGATGCGCGCCGTAGAAGCTGCGGTCGGAGAACAGCGTGCGACCGGTCTCGCCGACGTAGAAGCCGGACGCGAGAAAGACGGCCGCCACTCCGGCGGCAAACCGGACGCGATGTTCCGACAGGAAGTAGCCCAGCAGGACGGGCGGACCAAACACCGCAGCGTGCACGGCCGATGACGCCGCGGGAAAGAGAGGCGGAACAAACCAGATGAACAGAAGCGTGATCGCCCCCAGACACACCGGCAATGTCGCGGTCATCAGTTTCGAATCACGCGCCCCGCCCTTTGCCGCCGACGGCATCACCAGCAGGCAGGCGGCCACCATCACCAGGGGATATTCGACACACGAATCGAACAGCGCCGGCGCCACCCTCGCATTGAACCCGCCCCCCAGCGCCCCGCCGACCGACATCCAGAGATAGAACTCGGTCAGCCGTCCCGAGGAGGGGCGGTCCCGCGCCAACCCGCCGTGACAGGCCATGGCGGTGACGAAAAACACCGCCAGATGAACGAACGCCATGAGAAAGAACGGGTTCGTCGCGCGCATGGTCAACAACAGCGTCAGGGCCGTCACCCCGATCGGGAAGGCCCGCAGGATCACCTCGTGCGAAAGCCAGCTGATCCGGGCAAAAACAAGGACGAAGGTGAGCAGATACAACGTCAGCGGCAGCGTCCACAGCAGCGGGGCCGAGGCCACCTCGCTGGACAGGTATGAGGTCACGCTGAGCATCAGGCTGGACGGCGCAAAGGCCAGGGCCACCCAGCGCGCGCGCCGCCAGCCCCCCAGTTCTTCGGCTTTGACCGGGCCGGCCCGTTCCGCCTCCGTTTCCCGCTCCGATGTCGTCCCCCGGAACACGAACCAGACGCATGCCGCCATGAGCGCGACCAACGCAACATAGCCCGCCGTCCAGAACAGGGTCTGATCCCGCAGTCCGATCCAACGCTCCAGCAGGAACGGATACCCCAGCAACGCCAGCAGACTCCCCACATTGCTCGCCGCATAGAGAAAATACGGATCCGCGGCTGAGACATGGCCTGTCGAGGCAAACCAACGCTGCACCACGGGACTGGTCGAGGAGACGACAAAGAAGGGCAGTCCCACGGTCGCCGCCATGACGCCCAGCAACCACCAGGTCGGGTTGCTCCCGGACGGCGTCCAACCATCCGGAATTCCGAAAGGGAGGGCCGGGATCACGACCGCCAACAGGACCAGGTGGCAGACGGCCTGTCTGCGGACCCCCAGCCTTCGCGTGGAAAGGTGCGCATAGGCGTAACCGCCCAGCAGGGCCGCCTGGTAAAACAGCATCGCCGTGTTCCAGACCGAGGGAGATCCGCCGAGCAGGGGCAGGATCATCCGCGCGAACATCGGCTGCACGACAAACAGCAGGACCGCGCTCAGGAAGATGGTGACTGTATAGACGACAAGCATGACCGACCCATGGCATTCCAAAAATGGAGGCCCTTAGTTGCGGGAGGAAGCCTCGACACACAAGCAAATTGATCCCCGGAGATTCCGACTTCGCGGCCCGGATCGCAAAATCGGGGCCGGGGACTTGCTCCGCCGCCGCCGCCGGGCTTAAATGCCGCGCCTATGTCATGGAACCCGGAATCCCGAATCTACGTCGCCGGCCATCGCGGACTGGTCGGCAGCGCCATCTGGCGCGCGCTTGAAAGCCGGGGATTCCGGAATCTTCTCGGCCGGACGAGAGCGGAGCTGGACCTCCTCGATCCCGAGGCGACCCGCCGCTTCTTCGAGACGGAGAAACCCGAATACGTCTTTCTGGCGGCGGCCAAGGTCGGAGGCATCCGCATCAACAACGATCGCCCCGCGGATTTTCTCGAACAGAATCTGTCGATCCAGAACAACGTCATATCCTCCGCCCGTCACGCCGGCGTCAGGAAGCTGCTGTTTCTGGGAAGCTCCTGCATCTACCCGCGCGAGGCGCCGCAACCGATGACCGAGGACCTCCTGCTCTCGGGCCCCCTGGAGCCGACCAACCAGTGGTACGCCATCGCCAAGATCGCCGGCATCATGCTTTGTCAGGCGTATCGTCGGCAATACGGCTGCGACTTCATCTCCGCGATGCCGACCAACATGTACGGCCCCAATGACAACTACGACCTGCAGGGGTCGCATGTCCTGCCGGCGCTCATCCGCAAGTTCCATGAGGCCCGGGAATCCGGGGCTCGTTCCGTGGTCTGCTGGGGCACCGGCTCCCCCCTCCGTGAGTTTCTTCACGCCGACGACTGCGCCGGAGCCTGCCTGTTCCTGATGGAGAATTACTCCGACGACGGGTTCGTCAACATCGGAACCGGCGACGAGGTCTCCATCCGGCAGCTGGCCGAACTCGTGAAACGCATCGTTGGATTCGAGGGGGAAATCGAATGGGACGATTCCCAACCCGACGGGACGCCGCGCAAGTTGCTGGACTGCTCGAAACTCTTCGCCATCGGGTGGCGGCCCGACATCCCGCTCGAAGAAGGCGTCCGGCGGGTCTGCGGGGAGTTTGAGGAGCGTCAGCGCGAACTCCGGCTCTGACGCGGGAGGCGAAGCCCCGTCAACCGGTCTGCAGGGCGGCAAACTCCGCTTCGGTCATCTCCGCGATGAACGCCTCGAACGGCTTCTCCGGAGCCCATCCGAGCAGATGTTTCGCCTTGGAGGCGTCGCCGACCAGGGCGGTCGGTTCCGCCGGACGGATGAACCGCGAATCCCTGCGCACGCACTTCTCCCATTCCAGATCCATGGCCTCAAACGCGGCTTCGACCACATCCTGGACGCTGTGTAACCCGCCCGTGGCGAAGACAAAGTCCTCCGGCGAATCGTGCTGCAGCGCCAGCCACATGCCCTTCACGTAATCGGGGGCATAGCCCCAGTCGCGTTGCGCCGACAGATCGCCCAGCGTGAGTTCGTGCCTGCGGCCCGCCTTGATCTCCGCAGCCGCGCGGCAGATCTTGCGGGTGACGAAATTCTCCCCGCGCCGCGGCGATTCGTGGTTGAACATGATCCCGTTCACCGCGAACAGCTCGAAACTCTCCCGGTAGATCGCCGTCATCCGGGTGGCGAATGCCTTGGCGCAACCATAGGGCGTCACCGGCGCAAAGGGGGTCTCCTCGTTCTGCGGCGCCCCCGCCGGCCGGCCGAACACCTCGCTGCTCGAGGCATGGTAGAACCGCGCCGGCGAATCCATGTCGCGGATCATCTCCAGCAACCGCAGCGTCCCCATGGCGGTCAGCTCGCAGGTCGATTCGGGAATCTCGAAACTCAGTCCCACATGACTCTGCCCGGCCAGGTGGTAGACCTCATCCGGCGCGACCTTCAGCAGAACGCGCCTCAGCGTCGTCGGATCATCCAGGTCGGCGTAGTGCAGGAACAGACGTTTCCCATAGATCGCCTCATCCTGGTAGAGGCCGCTCAGGCGCGAGCGCTCCAGGCTGCTCGTGCGGCGCACCACGCCGTGAACCTCATACCCCCTCCCCAGCAACAACTCGGTGAGATAGGAGCCGTCCTGCCCCGTGATCCCGGTGATGAGCGCTGTAGGCATGATGACACGGGCCGCCGGCCGTCGAGGCGGCGGCATTCGGAATTCAATCGCGCAAATCGGGTTTGACCACGCCGGCCATCTGGTCCTGCAGTTCCTTCATGTCGGCGTCCACCATCAGTTTGACCAGGTCCTCGAACTTCGTCTTCGGCTCCCAGCCCAGCTTCTGTTTCGCCTTCGAGCAATCCCCGACCAGCAGTTCCACTTCGGCCGGGCGCAGGTAGCGTTCATCGAAAGCCACGTGATCCTCGTGATTGAGCCCCACATGCTCGAACGCCACCTGGAGGAACTCCCGAACGGAATGCGTCTCGCCTGTCGCGATCACGTAGTCGTCCGGCTCCTCCTGCTGCAGCATCAGCCACATGGCCTCGACGTATTCCTTCGCGAAGCCCCAGTCGCGCTTGGCGTCGAGATTGCCCAGGAAGATCTTGTCCTGGAGCCCCGCCTTGATGCGGGCCAGGGCGCGGGTGATCTTGCGCGTCACGAAGGTCTCGCCGCGCCGCGGGGACTCGTGATTGAACAGGATGCCGTTGCTGGCGTGCAGGCCGTAGGATTCCCGGTAGTTGGTCGTGATCCAATAGGCGTAGACCTTCGCGCAGCCGTAGGGACTGCGCGGATAGAAAGGCGTGCTCTCCTTCTGCGGAATCTCCTGCACCTTCCCGTACATCTCGCTCGACGAGGCCTGATAATAGCGCGCCTCCACTCCTGTCTCCCGGATGGCCTCCAACAACCGCACCGCCCCTGTCGCCGTGATGTCGGTCGTGTATTCGGCGCTGTCGAAACTCACCCGCACATGGCTCTGCGCGGCCAGGTTGTAGATCTCGTTGGGGCCGATCCTCCCGATCAACCTGGCCAGCGCGCTGGCGTCCGCAAGATCCCCGTAATGCAGGTGCAACTGCCGGTCGTCCGTATGCGGGTCCTGATAGATGGTGTCCAACCGCCCGGTGTTGAAGGTGCTGGCGCGACGGATGATGCCGTGCACTTCATACCCCTTTTCCAGCAGAAGTTCCGCCAGATAAGAGCCGTCCTGTCCGGTGATGCCGGTGATCAATGCTTTCTTTGACATGGAAATGAGCCCGGAGAGTTGCCGATGCCCTGCCCGGCTTCAAGAACAGAAATGACGCGTCACTTCACCGGAACCAGCTGAAGCGCGTCCACGACCACCACGCCCTTCGTCCCCTCGTTGTCGATCCGGATTGCGACGCCCCCTCCGCGGGGCAGAGCAAACCTCCCGATCACATGACGCGCCCCGCTCGTCATGTCCCTTTGATTCACCGACGCGCTGCCCACTGTCTTTCCATCCACTGACACGACAACGGGAACCTCCGGCGCGCGATTGGAATGCGGCTGGGCGTAGAGAACGATCTCATACTCGCCGGCCTTCGGGATCACCGGCCGAAACACGATCGAGCAGGCGCCCTTGTTCTTGTTGGCGTCGTGCAGATAGTTGCGCCCCACGATGACCGGCCCCGCCGCTGTCGATCCCGTCCAGGTCCCCTTCACCTCGCCCTGAAGATCGTCGAGCGTGATCCCGTCCATGGACGCGGGCGCAAGATACTTGAGATTGGGGTTGAGCCTCGTCCCGACCGCCTTGGAGGCCTTCGCCTTCCGGTCCAGCTTGCGCTCCAACGCCCCCGCCGCCACAGCGACCGGAGCGCCCCCTTTTGGCACATCGATTCCCGCCGCCCAGAGGATGCCATTGATCGTCACCCGCCGGACGCTTTCCACCGCCCAGTTGGGATGCCAGTCTGCCCCGGAGAAGGAAAAACTGCGTCCGCCATTCGCTCGCTCGTAGGTCCACGCGATGATCTCGCGGCGCCCCGCGTTCCGTTTCGACGCCTCCGACGCCCGGGAACTGGCCGGGGGCACGGTCGTGAGAACAGGCGTCAACCGCTTCCCTGAGTCCGGCGCCATCCGCAGTCCATACAGCCAGCCATCGTTGATTGAGAAAGGCTCAAGCCCCCGCGCGACCGGATGTTCGGGAAAGGCCTCAAACGTCGATTCCCAGTGCCCGCGTCCGCCGACGCCGTTCTCAAACACGGCTCCCAGCCAGGAGATTGCCTCCTCACGCCGTGATTCCGGGAAGTCGATCATCTGGTGCAGGAACACCATCCCCGTCCCCTTCGCCTCCAGCCCCCTCAACAGCGCCCAGCGGCGATCGTCCAGGAACGGCATCTTGTCGCCGCCGTCCATGTAGAAGACCACGCAGCGGGCATTGTCGAAGATGGCCTCATTCACCGGCCAGCCTCCCCAGGCGATCACAGGATGCACGCCCGGAGTCTGCTTGAGCAGGTCCGCGAACAGGGCGCACCCGGCAAAGTATTCATGCCCCAAAGGCTTGCTGCTCGGATCGCCCGCCAACAACACGACCTTCGCCAACCGCGCATCGGAAGTGTCCGCCTCCAGGGGAACGCCGGACTTGTCGTGAGGATCCAACGCCGCGAATGCGGTGGAACCAAATTGCCAGACCGCCAGGATGAGAACGGGAAAGACTCGGGATCGCATGCCGCATTCTGGTCTTCTCCTTCGCTTTGTCAGGGCAAAAAAAAGGCCGTCCCGATTGGGACGGCTTTCTTAAAGTGAACCAACAGGCGGCTATTTCTTCCCGGATTTCTCGTTGCCCCCGCCTTCAAGGACCCAGACGATCACAATCGGCGTAAAGCAGGTCATCAGACCGATGGGCATCGCGAAGAAGCTCCAGAACATGTCGTTGCTGAAAAAGGATTGAAGAAATGCGCTCATAAAAGGCGGGATTTCTGCCCGATGCGGAGTCGCTTGTAAAGATCGATTTCAAATCTCCCCGCCCGAATCCTCGAAAAACAGCTCCCTCGCCTTCGCGTAGTCTCCATCCGGCACGAACACGCGCGTCTCGCGATTGAATTCGTCCTCAAATTCCCGAAGCTCGGGGCTCACGTGCTCTTCAAACGCGGCGATGCCGTGTTTTTCCAGCAGCACGACCAACAACTCCGTCTTGCACGCCTCGCCGGTGAAAAGCAGCTTGTTCACAATCAATGGACGCAGGCGAGGTCCACGTCCGGCTTGATGCCCCAGGTTTCGCCCACGCCGGCCAGGTCCGGATTCAATTCCCAGCGGTCCGCCACCGGGTCGCCCTCATACTCGGGATTCCCGCCCTTCAAGGTCATGCAGCCCTTGTTGTTGCCGACCTCACGAATCGCGGCGACTTCATCCTCGCTCAGGGTGAGCACCGACACCCCGGCCAGATCGTCCAATTTCTCCTCGATCGGCTTGGCATTCGCGCCGACCTCCTGAATTAACGTCGGGACCACGCTCTTCACGCGCGTCTGGCTGAGGTTCCACGCGCAGGCGAGTTGCAGCATCGAAAGTCCGTGCTTCTCCGCGATTTCGCGCATCCGGTCGATTTTCTCATTGCCGGCCTCCACCCAGCCTTCGGGCCGGAACGTCCGGTGATCGCCCTCCCCGAATTCATGCCCCGGCTTCACATCGCCGTGAAACAGTCCGCCGTAGTCCACGACGCGCGTGATCAGATCGACGCCGTGCTTCTCTGCGCCCGGCAGGACCATGTCGCCCGGCCACGGCTCCAAGGGATTCAGGATGATCATCGCCCAGTCGATCAATTCCTCAAACCGTTCGAAGTTCAGCAGGATGTCCAGCGTGAAGCCGTTCGCCGGCCCGGGCGCGACGCCCAACCGATCCGCCAAGCCCTCCGCCTTCAAATCAGCCATCCCGCTCCAGACGGTGTCGTCGGAATAACCGATCGAATCCGGGTTGTGCAGCATCAGCAGATCGAACTTGTCCGCCTGGCAACGCTCCAAGGACTTCTCCGTCGCCATGCGCAGGTAGGACTTGTAGTCGCCCGGTTGACGAAGCTCCGGATGCGTGAAGCGCGGGAAGCCCTTGATGCCCAGGCGCTCCGCGGAATAGAAGTCGTGCCCCACGATGCCGATCAGGCAATACGTGTCCCGCGGCAGACCGGCCAGGGCCTTGCCCATCATCTCATCGGCCGCGCCCTTCCCATAGACATCCGCGGTCATGAACGTGCGGACGCCGCGATCGTAGGCGCGGCGGATCAGCTTCTCCATCCGCTCCTCGTCGATGGCTTCTCCAAAGTGCATGAAGCGGCCCCCGCTCCAGATTCCGTAGGCAGTGCGTGTCGGTTCCATAATTCAATCAATGCTCAAATTCAAAAAAGAGCGGGGATTGTGCGGGTTTCAACACAGGATTGCCAAATCGATTTTTTAGAATTGCGAGCCCCCATTGACAGGCCGTTGCGTCCGAACTGCGGAACTGCGCATGTCAAACCACGTCAGCTCAACCGAAGCCAGACGCCATTGGGGGAGATTGCTCGACGAAGCGACTGCCTCAGGCTCCCCGGTCATCCTCACCCGATACAAGCGCCCTGTCGCAGAACTCCGCAGCCTCGCCTACCGATGACGCGGCACACTTCGTGACCTGGCCAAGGCTTTTGCGAGACTTCCCCACGACTCGACGTCAGCTACTTGAAGGAGAGCGCGTGGTCCCTCAGCCAGAGCAGCCAACGCGCGCGCCCGGTGGAAACGAACGAAAGATCCTCCACTTCCGATTCCTCCCTCCCCAAACGGCTCCCGCCACAGAATCCGCGCCGCCGCGGACAAGTGGGAGCAGATCAGGAAGTCTGTGCGGAGGCATGCGGTTGCGGTTTGAGGGGTGCAACCGGCGGCATGCTCGGCCAAGCCGCAGAGCGGCGACCACATGAATAGCCGTGGGTGAGGAACGAGCCCACGGGTAATTACGCAGGCCTGACCTAGCCGCGTAGCGGCGTCACCGACCGAGCATTAGAAGCGGCGAATGCCACCGTGGGCCATTCAGGTGTCGCCGCTGACGCGGTTCCTGATCCGATGTTCATCGGAACCGTGGCCTTGGCGCGGCGCGCCTTCAACCACGGCTTTTCATGTGGTCGCCGCCACGCGGCTCGCAGAACGTGTGCTCTGATCCCCAAGTTCAGCTTTCCAAGTTTCTCATCATTTGACAGGGAAAAGTATGACCAACGCGGGAGGCGGTCAAAGGGGAAGTCGGCGGCGATTACCGAATGAAACGTGACGGATTCGCATCCGGACCCTACGGCGACGGAAAGCGCGCTCCCCCTGCCTCGCCCCCCTTCTCAATTCCTTCCCCGCACGGCATCCAATGCCCAGCGGAAGAGTTCCAGGATCTTTGGCGGCTGCCCGGTGCGCAAGATGCCGATGCGGAAGATCTTCCCGGAAAGCCAGAGCACGGCCACGGTCGTCACGATCAGCAGGGCCGTGGTGCCGATCACCTCGAACAGAGGCGGATCGGCGGCCATGCGATTCATCATGGCGAAGGGGGTGTAGATCGGAATCCATGACAAGGTTGTCGCCAGCGTTCCGTTCGGATCCTTGGGGATGAAGAACATGGTCAGCATGGGCACCATCATGATCACGGTGACCACGCCCATGTAGTTCTGCGCGTCCTTCAGGGTGTTGCACAGGCTCCCGATGGTCAGGATCACGCCGGCGTAGAGCAGGTAGCCCAGCACGAAATAGACGAAGAACGCCGGCAGCAGGTGGGAGTTCTTCAGGACATCGAAGGCGTGCTGCGCAAACTCCACCTCCGGCCCCGCCTTCCATGCCAGGATCGCGACCAGCGAACCGATCCAGGTCCCGATCATCACCAGGCCGATCGCAGCGATTCCCGCGAGCTTGCCCATCATCAGTTCGCCCGGCGTCACCGACGACAACAGCACCTCGATGATGCGGTTGGACTTCTCCTCGATGGTGTTGCTCAACAACATCTGGCTGATCGTGAAGATGGAGATCCAGAGCAGGTAGACGAAGGCGCTGGGCGCCCATTGGCGCAGGAAGTCCGCCATGCTGACCTTCTCCTTGCCCTTGGCCTTCTTGGGATTGAGCGTGGCGAAAGGGATGCGCGTCCGCTCCACCTGCCGCACGGCGTCGACATCCATGCCGGCGGCAAGGTAGGCCTTGCGGCGGATCTCCCGGTTCATTTCGTTGCGGATGTCATTGTGCAGGTCCAGGTCCGCGAGATTGGCGGACCAGTATTCGACGCCATGCCGCCCCGTCATCAAGGTGACCGGCGGCTGCCCGGGACGCGAGACCAGCCCCTCGATATCCTTGGGGATCAGGACGGCGGCGTAGAGCTTCCGGTCCTCGCCATCGACGCGGATCTTCCGCGTTCCCCGCAGGAAGGGCTTCAACGCCTCGGAAATCACCGACGTCCCGGCCTCCGGATCGACGCTCTCCGGAACCGCCACCCGCACATAACGTCGCTTCGGCTCCTTGTATTCCTCGGCGTCGTCGCGCAGATACGGCTTCATCCGCTGCAGCATCATCTCCCGGCCGCCCCGCTTCAGGAACTTCTCCAGCGCATCCGGATTCGATTCCGCAAACTCCTCCAGGAATTGCTCGGCGCCGCCCGACACATCGGGCGCGGGAATGTCCTCCAGGTCAATCTTCTTCCCCCCGGCCTGCCGGGCCTTCTCCATCGAGGCGTTCTCGCGCCCATAGTCCACCAACGATCTGAGCACCCGCCGTTGGTGCGCCCGCTCCAGACCTTCCTCGATGATCTCCTCAAAGGCTCCTGACTGATCGATCAGGATGAAGTAGCGCTGCGGCGTGCCCTTCTTCTCCAGATATTTCGGAACCTGCACAAAGGCGAAGATCATCGCCGGAAACAGGAGCAGGCCGATCCAGAATCCTTTCGTCTTCGCGCTTTCCGCGAAGTCACGCCAGGCCACCAGGAAGGCGTTTCTCATCGGAACGACGCCTCCTTCACCCCGGAACCGACCAGGTGCACGAACACCTCATGCAGACTGGGATCGGCCAGTTCAAAACTGCGCAATCGGATGCCTCGCTCGAAGCATTCCTGCAGGATCGACTGCGGGTCCGCCTTCTCGGCGATGCGCAATTCCCAACGAGCCGCCCGACCCTCGTCGCCGGAGCCGCCGTCGCCATTCAACGCCGCAACATCGACGACGTCGTCCAACTCCTCCAGTTGACCAACCGGATCGCCTGTCTCAATCCGCACCCGTCGGGGGAGCGTCCGCTTCGCCTCGGCGATGGTCCCGTCGAACACCTTGCGGCCCTGCGCCATCAGCAGGATACGGTCGCAGATCCGCTCGGCATGCTGCATGACGTGGGTGGAAAAAATCACCGTCCGGTTCCGATCGGCCATGTCGCGGATGATGTCCTCCATCACCTCCTGATTCACCGGGTCCAGTCCGGAGAAGGGTTCGTCCAGGATCACGAATTCGGGGTCGTGGGCGATCGAGGCCAGCATCTGCACCTTCTGCCCCATGCCCTTGGAAAGCGCGTCGGTCTTGGCGTTGGCGAAATCCTTCAGCCCGTATTTCTCCAGCAGTTCGAAGGCCCGCTCCTTCGCCGCCTTGCGCCCCATCCCCTTCAGGGTCGCGAAATAGGCGATCACGCTCCACGCCTTCATCTTCTTGTAGAGCCCCTTCTCCTCGGGCAGATACCCGATCCGATTGCGCACCTTGAGGGCGGAGACTTCCCCCAGCACGGCAATCTCACCCCGCGTCGGACGAATGATCTCCAGGATCATCCGGATGATGGTCGTCTTGCCGGCGCCGTTCGGCCCCAGGAACCCATGGATCGAACCCGCAGGAATCGTCAGGCTCACGTCCTTCACGGCATGAAAATCGCCGTAAAGCTTGTCGACATTCCGGATTTCCAATGCGGGCTCGCTCACAATGATGTGTGGGGCCAGGCAGGGCAAAGGTGACAGGCCGGGAATTGGAGACGCACGCAGTCAATTGACACGCCCGATACCTAGCCCCTGCGGTTGCGTGTGTCAACGGCCCCAAATCAATCCCAGGGAATTCCGTTGATTCAATCCCTCCCAAATGCGTAAATCACTTCATCCCTGATGAAGGGCGCTCCGCCGCGAATCAGGGAATTCCGGTCCGCGTTCCAGCCGGGACGAGTCGTCAATCGTCAACCCGAGACGCCGGCTCTGGCAGCCGGCTCTGCTGCCGCCAACCCACCATGCGCATCCAAATTGAAGACTGGAAATTCATCGAACCCGAAACCGAGGGCTGCATCGTCGCCGCCGACCTGACCCTCGACAACGCCTGCGACGCCCGTATTGAGATCTTCCCGATGATCTACGCGAATGTCGGCGGCGAGGTGATCCCGGAAATTGTGGTCACCGCCGAACTCCCCGGCGAGTCCGTCAACGCAGGCTCCCCCGTCAAACGCTGGATCGCCCGACCGCCGGACGAATCCTGCGAATGGAGCAAGGTCGAGCTCAGCGAAACCTTCATCCGCCAGATCAACGAGAAGATCGACGAAATCTTCGCCGAGGTTCAATAACGCCCATCGCCGAGGGGACGAAGATGCGAAACCCCGGGCGGAGCGCGGCTGTGTCGAAGACCAGCCGTAGCAGCGCAGATCATGCCCGGCGACCGCTATTGAGATTTGGAACTTCGACCGTCGGCGCGATCTTTCAACCGACCAGGGAGATTCTGTTCCCGGCTGAACTCATCCCGGTTTCAATCTCCCCCCCTTCCACGGACGCCTGAGAATCGCGTGGAATATTGCCGCCCGGGCGGTATCCTACGCGCACATGTCCAACCGCTTCGCCAGCAAGCTCGCCGAGCACGGCCTCAGTCTGAAACGGGGCGGTCTCAAGACACTCCAGATCAATGTCGGCCGACAGTGCAACCAGGCCTGCCGCCACTGCCATGTGGACGCCGCCCCCTGGCGCACCGAGACCATCGACGAACCGACCGCCCGGCGCCTCGGCGATTGGATTGAAACACATCGTCCCGCGGTCGTGGACATCACCGGCGGCGCGCCGGAACTGAGCCCTTTCTTTCGCTGGTTCGTCGAAATCTCCCGCCGGTCCGGCGCCCGGGTCATCGACCGGAACAATCTCACCATCCTTGGAGAACCCGGCCACGAGGACCTGCCGGATTTCCTGGCGTCCCATCAGGTTGAAGTGATCGCATCCCTGCCCTGCTATTCGAAGGAGAACGTCAATCAGCAGCGGGGCAACGGGGTCTTCGACAAGAGCATCGCCGGGCTGAAGAAGCTGAACGCCGTCGGCTACGGAGCGGATCTCGACCTCCACCTCGTTTACAATCCGCTCGGCCCCGGACTGCCCGGCCCGCAGGCCGAACTGGAGGCAGATTACAAGCAGGTCCTGAACGACGAGTTTGGGATCGTGTTCAACCGCCTGTTGACCATCACCAACCAGCCCATCGCGCGCTTCGCCGAGGATCTGCGCAAGCAGGGCAAATGGAACGACTACCTGGAACTCCTCTCCAACGCCTTCAATCCCGCGACCGTGGACGGCCTCATGTGCCGCAACACGCTGAGCGTCGGCTACGGCGGCGAACTCTACGACTGCGACTTCAACCAGATGCTCGACCTGCAACTGCGCAACGGCAAACCGCTGTTTCTCTGGGACGTGGCCCCGGACGACCTCATCGACTGGGAGATCCAGACGGACTTCCATTGCCTCGCCTGCACGGCCGGCGCCGGCAGCAGTTGCACCGGCGCCGTAACCGAATCTTGAATCGGGGAATCGCGAACCATGACCGAAGCGCGTTATCGCAACAGGATGCAGCCCCCCGTAGGTCAGGCATCCGGCCTTTCCCAGGCATGCCCCGGGATTCACAAATCTCAGGCGCGCCTGGAAACAGCCGCCACAACGCCGTCGCCCCTACCGTCGTTCACCAAACCTCGGCCTCAATGCCATGTCTGATTCGTCGGATCTGAATGCGCGGGCTGAAGACGACCGAGCCAGGCCTGCAGCCTCATTTCCGACCGGCCTGCTGGTCGTTGCGGTCGCCTTTCTGGCCGTCCTCGTTTTCGCCGGATCATTCGACGCCAAGGCCAAGATGCAGGCCGCCCTGGACTGGATCGAATCCCTCGGCGCCTGGGGACCGACGGCGTTCATCCTCGCCTACATCGTCGCAACCGTGGCGTTGCTGCCCGGGTCCGTGCTCACCCTGGGCGCGGGCGCCGTTTTCGGACTGTTTCATGGATTCCTGTATGTCTCCCTCGGCTCCACACTCGGAGCGACAGCCGCCTTCCTCGTCGGACGATACGCCGCCCGGGATTGGGTGGCAGGCAAGGTGGAGGGAAACGCCAGGTTCGCCGCGATCGATCAGGCCGTCGCCGAGGAGGGATGGAAAATCGTCGGACTGCTCCGCCTTTCACCCATGTTCCCCTTCAACCTCCTCAACTACGGCTGCGCCCTGACCCGGATCTCACTCCGGGACTATTTCTTCGCCTCCTGGATCGGCATGATCCCCGGCACGATCATGTGGACCTACATCGGCTACCTTGCCAATGTCGCGACGGCCGACGACGACAGCACGACCAAGGCCCTGAAAATCGGCGGATTCGTCGCGACGGTCGTCTTCACCCTCGCCGCAACACGCGTCGCCAAAAAGGCGCTCGATCGCAAACTGCCAACGACTGACCGGTAGATGACCGACTCCTATCCAACACGCATCGAACCCTGGGATGAGCACAACCGGACGCTCCTCGCCAACGTGCACCCGCCCGACTGGCAGAACCCGACTCCGGATGGTCGCTACAACCTCGTGATTGTTGGAGCCGGCGCAGCGGGCCTGATCTCCGCGGCCATCGCGGCCGGGGTCGGGGCGAGGGTCGCCCTGATCGAGCGCAGACATCTCGGCGGCGATTGCCTCAACGTCGGCTGCGTTCCCTCCAAGGCCCTGCTCCGCTCAGCGCGCGCCATCGCCGATGTCCGCCGCGCCGGAGAGTTCGGCGTGCGAACGCCGGACGACGTCGCGATCGACTTTCCCGCCATCATGGAGCGCATGCGCCGACTCCGCGCGGAAATCAGCCCGGTCGATTCCGCACAACGCTACACGGACATGGGCGTCGATGTCTTTCTCGGACAGGCGACGTTTGTTTCCAACGACACAGTCGAGATTGCCGGGCAGGAACTCCGATTCAGCAAGGCGATCGTTGCGACCGGCGCGCGCGCAACAACGCCTCCCATCCCCGGGCTGAAAGAGGCCGGTTGCCTGACCAATGAAACACTGTTCTCCCTGACCGAACTGCCCAAACGCCTCGCCATCGTCGGCGCCGGCCCCATCGGCTGCGAGATGGCGCAGGCTTTTGCGAGATTCGGGTCCGACGTCACCCTGTTGGAACAGGCCCCGAGGATCCTGCCGCGAGAAGATCCCGAAGCGGCAGGCATCGTAGCCTCAGCGCTCGCCAAGGACGGCGTGCGAACAATCTGCGAAGCCAGGATAGATCACATCGAGCGGCGCGGCGACGAACGCGTTCTCAACCTTGAACCCGCGAACAATAAGACCGACCTGACCGTCGATCAGATCCTCGTCGGCGCCGGACGCGCGCCCAATGTCGAAGATCTGGGATTGGAGAATGCCGGCGTCGAATTTGACACGCGATCCGGCGTCAGGGTCGACGACTTTCTGCGCACGACCAATCCGCGCATCTACGCCTGCGGCGATGTCTGCCTGTCCGCCAGGTTCACCCACACCGCCGATGCCTCCGCGCAGATCGCCGTTCAGAACGCCCTGTTCGGAATCCTCAATCTCGCGCAGGGCGGACGGAAGCGGTTCAGCGATCTGAACATCCCATGGTGCGCCTACACGGATCCCGAGATCGCCCAGGTCGGACCATGCGAACACGACGCCCGCGACCTGGGCGTCGAGATCCAGACCTACACGCAACGTCTCGCCGAGGTGGACCGCGCCATCCTTGATGGTGAATCCGATGGATTCGTCAAACTCCACGTCAGCAAGGGAACGGACAAACTGGTCGGCGCGACCATTGTCGCGCGACATGCCGGCGAGATGATCTCAGAAATCACCGCCGTCATGAATGCGGGGGGGGGCGCGGGAACATTGGGCGCAACCATCCACCCCTACCCCATCCAGGCCGAGGCCATCCGACGCGCCGCCAACAGCCACAACAAGACCCGCCTCACGCCGACTCTGAAGTCCTTCTTCAACAAATGGATGGAATGGACCCGGTGACAGATCGGGAATAAATCACTCTCCGAGCCGCTCCCATCTCCGTGGACGATCCCGAATTTGAAGAATTGGTCGAGCGGTTCTACCAACCGTTGTATCGATTCGCGCTCAGCCTGACCAAGCGCGAGCACGAGGCCTGCGACCTGACCCAGCACACCTTCTACATGTGGGCGACCAAAGGACATCAACTGCGTGACAGGTCCAAGGCGAAAACCTGGCTCTTTACCACACTCCTCCGCGCCTTCCTCGGTTCGCGCCGCCGCGAAACGCGGTTTCCGCATCACGAGTTCGATCAGGTCAGTCACGAACTGCCCTCGCAGAAAGCCACGGTCGTCAACGATCTGGATGGCGGCATCGTCGTCGAGGCCATGCTGAGTGTGGACGAACTCTATCGCTCGCCCCTGACCCTCTTCTACCTGGAGGAGCACTCCTACAAGGAGATCGCCGAATTGTTGGACCTCCCCATCGGCACCGTCATGTCGCGTCTCTCCCGCGGCAAACAACAACTTCGCGACCTGCTTCGCGTCCGCCGAGATGCCGTCCGGGGCGACAAGATCGTCCCCCTGAACCCCCATCGTGAAACGTCACATCGACAACATGGATAACGAACAAGCCAAATTCATCCTGGGCGCGTTCCGCCCCGGCGGCCAGGACGCCGATGACCCGCAGTTCCGCGAGGCGTTGGAAATGCTCAATCACGATCCGAAACTCGCCGGGTGGTTCGAGGCGCAACGCGCCGAGGACGCCGACATCGCCGCCCAGCTTCGCTCCGCGCCGGCGCCGCCCGATCTGAAGCGGACCATCCTCGCCGCCAAAGCAGTCGCCCGGACTCCAATCTGGCGTCGCCATTTCACCGCCCTCGCCTGGGCCGCCTGTCTTGCCGTGCTTCTCTGCCTCGGCGGGATTTGGCGACACGCCAACTCCGGTTATGCCGCCTATCACAAGGACATGGTCCAGGCCGTGATCGATCTGGATTCCCTGGACCTTCGGGAGAAGGACCTGACCCGCATCGACGAGTGGCTCGATCAGAGTCCCGCTCCATCCGGTTTCGAAATGCCGGACAAGTTGCGCGATCTGGCCGGCCTGGGTTGCCGTGTGTTGGACTGGAAAGGCAGGAAGGTCACCTTGATCTGCCTGAAGGACGATTCCAAGGGACTGCACGACAAGGTGCATCTGCTGGTGATCAACGCCAATGATTTGCCGGGTTCCCTGCCCGGACCAACGCCGGAATTCAAAGAAAACAGCTCCATCGCCACCGCCAACTGGTCGGACGGCAAATACGCCTACATCCTCGCCGGACATCGCGGGTCTCGCCACCTGGCCGGGTATTTTTGACTCTCCGCCCCCTTTCCCGGACATCCGGGAGAAGCATTGTGAACCGAAGCCATTCCCACTACCGTTCCTCTTTGTTCTCCAGTCGATCTCACCACCTACATGAGCCAACTCAAAACCGAATCCGCCGTCAAAGACCGCTACACCGCCGCCGCCCAGGCCCAGGAGGCTGCCCTCTGCTGCCCGGTTGACTACGATCACAGATACCTTGAGATCATCCCCGAGGAGGTCATCGAGCGTGACTATGGTTGTGGCGACCCGAGCAAACACGTCCATGAAGGCGAAACCGTCCTCGATCTCGGCAGCGGAACCGGCAAGATCTGCTTCATCGCCGCCCAGGTCGTCGGCCCGACCGGCAGGGTCATCGGCGTCGACATGACCGACGACATGCTGGAGGTCGCGCGCCGCAACCAACCCGTCGTCGCCGAACGCATGGGCTACGACAACGTCGAGTTCCGCAAGGGCCGCATCCAGGACCTCGCCCTCGATCTCGAAAAACTCGACCGCGAACTCAGGAGCAACCCGATCGCCGACGCCAATGCCTTCCTCAAGGCCGACGAACTCGCCGACGACCTGCGCGTCAAGGCGCCGCTCATCCCCGACGAGTCGGTCGATGTCGTGGTTTCCAACTGCGTGCTCAATCTCGTCGATGACCGGGCCAAGACGCAGCTGTTCTCCGAAATATTCCGCGTCCTCAAACGCGGCGGCCGCGCGGTGATCTCGGACATCGTTTCCGATGAGGACGTCCCCGAAGACATGCGCCACGACCCCACGCTCTGGAGCGGCTGCATTTCCGGCGCCTTTCGGGAGGACGCGTTCCTGGGGGCATTCGAGAACGCCGGCTTCCACGGCGTCGAGATCCTCAAACTCGACGAGAGTCCCTGGCAGACCGTGCGGGGCATCGAATTCCGCTCCATGACCATCCAGGCCTTCAAGGGAAAGCAGGGCGATTGCTTCGAACGCAACCAGGCCGTCATCTACAAGGGCCCGTTCAAGAAGGTCCTCGACGATGACAACAACGCCATGGAACGCGGCAGGCGATATGCCGTCTGCGACATGACCTACAACCTCTACCGCAAGCCCCCCTACTCCGCCTTCTTTGAATTCATCGATCCCCGCGAACCGGTTTCCGACGCCGACGCCCGCCCCTACGATTGCGAAAAGGGAGCGCTCCGCCACCCTCGCGAGACCAAGGGCATGAATTACTCCGCCACCACCGAAGCCTCCCAATGCTGCGATGGCGGCGAGTGTTGTTAGGAACGCGGAAGTCTCCCCCGGGAACCTGGATCCAGCCCATGAACGCCTACCAAACCCACCGCAATCTCCCCCCGATGGCCGGCATCTGCTCCATGGAGGAGGCCGCCTCGCCCGGCCTCACCGTCGACGAGTGCGTCTCCCGGCTCAAACGCTTCCATTATGCCTTCAAACGGCTCCACCAGATCTTCAACTCACGCATCGCGGCGGAGCCGGTCTACGAACTGAAGATGGCCTTCAGCCATCACGCACACCTCTGCGCCGAACACGTCGCCGCATTGCGGACGCGCGTCGGCGAAATGCGCGAACCGCCGCTTGGGCTGGACCAGATCCCCGATCCCAATCTGGAGATCTTTTTTGATGAAATCCTCTGCGCAGCCGCCACCGAGGAACTGGTCGCCGCCGTCTATGAGAAGGCCATTCCGGCGCTGAAGGCCGGCTTGGAACGACATCTCGCGGACACCAACCGCCTGGCCGACGCGCCGTCCGTCCGCATCGTCCGCTTCGCGCTGCTGGAGGCCGAAGACATGACGGCGTATGGCTCAAGGGCCGTCCCCAGCCTCGTCGATGACCAATGGAGATCCGACAACGCCGCCTGGTTGCGACTGCTCGACGACGGCCTCGCCGCCGCCGGGGACCTCGACGGCGCGAAGGAACCGGCCGAAATCACGGTCGAGCGTCAGCGTTCGCTGAAGCCCTTCCAATACGACGGCGTCCCCCGGCGCGACGAACGCTTCCCCGACCCCTACAACATGGGCGTCAACGCCGAGGTGTTTCTCTACGACGACGCAATGCCGCCCGCCCCCAAGACCCTGATGATGTTCTACAAGCGGCTCCGTGAGATCGACGTGCCAGAGATGATGGCCAGCATCATCGCCGAGACGCCGGACAAGAAGTGGGGCTACTACCAGGACATGACGCGCCAACTCTGGGACGAGGCGCGTCACGCAATGATGGGCGAGGTCGGCTTCGTCGCCGCGGGCATCGACTGGACCAGGGTCATGGTCAACTTCACCTGGTCCCTCGCCCTCAATACCCAGCTCACGCCGATCGAACGCCACGCCGTGCTCTACTTCATCGAGCAGGGGCTCATGCCCAAAACCGGAAAACGCCATGAATGGGAGGTCGGCCGGGAATCCGGCAACCGTCTCTCCGAAATCTTCCAGGACTACGACTGGGCCGACGAGGTTCTGCACGCCAAGATCGGCCGCGACTGGTATCTGCCCAACTTCGAAAATCCCAGGGAGGGCGTCGACTATGGCGACCAATGCTGGTCCAAGGTCCTCATGAACTGGACCCAATGGAAGGAAGACGGGTTGACCGAACACCGCAACTGGTGGCCGGACCTCTACCGCGACGCCTGCGAAAAGTGGGGCGTCGAACCGGATCCCAAGGTCCTCGCCTTCCAAGAAACCTACGAAACCGTCCGCGCCGATCTCAAGGAGATGTCCGTTTCCGGGTAAAACGCCCAACCCGCGCCCTCGTATCCTCAAGCTCATGAAAGCCCGAAACCTCCTCGCCCTGTTCGCTGTCGGACTTGCCTTGACCGCGCCTACCCACGCGCAGGCCCAACACCATCCGACCTCCCCAAACCATCCGCTGAAAGACGGCGCAAAGGCCCCTTCCTTCACCCTCAAGGACCAGCACGGCAACGACCAGTCGCTCGAGGCCATGTTGCAAAACGGAAAGGTGGCCGTGATCTTCCATCGCTCCGCCAACCGGTGACCCTACTGCAAACGGCAGCTCGTGGAGCTGCAATCAAATCTTGCCGCGTTCAGAAAAGCCGGAATCCAGCCGGTCGCTGTCAGCTACGATTCCGTCGATGTCCTCAAACGATTCGCCAAGGATCGCGACATCACCTACCCCCTTCTGGCCGACCCGGAGAGCCGGGCGATCAACGCCTTCAAGATCCGCAACACCGCCGCCCGCGGCCGAACCGCCGGCATCCCGCACCCGGGAACCTTTATCATCGGAAAGGACGGCAGAATCGTCGCCCGGCTCGCCCACGACGGCTATCGCGAACGACACACCTCCGCCCAGATCATCGAGGCCGCTGGAAAGTAGGCGGCTTTCCCGCGCCGCACGCCATATCACTCCGCCATGTTGATCGGCGTGTTGTCGCGCTTGAGCAGCAGCAACCGGACCGCCTCCTCGTCGAGATTGCCTCCGCCCTTCAACAACAGTTCCTGATCGGCGCGCGTCGCGCCGTCGCCGCTGCGCCAAAGCTCCATCGCCCGAACCTGCGAGTCCAACCGCTCGCTCCGCGGCCCCACATAATCGTAATCCCAGTTTCCGAATCCCTTCAGCCTGCCCAGGGATTTCGACGCGATGTAGCGAACCGCGTAATAGTCATCATCCAGAACGAACGCTAGGAACGGCGGCATCCAGTCCTCTCCCGACGTCTCCCTCGCCGGCCCCCAGCCAAAATGCCAGGCGGCCAGCGCGCGCTGCGCCGCATCGCCCTTGATCAACCATTGCAGCGACGCGGCGATCCCGCGGTCATCCGCGCCCAGTTCCGGGGATCGGATCCCGTGGCGTTCCTCCAGATGCTTTGCCGTCCATGCCAGCGTCTTGTCCAGATGACAGAGATTGCAGGCGTTCGGCCGCCCGACCTCCAGCGATTCGCTCACGCTCGGCGAACTCACCTGGTGGCTCCGGATCCCCTTCAGCAACCCGTAGGTCGTGTACGGCATGTGGCAATTGTAGCAGCGGCTGCCGCTGGAATCCGCCGCATGATGCGTGTGCGCGGCGATGTCATTCCCGTAATCCTCATGGCACTGCAGACAGGCACGATCACCCAAAACCGACCCCTTCAACTGGTCGTTCGCCCATTCTTTCACAGGGCGGGGATCGTTGTCCGCCTTGTGCAACTGATGGCACGAAAAACAGGAAAGCCGCCGGGAATCGTCGTCATGCTCGTAACACGGCGACTCGATCAATCCGGAATACTCCCGCCCCGCGACCCGCACCATGCCATCGGACCAGAAAAAATCCCTCACATAACCCGGATCCGACTTCAGCACCTCTCGGATGTAATTCGTCCGGCTAAGCCGGGCAAAAACGCGCTCGGGCTCCACCTGCCCCCCCGGACGATACTGATATCCCCTCCGCAGGAAGCTGTCGTAGATCGCCCGACTCGCAGCGCGGGCGACGCTGTGACACTGCCCGCACACCTGCGAATCCAGCCCGCTGGGCAGCTTCGTCGGCTCGACCACCGACGCGTCCGACTCTCCGGCCAACCGCCGCCGATAACGCTCCAGCATGCTTTCGTTGACCTGCACATGCTCTTCCGCAGGTCCGTGACAGGCTTCACAGGAAATCCCGAACTCGGCCGCCTCGCTGAAGACCTCAAGCGAACTCATCACCTTGGGTTGCGCAAACGTGACATGACACTCAATGCAGACCTCATTCCACATCCCGGCCCGCTGCGAATCGTCCGATCCCGGCGGCCGGATCAATGTCGCCGGAAACGGAACCCAACGCCGGTCGTGCAGGTTGTAGACGATCGGCAGCATGCGCATCTGCCGCGTGTTCCCCGTCGCGTTCCAATAAAACTGCAGGTGATGCGAACCGGTGACCAGATCGATGCTTCGCGACACGCGTGTCCGCTCGCCCGAGACGTCCCCCTCTCGATCCGGATCGTCCAACTCCATCCAGAAGCCGCCATCGCGGGTCGTCATCTGAAAGACCTTCCCCTCGTGTTCGTAGACGACATTGCCGAAATCCCCCTTCACCGTCTCCGGCGAAGCCGCGGTCGTCATGGTCCGATGATAGGAGGCATGCCAACTCGCGTAATGCCCCGGATGACAACTCCGGCAGTTCTCCGACGTCACATAGCCCTGCGTCGGCCCGGTCGTCGGCAGGTGTTCTCGAATGGCCTCTCGCGCCTTTTCGGGACCGCGTTCCGGCCGCTCCATGACCATCCAGATCAGGGACGCCCACGCCGACAACGCCACACAGGCCGCCAACGACCGCCGCCACCCCGAATCCAGGCCGCGGATCAACCGCGCCACCGGCCAACCGGCGACCGCAAACAGCGCCAACAAGATGAAACCTTCGAAACTCATCCCGATTCCGCCAATCTCCCAAAACGCTCCTTCAGCCACGGCGTCGAAAACGGGACCGCATTCCCGCCGGCGCCGATCTCCCTGATCCGCGAGCGGAATCGGTTGAAAAACCAGTTCGCCATGAACGCCGGCGACACCCCGGTCAGCAACCGCTCTCCGCACTGTTGCAATATCCAGTCAAAAGCCGCTTCGGTCAGGCGCCCATCCGAACCGTTTCGCATCGCCGCATCCACGTGATACAGAGCAATCAACTCCCGCGGATCCCGCTCGTAGCGTTCAAGAAACTGCCCAAGAACCATGCCGCTGTAGGATGCCACATTGCACCCGGATCGGTCGCCCCGCTCCGCCAACGCCTCGCGCAGCCACACCGGACCCCGCGCCGACAGATAAACATCCGGCCCGCCCGACACCGGAACCTTCGATGCGTCAACGCACCCCTCGTCCTGCAGCGCAAAATGCAGCGCAGCGACGGCATACTCGTCTCGGGAAACCTCCAGCGCCGCCGCCCGCGCCTTGAACTGACGCACCACACCCTCCGTCAGTTTCAACTTCAACGTTGTATGTTCGCAATCGTCCGACATGAGTGTGCCGCATCAACCAGCATTCCAGCCCCCCAAACCTTCCCTTAAATCCCTCCAATCGGCAACCCGGCAAAATGGGCCGTGAGAGTCGCCATCCGCCATCTCCCATCTCCCATCTCCCATCTCCCATTTGCCATTTACCATTTGCCATTTGCCATTTGCCATTTGCCATTTGCCATTTGCCATCTGCCATCTGCCATCTGCCATCTGCCATCTGCCATCTGCCATCTGCCATTCCCGACTTCCCGCATCCCCCACACTGGACGAACCGCCCGCCCCCGTGCAGACTCCCCGCCATGCAACCGAAAGACATCCAACAGATTGGCCGTGAACTTGCCATCAAGTGGGACGACGACAGCGAGAGCTTCATCACGCTGGAGAAGCTCCGCGAATGGTGCCCCTGCGCCGGCTGCAAGGGCGAAATGGACGTGATGGGCAAGGTCCACAAGGGACCGGACATCCAGTTGACGCCACAGTCCTTTGAGTTGGTCAACATGTCCACCATCGGCGGCTATGCCATCAAACCCACCTGGGCTGACGGCCACTCCACCGGCATGTTCGCCTGGGACTACCTCAAGCGCATCTGCGACATCGTCGCCGATGAAGACGAAGACAAGCCCTGAGCCGGCCCCTCCTTCGTATGCCGCCCCCGGAGACTCTCACCGCCTTTTTTTCGGCCGCGCTGCTGCTCGCCCTGGCCCCGGGACCGGACAACCTCTTCGTGCTGACCCAATCCACGATGCACGGCCGAATGGCGGGCATCGCAATCACCTTGGGCCTCTGCGCCGGTCTGGTGATTCACACCCTGGCCGTCGCCTTCGGCGTCGCGGCCATCATCCAGGCGTCCGCCGTCGCCTTCACGACGCTGAAGATTCTCGGCATTGCCTACCTGCTCCATCTCGCGTGGCTGATGTTCCACGCCAAGCCGGTGAAGCCCGAATCCGCCAACGCCGCCTCCCCCGCCGGCCGCCAGCTCTGCGTTCGCGGCCTCCTGATGAACCTGAGCAACCCCAAGGTCGCTCTCTTCTTCCTCGCCTTCCTCCCCCAGTTCGCCGATCCGACCCGCGGCCCGCTGGCGCCCCAATTGATCCTTCTGGGAGGTTTGTTCATCATTGCGACCATCCTGATCTTCGGCTCCATCGCGATGCTCGCGGGTTCGCTGAGCAGGAAACTGGCTGAATCGGGATCTGTTCAACGCGGATTGAACAAAGCCGCCGGAATCGTCTTCGTGGTGTTGGCCGCAAAACTCGCGCTGACCGAGCGAAGTTGAAACAATGGACAACATCAACGCCCCCCGACGCCGCGCGAAGCGCCTTGGACTGCGGCGGCTTGACGCCGCCTCAGGCGATCAATACCCCCCGCCCACCAGACACTCCACCAACAGATCCGGCGCGCAGCCGAAGGCAACCACGGCGGCAGCCAGGCCAACCAGCCCCAACCACAAAGCAAAGCCGCCTTTGAACTCTCCCGCCCCGGCCGGACGATCCACGACGTAGATCTGTTTCAACGGCTGCAGGTAGTAGTAGAGGGAAACCGAACTCATCGCGACAGCGACAATCACCAGCCACATCAGGCTCAGGTCCTGACCGCCGTTCACCGCGGCGGCGAAGAGGTAGAACTTTCCAAAGAAACCGGCGAGGGGCGGGATGCCGGCCAGTGAAAGCAGAAAAACCATCATGAAGAAGGACAGCCAGGGCGAGTCTTTCTGCAGCCCGGCGAAGTCGGTGAGCTTGTCTCCGCCGCGATTGCGTTCCACTGCGGCAACCACGCCAAACGCGCCCAGGGTCGCCGCGGCGTAGGTCACGGCAAAAAACATCACCGATGCCATCCCCTGCCCGCTGTTGCCGAGCAGACCCATCATGGCGTAGCCGGCATTGGCAATGGCCGAGTAGGCCAGCAACCGCTTCACGCTCGTCTGCGCGAGGGCCCCGAGATTGCCGATGATCATCGAAAGCGCGGCCAACGCGGCCGCGGCCGGAGCCCACCCCGCTTCGAACGCGCGCCATCCGCCGTTGCCCAGGGATTCCGGGAAGGCCGTCATGACGAACTTCGCCATCAGGAAGAAAGCGGCCACCTTGGACCCTGTGGCGACCAGCGCCGCGCTGGAGGTCGGCGCGCCTTCGTAGGCGTCGGGCGCCCAGAGATGGAACGGCACGACCGCCACCTTGAAACCGAAGCCGATCAGGACCATCACCATCGCCGCCAAGGTCAGCGGGTCCGCCCCCTGATGCCTCATGCTCCTCGCAATGGCGTCCAATTCCAACGATCCGGACAAGCCATAGAGCAGGCTCAGACCAAACAGCATGAACGCCGCAGACATGCCGCCAAACAGGAAATACTTCAACGCGGC
The DNA here is from genome assembly GCA_038126035.1 of Verrucomicrobiales bacterium. GTDB lineage: Bacteria > Verrucomicrobiota > Verrucomicrobiia > Limisphaerales > JAYPEY01 > JAYPEY01. The sequence continues at coordinate 94,242 of JAYPEY010000004.1, read as the reverse complement.
CTCGGAAGACTTCGCGCAATGCTTGTTGAAACCGACGAGGATGTAGAGCGAGAGACTGGCCAGTTCCAACGCCACGAACATCATCAGCAGGTTTTCCGCACTGACCATCAACGCCATGCCGATGACCGCGGTCAGCATCAACGCGTAATACTCGCCAACATGCGGCGTAAAATCGTTGTCCGCCGACAACAGGATCGCGAAAGCCGCAATGCCCAGGACGCTCATCTTCGCGATGCGGGTGAGGTCGTCGAGAACCAGCATCCCGCCCGGAGCTTCCCCCTCGCCGCCCATCAACTTCACAAACATCAGACCGGCAACGCATCCAATCACCGACAAGGCCGCCGCAAAGCCGCGTCGCGTCCCGTGCGTCTGGTCGCGGACCACATAGAGGTCGAAGAACAGGACAAGAACCACCGCGATTGCAAGGATCGCCTCGGCTCCGGCCATGCGTGTCAGTTCGAGATAGCTCACAGCCCGCCTCCTCCCCACATGGCCTGGAACAGATCGTTGTGCAGGGCCGGCACAATCAGATCGAGCAGGATTCGCGGATAGAGCCCGATCCCCAGGGTGCAGGCGATCAACAGGACCGCGCCGATCATCTCAGGCAGCGAGATCGGCTTCGTCGGAGGCACGGTCAACTCATGCTGCGGCTTGGCGTCGCTGAAGAAGACCTGGTTCATCGCGCGCAGGGTGTAGGCCACGCCGATCACAATCCCGACGCCGGCCAACAGGGCAAACTTCGGCGACGCGTCCCACGCGCCGACCAGCACCTGCACCTCCGCAACAAAGCCGCTGAAGCCCGGCATGCCCATCGAGGCAAATCCGGCGATGACAAATGTGCCCATGGCGAACGGCAGCGCCTTCGAAAGCCCCATGCATTCCAGCATCGTCAACTGTCGGGTGTGCGCGCGCTCATAGACCATCCTCCCCACCACGCCGAACAGGAGCCCGGCAATGATCCCGTGCGAGAACATCTGCAACACCGCGCCGCTCAAGCCCACCTCGTTCAAGGTCACCAACCCCAGGATCACAAAGCCCATGTGGCTGACGCTCGAATAACCGATCACAAACTTGAAGTCCCGCTGCACCAGGGCCACCCCCGCCCCATAGACAATGCCGGTCACCGCCAGCAGCGCAATGGCGTCGGCCCATTGGGCCAGCCCCGCCGGAAACAACGCCACAGCCACGCGCAAGGCGCCGTAGGCGCCGAGCTTCATCACCACGCCCGCGAGCAGCATCGACCCCGCGGTCGGAGCCGCTGAGTGACCGGTCGGGGCCCAGGTATGGAAGGGCCACAAGCCCGCCAGGATCGCAAAGCCCACAAAGATCAGCGGAAACGCCCAGGCCTGAAATGATTCGGAGAACGCGCCTTCACGCGCCTTCGCCGCCAGTTCGATCAGGTTCATCGTCTCCGCGCCAGCGGCCACATAAACAGCCACCATGCCCGCCAAGACCATCGCGCTGCCCACGAAGGAATAGAGCGCCAGCTTCATGGCCGCATACCGCCGTTCGCCGCTGCCCCAAATCGCGATCAGGAAGTACTTCGGAATGATCGCCAGTTCGTAAAAGACGAACAGCAGAAACAGGTCGAGACTCATGAACACGCCGTAGACCCCGCCGATCAACGCGAAGTAGAGCGCAAAAAATTCCCGCACGCGCTTGTCCACGTTCCAGGAGAACAAGACGCCCGCCGTCGCGGCAAAACCGGTCAGCAGGACCATCGTCAGGCTGATCCCATCCACCGCGAGCAGGAAGCGGACACCCAGCGACTTCACCCAGACGCAGTCGTGGAGGACCGCAATCGCCGGCCCGTCGATATGCGCAAAGGAACAGGTTCCCAACAACCCGAGAACCAGCCCGATCAGGGCCGTGCCCAACGCCACGCGCCGCACGTCCTCGTCGGGCATGCGCACGAGGCCGATCACGGCCGCCCCCAGAAAGGTGACGGGCACGATCAGACTCAGGCAACTGGCTCCGAAATCATCCATGTCAGTTGGCAAGCTGGTTCACGATTCGAACGACGGTGGAATTCGTCAGGTTGAGAAACAACTGGGGATAAACGCCCAGCACAAACATCAGGGCCACGGCGGGCGCCACGAGCATCTGCTCCCGCGTGGTCAACTCCGCGAACCCGGCCCACTTCTCGTTGAGCGGTCCGCTGAACACGCGCTGCAGGATCTTCAGGAGAAACACCGCCGTGACGAGCAATCCCGGAGTCGCCAGCGCGGCCGCCCAGGAATTCAAGGCAAACACGCCCTTGAAGATCAGGAACTCCCCGACAAATCCGCTCAACCCGGGCAACCCCAGCGAAGCGAACAGTGAAATGCCCATCAAACCGCAGAAAACCGGCGCGATCTTCCGCAGGCCGCCAAAGTCGTCGACGCCGCGCAGCCCCCCGCTCCGCTGTTCGATGAATCCGATAAAGCAGAAGATCGCCGCCGCAGTCACGCCGTGGTTGAACATCTGGATGATCACCCCGCTCAAGGCCGCCGACTTCTCCGCCGCCCACTGCGGATCAACCGAGGTGTATTGCGACGCCGCGAACACCGCCAGCATGCAGTAGCCAAGGTGGTTCACCGACGAATAGGCCAGCATGCGCTTCAAGTCCGTCTGCGCCAGCGCCGCAAGGGCCGAAAGAACGATCGTCAACACGGCCAGCGCGGTCAGAACGCCCAGCGCCGCCTCGACCTGCGCCGGGAAGATCGGCAGCAGGATACGGACAAAGCCATAGACGCCCATCTTGGACATGACGCCCGTCAGCAGCATGGTCACCGGCGTCGGCGCCTCGGAATAGGTCGCCGGCAGCCAGGAGTGAAACGGAATCAGCGGAACCTTCACCGCAAAGCCCAGCAGCACGCAGACGAAAATCGCCATCGTCGCGGCGCCGTTGTTGCGCGCGCCTTCCGCGAGCTCCATGAAGTCGAACGAGGCGGCGTTCTGATACAGGGCCACGAAGCCGACCAGCATCGCGATGCTGCCGACCATGGTGAAGATGAAGAACTGCAACGCCGCGGCGCGGCATCTCGGGCCGCCCCAGTTGCGGATCAGGAAATACGACGGGATCAGGACCAGTTCCCAGAAGAGGAACCAGTGGAAGAAATTCAGCGCCGTGAAGGCGCCATAAAGCCCCGCCTGCAGGAACAGGATCAACGCAAAATACAGCCGCGGGTTTTTCGGCGATCCCGAAGAGGCCTGAATCGCCATCGGGGCGACGATCCCCGTCAGCAGGATCATCAACAACCCCAACCCGTCGATGCCGACAAAATACTCCACGCCCAGCGAGGGAATCCAGTCATGCCGCTCGACAAACTGCAGGCCTCCCCCGGCCGGATACGTTTCAAAATTCAGCCACATGAAGGCGATTGGGAACAGGGTCACCAGGCTGACCGCAAAGGCCATGGCCCGCACCCGCGCCGCGTCGTTCGAACGCAACAACCCGACTATCAACGCGCCGACCAGCGGGAAGAACGTGAGAATGGAGATGAGCGGCGCGTCGTTCATGAGCCCGAACACCCCCATGTCAGCAGCAGGACCCCGACCGCCAATGAAATGCCGATCACCCGCAGATAGGATTGGATCTGCCCCGACTGCGGCTTCGTTGCGAACCGGCCGCCGTCGTTCACGCGCCTGCAGCCAAAGTCAAAGCCGAGATTGATCACGTATTCGTCAAACAGACGCGCAAACCACGCGAACATCACCGCGACCTGCGTCACGAACTGCGTGATGCCATTCCACACCTTCCGATCCAGCAGGTCCGCCATCTTCGCCAGCCACGCGTTCGCCTTGATCACCGAAGCCTCGTAAAGCTCGTCGACATGGAACCGCCCGGCCAGGGTCTCAAACGCTTCGGGGAAACGCTCCTGCAATGCGTCCGGCGCGTCGGCCGACCTGATGCCCCGCCTGAAATACAGCCGGTACGCCAGGGATGCGCCGACCAGGAATGCGACCACGGAAAGGAAGATCACGACCGCCACATGGCCTGTGGGAATCTCATGATGATGCCCGCCCTCCAGAAAACCGCTGAACCAGCCCCAGGGATTCAATTTCGGCAGGCTGAAGAAAACCAGGGCGGCGGCCAACCCCACCAGCGGGGCGACCATGACCTTGGGACTCTCATGCGGCGTGTGTTCGTCGCCGCCCCGATACTCGCCATAGAACGCGTAAAAGACCTGACGAAACATGTAGAACGAGGTCAAGACCGCGCCGAACAGGCCCATGAGGAACGGCAGCAGGCTGACCAGGCTGTCGGTGTTCCCATGCAGGGCGCTGACCAGGATCTCGTCCTTGCTCACGAAACCGACCAGGAACGGCAGGCCTGTCAGACAGAGCATTCCAATAGCATACGTGTAGAATGTCCACGGCATATGGTCCTTGATTCCGCCCATCTTCCGGATGTCCTGCTCCTCGTGACAGCCATGGATCACCGAACCCGCGCCGAGAAACAACAGAGCCTTGAAGAAGGCGTGCATGATCAGGTGGAACATGCCGACCGCCACGCCGCCCACGCCGATGCCCAGCATCATGTAGCCAAGCTGCGAAACCGTGGAATAGGCCAGGATGCGCTTGATGTCGTTCTGCGCCACCGCGATCAACGCGGCGAACACCGCGGTCGTCGCCCCCACCCAGGTCACGATCGTCAAGGCCGTCGCGCCGCCTTCCGCCCCCGGAGGAACGGCCTCAAACACCGGGAACATCCGCGCCACCAGGAACACGCCCGCCGCAACCATCGTGGCCGCATGGATCAGGGCGCTGACCGGCGTCGGCCCTTCCATCGCATCCGGCAGCCAGACATGCAACGGCAGCTGCCCCGACTTGCCGACCGCGCCGCAGAAGATCAGCAGCGCAATGCAGGTTGAAACCGCGATGCCGCCGGCCGCCGTTTTCGCGACCATCGCGGCAATCGCCCCCTGCTCCAGGCAACCCGCGCCGCCATCGTAGAACAAGAGCGTCCCGGTTTCGGCGTAAAGCCAGACCATGCCCAGCAGGAAGCCCATATCGCCGATGCGCGTGGTGATGAAGGCCTTCTTGGCCGCGGCCGCCGCCTCCGGATTGTGGAACCAGAACCCGATCAGGAGGTACGATGCAACGCCCACCAGTTCCCAGCAGATGAACAGCAACAACAGGCTGTTGGAGACGATCAACCCCAGCATCGCCGCCGCAAACAGCGACAGGAAACAGAAGAACTGCTTGAAGTTGGCGTCGTGCTCCATGTAGCCGACGCTGAAGATGAAGATCAGCAGGCCGACGAAGGTGACCATCACCAACATCACCGCGGTCAACGGATCCAGCACGACGCCAAGTTTCAGGACGCCCGCCTCGCCCGCGCCAAAGCTCAGCCAGACGAAATTGAAGAACTCGCGCGCCACGCCATGGTCCCCCTGCAGCCTCAGCGATTCCAGCAGCCCCCGGATCGACAACAGCAGCGCCAACGCCATGGAACCGATCGACAAGGCCTTGGCCGCGGTCCGGTTGTCGCGCGGCGTCAACGCCAGCGCGCCCGCCGCCAGCAGCGGCAGCGTCGGAATCAGCCAGAGTGTTTGCGTCGCTTCAGACATGGTTCCTCGCGCCTACCCTTTCATCGAATCGACCTTGTCCAGGTTGACGGTTTTGAAGTGGCGATACACCGCGATGACCAGGGCCAGACCGACCGCCGCCTCCGCCGCCGCAATGCCGATCGAGAAGATGACCATCATCACGCCGGAGGCCGCATCGGCGTTCACCCCATACCGCCAGAAGATGATGAAGTTCAGGTTGGCCGCGTTGAGCATCAGTTCGATGCTGAGCAGCACGATGATTGCGTTGCGCCGGATCAGCGCCCCGCAGAGTCCGACGCAAAAGAGCGCAGCGGAAAAGACGAGCCAGGCTTCCAGGGTCATTGCGCGCCCCCCTTCCCGTTCGGCTCCTTCATCGCGATGATAACCGCGCCGATCAAGGCGGCGGTGAGCAACAGCGCCACCGCCTCCAAAGGCAGCACGTAGCGGCCCATCAACTCGTGACCGATCTTCTCCACGGTCAAGGGCGGCGCCGGCGCGCCGGACTTCATCGAGACGTAGCTGGTGTTGATCGAAACCACCAGGGTGGCAAACACCGCGGCGCAGATCAGCCCCACCCAGATCGCGCCCTTGTTGAAACGGGACGCGTCCGGCTGGTCCGCCGAACGCGTCAACAGGATCGCAAAGACGATCACGATCGCCACCGCGCCCACATTGACCACGATCTGAGTCAAACCGACAAACTGCGCGCCCAACTGCAGGTAGAGCGCCGCCAGGCCGAGAAAGGTCAGCGACAGACACAACGCGCAGTGCACCAGGTTCCGCAGGCTGATCGCGGCGATCGCGCTCAGCAGCGTCAGGGCCGCAGCTATGAGAAAAGGCGCATCCATGTCAACTTGCGTAACGATAGGTTCTCGGGCCCCACTTGCGATTGCGCAGAAGGTTCCGGCCCAGCAGGAGATACGGCAGCGCCAACAGGCCGACGCAAAGCAGCCAGCGAACCAGCTCCGCGCCAAAGTAATCCCAGGGCCTCGTGTATTTCCAGACAGCGACGACGACCAGGTTGATCAGGGCCATCGGCAGCATGAACTTCCAGGCGAAGTTCATCAGCTGGTCGATCCGCAGGCGCGGCAGCGTCCCCCGCATCCAGATGTAGAGCAGGACGATGCAGGCCAGTTTGGAGATGAACCAGGCCCACGACGGAATCCAGTCGCACCAGAAGAACGGAAACGGCGCGTGCCAACCGCCCAGAAACAGGACCACACACATGCTGCTGATGACAAACAGTCCCAGGTATTCCGCGAGGAAGAAGGTCGCGAACTTCATGCCCGAATACTCCACAAAGTATCCCGCGATGATCTCCGATTCCGCCTCCGGCAGGTCGAACGGCGAGCGATTCGATTCCGCGGCGGCGGCGATCAGGAACAGGACGCAGCCGACGAAGCCCCAGGGCGTGAACACGAACCAGTTGGGAACGATCGCGCCCCAGCCGCGCCCCCCCTCCTGCGCCGCGACCATGTCATTCGGGTTCAGCGAACCGGTGGCCATCACCACGGTCAGGGCCGCCAGCAACAGCGGCAGCTCATAGCTGATCATCTGCGCGATCGCGCGCATGGCGCCCAGGAGCGCATACTTGTTTCGACTCGACCAGCCGGCCATGAACACCGCCAGCTCCGTGCCCGCGCCAACCGCAAAAAAGAACAGGATGCCGGCGTCGATCTCGATGGCGGACATGTTGCGCCCGAATGGAATCACGGAATAGGCCAGCAGCGCCGAAACCAACAATACGACCGGCGCGAGAAAGTGCACCACCTTGTCCGCATTGCGCGGAACAATGTCCTCCTTGGTGATCGTCTTCAAACCGTCCGCCGCCCATTGCAGGAAGCCGAACGGCCCGACGCGATTCGGCCCGAGACGATTCTGGATGCGACCGAGCAGCTTGCGCTCGGCCACGGTCGTCAGCGCGAACATTGCGGGAAAGACCAGCGTAATCGGCACGATGGACAACACAATGGACGCGGGGACCTGCAGCGGCTCGGGCACCTGCCCCAGAACCCAGGCTTTCAGCGTCACAAAGATTTGGTCCAATTGCTGCATCTGCGTCCGTCGCTGCTATTTCTCCGCCTTCGCGCCTTCCACGATCTTCTCGGCGTTCTCCGCCTTCTTCGCCAAGGCGGCCAATTTCGCGGCCTTCGCCTTGTCGCCCGTTTCCTTCGCCTTGCGCTCCTTGTCCAGGCGCGCATCCACCTCGGAGGCCTCGGTCGGGTGGATCTTATGAAAATACTCGTTCGACTTCGCCAACCGGTCCTTGCCAAGAAGCAGCCCTCCAAAACGATCGAACTCCCCGTATTCGTAGTCCGTGTCCATCTTGATGGCCTCGAAGGGACAGACCTCCACGCAGATCTGGCAGCTCATGCAGACGGAGACATCGATGTCGAAGGTCTCGGGCTGCTTGGTCGGCTTCCCGTTCTCATCGCGCTGCATCACGATGTAGATGCACTGCGGCGGACACTCCTTCTCGCAGATCTTGCAAGCGACGCAGCGCAGCCCCGCCTCCGGATCCTTGTCGAAGACCAGGAACGGAAAATTGCGCGCCGCCTCATGCGCCGGCTCCCGCTCCTCGGGATACTGGACTGTCGTCATCCGCTCCTTCGACACATAACTGCCGACGAAGTTCTTCGCCGTCTGCGCCATGCCCGTCAGGATGCCTTTGCCGGGGATGTTCATTGCGCTCCTTTCTTAACCACGGATGAACACGGATGGACACAGATGGGAGAGAACCTCCGGACAAACAAAGCTTGGCCGTCAATGGCGCCGCGTCCGAACAACACGCCCCCATATCCGCGTTCGTCTGTGTTCATCCGTGGTTGAACGGTCTTCATCGGTCCACCTCCCCAAGGACGATGTCCACGCTGCCGAGGATGATGACTGCGTCGGCGATGGAGTGGCCGAGGCACATGTCCTCGAGAACGGTCAGGTTGATCAGGCTCGGCGGGCGCACGCGGTAACGATAGGGCTGCGGCTTGCCGTCGCTGATCAGGTAAAAGCCAAGTTCCCCCTTCGGACCCTCGATACGGCCATAGGCCTCGCCCTTCGGCGCCTTGAAATTGCGGATCTTGGCCTTCGGCGAGGTGATCGGCCCGTCCGGAATGTCGCGCAAGGCCTGTTTCAGGATCTTGATCGACTCCCGCATCTCCAACACACGGACCATGTAACGGTCGAAGACATCCCCGTGGTCGCCCAAGGGAACGCGGAAATCGAAGCGATCGTAGATGCCGTAGCTGTCAACCTTGCGTAGGTCGTAATTCACGCCGCTGGCGCGCAGCATCGGCCCCGTGATCGCGGAATTCACCGCCAGGTCCGCCGGCAACACGCCAATCCCCTGGGTCCGGGCCATCAGGATCTCATTCCCCGAAAGCAGCGCCTCGTACTCATCCAGAAAGCCGCCGAAGCGCTCCACCACATCCTTCGCCTGGGCCAGCCAGCCTTGGGGCAGGTCCACGCGGCAACCGCCAAAGCGCATGTAGTTGCACATCATGCGGGAACCGCTCAGCGCCTCGAAGAGATCGAGAATCTTCTCCCGTTCGCGGAAGGCATACATCAGCGGCGTGCCCAGGGCGCCCATGTCCTGGACCAGGAAGCCGATCAGGCAGGTATGATTCAGCAGGCGCGTGAGCTCCGCTGAAATGACGCGAATGTATTCCGCCCGCTCGGGGACCTCCAACCCGGCCAGCTTTTCCACCGCCTGGGCGTAGGCCCAGTTGTTCGTCATCGAACACAAATAATCCAGGCGATCCGTGTAGGGCATCGACGCCAGATAGCTCGTTCCTTCGGCAATCTTCTCGTGATTGCGATGCAGGTAGCCGAACACCGGCTTGAGCTTCACCACGTCCTCGCCGTCCAACGCCACGTCCATGCGGAACACGCCGTGGGTCGAAGGGTGATGCGGCCCCATGGCGACTTCGAGCAGATCCCCATCGATCTCGTGGGAATGCCCGGCCTTGGGCAGGACCGTGTAGCCCGTATCGCCGGAGCCTTCCGGCGCCGGCGTCTTCCCGAGAATGGATTCCACGTCCAGCGGCTGCGTCACTTCGCCCCCCCTTCCGCGTAATGCGTCCGCGCCTTCTTCAGCACCTCGTCGTGCGGGGTCGGCTCGTATTCGTAATCGTCCGGCTCGACGTAGTCCCTGCGCATCGGATGATCCTCAAACTCGTCCCACATGAGAATCCGGCGAAGATCGGGATGCCCCTCGAACCTGACGCCGTAAAGGTCGAAAATCTCGCGCTCCTGGAGTTCCGCGCCGCGCCAGACCGGCGTCAGCGAAGGCACGGTCACGTCATCCGTCCGATTGCCCGTCCGGAGGCGAAGCACGACCGGCCCGTGCCCCTGCGCCATGGAGAACAAATGATAGACCGATTCCAGATAACCGGGCGTGTGAATCTCCTTCACCTCGACGACCTCCTTCTCCTCGCCGTCGACCACCTTCTTGACCTTCTCCCGGACCTTCTCAACCGAGTCCAGCCAGTCCACCCCGGTGACATTCGAGCAATGATCCAGCTTCAAGGCCTCGTCATCGCGCAGGAACGCAGCCACGCGAACCGCATGCTCGCGACCCACCGCCAGCGAATGCTCCGCCGCAGGCCCCGGGTTCTCGACAATCTCGAGAACCGCGCCCGGGACGGCGGCTTCAATGCGTTCTTTGATGGATTCCAACGATTCCACTTGCGGCGACGGAAAATCAGGTTCGGTTATTCGGCGCGCTCCAGCTTGGGCGGCTGCCAGATGGCGTCGTTCTGCGGCGGATCCAGGTCCTTCGCGCCGAACGACGGCACGGGAAATTCGCTCGGTTCGTCAGCATTCAAATGACGCGCGCGATCCGGCCCCGTCAACTTCTGGGCGTCGATCTTCTTCTGCAGGGTCATGAAGGCGTGGATCAAGGCCTCGGGCCTCGGCGGACAACCCGGGATATGCACGTCCACCGGCAGGAAGCGGTCGATGCCCTTCAGGACATTGTAGCCCTGCTTGAACGGCCCGCCGGAGATCGCGCAGGCGCCCATGGCGATGACGTACTTGGGCTCCGGCATCTGGTTGTAGAGTCGCACGACCTGCGGTGCCATCTTCTTGGTGACGGTGCCGGCGACGATCATCAGATCCGCCTGCCGCGGCGAGGGCCGGAATACCTCGGCTCCAAAGCGCGCAAGATCGTAGCGGGCCATCGTGGTCGCGATCATTTCGATCGCGCAGCAGGCCAGACCGAATTGGAGCGGCCACACGGAATTGCGACGCCCCCAGTTGTAGATGTCCTCGATCGTTGTCGTGAAGACGCCCTGTTTGCTTAGTTCGCTGCGAAGTCCCTCGTCCATATCAGCTCACTTCCAGGTTAGGACCCCTTTCCGCCAGGCCCAGACCAGCCCTTCCACCAGCAGCAACCCAAACACCAGCATGGCGATCGCCGCCCCCACGGGCAGCCCCGTGAACGCCACCGCAAACGGAATCATGAACACCGCCTCCACATCGAAAATCAGGAACACTATCGCGTAGATGTAATACTCCGACTTGAACTGCACCCACGCATCGCCCTTCGATTCCAGACCGCATTCGTAGGTGGCGTTCTTGTCCCGCCCAGGCTTCTTCGGGGAGAACAGTTTCGCCCAGACCGCGGCCGCAACAAGCGGCGTTACGGCCATCAAAATCCCGAAAATCAGGAAGGTCGCGACATACTGGTGTGGACTGTATTCAACGGTCATTTGGGGATCCGGCAGGGCGGAACGCGCGATACATTGCCTATCGCCCCTGCCAGCGTCAAGAAGACCGCGTTTTTTTTGCGATAACGGTGGAAAGAAGACCGGAATCACACTTGATCCCCTGATGCTTATCCATGAATGAGGCAGACTAATTCACATCCTGCCCTGGACGTCTCAGCGTCGGAAAGTTTCGGGCTTCGATTGACCGGCCGGCCGGAAAACGATAGGAGTTCCCCACCGGTCCCAGCCGCAAGACAACCCGAACTCCCCCTCTCTGGCCATGCGCCTTCCCCCCGATCTCCAAAGACAATTCCAGGACGCGGCCGGCGTCGACGCCCCCGGGGCTGTCGTGCGCGCCATGTACGACATCAAGGGCAACCTCGGCGAAACCTACCTCGCCTGCAGCGACACCGTGCTTGTCTTGTTTTCGAAACGGGTCGGCGGTCGACACAAACGGCATGAGTTCGCCCTGAAGGACATCGATTCGTTTTCAGTGCGCGACGATGGCTCCTACACAACCGTTGAACTGGCCGCTCATGGCAGACACATCAAACTGAATTTTTCCTCGTGGGACTCCGTGGAATTGGAGGATGTGACGGACCTGTGGTCGGCCGCAACGGGGAACCTGACGACGACGGAGGCGACGCAACCCGCGCCCGCGCCCCAGCCTGTCGAGCCTGACACCTTCGAGTTGACGCCCGTGGCCATATTCTCCGCCGCCATCTATTCGGTTGCGGAGATCGACGGCCATGTGGAAAAGGGCGAACTGATCGTTCTTCAGGAATCCATACCGGACAGGGGCGCCGTGGATTTGGGAACGCGCTTTTGCAAGGCAAAGGGGGTTCACGAGGTGGTGAAGCTGGCGGGGAGCGCGCTGAACGAGGATCAACGGCGTTGTCTCATGGCCAACCTGATCGCGGTCGCCATGAGTGACGGCCTGCTCCGAACGGCGGAACAGGAGGCCCTCGGCAGCTACCGCGCCGCAATGTCGATTTCCGACGAGGACCACGAGGCCGCATTCGAGGCGCTGATGGCGCGAAACAACCTGTCGATCCTGGCTGACAGCAGCCCCAACGAATACGGGGTGGACGCCGTCACCGTGTTTTGCGCCGCACTTTATGCCATGGCGGGCGCCGACAACGAACTCGACGACGCCGAACTGGCGCTTGTCACGCGCATCATGGACGACGCCAACAAGATGCTCGCCGGACGCGCCCATTTGGCGAAATCCGGCGTCGACCGCCTGCTGGATCAGGTCTGCACCGTGTTGAACGAGGCGCAGGGCCGTTGCCTGATGGCCAATCTGATCTCGGTCGCCATGGCCGATGGCAGCCTGCGCGGGGCGGAACAGCGGTTGTTCGAACGATTCAAGCTGGCGATCGGAATGGACGCAGCCGAATTCCAACGTTTGTTTGACGCATTGCTGTTGAAGAACAACCTGGCGATTTTTGGCTGAGAAATCGGAGCTTCATCTCTCACCCCCGTTTCCCCGCCCAACCGGTGAGAAAGCGCGGCAGGCGAACACTGCGCGTGGAATCTCCCCCCACAACGATGCCGCTCTGAACCGTCCGGCGGCAGCGGAACTCCCTTCAATTCTGCTCCGGATCGTGCCGGTGCAGACCGACGGAATGGGCGATGTCGTCAAACTCCTCGCGACTGACCGTCTCCAGGGTCTTGCCCTTGGCCGAGAGCTTCTCGTTGATCTTGATGGTCTTCTCGGTCATCTCCTCGTGGGTCTCCTTGCTGCCGCCGACCAGGGCGAAGTTGTCGCCGGTCGTGACGCGCTTGTGGCCGTCGGAATCCAGTCCGACACCCAACATCATGCCCTTCTTCTGGCTGGAAGCCTTCTTTCGAGGAGAATTGGCCATGCCGCAACCTATGAGTTTCCCGGATGGAGTCAAGGGCGATGCTCAAACCAGCTTCTTGTATTTCCGGTCCTCCGCCAGCTTGGCGACGAGCTGCTTGACCTTCTGCGACTGGCTCTTGTGGGCCAGCAGGACCGAGTCGTCCGTCTGCACGAGAATGGAATCGCGCAGGCCCACCACGGCGATCGGCGTGCGGTTCTCGGTGCGGGCGTCGAAAATGATGTTGCGGGCGGCGTCCACATGCACGAAATCGGCCACCGCGCAGTTCCCCTCGTCGTCGGGTTTGATGTGATGGGCCAAAGAGGTCCACGAGCCCAGGTCGTCCCAGCCGAAGTCTCCATCCGCCACGATGACGTTCTGGGCCTTCTCCATCACCGCGTAATCGATGGAGACGCGACGGATCCCGGGATACTCCTTCTTCAGGACCTTCTTCAGCTTCGTCGGGCTTCCGGCCGCCTCAAACCAACGATGGCAGGCCGCCTCCATCTCCGGCTGATGCTTCTGCAGGGCCTCGGCGATCGTCACGAAGGACCAGATGAACATGCCGGCGTTCCAGCGGTAATCGCCGGAGGCCAGGTATTCGACCGCCTTCTCAAAGTAGGGTTTCTCCTCGAAGCGCTCGACCTTGTTGAACGCCGTCCGGTATTTGCGCCCGGCCTTCCCCTTGGGCTTGGGCAACGGACCGCCGCACTTGATGTAGCCATAGCCCGTCGCCGGCTCGTTCGGCTTGATGCCGATGGTGACGATCGCCTGCCCCCGCGACGCCAGATCGAAACAATCGCCCAGGACGCGCTGATATTTCTTCTCGTCCGGAATGACGTGATCCGCGGGCAACACCGCCATGGTCGCGGTCGTGGAACGCGAACCGACAATCGCGGCCCCCAGCGTGATCGCGGCGCAGGTGTCACGGCCGCAGGGCTCGGCGATGATGTTGGCGGCGGGAAGATCGGGTATCTGTCTCGCCACCTCCGGCGCCTGAACCTCATTGGTGATGACCAGGATGTTCTCAATCGGAACCAACGGCCGCACACGATTCACCGTCTGCTGCAGAAACGACTCCTTCCACAACAACGAGATCAACTGCTTGGGCGTCTTCTCCCGGCTCAACGGCCAAAAGCGCTCCCCCCGCCCACCGGCCATGATGATGACATAGCGATCCTGATTCCCGGCCGGCGCAGCGCCTTTCGGAGTCGGGCTCGCGGGCGCCTTGGCCTTCGCCGCCGGCTTGGTCGCGGCCTTCACCTTCGAGGACGCCTTGGCCTTGGGCTTGGCCTTGACGGCCGGTTTGGCTTTCGCCTTGGCAGGCTTGGCCTTCGACTTCGCTTTGGATTTGGCGGAGTCCCCTGCCTTCGCCTTCAACTTCGGACTGGCTTTCTTCTTCGCGGCCATAAATACCTTTCGACACCGATCAAGGACCAACCAAAACCTTAAACAACCTCAAGCGGGCCATTCACGCCCTCGGAGCGGCCCCGCGAGCCCCGGCCTGGCCCCCCCCCCCCCCCCCCGCCCAGACAAGCACCGGCCCCCCGGAGGGGACCCACCCCCACAAACCCAATT
>JAYPEY010000004.1:30257-79574 GCA_038126035.1 Verrucomicrobiales bacterium | reverse complement strand
ACCTCAAGCGGGCCATTCACGCCCTCGGAGCGCCGAGCATTGCCCGGCATTGGCCGCCGCTCCACGCCCCGGCCGAGCAATGCTCGGCGCTCCGGCTGGCAACCAACGCTCACTCTCGAATTCCCGGCCATGTCCCGTCTCTCTCTTCTGCGCTTCTTGCGCCTCTTTGCGGCCCTGCACAATCAGGCCGACACCGGCGCCTTCACAGCCTCGGACAACGTCCCGACGAATGACGCCACCTTTTCCACCATCTCCGGCTCATCGCCGAATTCGGCGATCTGATTCACGATCGCGCTGCCGACGACCACGCCATCGGCGCTGTCCGCCACCTGGCGCGCCTGCTCCGGATTCGAAACCCCGAATCCCACCGCGATCGGCAGGTCCGAGTGTTTCCGGATCAGGGCCGTGCGTTCGCCGATCGTGTCGGAGACCTTGGACTGCATCCCGGTCACGCCCTCGCGGGAAACATAGTAGATAAATCCATCGCCGCGCTTGGCGATCAGTTCGATGCGCTCCTCCGGCGTCGTCGGGGCAATCAGCCAGATCGGGCAAAGCTCCGCTTCCGTCATCAGGCGTTGATACTCCTCCGCCTCCTCCGGGGGCAGGTCCAGCATCAGCAGGCCATCCACACCGGCCTCCGCGCATTGTTTGATCCAATTCTCCAATCCCGCCCGGTGCACGAGATTGTAGTAGATGTAAAGCACGACCGGGATCTGGGATTCCTTCCGAATCTCCGCGACGGTTTCAAGGACCTTGGGCGGCGTCGTGCCCGACTCCAGACCGCGCTGCGCCGCCAGCTGATTCACCATGCCGTCGGCCAGGGGATCGCTGAAAGGCACCCCCAGCTCCAAAACGTCCAAGCCCGCCGCGTCGAACGCCAGCGCCAACCGGCGCGTCGCGTCGAGGTCCGGGTCTCCCGCGCCGATGTAGACCACCAAGCCCTTCTGCCCATCGGCCTTCAGACGTTGAAATCGTTCGGAAATGCGATTCATAAAGGACGCAGCATGGCAATCCCCGCAAGAAAGGTAAAGCAATCTGGAAAGGCGCCGCCGGCCAGGGGCGCAGTTCATCCTCTGAGCGCCTTCAAGACCGGACGCCTCAATCCTGGTCCAACAACGAACGCAACGCCACAAGGTTGGCGTCCGCATTGAAAAACGCTTTGACGTCGGTCTCGAAGCCTTCAATGACTTCGCTTGCGAGTTTCCCGGAAGAAGATTTCAGTTTCAACTCATAGCCGTCATCGCGAAGGACGTATTGTTCGGCGCAGGATTGTTCGGCATCCAGAATCCAGTATTCCGCGACGCCGTGCGCCGCATAATCTTCAAACTTCACGCCACGGTCCCGTTGTTCGGTGGATTCCGACAAGACTTCAACCACGAGATCGGGAACGGGAAACTTCAGGGTGTCGTCCTGCAATTCCGCGGTCTTTGCCTCGCCAAAGAAGACAACATCCGGCTCGTAGTCGTTCCGGGGAAACACACACAGGCATTTCTCAGACTTGACGGAACCAAGGTTCCGGACGCTGACGTAGGTGTTCAAAAGGGTCAGCGCATGCTTGGTCGCATCGAGATGCCGGTTCTTTGCGGGAGAATGAAGAATCACCTCGCCATCGATGAACTCGATCTTCTGTTCCGGGGTCATCTCCTCGTAGAACTGCTGTCTACGTTCCCGCTCCTCCTCGATCTGCCGTTGCAGCAAGGCCACAATTTCCGGCAACCGGGGCGAATGCCGGATCGGTTCGACCAAGGAGTCCAACGTCGTCATGGCTTTCATCCTGGCGCTTTTTGCCCAGACACGCAATCCGGGTTGTGGAACGCACAGTTCTTTTCGAGCTTGAGCCGGGGCGCAGTTGAAACTTGGATCTCGTTCCTGCAACCTGCGTCGCGCCGCTCGCCGTCAGCGAACCTTCCGAATCGCACTTCCGATCACGCCGCACGGACCACGGCGCTCATCCAGTGTTTTCCGAATGAGGCAACCCCGCTATGCTCCGCCGTCAGACATGCCCGAGCGCCCGACCAACCAAGCCGCCCAGCCAGCCGCCGACAGGCAGGCGCGACTACGTCGTTTCCGCTTCATGCTGGGCTTCGTGTCGAGCGGGTTGACCGTTCTGGCGGCCTTTTTGCTGATCCGGTTTGAGGTCATTCCGCCGGGACCTTTCGGCTTTCTCGTGGCGCGCGAAGACAACGCCCCGGCCGCACCGGATGTCGAGGAGGGCGCCCTGATCCTGGAGGAGGTCGGGGCCGACAAGACCGGGCACAAGTATGTCTACGATGAGATCATCGGCTGGCGGAACATCCCCAATTGGCAATCGACCACCTTCGACAGGAAACTGACCATCAATTCGAAGGGCCTCCGCGACACGGAGCATCCCTACGCGAAGCCGGAGGGGGTGAAACGCATTCTCGTCCTTGGCGACTCCTTCGCCTGGGGATATGGCGTCGCCGATGAGGAGACCTTCTCCAGCGTCCTTGAGCGCCTGCTCGCCGAACGCGAGGGAACGCGCTGGGAGGTGATCAACACCGGCGTTTCAGGCTGGAGCACGGACCAGCAGTACCTCTTCCTGCGGGAGGAAGGCATGCGCTACGAACCCGACATCGTGCTGCTGGCCTTCTGTTCCGCCAACGATGTCAAAGGCTCGCTGACCGCGCGGCTTTACAGCCTCAGCAAACCGCTGCTGCGCCATCCCCTCGGCGGCGCCTACTCTCCCGGCTCCCGGCTCGAGTTCGTCAACATCCCGCCGCCCAAGCCCGGCGACACCAGCAAGCACATGGAATTCACCGGCGATTCCCGCGACATCATGACGCCCCTGCTCGGCGGCATGCACGATCTCGCCTCGCAGGCCGGCGCCGCCTTCATGGTCGCCTCCTTCGGGCGCTTCCTGAATCCGACCAACCCCGAACTCAAGCAATGGGCCGAGGAAACGCGGGCCATTGTCTCCGGCCTCCCCGGCTCGCTCTTTCTGGACATCGATTTCGAATTCTGGGACCGGGGACTGGCGGAGGAGGATCTGGTCGATGAATCGATCGACCACGACGGCCACTGGGACGCGGGCGGCCACAAACTGGTCGCCGAGATCCTGCTGGAGTTCCTGGAGATGAAAAGGGCGTTGAATTGATCCGGCTCACGCCGGATTCTACTGTTTGGCTGCGGCCTTCTGCTTCGCGAGTTGCAGCAGTTCCTCCCGCAATCTCGCCACGGCGGCGCTGCGTTCCGGCGGCTCCAGGTAGAACTGGAACCCCTTGTCCTTCAGGGTCACGCCCAACATCTCATCAAGGTTCTTCTGGGCGAGCTGGCGATTCATGATGTGCGCGTCCTTCAACATCTCGACCAGCTCCGGGGCCGCCCAGAATGCGTCCGACTTCGCCAAGGCCTCCATCGCGGCCAGGCGTGTCGGCGCGTGCGGGCTCTTCAGCCACCCCTGGCCGACCGGCCCCTGGCGGTCGGGATAATTGGACGCCAGCGCCGTCTCCGAATAGACCTCGCCCCGGTCCTCGCCACCGACCTCCAGCGACTCGCGCAGATTGTACCATTCCTTGAGGTAACCCAGCGTCCAGTCGATCGGCTTGTCGAGGTGGCAGAGATTGCAGGCGTTGGGCTGATTGGCCTCCAGCATCCGCGCATCGGTGGGGCTGAAGATCCGATGCGACCGCACGACATCCTGCAATCCCTCGGTGATCTTGGGCATATGACAGCCCATGCAGTCGGATCCGGAATTCCCGGGCGCATGATGCGTGTGCGCCTGGAGCGTCGCCCCGTCGCGAAACTGCTCGTGACACGACATGCACGACTCATTGTCCTGCGCGGGCGTCTTCGCCCATTTCTTCCCCGTGCCGGCATGGGGATCGTGGCAATGGATGCAGGTCAGCGCCTTCATGGAATGGGCGTCCGCCTTCTTCCGGTCGTAGCAGGCTCCGCGAACCGCGTCGGCAAACTCGGTCGAATTCCAGGTGTGCCCGCCATTCGCAAATTCAGGCCGACGACCGACGTGGCATTTCGAACAGACGAAGTTGGCGTTGATGTCGTTTCTCCCGCGCAACGACTTCACATCCGT
The DNA here is from genome assembly GCA_038126035.1 of Verrucomicrobiales bacterium. GTDB lineage: Bacteria > Verrucomicrobiota > Verrucomicrobiia > Limisphaerales > JAYPEY01 > JAYPEY01. Next base: position 75,523 of record JAYPEY010000004.1, on the reverse strand, counting down.
CCCCTTGGAGTGAACGTGCGGGCTCTCCGGAAAGAACGAGGGCAGCCTGGTCGACTTCTCCGGGTCGCTGTTGGCGACGTGTTCCTTGCAGCCGTTGTGACAGGCCTCGCAGGCGATCCCCATCTGCACCGCCTGCTCCGGGATGTCGATGCCGTTCATCGACTCCAACGCATCAAGGATCGCCATGCCCGAGGTCTCGCTCCAGTCGCCCGGTTTCCTGACCAGATTCGGATGTGATTCGGCGAGGTATTCGGAGAACTGGAAGGAAACGGGGCGCGGAACATATTCCGTGATGCGCTTGCGCCCGCCGCTGCGCAGCATCCAGTCCCCCACGCTCAAGGTCACATGGCAGGAACCGCAGTGCAGGTCATAGGAGGTGAGATTGTTGGCGTCGTAGGGATCCCAGACATCATGATCCGTGTCGTCGCCCTGCACGTGAACCGCTGGAATCCACTCCTGCTTGTCAATCCACCACCCCAACGCCAGCACGTGGGAGACATTGCGGCAGGGCGCATCCTCGGGGTCCGGACCGTCAATCATCCTGCCCACATAATACTGGGTGAACCGGGAGCCGATGGTTCGCTCAATGCTGTAGACGCGCCGGACGCCGCTCTTGGCAAAAGCCATACGGTAGTGCCCGTTGTCCGTGAAGAACTCGGCCTTGCCGCCAAGGTAATCCATCGAGATCCCCGAGAAATCGCCGACCACATTCTCCGGGGTGGCCATGACATTCATCAGGCGGTGCGAATGCGTCAGCCAGTCGTTGTATTTCTCCTCGTGGCAACGTTTGCAGGATTCCGCGCCCGCTTCGGAATAGTCAACCGGACGAATGTTGCTTTCCCCGCCGGTGTCCACACGTGAGGCGGCAACCTCCTCCGGGGCGTCGTCCCACCAATAGGTCACGCCGCTGCCCTCGCCCCAGAAGTTTGGAATATGGGTCTCCGTGATGCCCCGGGGCTGCCCCGCCCCGCCGCTCGCACGGACCCCCGCCTCCTGCAGAAAGCCGTCCCCTCCCGAGGAAGCGGCAACCGGCGCCGCATCCTCCCGCTCCGGCGGACGGGTGACGTAATAGAATGCCCCCGCCAACCCGGCCAACCCCAGAAACAGGATCGCCAACGCAGCCCGCTTGTCCGCGAACGCGTCTTTGACTTCATTTTCTGAACCGGGGTTCATCGACATAGGTTTTCAATTTCCCCAAAGACCCGCGCCAAGTAAACGTGAATTTAGGCCTACCTCGCGCCGCCCGCTTGACAGAAGCTCTCTTGGACGCCTTTGTTTCATCCAACCGCGTTTTGACCTGAGACACACGGATATGGACCTGAACATCTACCCGGAGCTGCCGGAAAAGAGAGATTGGCGCATCGGCGTCCTTGGCGCCGGTTTCATCGTCCGGGATTGCCACCTGCCCGCCTATCGCAAGGCCGGCTTCAATCCGGTAGCCATCGCCTCCCGCACCCGGGAGCGCGCGGCGGAGATCGCCAACGAACACGACCTCAAGGTCTTCAGCGCCTGCGAATCCCTCCTCGACAACGCGGAGATCGACGTCCTCGACATCGCCGTTCCGCCCGACGCACAACTTCCCCTCATCAAGGCGGCCTGCGAACGCGGCACGGTCAAGGGCATCCTCGCCCAGAAACCCCTCGGCATGAACTACGCCGAGGCCGTGGAGGCCGTCGAAGCCTGCGAACAGGCCGGCATCAAGCTGGCGGTCAACCAGAACATGCGCTACGACCAGTCTGTCCGCGCCGGCAGGGCCCTGCTCGAGAACGGGACCATCGGCGCCCCGGTGATCGCCACCATCGACATGCGCGGCATCCCTCATTGGATGCCCTGGCAGGCGGACATGGGCTGGGTCACCCTGCGCATCATGTCCATCCATCACATCGACTGCTTCCGCTACTGGTTCGGCGACCCCGAACGCATCTACGCCAGCGTGCGCACCGACCCCCGCACCGAGTTCCCACACACCGACGGCATCTGCTCCTACATCCTGGAATATGCCGACGGCCTCCGCTGCATCGCCATCGACGACACCTGGACCGGCCCCGCCCGCGAGGGCTGCCCCGGCGACGTCCGGATCAACTGGCGCATCGAGGGACTCGATGGCCTCGCCATGGGCGATATCGGCTGGTGCCGCGATCCCTATACAACCCCCTCCAAGCTCTGGTTCGCGACCAAGGGCGACGAGGCCTTCACCGAACCGGAATGGGAGACCAGTTGGTTTCCCGACGCCTTCACCGGAACCATGGCCCAGTTGCTGGTCGCCATCGAACGCGACGAGGAACCCGCCATCGGAGGCCGTGACAACCTGAACACCATGGCCCTCGTCGATGCCGCCTACCTCAGTGCCGGGCAGCATCGGGCGGTCGCCCCGTCTGAAATCGCCCAGGCCGCCGCGCCCTCGGACGCGGATTCCGGCGACGATTCGACACAATCCGGCTAGCGAAGCCCGGCCGGCCCGGGAAAGCTCGCCCCGCAGTTCCCATCCCGATTTTCCGTATGACCGATCAAGCAGAAGCCACCCGATCGAAATCCCTCCGTGCGGCGGCCGCGGGGATTCTCGTCGCGGGTTTGGCGATCGGCGGCGTGGCCCTGCTCCGACAGGAGGAACCCGCGCCGACCAAACCTCAGGCGCCCGACGACTGGACCGCGGTCGCGCCGACCAAACCGGAGCCCGTCCCGCTTGAGTCGGTCTATCCGCCGGAGCCGAAGTCCCAGAAAAGCGCCACAACCCCGGACGGCCCATCGCCGTTCCCCACCGCGGACGATCTTACCGGCGAACGCGCCGAGGTCGCCGACATCGTGCCCGACGGGGGCGATCCGGCAAAGGATGGGAGTCCCCGGTCCTTCGTCGCCGGCAGGACAAAGAACCGCCTCAATCCCGAAAACGAGGTCCGGATCCATTGGGACGCGATTCCCGAGAAACTGGCCAAGGCCTCGATCCCGCCGCCCGGTGATGTCCGCAACACGCGCCGCTCCGACTACGCGGGGGCGGAAGCCTGCCGGGATTGCCACACCGAGAACCACGACAACTGGCTGCAGCATTCGCACCGCCTGATGAACGCCAAGGCCTCGGACGAGACCGTGCGTGGAGACTTCTCCGGATCGGCGACGCTGGCTTATCTCGGCGGCGGCGCGCGGTTGTATTCGGAGAACGGCCAACACCGGATGTCCCTCGAGCGGGGCGGCATCAAACGCGCCTACGAGGTCACCCGCACCCTGGGCAGCCGCTTCTTTCAGTATTACATCGGCCGTCTGATCGAAGGCCCGGAACCCGGGGACCACATCTCCCGGAAGGACGAGCAACTGCTTCCTGTCGGCTGGTGGATCGACAAGAAGGAGATCGTCCCCATCGTCCATGTCCACGGCGAACTCCCGGACAAGGAACGCTACGATCCCTTCGCTTCCCCGACCGGCGTCAACTACGACCGGCAGTGCGCCATCTGCCACGTCACCTACTCTGCCGGCGACTGGATCATGCAGGCCGGCGGCAGCCTGCGGATGCAGATGTTCACCCCCCGGGACATCAACTTCCATGCCTCCCGATATCTCGCCGAGACCCACCCGGAACTCGTGCCCCCGGACCGTCCCTTCACGGACTACGGGGTGAAGGAAATCACGGAACTCCTGCGCGACAAGGTGAACACCGAGATCAACGTCAGGAACGCGGTCAATCTGGGGATCAGCTGCGAGGCCTGCCACTTCGGCTGCGCGCAGCACGCGAAGGACGAGAACATCAAGCCCCCCTTCTTCCTCGCCGACCCGGAACTCGTTCTCACCGGCGAGTCTCCGGGCGACATCTGGGCGAAAACCTCTCAGAACAAGAACTGGCTCTGCTCCCGCTGCCACTCCGGCGGCCGCCCCGAATACGCCAATGGGGCCGACACCTGGAATTCCACCGAATACAGCGATGCCGTATCCGGCTTCTGCTACGACCGCGACAAGGCGCACACGGGCGGCATGGAGCAGTTGACCTGCGTGCATTGCCACGACCCGCACAAGGGCATCGGCAAAAAGTGGCCGCTGACGCCGAAGCAGGACGACGCCAAATGCATCGCCTGCCACCAGCAGTTCGAGGAGAACACGAATCTCCTCGCCCACACCCGCCATTCCGCCGACTCATCCGGCAGCCGATGCATGAACTGCCACATGCCCAGGATCACCGAAGGTCTCCAGGACATGATCCGCTCCCACAAGATCTCCAGCCCGACCGATCCCCGCATGATCGAGTCGAACCAGCCCAACGCCTGCAATCTCTGCCATCTGGACCAGCCCATCGACTGGACCATCGCCCGCCTCCGGGAATGGTATGGCGGGAAACACGTCTATGACGACGCAAAGCTGAACGAGAGTCACAAGGAACGCGCGGCCCCGATGGGCATCAACTACCTGCTGAGCCCGCACGAGGCGGTTCGGCTTGCGGGCAGCCAGGCCATGTTCGAACAGAAGGCGGCCTGGGCGATGCCCGGCCTCGTCCGCATGTTGAACGACCCCTACCTGATCAACCGCCAGTTCACCCAGGAGAGCTTCCTCCAGGAATTCGGCCTCGACCTGAAACAGATGGGCTACCGCTTCACCCAGACCGAAGAGGAGCGAAAGGAACCAATCACCCGGATCCAACAGGCGCTCATGCAACAGCCCCCCGCGCCCCCTGAGAAATAGCGTATCCCGTATCCCGTATCCCGTATCCCGTATCCCGTATCCCGGATCCCGGATCCCGGATCTCGGATCTCGATTTGCCATTTGCCATTTGCCATCGGCCGATTAACCTTCCCGCTCATTCACGCGGCCAGAAAGAATGAGCATCCTCAGCACACGACCGAAGCGCTGCAAACTCTGCGGCGGCAAGCTTCATCGACGCGACCTCCGTTGCGTCGATTGCGGCGCCGCCATGGAGAATCCGGGCAGACAGTTCCGCATCGCGATGCTGATCATGCTGGTGTTCGCCGTCTTCTGCGGCGTTCTCCTCTTTCTCCTCAGCTATCTCTTCTCCAAGAGCTGAGGCTCCTCCTCCCCGGCCCCCGGATTGTCGGAGATTGAAGCGGAAAGGATTCCGCGCTCCGCCCCCCCTGCTCACTTCGGAGCCGCAAAAGTCGATTTCAACTTCCCGTCCGCGCCATTCCAGATTCTCAGGGAACCATCCTGACCGCCGGCAGCCACTACGCTCGCGTCCGACGTGACCGCCGCCGCGTGCAGAAAATCGGACGCCCCGCCGAAGCTGCGGATGGTCCGGCCATTCTCATCGACGAACCGGGCGGCGCTGTCGCCGGCCACCGCCAGGAAGTAGTTCTTGTTGTCGACGTAACGCACGGCTGTGACCTCCTTGCTGAAGCCGCCGATCGATTTCTTCCGCGCGCCCTTCAAGGCGTCCCACACCTTGATCGCGGCGTCCGCGCCGCCGCTGGCCAGGGTCCGCCCGTCGCGCTTCCAACTCACGCCGAGCACATGATGGGTGTGGCCCTCAAACGAATTGACCGCCTTGCCGGACGCCACATCGACCACCTTCACAAAACGGTCCGCCCCGGACGACGCAAGCTTGGCGCCATCCGCCGAATACTGCAGATCGAGGATCGAATCGCTGTGGATGCCCGGAATCGATTTCAATTCCTTTCCATCCGCAACATTCCAGATCTTCAACTCGCCCTCACGCGAAGGCTCGCCCCCGCCGGAAGCCAGGCGCTGCCCATCGGGGCTGAACGCCAGCGCGTTCACCCGATCCACCAGTGGAGACTTGGCGTCGCCTGTTCCGATCGTCCGCGCCAGGGCCCAGGCGGATGCGCTCATCCAGACGACGGCCCGTCCATCGGCGCCGGCGCTGATCAGGCGTCCGCTCCCGTCATGCGCCAGCGCGTTGACGCCCTTTCCATGCGCGCCGAACGCATCCAGGGCGGCTCCTGATTCGCCGTTCCAAAGAAGCGCGCGGCCATCGACCGTCCCGATCGCCAGCGTCGATCCATCGGGAGAGAATGAGGTCGAAACATGACCCGGCTGTTTGCCGGCAACCGCCTTGGCCGACGCCAGATCGGCCTCCATCTTCTTCAAGGCCGCTTCCGCCGTCGCAACGGCCTTCTTCGATGCGGCGACCTCGCCGGCCTCACGCTTCTCGGCGGCCTGCGCCAGTTTCAGTTCATTCTCGGCGCGACCGCGTTCCTCCTCCGCCTTCTTCGCCTCAGGGTCGGCCGCCGCGACTTTCTTGTCCGCTTCCGCAACCTTGCCCTCCGCCGCCTTCGTCCGGGCTGCGGCGTCCTTGTTGACGCGATCGAACTCCGGTTTCAACTGACCGGCCGCAAAGCCTTTCGCGCCCACCTCGGCGACCGCCTTGTCGGCCGCCGCCTTGGCCGCATCGGCCGCCTTGCGCTTGGCCGCCGCATCCGCCGCCGCCGCATCCGCCGCAAGCTTGGCCGTCTTTGCCGCCGCCGCGAGCGCCGCATCGCCGGGATTCTTCTTCGCTGCTTCAGCCGAAGTCGTGTTCGCCTTCTCCGCCGCAGCCTTCCGCGCATCCGCGCCATCCGCCGCCAACTTGGCCGCCGCGCTCTTTTCGAACGCCGCCTTGGCGGCAGCTTCGGCCTGCTTCTGCGCCGTGGTCGCCGCGTTGAAGGCGTCCGTCACCTTCTTGATCTCCGCCTTCAAATCCGCCAACGCCTTGTCCGCCGCGGCCTTCCCCTTCTTCGCCGCATCCAGCGCCGCCTTCTTCTCGTCGGCGGCCTTCTTCTTCGCCGCGAGGGCGTCCGTCGCCTTCTTGGCGCGGTCCGCCTCGGCCTTCTGACGCTTCTCGGCCGCCGTCGTCTGGCCCTTGTGATGGGCGACCTCCGCCTTGCCGAATTCGACCGTCCGCGCAGCTTCGGCCTCAGCCTGCTTCGACAATCGGTCCCCCTTCAACTCCGCAACCAACTTGCCGTCCGCCAGGTTCCACAACTTCGCCGGTTGCCCTTTGGCGATCGCGACCGCCTTGCCGCCATCCGGGCGAACCGCAAGCGTCGCCACCGCCGCGCCGGGCTTGAATTCACGCACGGACTTTCCTGCGGCCAGATCCCAGATGCGGACCACGCCCGAACCGTCGCCGGCCAACAACTGGTTCGCGTCCTTGGGATTCGCGGCCAGACTCAGCACGGCCGCAGCGTGCCCCGAAAGCTCCTTCGTCAGGACCATCGCCGCCGCAGCGGCATCGGCCGCCGCCTTGAACGCCGTCTTTTCCGCCGCCTTCACCTGCGCTTCCACCGCGGCGACCTGCTTCTTCGCCTCAGCCACCTTCGCCTCCGCTCCCTTCACGGCCTTCTTCGATTTCTCCAGCCCGGCCAGTTTCGCTTCAACCGCCTTCTTGGCGGTCATCGCCTTTGCCTGGGCCGCCTTCTTCTTCTCCTCATCGGAAGCGTCGGCGACCGCCTTGTCGGCCTTGACCGCATCGGCCACCGCCTTGTCCCAGGCCTCCTGCGCCTGCTTGGCGGCGGCTTTCGCCGCGGCGACGGCCTTTTCATGATCCGCCGGCGCCTTTTTCGCCGCGGCAAGCTTCGCGACCGCCGCCTCCAATGCCTTGACCGCATCGGCCTCCGCCTTGTCCAACTGCGCCTTCTTTGCCGCCGCGGCCGCCTGCGGCAGCTTCCAAAGCCGGATCACCTTGTCGTCGCCCGCCGAGATCAATCGCGCCTCCTTGCCCGCCCAGGCCAACGCCCGCACCGGGACGCCCGACTGCGCATCGCTGAATGCCGCGCCCGCCGCAGTCCACACGCGGATCCGATTGTCCCCGCCCACCGACGCAAGATGCGCCCCATCCGGCGACCAGGCCAAAGCCGTGACCGCCTTCGGATGCGCGGCGATGGTCCTGCCCGGCTTCCCATCGCCCAGGTTGAACAATCGCACCGATCCATCCGCCGCCCCGGTCGCCAGCCACTTGCCATCCGGACTGACCGCGCTCGCCTTGATCTCTGTCTTCGACGCGGCCATCTCCAGCGCCGCGACGCCGAGCGGACGCCGCCAGATCTTGATCTCGCGATAACCGCCGGACGCCAACAAGGTCCCATCCGGACTGAAGGCCAGCGAATTGACCATGTCCAGATGCGCCGCGCCCGAGCCCTTGTAAGGCCCCTCCTTGGCCAACGCCGGATCAACCAATTCGGCGACCAGTCTGCCGGTCGGCAGGTGGTAGACATGAATCCGGTTGGCCCGACCACAGGCGGCGTAATGGCCGTCCCTCGTCAAGGCCACAGAATAGATCGGATTGAAATCCTTGGGCAGCGCCTGCCATTCGATCTTGGTCGCTCCCAGGACCTCGCCGGTCGCGCCCTGGTCGATCCAGAGCTTCATCAGACCCAGTTCCTCGGGCGTCAGGTCGCGCGCCTGCACCTTGTTGCCCTGCGGCGGCATGATCGAATCCTCGTCCTGATGCGCGGACAACTGGACGATCAGACTCTCCGCGCCCTTCCCCGGAACCGCCGACGGGCCGGAGTCCCCTCCCTTCAAAATGTCCTTCGGAGTCTCCAGCAGCAGGTCCGCCTTGGCCTTCGTCTTGTTGTGGCAGGCCAGGCAGTTGCTCCGCAGAATCGGCAGCAACTCCTTCTCAAAGTCCACCGGCGTCGTGCGCTTGAGCTCCTTGATGGTGATGGGCGCGGCGGAGAGTTGGCCGGCAATCATCCCCGCCAAAGAGACAACCACCGCCACCCGACGAAAGACGAAGTCAGAATTGATGAATTTCATTCGCTTTTGATCCTGTCCTGAAAAAGACGCTCAATGCCCGCTATTTCTTCGGAGCGGGATTCACTTTGATTCGGAAAGGCGAGGAATAGAACGTCCCGTTCAAATCCTTCTTGTTCCACTTGCCCTTGGACTGCGTGCGAAGGAACAGGGAATGTTCGCCTTCGGGGAGTTTGTAGGCCTTCAGGTCGATGGCGACCTTGCCTTCGGCTCCCTTGATGGTGGCGTCCTTGAATTTGGCGAAGGCGCTGTGACCGATCACCTTGACCTTCAGATCCGCGCCAAAGCCGGCGGCGCGCGCGACCTTGACCGGAACCTCCACCTTGCCTCCGACGGTCGCTTCAATGGGCTTGCCGGCGCCGGCCGTCATCGAGATGGCGGCGGTTTCCGAACCGACCACGCCCAAGGCGATGCCAGAGGTCATGCGCGAGGAGGCCGATTCGACATTGTAATCACCGACAGTCCAGTTGATGCCCGCGCCGCGAGCCGTTCGTAGGACATCCTTGTCGCCGATCTTTGCCGCGCCGTTGATCTTGATCAATCCGCCCCAGTCGGCCGCGTCTGTCGCGGCGGTCAGGGTAAGCCAGGTCGTCGTCTGCCCCGCCGGAATGGTCGCCGCGTGCGCCGTCACCCCCTTGGGCAATCCCTCGACTGACAGCCGGATGGCGTCGTTGAATCCGTCCTTCCTGAACACCATCACCCGCAGCGGAATGGAGCCGCCTTTGCGAACGTGCCCCGGCCATTGATAAACCGGACGTGTGTTGGCCGCCACCGCCAGCGGTTCCTCGGTCATGGCCACGAGTTGAAAATCCGGCGCCGCCTTGCGGATCGCCAAGCGGTAGATGCGCTCCGGTTGCGCGCCCGCCTCGTTGTAGAGGTCCCGGGTCATGATCCGATACGTCCCGTCGTCCTTCACATCGAAACGCCAGGCGGCATCGCGTGAATAGGTGTTGAACCGCCGTCCCCCCAGATTTGCCGTATTCTCATAAAGCTCCTTGAGGTCCGTCACCTTCTCCACGCCGCCGTCGTCCTTGGTCACGCGCTGAACCAGGACAAACGGATGCGTCGGCAGTCCGAGCCGCTCCGAGACAATCTCGATCCAGAAGGAATCGCCCTTCTTCGCCTCGAATTCATACCAGTCCTGGTCCCGCTGCCGATAGAACTGTCCGCTGACCTCAACCGGAACGACAATCTTTTGCGCCTCGCCCGGAACGTCGTTGGGCTCCTTCTCCACGGCGACCGGCGCGTTGGAAACGCCGAGCGCCACAGGATCGGAAACGCCCTTCTCCGATTTCACACGCTGCGCAGAGCCGATAACCCCGCCCGCCGAGGGCGAGACCAGTCCGGCCGGCCGCGCGCCATGCCAATCGGCTTCCTTCGCCGACGGCGTGATCTCCAATTCCAATCGCTCCAACGGTCCGTCCTTCGGATCGAGCTTCGGATTTGGGAGATTGCGTCCGAAAATCACGTGCTTCGTCGCCTTCCCGGCGACGCCTGCGGCGGGCATCACGAAATCAATCCGCGGACCGTCATGGATCGACAACCGATACACGTAATCCGCGCCGCCGCGAAACTGGAAGTCGTGAACCTTCACGACGAACACCCCATCCGCCGGCGCAATGAAATCGATGAATCCCCCACTGCGGGAGCGGCCCAACTCCGCGGCGTCCGTGTCGTAGAGAACCACCGAAGCCTCCATCCGCGAATCGATCTCCCGCGCCGCGCACTCGATCAGGATGCGCTGCCCATTGACCGCCTTGAACTTGAAGTAGTCGGACGCGCCCGCATCGACGCGCGCATTCACCGTCGTGCCCAAGGCGACCTCCATGGCCGATGTCAGGGAGTCGTGCGTTCCCGATTCGACGGCCTCATTCCGCGCGCCAACCACAAAGGCGCGCGAGGTGGACACACCATATTTCCCGACGAACCAGCAATCGTAGATCCCAGGCGCGACCTCCGTCGCGATGTTGACCTTGAACCTGTTCGCCTGATCCTTGATGGGCGCCCCGGTGATCTGGGGGTTCGAAAACAACAACGCGCGCCCCTCGACCAGGTTCGCGCCCGCCGCCGTCGCCTCCACTTCAGAGCCCGCCCTGCCTCCCGCGGGAAACACCGATGACAGACGGGAATGGGGAAGTTGGGCGGCCAGGGACGAAGCAAAGAAACATGGAAGACCGAGCAAGAAAACAAGCCGCATGGCGTTGAAAAGATGAACGTGCAAACTCGGGCAATGGATGGCGCTTCGATTCATGGCAAGCCGCCATTCTGAGGGGTAATCAGTTGGTGTCAATCTGGGGATTCCGAGACTTCGCCCCACAAGTCGGGGTCCCGCCGCGAAACTGCGATGCAGGGTGGCCGTCGGTTTCAACCGGCGGTTGGGGCCGCCCATGATCAGCGCGTCCCGGAGGGACGAAAGGAACTCGGAATGAAGATTGCGGAATGCGGAGCCAAAACAGTTCCAAACTCCGCGTTCCGCGTTCGATCGTCCCGGGGGGGATTGCCATGGAGCACGACACTCCGGTCGGACTGTGGGTCAGGTCGATTCAAGATCTTGAGGTTTCAGAAGGCTGGGAAGGTCCCGACGACCATCCACGACTCGATGGATCACGGCTTGGTCTTCGTTGGGAACCGAATAGAAGATGACGTGCGGACGAATCGCGATGCTGCGGAGACCGGGGAGATCGAATTCCGGACGTCCTCACCCGAGCAAGGGCTGGTCCGCAAGAAGTTGAATGCGAAGATCAATACGATTCAGGATCCGGTCGGCCAAGGCTTCGTCAACAAGGGCGTAATACCGCCAAAGTTCGATCAGATCACTGCGCGCGGCCTCGGTGAAAGGACATCAGCCATCAGACATCTTGCGGGCGGCCGCCCTGATCTCCCCGATCGTCTCAGGTGTCCATGGGCGTGTGCGGCCCGATTCCATGTCCTGATAACTTTCGATCAGGTCCCGGCGAAGCGATTCAAATGCCGCCCGACGTTGCGCAACCGCTTCCTGCTCCGTCCACCAGAGGTCCAGTTCCGCCTGCTCTTCCGGGGAAAGATTGGAAATCGACGTCTTGATCTCCGTCAATGCCATGCGGTGAATCTAAGGTTATGCAGGCAGATGCGCCACCCGAAATCGCCGGTTAAAAGGTCCCGGAGGAACCAACTGAATTCGGAATGGGGATTGCGGAATGCGGAGCCGAAACCGTCCCGAACTCCGCGTTCCGATTTCCGCATTCGCCTGTCCCGTTTGGGACGCATGCCGTGTGGGCGCGATGACCGCCGGTTGAAACCGGCGGCTGCCATCCCTGACCGCTTTGCGGTCGTTCAGCCACACGAACCCGGCCACCACCTGGCGGAGTCGAATCCGCGCCACCGGCCTCAATGATTGAAAAGGAACTCCTTGGTGTTGATCAGGGCCAGGACGATGTCCTCGTAGGCCTGGCGCCTGGCGGTGGCGGGATCGAGATCCTTGCCGTCCTTGTCCTTGGGACGCTTGGCCAGATGCGCCAGGGCGATCTTCAGCTCCTCGGCGTCCGGTTCGCGTGAGTAGACCATGTAATACAGGTCGCGGATCTTGTCCTGGTCCGGACGCTTGTCGTCGGCGGCCAGCGCCGCGGCGCGTCCCTTGGGGTTGGTGAGCTTGTCCTGGATCCCCTTCGAATTGATCAGGTGCAGGCTCTGGGCGAGGCTGGCGTCGTCCGAACGCTCGCACTCGCAGGCGCTGGAGGAATCGGGCCGCCCGAAGATCTTCAGGAAGAAGACGCTGTCGTTGTAGCTGTTGTCCGGCAGCTGGATCGCCCGCGTCCCCTTCTCCAATCCCGCAAAGGCGGTCTTGAAATCCGTGACGCCGTTGATGGCGTCGAACAGCGACTCCGCGCCGAGCCGACGAGGGTAGAAGCGCGCGAAGTTGTGCTTGTCCACGGCGTTGTGCTCATTCGGCGTCGCGCTGAGCTGGTAGGTCTTGGACTCGGTGATCAGGCGGACCAGGCGCTTGAGATCGAAGCCGCTGTTGATGAAGTCCTGCGCCAGCGTGTCGAGCAGTTCGGGATTGGTCGCCGGGTTGGTGGCGCGCATGTCGTCCTCGGGATCGACGAGACCGCGTCCGAAGAAGTGTTTCCAATAGCGATTGACCAGGGCCTTGGCGAAGAAGGGATTGTCGGAGGCCCCCATCCAATCGGCCAGCGCGTGCCGGGGGTCCTGGTCCACCGGGATGTCGAGCGGCTCGGAGCCCAGTCCGGCGGGCAGGACGCTCTCGTTGTTCTTCTTGTTCTTGGCGGAGGCCTTGCCGCGGCGATGGAAGATCATCTCCTCGGTCGGACGCGCGCCCCCGCGCTTGCCGATGCGGCTGAAGAAGGCCGAGAAGCTGTAATAATCCTTCTGGCTCCATTTCTCGAAGGGATGGTGATGGCACTGCGCGCACTGCAACCGCATGCCTAGGAACAACTGCGCCGAGTCCTCCAACTGCGCGGTGGAATCCTTCACCTGCCGATACCAGGCGACGGGCGGGTTGTTGCCGATCTCCCCCGAAGCTGCGACCACCTCGCGCACAAACTGATCGTAGGGCTTGTTGTTGTAGAGACTGTCGCGGATCCAGCCATGGAAGGCGTAGGTCCCGCGGGCATGGGCGCCGGTCGTGCGCTTGTTCCGCAACAAGGCTCCCCACTTGTTGGCGAAGTTGTCGGCGTAGTCGCCGCTCGCAATCAGGCGGTCGATGAGCTTGTCGCGCTTGGCGGGATCCTTGTCCGCCTGAAAAGCCTTGGCCTCCTCCAAGGTCGGCAGTCTCCCGGCGATGTCGAGGGTGACGCGGCGGATGAAGGTCGCGTCGTCGCTGATCCCTGAGGGGGGCATGCCCACCATCTTCAGTTTCTTGAAGACGAGCTCGTCGACGAAGTTTTTCGGCTTAGGAAGGTTTTCCACGGGCGCGCCCAGGGGGATGGTCGCCTGAAACACCGCCACCTGCGCCTGGTAGCGCACCATGATGGCGACGTCGCCGGGACGATCGAAGATCTGCACATGCCCGTCCTTGTCCGCCTCCGCCATCTCCTTGTCATTCGGTTCGTAAAGCGCGCTGCGGGTCACATCCTCCACCGAACCGTCGGTGTAGTGCGCCAGGGCGACCAGTTGCTGCTCCCCGTCCATCGTCATGATGCGCTGCTTGGGAAAGACCTCGATGCGCTCCACCTTGGGATCGTCAGGATTCCCATAGGGCATGCCCTGGCGAATCCAACGGGTCAGCAGGCGGTAATCGTCGGAATCCGTTTCCAGGAGCTTGCCGCCGCCATGGGGCAGCGCCGCGACGCCTTTCAGCAACAACAGGCTCCGCTCCGGCGCGGCCGTGAAGATGCGTCGACCGCGGGATTCCTTGACCAGGTATTCGTAGTCCTCCTGCGGCTCAAAGCCCAGCAACGACAGGCGAAACCCGTTCTGCCCGCCCGACTTGCCGTGGCAACCGCCGCCGTTGCAGCCGAGCTTGGTGAAGATCGGAACAATCTGATTGGGAAAGTTGACCGGATGCGCCTCGTTGAAACCGCTCACCGACACAGCCAGGGAGGCGTCGATCCCGTCTTTCAATTTCGCGACAATGGTCGCCCTGCCGTCGCCCGCCGGAATGACGCGCCCCCCTTCGGTCACCGTGACCACGCCCTTCGGCTCGACACTGAACACCGCCTCGCGCGTCGCGTCGCGCAGTGAGCCGTCGCTCAACTTTGCGTTGACCAGCAACTGGCGACGTTCGTCGGAGCCCTTCAACGCCAGGGTCTGCACGCCATCCACAACCGTGGCGGCCGTCGTCTGGAAATCAATCGAAGCGACCTTGGCCTCCGCCTTCTTCGCGGCAAACGCCGGATCGGGAGCCAGGACCTGCGCGGAGAGGACCGCCATGGACAGCGCTCGTAAAATGCTCTGCTTCATTCCGGGCATTCAACCCGTTTGGCCGCGCCAACGCAAATGGTTTTGTGGGCCGCCCATCGCTTCACTCCGCCCGGCGGGTGTCGGCGATTTTCCAGTCGCCCGCGATGCGTTTGAGCGTGTAGACCGTCGTCACGTCATTTGCCGTCGCTTCCGCCACGCTGCCGAAGCGGATCGAGACCCTGATTTCATCGTCCGCCACCTCATCCTTCCCCACGATCCGGACACCGGAACGCTGGAGAACGGGGGAATTCGTCATCCCGCGGAGGATGTCCCCGGACAGGGCGGGAACGGACATGAGATTACGGAATTCCTCGGCCTTCTCAGGAATCAGGGCGTCGGCCATGGCATCGACATCATTGGCAGCCAAGGCCGCCAGGTAGGAACGAACCGCCCGATCGGGAGCGCCATAACCGGCAATCTTGAGGTCTTCGCGGGCGATAAACTCGCCTTCCGGCTCCGCTGAAGTGTCGCCTCCGGCCTCCGTCGACGAGCCGCCATCGTTTATGACGGGCGAAGGAGCGGGCGTTTCCCCGCCTTTGATCGGCTCCGGCCCGGAGGGTTCGGTTCCGGCGTCGCCGCCCCGCTTGGCCAAGCAAAGAACAACAGGGCCGCCACAACCGCCGCGCCCACAAACAACGGGGCCATGCCGTTCTTGGCGCCGGATTGACTCATGAACGTCGGAGAGAAAAAATCAGGACCCGGGAGATCAGCCCACCAGTTCGTGAAGCGGACGGCTGTCCTGATCGACCAGATACTGCGGCCGCCCGGTCAGGTCGCTCACGGTCGTGGTATAGGGATCGATCCCCATCGCGCGGTAGAGCGTGGCAAACATGTCTCCGAAGCGCACCGGACGGTCCACCGCCTCGCCGCCCAGACGATCCGTGGCCCCGATGACCTGTCCGTGATTCATGCCGCCGCCGGCGACCAATGCGCAGGAAACCCGCGGCCAGTGATCTCGCCCACCCTGGGGGTTGATCTTCGGCGTCCGACCAAATTCACCCCAGACGATCACGGACACATCCTTGTCCATCCCCCGTTGATGCAGATCTTCCACCAGGGCGGTGACGCCCTGGTCCAACATGGGGAAATCCTGGCGCGCGCGACCGAAATTGTTTCCGTGCCAGTCCCAACGGCTGAAGGAAAGCGTCACACAGCGCGCGCCGGCCTCCACCAGACGACGCGCCATCAGGAACTGATCGAGCCGCTTCCATGGTCCGTCGGCGGTCGGCTTTTCAGTGCCCTTGCCATAACGTTCCACGAGCTTCGGATCCTCCTTGGCAACGTCCAGGGCCTCGGCCAGCCGGCTCGAGGTCAGGATGCCGAAGGCCTGCTGGTTGAAGGCGTCCAACCCATCCATCATCCCGCTGCGGTCGATGTCCCGACGCAGGCGATCAAACCCCTTCACGAGGCTCCTGCGATCGTCCAATCGATCGGCCGTGACGCCGTTGAGGACCATGTCGCTCTTGCTGGCGCCGCGGAAGGGTTTGAACGGTCCGTGCGAAGGCCCCAAGAACCCCGGCGTCCCGCAGTCCCCCCAAGGATCGTGCCGGCACTTGGGCGCCAGGCCGACAAATGGAGGAATCGCCTGATTCACGGGCCCATGAAGCTTGGAAAGCGCGGCTCCCATGGAGGGCCATCCGCCGGGCGGCATGTTCCGGTTGGTCCGACCGGTGAGGCATTGGATGGCGTCGTGCCCTCCGGTGGCGCCCACGATTGAACGCACAAAGCTCAACTTGTCGGCCATCTTCGCCATGCGCGGGAACAACTCACCGATCTGGATCCCCGGCACATTGGTCGAAATCGGCTTGAACTCCCCGCGGATCTCCGACGGCGCGTCCGGCTTGAGATCCCACATGTCCTGATGCGGCGGCCCTCCGGCCAAAAAAATCATGATGACCGACTTGTGGGAGGAGCCGACGCCCGCGGACGCCTCCGCGCGCAACAGGTCCGGTAGGCAGAGTCCGCCCATGCCCAGCGCGCCGAGCCGCAGGAATTGTCGACGCGAAACGCCGTCGCAGTAATCCGAGGAGGAAGGGCCGTTGATCGTCAACATGGCGTCAGAAATGAATAGAATTCGATGGGGCCAGCATTCCAGCGACTATGCGGATATTGCTCCGGGAATGTCAACCGCCGCCCGGCGGCCTCAAAAAGGCATGTCCCTCCCGCGCGCGGCGTTGGTCTCCACCACTTTCGGCTCGAACTCCGTCGCCCGCTTCTGCGCAAAATCGATTTGTTCCTTGGTCATGCCCTCGGCAAAGAGGGTGCGCAATTGTCGCGCCTTGGCACTGCCGTTCGCCGCGGCGATGTTCACCCACTTGTAGGCCTCGACGTCGTCCTTCTTGACGTCCTTGCCGGCAAAGCGAAGCAACGCGATCTTGAGCTGGGAGTCAATGTGCCCCTGGCGGGCCGAACGCTCATACCAGCGCATCGCCTCGGAGACATTCTTGTCCACCCCATGCCCCTCCTCATACATCGTCGCCAGCTTGAACTGCGCGTCGATCAACCCGCTTTCCGCGGAAAGCTGGATCCACTTCGCCGCGTCCGCGTCGTTGCGCGGGACGCCCCGCCCCAGTTCATAGAGCAGCCCCAGGTGAAACTGGGCGAAGGGCTCCCCCTTTTGCGCCGACTTTAGATAATACTCCGCGGCGGTGACGTGATTTTGTTCCACGCCGCGTCCCTTTTCGTAAAGAAAGGCGATGTTGGTCTCGGCGTCGCGAAGCTTCTGGTCGGCGGCCATCTGATACCATTCCGCCGCCTTGGTGTAGTTGCGGACAATGTTCAATCCCTGCCCGATCTCGAACATGACGCCGATCCGGTTCTGGGAGTAGGCGTCCCCCTGCCCCGCCGCCCGCTTGTAGAGCAGCCCCGCGCGATAGAAATCCGGCTCCAGAGACAACTCCTTGGAACCCTTCTCGTAGGCCTTCGCCAGTTCCACGGTCGCCTCCAACGTGACGTTCGTGCCCTTCTCCTTCAGAGCCTCCTCCTCCAACTTCGCCTTCGCCTTCAGCTTCTCCAGCGGCGTACGCGGCGCCTCATGGGCCTCCAGCAGCTTCTTCTGCTCCGGCGTGGGCGGTTTCTTGCAGCCAACACCCCACACCGCCGTCAACAGAACCGCCGCGACCACCGTGATAAACGTCTTTCGTCTCATTGCTTCAAACAAACTCAAGGGCCGGCAACATAACTCAAATGCGCGCGCTGGCAATTTCATAGCGCCCCCACGCCTTCATCCGACCAGCGTCTCCACCCGCATGGCTTCAGCCTGGCTGGATCCGATCCGCCGCAGGACACGGCGCAGGTCCCGCGAAAGCCCCCGCGCATCCCGCCCGTAATCGCCGGCCAACACGATGCGATTGGCAAACTCCTCCAGGACCACGGCGTGCGCCTTCGGATAGCCGGCAATGACCGGCCCCGTGACCTCCGCCCAGGTCCGCCCCGCCTCACTCAGCACATTCGTCACCACGGAGCCGCCGACCGCCAACCGTCGCCGGATCAGCGCCGGAAGCGTGGTCCGGGAAATCTCCGGCTTCACCACGTCGTCCTCGGTCGGTATCGACAGGTCGTCCACAATCAGTTCATAGCTGTCCGTCGCCGCCGACAACCACGCCGCGGCATCAGCATGGTGAAACCGCACGGAGCCGGCGTATTCGGCGGCATGTTCTCGAAAGACGTCATGCCCGCGATCATCCAGATCCACGGCGTCGATCGTCTGATCGCCGCCCATCGCGCGCAAGGGCGCCACCATGCCGCCTCCGGCAAAACCCAGCAGCGCAAAGCCGCGCTCCGGCGACAACACATGCGCCGCCGCCGCCAACACATCGAACACGCTGTCCGTCGGCCCTGCCTCGCGGCAAAGCTCACTCAACGCCGCGCCATTCTGCTCCAGACGCACGCCGCGACGCGTCGGCACCACTTCATAATCGGCAGATTCCAGATTCATTGAAGCGCCCATCCTTGCCGCGACGCGCTCAGGGTCGAGCAATTTCTTGTTTCCGTGGTTTCCAAAGCGGCCCCGCCGCATAAACTGTATCCATGTCCGCCACGCCCACGTTCTAACCTTGGCATGCCCCGTCCCGACAACTCCAAGTCCGGCTCCGCGCCATCCGTCCAGGTCGCCTGGATCGCCGCCGGCATTCTCGCGGTTGTCGGCATCGGCCTCGGAATCAACCTGCAACACCAGATGCGCCAGGCGGCCGAAGCCCGCATGCGCGCGATTCAACAACAGGAGGAAGCCGGGCGCGCCCTGGCCGCGGCGCTTGAAGCCAACGACATCGCGCAACAAAAACAGGAGGCTCTCGCCCGCGCCCAACAGGAGGCCGGGCAAAGCATGCAGGCCGCAAAGGGCTCCATCGAAAACCTGCGCGCCGAAGCCGCATCAGCCGCGCAGAATTCCCAACTCCTTGAAGAGCAATTGAAGAAGGCCGTCGAGGAGTCGCGGCGCGCGGAGGCCGCCCGCGTCAACGCCATGGGCGACGCCCGACACGCCATCGACCGCCTCCAGTTCGAACTCGCGGAGCGGGCCTTCGACGCCGACAACGCCAACCGCGGCGTCGCCATCCTGGCCGACCTCCTTCGCCGTTCGCCGGACAATGCCGCCGCCGCCACACGCCTCATCTCCGCGCTAACGCACCGGAACTTCGCGTTGTCCGTCCATCCTGTCATTCCGGCGGCCCCCAACAGCGAGGCCATGGCGCTCAGTCAGGATGGAACCCGGATCGCCCTGATCGCCCCCTCCCCGGCCGGCGCCACGACCGCCCATGTCCGGAGCCTGGATTCGCCCGGCGCCCCGCCCGTGATTCTCACGCACTCCAACCGCATCGAGCATCTCGCATTCAGACCGGATGGAACCAGGGTCGCGGTCTGCGCCAACGAGCTGAAAACCGTCGAGCAGGGCGGCCGGACCGCCATCCTCCCGGCAGGCGGCGCCGCCTGGATACGGGACGCCGCGACCGGCAAACTTGTCGCCGGACCGCTCCGGCACGACGTGGGTGTCTGGAGTTCGTCCTTCAACCCGGCGGGCAACCGCATCCTGACCGTCGGCGGCGACCGCGCCGCGAGAATCTGGGACGCCGCCTCAGGCTCGGTCGCGGCGCGCCCGCTGGTCCATCCGGCCCCGATCGACCGCGCCTTCTTCAGTCCCGACGGCAGCCTGATCGCCACGGTCAGCGGACGCTTCGTCCACACCTGGAACGCCCAGACCGGCGACGGACCACTGGCCTCGCTCGAACACGCCGGCATGATCCTGGCAACGCAGTTCACCATCGACAGCCGGCTGCTTGTCGTCTTCCCGTCCGACGACAAGGCCGTCGTCTGGGATCCCCGGACGGGTGAAACCAAACTGGCCGCGCCCTTCGCGTTGCCCGGCATCGCCGCATCCGCCGGCGTGAGAATCAGCCCCGACGGGCAGCGCATCGCGGCGGCGCACAACTCCGGCGGCGCCGCCATCTGGGACGCCTTCAGCGGACAATCAGTGACCTCGGAACCCCGCCATGCGCTCTCCGTCAACCGCCTTGAATTCAGCCCCAACGGACGGCTGCTCGCCACGGCGGGCATCGACGGAACCGCCCGGCTGTGGGACGCGCACCTGGGCTTTCCGACGAGCGAAGCCATCCCCAATCTCTCATGGCCCTTCCGATTGGGCTTCAGTCCCAAGGGCGACCGACTGGTTGTTCTCCGGGACGTGGGAGGGGCCGGGATCCGCACAACGACGCCCGGGGCCGCGCGGCCCTTGATGCTGCTGTCCACCAGCCCGCTGGTCTCCGCGACCTTCAGCCCCGATGGAGCCAACGTGATCGCAACCAACGCGAACAACGTCGGTTTCGTCTGGAACGCCCGGTCCGGCCGCCGCGCGAGCCTCGCCGTTGGCTCCCGGGAGACGCCCGACAATCCTGCGACGGTCCGCATTGCGCCCCCGGCCACGGCGATCCTCACCCTCCCCACCGGAGGCGGAACCGCCAATGTCGCCCTGGCGATCGACGCCGCGGACCGGCTTGTCTCCGCGGTCGTCTCACGCGACGGCTCGCGGATACTCGCCCTGATGGACGGACGCGAAACGGACGCCAAAGGGTCGCCCGCAGGCGGCGCCATCCGGGCATTCGACAGCGAGGGCAGGGAGCTGTCGCGACGTCTCATTCACCCCGCCCCGATCGCCTCCGCGGTCATTTCCTCCGACAACCGACTCATCGCGACCGCCTGCCTGGACCGGCAGGCCCGGGTTTTCGAGATCAGCCCGCAGGCGCGGGAGTTGCCGCTGCCCCATCTTGATCCCGTCCTCAAGGTCCTGTTCAGCCCGGACGGTGACAGACTTCTCACACTGACCGTGGAGAACGACCTGAGGGTCTGGGATGTCGCGAGCGGCCATCCGGTCAGCGAAATCAAACAACAGTTCGGCGACATCCTGCATCTGGAGTTCAACGCGGCCGGCGACCAGGTCCTGATCCTCGCCGAGTCCGGCGTCGTGGAACTGTGGGACCTCCCGAAGGCGCCCGTCCCCGCGCCGGAGTGGCTGCCTCACCTGGCTGAATGGGCCGCCGGAATGATCTCCGATGGAACAGGCCCGGGGCATATCCCCTCCTCCTCCGCCCAGACCGCCTCGTCCATGCTCCGGTGGATCTCCTCACATGCCGGATCCGACGCCTTCTACAACGACTGGGCCGCCTGGTTCCTGGGCGACCGTTCCTCCCGGACCATCTCCCCCGCCAGTCAGATGAAGACCGACGAACTGCTCCGCACCTTGATGGAGGAGAACAGCCTGGACAGCATTCTCCAGGCCGTCTCCATGGCGCCGGACAACGCCCGGGCCCTGGCGCGACTGGCGCTGCTCACCCTCGACGAACCCGCAGAAGCGAACATCCGCCGCATCGGCGAGGCCGACTTCTACAGCCTGCGCGCCATGCAGCTCGATCCCCGCGACACCGAGGCCATCCGCATCCGCGAAATCGTCACACAGGCGGCGCGCAATCGACAATGATCCCCAGACAAGTGAATCCCGTATTTTCCGAACCCGCGCGCTCTGGATTCGCTCACTGATCTACCAAGGGTGAACATGCTACAAAGACGTTTGGGTTGAACACGGCGTCAAATCTTGGGCGCTCATCGCAACACGCTGCCGGCAATCCCCATGCAAGGCAACCGTTCTGCGAACAACCGCCGGACGCGACGCACGCTGGTTCTGCAACGGATTGCAGCGCCGGGACGCCTGCGCATCGCGTTGCTCGCTCTGGCTGGGAAATGGGCAAACCGGCAGGTTTGCCCCACCGTGGTGGGGTATTGCTGCCGCAATACCCATTTTTCAGCGTGCGAGCGTAGCGAAGCCCCGCGTGTATCTGATCACCGACTGCACAAAACCGACATGTGCCCCCACAAAGCGACCGGCTTGCCGTCGCCGATTGGAACTTGGGATTTCATTCCCGCGGTCGACTTTTCCATTGGCCCGATCGCGGCGGTTATGGCTAAATCCGCCGCCTGAATTCCAATTGGCATCACGCAGTCCAACGCTCATGAAACACCGATTCATCCTCCCCTCCCTGTTGGCCGTTCTCACGACCGCATTCACCTTCACCTCCCAGGCCGGCGACGACCAATGGGTGAGCCTCTTCAACGGCAGGAATGTCGACAACTGGCACAATCCCTACGACTGGGGCGAAGTCAAGATTGTCGGGAAGGAGATCCACCTCACCGCCAACAAGAAGTTCTTCCTGGTCACCGACAAGCAATACAGCGACTTCGTGTTCGAGGGCGAAATCCTCCTGCCCGCAGGCAAGGCCAATTCGGGTTTCATGTTCCGTTGCCATGCGGAGAAGAACAAGGTCTACGGCTACCAGGCCGAAGTGGACGGCTCGGATCGCCGCTGGTCCGGCGGGATCTACGATGAAGGCCGCCGCCGCTGGCTCTGGCCCGCCAAGAAAGGCAACACGAATGACAAGGCCGCCCTGGCGCGGATCGACGAGTCCACCGCCCACTTCAAGAAGCCGGAGGTTCGCAACGCGTTCAAACGGAACGACTGGAACAGGTATCGCATCACCTGCAAGGGCGATCACCTCAAGATCGAGGTCAACGGCGTGGTCACCACCGACTACCACGACAGCGTCGATGCCAAGGGCTACATCGCGATCCAGCATCACGGCGAAAAAGGCCAGACCTACAAGTTTCGCAACCTCAGGATCAAGGAACTCAAATAGCCCATAAGTTCGCGGTTCACCGTTCCCGGTTGAGAACCGCCCGAACCGCGAACGGAAAACCAAAATGTCCGACAAGACCTTTTCCAACGCAGACCAGGCAGTCGCCGCGGCCAATGTGCCGGATCTTCAGGTGATCGGGGACGGCGATCTCTTCCAAGTGCTGACCAAGGCCTGGTCGGACGCCGAAGGCTGGATGAAGTCGACCAAGGCGCTGGAGGTCAAGGGCGTCGGATGCCTGATCCAGGTGTCCACCCAGCAGCGCAATCCCGACGGCACACACAGCGTGGCCGAGGCGCTGACCTTTGTGCCCGGAGTCAAACTGGATTACTCGGAAAGCCCGCCCGTCCTGAAGAACGCCGGCAGCATCCGCTGAGTCAGCCACATCGCCATGCATCATCGATCAAGAATTGCCCCCCTTCTGGCGGCCGCTCTCGCCGCGATTGTCGCGCCGGACTCCGCCCAGGCCGAGAACTGGCCGGAATTCCTTGGCCCTCGTCGCAACGCCACCTCCCTGGAGACCGGCCTGCTCGACAAGTTTCCCCAGGACGGCCCGCCCATTGTCTGGAAGAAGGTCATCGGCACGGGCTACAGCGCGCCTTCCGTGCGCGATGGAAAACTCGTGTTCCACCATCGACTCGGCTTTGAGGAGATCGTGGAATGCGTTGACGCCGGAACCGGGAAAGAGATCTGGCGCTTCGGCTACCCGAGTCGTTATCGCGACCCCTACGGCTACAACAACGGCCCCCGCTGCACGCCCCTGATCACCAGGGACCGCGTCTACCTCTTCGGCGCCGAGG
Source organism: Verrucomicrobiales bacterium (assembly GCA_038126035.1). Lineage (GTDB taxonomy): Bacteria > Verrucomicrobiota > Verrucomicrobiia > Limisphaerales > JAYPEY01 > JAYPEY01. The sequence goes on along the minus strand of JAYPEY010000004.1, from coordinate 51,963 downwards.
GCATGCTCTACTGCCTCAATTTCGAGAACGGCCGCCAGATCTGGCGCCGCAACACCGCAACCGAGTGGAATGTGCCCCGCGCCTTCTTCGGCGTCGGCTCCACGCCGATCCTCGAAGACGGGAAGCTCATCGTCATGGTCGGGGGGCAGCCCAACGCAGGCATCGTCGCCCTGGATCCCGACACCGGAAAAACCCTCTGGGAAAGCGTCGGGCGCGACACCTGGGAGGAGAGCTACAAGACCGGCTGGCCCGGGACGCCGCCGGTCATCTGGCGCGGCACGGAGAAGATCGCCAGCTACGCCGCTCCGGTCGCCGCGACCTTCCACGGCAGGAAGCATCTCCTCTGCCTCGTCCGCCAGGGCCTCGTCTCGATTGACCCCACCGATGGCTCGGTCAATTTCAAGCGCTGGTTCCGCGCGCGCGTGAACGACTCCGTCAATGCCATGAACCCGGTCGTGCTCGACGACACCATCCTGATCTCGGCCGCCTATTACGGCGTCGGGTCCGTGGCCATGAAGGTGAGCCCGGATGGCAAGGGATTCGAGGAGATCTGGAGCACGGACAAACGCCGCGCCCAGGACCGCCGCCACGAACCTGTCCTGGAAATTCATTGGACCACGCCGGTTCTGAAGGACGGTCACATCTACGCCTTCAGCGGACGCAACGAACCGGACGCCCGTTTCCGCTGCGTTGAAATGAAGACCGGCAGGGTGAAGTGGGATCGCGACGAAAGCTGGGTCAAGACCGCGTCCAAAACACCCGACGCCTACGGCCGCGGCTCCGCCATCCTTGCCGATGACAAGCTGATCATCCTCGGCGAGGGCGGATTGCTCGGACTGGTTCGCCCGACCCCCGACAAATTGGAGGAGATATCACGCTGGCAGGTCCCGGAATTTCACCACCCCTGCTGGGCCGCGCCCATCCTGTCCGACAAGAAGGTTTATCTGCGCTCCGAAGACCGGCTGATCTGCCTGGACTTCAGGAAACCGCATTAAATCACTCAGCGGGTCCGGCCATCCCGGATTCACCGCACGACCATGAACTCCGGTTTGAGCGCGACCGCCCAGAGCAGGTCTTCAATTCCTTCCTTGGCGGGTCGCTCCCCGACCACCTCCCGGATCGCCTGCAATTCCTCATCGGTCGGCGTTCGGGCCAAGGCCGCGCGGAAGAGATGCCGCGCCAGGCCATCGATCCCGTCCCAATCCCGCGAGGCCAGCGCGTCTGCGCCCCGTCGGAGCGCCTCGGCAAAAACCTCGTTGTTGTGCAGGTCAATGGCCTCGAGCGTGCTCAACTCCGAGGGCCGCGAGGTGACGATCTGCTCCCGCATGGGGCGGCCCAGGCTGCGCATCAGGAAATCGTTCTTCATCAGCGACGCCCGCACCATCGGCATGCGCCCAAGCGAAATCTGCGCCAGCAGGCTCCGACTCTGCGGCCGCGTCCTTTCGTTCCAGACCGACAATGCCTTCAGCACGGTGACCGGCTCCCACTTGCCTTTGACCGATCCGAGTCTGCCCTCGCGCGAGTTGGGGAGTTTGGGATTCCATTGCCAATCGGCGCCGCTCGCGACGGACACCTCCTCCCCGCCCTCCATCTTCAGGCGCGCCTCGAAGAAGAACCCCGCCAAATTCGGCGTTTTGCCGGCGTTGCGCGCGCGCACCACGATCTGATTGCTTCCCTTCTTCAGCCGGTCGTGCAAGGCCACCGCCACCGGCTTCATCCAGTCGACGCTGCGGATCACCTCCCGGCCATTGACGAAGAGTATGAACTCGTTGTCGCAGGTGATCACGGCGCCGCCCTGCGCGACTTCATCGTCCAGTTTCAGCGTCTTGCGAAGGAGAATCTCCTCACCGGCGGCCGGCGCCCTGCCTCCCGCCGCGGACGCGCCCCAGATCCACTTCGCCTTCAGCTTCATGGCCTCCGATTCCTTTTCATCCACGCTCCCGCGGATGACCGGGGCATCGAACGAAACCGGGGCCGAATCCGTGATCTGCCAGACGCCGTCCACAAACTGCTCCGCGGTCATGCGACGCGCCCGCGGCCCGCGATAGACATAGGCGGCGTCATCGGAATCCCCGGTCGCGATTTCACATTGCGACTGATAGGCCTCCGAGGTCGCGATCAACTCCAGGACCGACTTCAGGTTGTGATTGTTGTCGCTCAGATGAACCGCCAGATGATCCAGCAGGTCCGCGTTCCATGGCTCGGTCTGCATCGCATCCAGCGGATGCACCAGGCCGCGCCCCATCAACTGCCCCCACAAGCGGTTCACGATCGTGCGCGTGGTGCGGCCGTTCTGCGGATGGACCATGAGGTCGGCCAACTGCTTCAATCTCGTCTCCCGGTCCGCGGCGGGATCGACCTGCCCGATCTCCGGAAACACCCAGGCCGCCTTCGCCTTTCTGCCAACCGGCTTGTCACAGCGGTGAATCTCCAGCGGCCGCGTCGAATAGATCGCCGCCAGTCCGTAGGCCTCGTCCAGCTTCCATCGATCAATGAAACTGTCGTGACAGGAGGCGCACTTCATGTTGATGCCAAGGAACGACTGGGAAATGCTCTGCGAAAACTGGATTTCCACGGTCTGCCCCGCGCTGACCTCGCCGCGCCACTTGATCCCGTCGATATACCCGCGACTCGCCGGCGATGTCGGCGCGATCAACTCCCGCACAAAACGATCGAAGGGCAGGTTGGAAACCAGCGCCTCGTAGAGCCAACCGCTGATTTGTTTGCGCCCGCCGGTGATGAAGCCGGTGCCCGTATAGTCATTGCGCAGCAGGTCGTTCCAGAAGGTCAGCCAGTGGTCGGCATAACCGATATCGTCCGCCAGCAAGCGTCGAACGGCCTTCGTCCGTTTGTCCGGATCCTGATCCGCAAGAAAGTCGTCCAGTTCCTCGACGGTCGGGAGCAACCCGACCAGGTCCAACGACGCGCGCCGAAGAAACACAGCGTCGTCAACCGGCTTCGGCCGAGGCAATTTCCTTTCCGCCAACCAGGCGTCGAGCAGGCGATCCACCGGATTGTCCCGTCCATCGACCGCCGGCGGCAGTTTCGGACGCCGCGGTTTGAGCGGCGGCTCATAGGAACTCTTGGCAAAGGTGAAGCCCGTGTCCCACGGCATCCCCTGCCGAACCCACTTCTCCAGGACCCTCACCTCCGCCGCCGAGAGCCGGGCCTTCTTCGGCGGCGGCATCTGGTCGTCCGGATCATCGGATCGGATCAATTCCAGAAAATAGGATTCATCCGGTTTCCCGGGCTTGGCCGAATCGTCATCGAGGAACAGCCCGCGCGTGTTGACGGAGAACCCGCCCTTCGCCTCATCGCCGCCGTGACACTCAACGCAGTGTTTGCGCAGAACCGGCGCGACCTCATGGGCGAAGTCGATCTCCGCGGCGTGCATGACAACGCCAAGAAAGAATGTCGCAAGCCCGGCCGCGGAGACGACCGACAACCGTGAGCGGCGGATAAAACAAAGACGCATCCCGAATTTGTAGCGACCGGCAACGTCGCGCGCAAACCAAAGCGCCGGACAGACGGGATCTTGGGAAAGCTCAACAGATCGCCGGCGTCGGAGGTTGCGGCAGGAGGGCATTCCGACCTAATCTCCCGACATGAGGCATCCAATCCGCCGTGTTCCCGCCATCCTCCTGGCCGCGTTCGCCCTGCCGCTGTCGATGGCGGCCCAGGGCCTGACGCCCGCCGAAGTCTCCGCTTTGGGGACGAAATACATCGATCCAAGCGAGGCGACCGGATCCTCGGCCGCCGTGGTCGTGGGCGACACCCCGCTGGCGCACACCGCGCAATTCCTCCCTCTTTACCGGGACAACACCCTGCACGGTCTGCGCGACGCGGAAGCCCAGGCGAGGAAGGTCCTCGAACATATTGCGGCCGCGCTGAAGCCCGTGGAGACCGGACTGCCGCAGATCGCCAAGCTCAACATCTGCCTCGCCGCGGACGAACACAAGGCCGCCGTCCAGCGGGTCGTCTCGGAGACCTTTGCCGGCAAAGCCAAACCAGCGGTCACCTACGTCGTCGGCGAACTCGCGCATCCGAACGCCCTGGTCGCCATGGACGCCGTCGCCACCACCTCGACACCCGGTTCTAAGACCGCCCTCCACTTCGTCAACGACCGGCTCTGCCACACCCCCTACACCTCGCACGTCTCCATCCTGCCAAACGGATCGCGCGTCTACGTCTCCGGCCAGGCCGTCCGGGACAAGGACCTCGCAGGTTCGACCCGGAAGACCATGGAACAACTGGCAGGCACATTGAAACACCTCGATCTGCACTGGGAGAATGTGGTGCAGATCAAGTCGTTCCTCCAGCCCATGGCCGAGGCGGAGCGGGCGCGCGACGAGATCATCAAGTTCTTCAATGGCCGCCCCGCCCCGCCGATGGTCTTCGTGGAATGGACCTCCAAGACGCCGATCGAGATCGAACTCATCGTCGCCGGCGGCGTGCCAACCGCCTCGTCCGACGCCGTGGAATACATCACCCCCCCCGGCATGAAGGCGTCCCCGGTCTTCTGCCGGGTCGTGCGGATCAACTTCGGCAGGAACGCCTACATCTCCGGCATCGAGGGCAGCGGCGTCTCCCAACCCGAGGCCCAGGTGCGCGGCATCTTCTCGGATCTGGAATACCTGGCGCGCAGGACCGGCAGCGACATGAAGAACCTCGTCAAGGCCACCTATTACGTCACCGACACAGAAACCAGCTCGCAGTTCAACAAGCTTCGCCCCGAATTCTACGACCCCGCCCGGCCGCCCTCGGCCTCCAAGGCCATGGTGCGCTCGACCGGCTCCCACGGCAGCGGCATCGTGATCGACATGATCGCCGCAACCAGGCGTTGAACGCCCCGGCAGGTCGCAGGTTCGGCTCAGCGGGAGCTTCGCCCCGCCGCGTCCAAAGACGCGCCCTGTCAGCGACTCCCGAGTTTCCGTTTCAACGCCTTGGCCAACCTTTCCAGGTCCCCCTTCCGATCCGGGCTCCCCACAATATTCCGCGTCTCCCCCGGATCCACATCGTGGTCATACAACTCGCGCGCCCGGGCGGCTCCGGTCTTGAAATCTCGCCACTCGGTATAGCGGAACCGGTCCGTCCGGATCGAATAGCCCATCGCCTCCGGCATCTTGCCGCGGAGATAGTTCGGTCGCGGCGTCTGAGTCAGGGCCGCGCGTTTGAACTTCCGCATGGGATTCTCCAACACCGGAACCAGCGACTCCCCCTCGAGACCGGACGGCGTCTTCAACCCGCAGAGATCGACCAGGGTCGGATATAGATCCAGCAACTCCACCAGGGCCTTCGTCCGTTGCCCCTTCCTGAAGCCGGGAACTGCAAGAATCATCGGCACGCCCGCATCCAGTTCGAAGGCCGTGGTCTTGCGGGTCAAGCCGTGCTCCCCCAGATGCAGGCCATGGTCCGACCAGAAGACCACGATCGTGTTTTCCCGAAGTCCCGACTCGTCCAGCGCCTTCAACGTCCTGCCGACCTGCGTGTCTAGGTAGCTGATCGCCGCCAGATGCCCGTGATGCATCTCCCGCAGGACCGCGGAATCCCGGCCTCCCTCGTAGCGGTCCCTGGTCAGCGCAATCTCCGGAACGCCGTCCGGGATCGTCACCCGGTCCGGCACGGGCACACGGTCGCGCTCGTATAGATCCCAATATCTCTTCGGAGCGTTGAAGGGCGTGTGCGGTTTCCAGAAGCCCACGGCCAGAAAGAACGGCTTCTTCGCCCCGGCCAACTTACGCAGGGCCGCCACCGCCGTCTCCGCGACGCGACCATCGTAGTAGGCGTCGTCCGGCACGTCGCGACATTCCGTGCCGCCCTTCCCCGAAGCCAGGTTCGGCGGGACCTCGCCATCCACCATCGGCTTGTCCCGGCCATGACTGTTGTAGTGAAGGACCGAAGGAACGCTCCACGAAACCGGGTCGCCCTTCCAGTCGTCCTGCCGCCAGTTGTGAAAGATCTTCCCGACGCATTGCGCGTGATAACCGTTCTGTTTGAAATGCTGCGGCAAGGTCACAACATCCGGATGGTTCTGCCGGAAATGCGTCGGCAGGTCCCAGACCCGCAAGGTATCCGGCCGACGCCCGGTCAGCAGCGAGGCGCGCGAGGGATTGCAGACCGTCTGCTGGCAATACGCCCGCTCGAACAAGGTCCCCTCCTCCGCCAAGCGATCGATGTTCGGCGACAAGACATGACGACTGCCGTAGCAGCCCAGTTCCACCCGCAGGTCATCGACCGCAATCAACAGGACATTGGGACGGGAATCGGCGGCCGCGGAGCTGGCCACTAACAGAACAAGACCCAGTATCGTCAGGATATGTTTCATTGAGTTCATTTCATTCACCGCGACAAAGGGGCCCTCACCGGCCGTCCGGCGTTGAGCGACTCATTCAACTTCCCGTCAACCACCGCCTGACGGCCGCCGACCAGCAGATGCTTCACGCCCACCGAGGCGCGCAACGCCTCGGTGTAGGTCGCGCGATCGGAAACCGTCTCCGGATCGAAGAGCGTCAGGTCCGCGTCGGCTCCGACGCGAACCCGCCCCTTCTTCTTCATGGCGGGGACGCGGGCTTCAAGACGCTGCGCCGGCATCAAGGTGATCTTGCGCAACGCGTCCATCAGCTCCAACGCCCCGGCCTCCCGGGCGTAATACCCAAGAACCCGGCAGAAGGTCCCCACGTTTCGCGGGTGCCCCTTCAGCCCATCGCTGGCCACGATGATCGATGGATGGGCGACCGCCTCCGTCACGATCTTCTCCGGATTGGTGTGCAGAATCACCAACCCGCCCAGTTTGCGATACTTGTGAAAAGTCTCCTCGTTCAACCGCTCGCCCGTCGCGCCCCACTGCATGTCGTGGTAATCGAGCCCGAACTTCTCCCGCCATCCAGGATCGAATATGGCCGCCCGGATGTCGGTCATGCCGGCGGTGTAGGGATAACACTCCGCTGAAATGTCGAGACCATTCGACTGCGCCTCAGCGACGAGCTTCAGAAGTTGCGGCGTCACCCGCTTGCCCGTGCTTTGGATGTGAACGATGTGCAAAGGCGCGCCCGTGATGGCAGCCGCCGCCACCAGTTCCTGCAGGCCTTCGACCGCCCCCGGCACAAGATGTCCGCTGTGCCGCATATGGACATGACTGGACGCCCGGAATTTCGCCGCCACGCGAAACACCTCCATGATCTCCAACGGCGATGCGCTGGGCGTATAGGCGACGCCAAACCCGACCGCCACCGCGCCGCGCTTCAAGCCGGTCTCGATGCCGCTCTTGATGGACGCCAACTGCGCCTCGGAAGCCTCCCGCATCGCGGCCCCGGAATCCGACCCCGGCAGGAACGAAGGCCGGTCGCCCATGACCGACATGCGCACCTTGATGTGCCCCACACTGACGCCGTAATTGATCGGCCGTTTGCCTTCCTGATCCGCATACCAACGATCGACATCCGCCGCGCCGACTTCCAGTTCAAACGCCGTGGTCACGCCGTCCAGAGCCTTGAGCCGCCAGGACTCCTCGTCCATCGCATGCTGATGCAGATCAATGAATCCCGGGGCCACGACCAAACCCTTGGCATCAATGCTCCTCAACCCTTCCAAGGCTTTCTCCGAAATCGCCTCAATTGTCCCGCCCCGCACGCCGACATGGCGAACCGCGTCCAATCCGGATTCCGGATCCATGACGCGCCCGTCGCGGATCACGAGATCGAACGGCTCCGCGGCGGCGGCCGTGAACAACGCTCCCATCACGAACGCGAACAGAAATGCAACGGCAACGCGCAGATGTGAATTCATGGCAATCGTATAGCATCTCGACCAACCCATTGTCGACCGCCCGAGATTCGACCCGGCGCCGCGCGCCAGCGCCGTGGACTGCGGCGGCTCGACGCCGCCTTGCAGCGCGCCCGACCACGCCCTGCTTTTTCGAACGCCCCGGCCGCCGCCAACAAATCCCGCGACCTTCGGCTTCCTTGATTCCAGCGCGTTGCGCGAAGCAACTTGCACCGGTCGTTCATAACTCGCGGCGGGACGCCGCAAGAACCCGCAGCCGGGACGGCTGCGCTACGTCATGCCACCGCCCCTCGACCATCAAAAACAGTTGCCACCCGCCGCCGATCCCTTCTACTTCCACCATGAACCGCCTCCAACGTTGTTGCGTCTTCCTGTTTCTGCTGTCCGTCTTCGCCGCCAATCTCTCCGCCGCCCCCTCGCCTCCCCGCGATGTGAAAGGCGGCGGCCTGTTTTTCTACGATCCGGTCGATGTCTTTCACGAAGGCGAACTCCTTCCCGGAAAAGAGAACTACGAACCTTCTTTGGCGCGCGTCGGGGAGACGGTCTGGCTGGCCATGCTGACGTTCACACCGGGCAAAGGAGACCAGATCGTCCTGGGCAAACTGGTCAATGGCTTCAAGTTCGCCGAGCGCCGCATCGTCACCGAAGAGCACGGCAAGTTCCGCCGCCCGACGTTGACGACAGATACACTCGACCAACTGTGGCTGAGCTACGAGAAACAAGTGGGGGATCGGTGGGCGGTATTTCTGGTTCGCGCCGACCAGATTGACAGCACGACGGAATTGATATCCGCCCCGGACGCCCACGCCATCAATCACTCCGTGACCGCGCTCTCCATTGGCGGGTTGGGCTTCGCCTGGCAACAAGACGTGGATGGCCAATGGGATGTCTTCGCCCGCCGCCGCGACGGCCGGGGTCTTCTGCTCGAAGCGCACAATCTCACCGCCGACAACCCGCTCGGCGACTGGCATCCGAAGATCGTTTCCAGCAGGAACGCTCACACCGCCGTCGTGTGGGACGCCTACGACGGCGTGAGTTTTTCGATCCGCCTCAAACGTGGCGCGGGAGGAATGGCTTGGGAGAAGAAGACCCAACACATCACCGACTCCGACGTTCTGGAAGCGCGCGCCTCGGCGGCCTTCGACCATCAGGACCGACTCTTTGTCGCCTGGGAGGAAGGCGGTCCCAACTGGGGCAAGGAATATCGCAACTTCCAGGACGGAGCCCCCACGATCACCGACGCAAACGGCGGCGTGCATCGCTTCCGTTACACCCGAATGGCGGAGATTCTCATCGAAACTGCAGATGCCGTAGCGAAGCGAATCGCCGTCCCGATGCCCTCCTTCGCCCACGGCCGCGAGCGCGACGACATGCGCCGCGGCACACAACGCTTGGGCGTGTTCTACGAACGCCCGCAACTGGCGACCGACGCCGAAGGCCGGATCTGGCTGGCGAACCGACATTACTTCTTCCCCGCCGCCTCCACCTCCAAGCCGCGCATCATCAGCCACAAGGAAACCGGCTGGCGCCTCAACGCACGCTGTTTCGCGGACGGGAAATGGTCCGACGCGATCGGACTCGAACCCACCCAACGGGACGGCGTCCAGCGCCTTTCACTTCTGCCCGCCAAGAATGGCCTGACCGCCGCATGGACCGTCGGCCGCACCCATCGTGGCAAACCCTCGCCCGAACGCGGCGTGGCTCTAAGCTCGGTCCGATTGAATGACAAGCTCAAGTGGAGCGAACCGGGCGAGGAGGAACGCGGCGTCTCCTCCGTCCCCTCGAAGGGCTCCGGCAGACGCGCCCCAAAACAGGCGCCGACCACCGTCGGCGGCGCGGAATACAAGGTCTACTTCGGCGACCTGCATCGCCACACCGACCTCTCCCTCTGTCGCGTCTACTTCGACGGTTCGCTCGACGACATCTACCGCTACGCCACCGAGGCCGCCGAACACGACTTTCTCGGCGTCACGGATCACGCCCGCGACATCTCCAACGGCAACCATCGCAGCCAGCTCTGGTGGCGCAGCATCAAGGAGGCAACCCGTCACGAATTGGACGGTTCATTTGTCCCCATGTTTTCCTTCGAACGCAGCCACGGCGAAACGGACCACAATGTCGTGTCCCTCCGCGACGATGTCCTGCGTCCCCACAATCCCCTGCTCAAGGAGTTCTGGAAGGAGATCGGACCGGACACGATCACCATCCCGCACAACCCGATCCGCCCCACCCGCGCCTTCGCCTACAAGGACGACGCCAAGCGTCCGCTGCTCGAGATCTACCAGGGCTGCCGCGGCAATCCAATGCACGGGCAGGCTCACTACGCGCTCGGGCAGGGGCATCACATGGGATTCATCGCCAGCAGCGATCACCTTTCCACCAGCGGCAGCTACGCCTGTGTCTGGTCGGACAAGCCGGGACGCGAAGGCATTTTCCGTTCATTGCAGGCCCGCCGCACCTATGGGGCCACCGCGCCGATTCGGCTCATCTTCCGTTCGGGCGCCAACTGGATGGGGTCGATTCTGAAATCCAAGAAGATGCCGGCCTTCCAATACGAGGTCGATGGAACCGGCCCGATCAAGGAGATCGACGTCATCCGCAACGGCGCCATCGTCCGGACCATCGCAAACGAGAACGGCGACAAAAGAATGTCCGGTGAAATCAAGGGCCTCAAGCCGCTGACGGGGAAGACCTGGATCTACATTCGGGTCACTCAGATCGACGGCCAACAGACCTGGGCCTCGCCGATCTGGTTCGAGTAACGACTGCGGACCCGGATGTCGGCCGTTTTGCCCCACAGTTTCGGAGCGCCGGGCATTGCCCGGCTTGGGCGCGAACCGACAGCCTGTGCCGAGCAATGCTCGGCGCTCCGATCGATTGGCTGCGGGTCACAGACCCGCGGTCCGGGATGCTCAACTCCTCCCATTCTCAGGTTGAATACCCGCCCTCGCCGTGAAGATGTTTCAGAATGGTCCGCGAGTAGGAGCTTCCCCCGTCCGCCGCGATCTTGAACACCCGCATTGCCTCCGACCTGTTCGATGACATTCCCTCGCCAAACATGATCCACGAGGCCGTGAGCATCTGGGCGTCCGCATTTCCGGACCGCGTGAAGCGCCGGACCACTGCGACACAATTCTCCAAGCGCGTCGATGGCGACGAACCCCTCAGCGCGTTGAGCAGCGCGGCGGCCAGGGGGCTTCCATAACGCGAGGCCTTCTCGAGGTGCCAGATCGCGTAGTCGATGTCCTTGACCACCCCGCTCCCGGCCACGTAAGCCCAACCAACGTAGATGTGCGCGGAAATATCACCTTGGTCCGATTCATCGTGCGCCAGTTCGAAAAGCTCCGACCGGGCCCCGAGCTTGAAGTGGGAACCCAATTCATCATGACAGCCCGTCATGAGAAAGACTGTCGCCGCCAGCGCCGCGAATCGCGGCCATGCGTCCATGCATTTGCCTGAATCCATTCAATAAGGGTATCGGCAGGAACGCCGCCGGACATTAGAACCGGAACCCTCCTCACCCCACCACACCCTCGACCACGTCCCCGTGCAGGTCGGTCAACCGGTAGTCGCGGCCGGCGTAGCGGTAGGTGAACTGGAGATGATCGATCCCGAGCAGATGGAGAACGGTGGCGTGAAGGTCGTGGATGGGAACGGGATTCTCCACGGCCTTGAAGCCAAACTCGTCGGTCGCGCCGTAGACCGTGCCTCCCTTGACGCCGCCGCCGGCCATCCACAGCGAGAACCCCCAGTGATTGTGATCGCGCCCCAGCGTGGCGCCGCCGCCTTGAACGCCCAACTCCACCGTCGGCGTGCGCCCGAATTCGCCGGAGCAGATGATCAGTGTTTCCTCCAACAGGCCTCGTTGATCCAGGTCCGTGATCAGCGCCGCGAGCCCCTGGTCGCAGGCCCTCGCGACATTGCGATGCGCCGACTTGATGTTGTTGTGACTGTCCCAGGGCTGCCCCTTGCCATGCCAGAGCTGAACGAAACGCACGCCGCGCTCGACCAACCGCCGCGCCATCAGCAGTTGCCGATTCTGCTGCCCGGGGCCGTACATGTCCTGGATGTATTGCGGTTCGCGGCTGACATCGAAGGCGTCGGTCGCCTCGGCCTGCATGCGGTAGGCCAGTTCGAAGGATTCGATGCGCGCCTCCAACGCGGCTTCGCCGGGACGGGCGTCGAGGTGCCGGGCGTTCAGCTTCCGGAGAAGACCGAACTGCCGTTGTTGTTCGGCATTGGAGAGGCGGGCATTGCGAATGTTGGCGACGAGTTTGTTCGGATCGGTCTCCGCGGTGTTCACCAGGGTTCCCTGGTAAACGCCGGGCAGGAAGGCGGAGCGCCAGTTGTTCGCCCCGCCGACCGGCAGGCCGCCCGGGCACAACGCGACAAAACCGGGCAGGTTCCGGTTCTCCGAACCCATGCCCCAGTTCAACCAGGAACCCAGGCTGGGGCGGACCGCGCGTTGATCACCGGAGTTCATCAGCATCAACGACATCTCGTGGCTCGGCAGTTCCGCGTGCATGGACCGGATCACGGCCATCTTGTCGACGCATTGCGAAAGCTTCGGAAACAAATCGCTGACCGGAATGCCGCTTTGACCATGCCGCTTGAACTCGAAGGGCGAAGGCAGGGCCACGCCCGTGCGACGCTCGGTCTGGAGATTCTGATAGGGCAACTCCTGTCCTCCGCGCCGGGTGAGTTCGGGCTTGGGGTCGAAGGTGTCGACCTGCGACATGCCGCCGTTGAGAAACACGTGAATCACCGCCCGCGCCTTGCCGGGAAGGTGGATGCCCGCCTCGGATTCCCGCGCCAGCATCTGCGTCAACGCCAACGAACCAAACCCCAACCCGCTTCGTTGCAGGAAGCGGCGGCGGGAGCATTGCTGGATGGCGGTTTTGGTCATGGGGTCAGTTGTTTTTTAGCAGAGTCAAAGGATTGAGGTCAGTTCAATTCATCCCGACAATCAACGAAGTGTGCGTGCCTTGCGGAGCGCGGAATTCATTCCGCTTCAACGCTGAAAAGCCCGGCGTATTGGCATGGCGGAACGCCCCGGATAGCCGACGATTGAAGCGGAATAAATTCCGCGCTCCGTTCGCGCCAATCCACGAGTCGCACCCAACCCAATCATTGGCGCCGATGTCCGATTCCAAACTCATTCTAATCAACAAAGTGAAACTCATTGGACGCGAGCAACGCGTGGGCAAGCTGAACCCACGCCGCGTTCGCGTCCTTCGCTCCGGCGACGTATTCCACCGCTGTCGCGATTTCCCTCTCGTCCGGTTCACGCGAATAGACCCGACGATAAATTGCCCGCGCCCGATTCTTGTCCGACTTGGCGCCCTTCACCTGCGGCAGCTTGAACAAGGCCTCGGCGCGATTCTGGATGTATTCCGAATTCAAGGCGTACAAGGTCTGTTGGGGGACCATCGTCTCCGGACGCTTGACCGTGCAGGCGCTGGGATCGGAGCCGTCGAACGTGCTCGCCAACGGCGCAATGACGTCCCGGTTGACGAAGGCGTAAAGCGTGCGACGCGGAACCGCCTTGCCGGCCGTCTCCTCGAACGGTCGCCCGCCGCGCGGACTCAGCCGCAGTTCGCCGCTGGCCGCCAACATGGCGTCACGCATGGCCTCCATTTCCAACCGCCGCGTCGGCATCCGCCAAAGCAGCGCGTTGCCGGAGTCCTTCTCACGCGCGGCCGAGTCTTCCAATGCGGCCTCCTGATAGACCCGGGTCAGCATGATGCGGCGATGCAGCTTCTTGAGCGACCAGCCATCCCGCAACAGCCGATCCGCCAGATAATCCAGCAGTTCCGGATGCGTCGGCGGTTCGCCGCGCGCGCCGAAGTCGTCCGGCGTCCGCACAAGCCCACGCCCGAAGTGATGCTGCCAGACCCAGTTCACAATGACGCGACGCGTGAGCGGATTGCCCGGATTGACGATGGCCCGCGCCAGCCCCAACCGCCGCTCCCCTTCCACAAAGGACGCCGCCCCGCCATCGGGCGACAGGACCGAGAGAAAACCCGGATTCACCTTTTCGCCCCGATTGACCGGATTGCCGCGCACGAAGACAAACGCATCCGGCGTATTCTCAATCTCCCGCAGGGTCATGGAACGCGGCGGCGCGTTGGCTCCCCGGTTCAGGGTGTCAATGGCTCCCAGCGTCCCGCGCACGCTGTCCCGCACGCCGCGGTTCAGCATCTTCAGGTGAAAGTCGTCCTCCAGCGGAAGCGCAGTCGGCGACTCGGGCGAATAAAGGTGATGGCGCAACTGCCGTTCGATGGAGCTGTTGACCACGCGATGCTTCTTGTCCTGATCGGGCACGGTCTTCGCCCCGGGCGCCGCTTCCAACGAAGCCTCCAGCAATGAGGTCAACCAACGCCTGTGGGCCTCAAGGAACACAGTCCCATACACATCGGCGACCTCAATGAACGACATGGGTTTCGCCGCGGCAAGGGCGTCCACCACACGCGGATTCCACTTGGGCGGCTTGGTGGCGAGGGTTTGCTCCGCGGCAAACTTCTTCGGATCGCCGTTCTCCTTGATCAAGTTTTCAACAATCTCCCCGGCGCTTTTTTCGAAGCCTTCGGCGTCGAGCTTCGACAAACGATGCCACGGCCCGAACACAGGGTCGCTCTCGCCGTGTGATTTCAACCACGCGCGCCAGCGTTCGAGGACAACGGGACGAAGATCTTCGGTGCGATAGGAAAGAAAGGTGGTCGAGGTGTCCTGCTCGGGCGTGCCCTTGGCGAGTTCGCGGAGATACATGGCGACCTGCATGCGCAGGCGGCCGCGCATCACATCGCCCTGTTCGCGCACGATGTCGTTGCGCAGGCGTTTGCGCTTCGCGAGTTCGTCCGCGTAGGCCTGGGCCACCTTGGGCTCACCGACCAGCGGCAGTTCCATCGGCGCGCGGCTGTTGGCCAACGATGCGTAGAGCGCGTAATACTCCGTCGTCGGAATGGGATCGAACTTGTGATCGTGACACCGCGAACAGGCGACCGTAAGCCCGAGCAGCCCCCGAGAGATGACATCAATCTGGTCGTCGAGTTGATCATGTCGATTCCGGTATTGGCGACCGACGGTCAAGAAGCCCAACGCGGCCAGGGCCGGATCGTTTTCCTGCAGGCCAAGCTGGTCCGCCGCAAGTTGCTCGAGGAGGAAACGGTCGTAGGGAACGTCGTTGTTGAAGGCCTCGACCACGTAGTCGCGGTAGGTGTAGGAGAAGGGAAAGCGGATGAAGCCGATCGCGCTGCCGCCGTGGGTGTCCGCGTAGCGCGCGAGGTCCAGCCAGTGCCGTCCCCAACGTTCGCCGTATTCCGGCGATTCGAGCAGGCGATCCACGGCCCGGACAAAGGCAGCGGGGCTCTTGTCCTTCACGAAGGCGTCGACGTCCTCCCATTTCGGCGGCAGCCCGGTGAGATCGAAGGTCGCGCGCCGAATCAATTGCGCGCGCGTCGCGGGTTTGGAGAGGGACAGCCCCTTCTCTCGCAGCGACGCAATAATGAAGCGGTCAATCTCCGACAGGCCCGGGCCGCCGATCGACGGCGGCGTTTGTTTCCGGATGGGTTGGAACGCCCAGTGCTCCTCATACTTCACGCCGGATTCGATCCACTTGCGCAACGTCGCGATCTGATCCGCCTTCAGTCGCTTGCCCGTCTCGGGCGGGGGCATCAGTTCGTCGGCATCGGAGGTCGCGACCTTCTCCAACACTTCGTCCCAATCGGTGGAGTCCTGCCGGCGATCCAGGCGCAGGTCCGCCTTGCGCTCCTTGGCGTCGGGGCCGTGGCATTGGTAACAATTCTCCGAGAGGATCGGCAGGACCTGCCGAGCGAAATCAACTTCCGCAGCGCGGGATTGGTCGGGAATGACGCACCAGGCCACCGCCATCGCCATCGCCATCGAGAATGGAAGGCAACGGAACAGGCCGTGATGTGTCGTTTGCTTCACCGGCGGAATCATACGCAAGAATCAGCCGTTCTTCCCACCAAGAATTTGGGCTCCACCCCGTAGAACGGAATTCATTCCGTTTGCTGCGCGTCCAGCATGCCACGGCAACGCACGACCTACCACCCAAGCGCATGACATGCCGAGCGGCCAGCGCCTCCCTACGCCAGGAAAACGGGATGAATCCCGTTCTACGAGTCGCGCCATCATCCAGCCGCAGCGCGGCGTCACATGAACAGCCGTGGTCGCAGCCGCTTGCGGCAAGGCCACGGTCCGGAATCAGAACGCATCAAGCCGCGTAGCGGCGTTACCGGGGACACGCTGGACGCGACCGGGTGTCGCCGCTGACGCGGCTTGATCGGTTTCGTGGATTGTTCCGTGGCCTCGCGCCGCTCGACCACGGCTATTCATGTGGTCGCCGCGTCGCGGCTGAAAGCCCCTCACTCACTCCACCAAAACCTCCCTCAACACTCGTCCATCGACATCCTTCATTGGCGTCCCCAGCAGCGCGCCGATCGTCGGCGCGACATCGTTGTTGTCGACCTCATCCAACACGACGCCCTTCTTCACACCGGCGCCGGAGATGACGAGATTGGCGTACATCAGCGGGTGCGTCGTGAGATAACCATGCGCGCCCTTGGGGCTGGTCGTCGGCGAGACGAGGTCGTCGCCATTGGCGGAGCCTGAGAACGAGTAGCCGTCCTTCGCCGACAGGAACAAATCCGGGCTGCGGGGGTCCTGGTCCGGGGGCAGTTGCCCGACCTTGGCGAAGTCCTTCGCTTCGACCACCGCCTCCACGCCCTCGACCTTCGCGAACTCCGCCGCCAACGTCTTGGCAATCTCCGCCTTGTTGGCCTCGTCGAGAATGTAGACCATCGCCGCGCCGCCCTGCGCCAGAACGTAGGCCTTCTCCTCGACCGTGCGCGGTCCGGCGGTCTTCAACAGCCCCTGCTTGCGGAGCAGGACATTGGGTTTGATCTGGTTGGTGTAGGTGATGAAGCCGTGATCGGCGGCGACGACGAAGGTCGTGTTTTTATGGATGCCGGCGGCCTTGGTCGCTTCGATGATCTCCCTCACGCGGTTGTCCGAATCGTTGCAGGCCCAATAGGCCTCGGAGGAATTGCGCCCCGTCCCATGTTCGAAGGCGTCCACGGTCACCAGGTGAATGGCGAGGAAGTTGGGTTTGTGCGTGGTGAGGATGTGCTCGGCGATACGGGTGTAAAGCCAGTCGCGTTGGGCCTTGCCGGCGTTGCCCGCCTTGCACCATTCCATCTGTTTTTCGTAGGGAATCCCCTTGGCCTTCAACTCGCGCAACAGGCTCGGCGTGCCCGCGCTCTCGAAGATCTTCTGGTCGAAGACATCCGGCAACTGCCAGTCGAGCGTCGCCGCATTACGGGAGGCCGGCCAGATCACCCCGGCGGTCTTCAGGCCCGCCTGGTGCGCCACGTCGTAGACCGTCGGCGTCTTGACAATCTCGTGCTTGTCGAACAACGGATCCGGAATGAAGGGCACGGACTTGCGCGTCTTGCGGTCGTAGTAGTTGTTCGCGATGACGCCGTGGCGTCCCGGCTCAACACCGGTGACCAGGGTCGTGTGATTGGGCCAGGTCACCGAGGGGAAGGAGCACTTCATCCGCTTCGCCCGCGCGCCATTGGCGGCCAGTCCCCGGATCGTCGGCATGTGCGCCTTGGAATCGTCAAAGTAATACGACGCCAGCCCGTCGATGCTGATCAGGATGACATGACGGTCCTTGCGCGCGGCCTGCGCGGCGACAAGGCTGAAGACGAGGGTGAGAAAAAGAAGGAGGCGTATTTTCATGGGCGGTCGTGTTCTTTGACGCGGATTGCGAGGGATTATTTAACGCAATCCTCTGTTGAAATCACAGTCAAAGAAATCGTGATCTGCTGAAGGCAACGGAGCGCTGAATTCATTCCGCGCTCCAAACAAGGCCATTCCAGTTGCCCTTTCCTTCCCCCTCCCCGAACCACGATTGCCAACACGCCGCTCTTCTGCTCAATCTACGACATGCGCCAATCTGAGATATATCCGCGCCCCGTGCTCCGCTGGCTTGCTCTTGTCACTGCCGCGGGACTTTGCGGCATGGAATGCCAGGCCGCTGAATTCGATTTCTCCGCGGCGACGAAACAGGTCGCGCAGATCGTCGCCCACCGGGGAGCCAGCGCGGAGCGGCCCGAGTGCACGCTCGCCGCGATCCAACGCGCCATCGAAGTCGGAGCCACCGCGGTGGAGGTGGATGTCCGCACCAGCCGCGACGGCCAACTGTTCCTGCTGCACGACGCGCCCCTGGACCGGACCACCAACGGCAAGGGCCCGGCCAACGCGTTGACCTTGGCGGAACTTCAGTCGCTCGACGCGGGTTCCTTCTTCGATCCCGCCTACCGCGGCGAACGCATCCCCTCGCTGATCGAGGCTGCGAAGACCTGCCGCTTCAGGATCGACATTCTACTGGACCTCAAGGAACAGGGGGCTGACTACGACCGCAAGGTGGCGGCGGTCATCCGCAAGCACGGAAGTCCGGAAGGAACCATCGTCGGCGTGCGCAGCGTCGAACAGGCAACGCGTTTTCGCCAACTGCTTCCCGAGGCCCGTCAACTTGCGTTGATCCCGTCGTTGGACACCATCGAGGCGTTTGCGGAAGCCGGCGTGGAGACGATCCGACTCTGGCCGCGCTGGCTGACAGCGGGCGACGATCCGGTGAAGCGGATTCGCGCAGCGGGCGCCCGCCTGCATCTCAACGGCACGATGGGCGAGCTCGACGAGACCCTGGAGTTGCTGAGATTCGGTCCGGATTCCCTGTTGTCGGATCATCCCGCTCGTTTGAAAACGAATCTCGCCCGCATCGAACGCGGCGACCACCCCGCAGCGCGTCTTGCAAGACTGGCCTCCCGCGTCGACGAAGCTCGCAGCAGCCCGGATGAATCCCGCGTCGGCGCCCGGACCTTCCTGAACCGCGACTATGAGATGCTGGAACTGCCCGACGAACTGAAGGGCCTGCCGCGCTTCGTCTTCAACGGCGGCGAGGGCGGACAGCCCCTGCTGCGCTTCCGCGTTCAGACCGTCGTCTTTGCCGCCTTCGGATACAATGACACCGGCGCGTGGTCCTTCGAGAGCGGAAAACCGCCCTCGGCCCATGGCTGGCATCTCTGGCGCAAGGACGCCTACCGCGGCTCCAGCAACGCCCATCTCAAGCAAGGCAATGACCATCGCGCCTCCATCTGGTTTCGGGAGTTCAAGGCGGGCGACGAGTTGTGGGGGCTTCCCCCTTGGTGGCTCTGTCTGGGGATCACCGACCTCAAGACGGCCAAAGCCATCGACGGATTCCGTCCGGGACTTGTTTCCAACACACCCACGCCGGTTCGCCCCTACTCCCATTCCAACGCCGCGGCGTCGATTCGGCCTCTCAGCGCCCCAAAATTCAACTCAGTCGAGGAACTCCGCGCCTGGCAGACAGGACTTCGCAAACGCTTCATCGAGCGCATGCCCTATCCCTACAAGGGCAAGGTTGCGATCACTCCGGGGCCGACCTCCGGGCACAAGACGCACAAACGGCGGGAATTTCACGTCCAGTTGGACGGCAGGCGGTTGTTCCGGTTCTTCCGCCTCGAGCCGATCGACGCAAAGCCCGACAAGCCGCTCCCGACCGTCGTCTGCTTCATGGGCCACGGCAAGGTCGCGCAGATCCTCGACGAGCCGGACAGCTACCAACACGCCTGCGCCGCCGCGTTCGCGAAGGACGGTTATCTCGTCTTCGCCATGGAAAACATCGGCATGGAACCAGGAACGGACACCCACCTCGACCTCGACCAGTCCCTGCGCCTCGAGGGCCATGGATGGTACAGCCTGCTCTTCGCCCATCAACGCATCCTGCTCGACCGGGTCTTTGAGGATCCGCAGGTCGATGCGCGCCGCGTGGGGGTGACCGGCGTTTCAACCGGCGGCCTGTTGGCCTTGAGCGCGGCGGTGATGGAGCCGCGCATTGCCGCCGCCAGCGTCCAGGGAATCTTCGGCAGCATGCGGACCAGTTTCATCCGCGACCGCCACCGCCACTGCAAGTGCGGCGCCATCCCCGGCTTGCTGCCCGAATTCGACCTCCCCGAACTGGCTCTGCTCGTCGCCCCCCGGCCGCTGCACATCTCCAATGGAAAGACGGACGGCTTTTCTCCCGCGGAAGCGAAACGCTGCGTCGATCTGATTGAGCCGCTTTATCGCAAGGCCGGCGGCAAAGGACCGCGCATCACCGTGTCGCCCGGCGGGCATGAGTTCGCACTGAAGCCGGCGCTGGTGTTCTTCCAGGAACATCTGCGCCCCGTGGACTGAGCCCCGCCCGTTCACTCGGGGACGCGGTAGACGTAGCGGTAGAACTGATGCGCGGTCGAGGCCGGCGCCGGCAGGGTTGAGCTCAGCGCCCCGGACGCGTCCGCCGTCACGCTGTGCCCGGTCCAGTTGACGAGGTCGTTGGAGGCCTCACAAACATACTCCAACCCCGGCACGCCGGACGCCGTCACGCTGGCCACGCGACCTTCCCCCGAGCCGCTGAAGGCGACGGATACGCTGCCGGCCGGGAGAATGATCAGTTCCAGATTCCCATTCGCATCAAAGGGATTCGACCACTTGGGATCCGTATAGATGTTGCCGCCCGTCAGCGTGCGCAGAAATGCGACCAGGTCTCCCTTTTCGGCCTCGGTGAGGTTGAGTTGAGCGCCTTGGGGGCCGGGACCGCCGCGGAGACGATTGTCCAACCCGGCATTCTCCACTGGGATGTTGTTGTAGTGATTCACCACATCCAGGAGCGTCGCGAGGCTGGCGTCATGCATGAAGGCTCCATTGGGCGCGCCGGATGGATCGACCAGATCCCTCAGGCTCGGAGAACGCGTCACCGTCAGGTCCGTCCCACCCGCGAGGGAAGCGATGACGCCGTTGTTCCCACTGTCCGGATCAATGTCGAATTCCGGCGGTCGATGACAACCCGCGCAGCCCGCGCCCCCGTTGGGCGGCGCCGTCTGAAACAGCCGCTTGCCGCGGTTCTCCTGCGCCGTAAAATTGGGGAAGTCCGCATTGTTTCCACGAACCTGCGCCCTCCCCTGATCATACCTAGAGTCGAACGACTGGATGCTCCGCACGAACTGGGCGATCGCGCTCTGGACACGCGATTCATCAATCGCAGGATCGCCATAGACAATGGCAAACAGGGCCCGGTATTCACGGATGACCGCGAGCTTGGAGACCAGGTCCCCAAATCCGGGGTCGCCTTCCGTCCCGCTGAATCCCATCTCGACATGGTCCTGAATGGGGCGCGTGGTCTGATCCTCCAGACTCACGGCCCGCTCGTCCCAGAAGAAGCGGACCTCCTCGCCAAAGCGCGCGTTGACCAGGCGCATCGAATGCCTGCCGGTCGTCCCCGCCACCCCGACACTCGCTGTCGCCAGGTCGCTGAACGCGTGTTCCTGCTGATGACAGGAGGCGCAGGCGATGGTGTCGTTGCGGGAAAGCCGCTTGTCGTAGAACAGCGTCCGCCCCAGCGATGCGCCGAGATTGGTGATCGGATTCCCCGGCGGCGTGTTGTCCCGCTGAATATAGCCGGGCACGGTCTGGCCGGCGTAATCGGGCAACCGCGTGAGATCGAGGATTCCATCCTGCGCCACCGCCGCAAAGGCGGGCGCCACCGCCGCAAGTGAAAGAAGCATCTTCATGACAATATCAAGAACGAGCATGAACCCGGCCTTGTCATGTTCGGAGAATGTAACTTCGGAAGAACCGGAATCACTCGCCGGCCAACCGGCGCCGTAGCGCGGCCGTCCCGGCTGCGGGTTCGTGCGGCGTCCCGCCGCATGACAACGAAATCATCGCGACGGAATCACTCGCGAATCGCAGCCCCGTCGATCGCGCGGCGGGACGCCGCCAGAACCCGCAGGCGCCTTTTCGGCAAGCAGCGGCCCCTCACCTGCCATTCTTGAAT
>JAYPEY010000004.1:0-30157 GCA_038126035.1 Verrucomicrobiales bacterium | reverse complement strand
GAACCCGCAGGCGCCTTTTCGGCAAGCAGCGGCCCCTCACCTGCCATTCTTGAATGCGTTCATCTCCGACAGCAAGCGCGCGACGATCTCCGGATGCCGGGCCGCGATGTTGTTCTGCTCGCCGATGTCCCTGGAAAGGTCGAACAGCAGCGGCGGATCGTGGATCTCCATCGGTTCGCGTCTGCGGGTGTCGGGATTGGAGGAGCGTTTCTTCGTCTTGGTGTGGATCTTGTAGTCGCCGGAACGGTAGGCCATGGCGCCCCCGGGCATGTACCACTTCGTGCGCGGGCTCTTCTCGCCGCGAAGCAGGACGCCGGACAGGTCCTTGGAGATGTCGCCGCGCAGGCCGCTGGTGGCCGCGTCGCCGCTCAACGCCGCGAAGGTGGCGTAAAGGTCGAGATTCGCAGCCATGCCATGCACTTCGCCGGGCTGGATCTTCCCCGGCCAATAGAAGATGCCCGGAACGCGAAAGCCCCCTTCCCAGGAGGTCCCCTTCTCCCCGCGCAACGGCTTCGCCGTGCCCCCGTGCGGACCGAACATGGTCCAGGGCCCATTGTCGCTGGTGAAGACGACCAAGGTGTTCTTCTCGATGCCCGCGTCCTTGATCGCCTTGACGACCTGTCCGACCGACCAGTCGATCTCCTCCACGACATCGCCGAAACGGCCGCTGGCGCTGCGCCCCTGAAACCCGGGCGACGCGAAGACCGGGGCGTGGGGCATGTTGTGCGCGAGGTAGAGGAAGAAGGGCTTGTCGCGCTTCGTCTTGATCCACTTCACCGCTTCCTTGGTGTAGCGCTGGGTCAGCAGTTCCTGGTTCACGGGCTGCTCGATCACCTTGCGGCCGTTGATCAGCGGGACCGGAAAGGAAAACTTGTCGCAGGCGTCGAACACATCGCGCGTCTGCTTCTTTCCGGGCGGCGGCGGGACGTCGTTGCTGCCCGGCGTCCCGTAGTGGTAATCGAAGCCGCACTCCAACGGATGCATCGGACTGGTCGTAAAATCCCTGGGGTAGCCGGCGAGATGCCACTTGCCGAGAATGGCGCTCGTGTAGCCGCGCTCCTTCAACATCGCAGGCATCAACCGCTCCCGGTGCTCGACCAGTTTCGTATTGCCCAGCAACGCCGGATGACACCCCGTCATCAGTCCGCGTCGGCTCGGCACACACACTGATCCCGACGCATAGAACGACGTCCAGCGCTGTCCGCCGGCCGCCAGTTTGTCCAGGTTCGGGGTGCGGGTCTTCTTGTTGCCGTAGCAGGCAATGTCGCCGTAGCCCATGTCATCGACAAAGATCAGGACGATGTTGGGCGGCCCGGCGTGGACATTCGACGCCAACAGCAGAAAAACGAGGAATCGGAGAACGACGGCTTTCAAACTCATGGCCCGGATCGTGCCGGCTGAAGCGTCCACTGAAAAGGGGAATTGCGATCCGCCTTCGCAATGAAGCTACAGCGGGACAGGCAGCAACTCCCCACCAAGGTGGGCCGAACCTGCCGAGGCTGTCTCACAAGGCGGCAGCAGCGGACGAGAGTCCGCTCAAATCCAGGAATCCGCTCTGAAATGAGCCGACTCACGTCGGCATCTACCAGCATTTTTGAATTATTGAGACAGTCTCTGCTTGTCGCGCCGACCTGTCGCGAAGGGGGAAGCTGTCGAGCCAAGGCGTCCCGGCGCCGCAATCTGTCACAAAACGGACCTGACCCCACCACGAGGGCATTCGGCCGGAATCGACAAACCCCGCCCCGTTTGCGACGATGCTCGCGGTTCCCGAGCCGCCGTGAAGACCTCATCTGATCCACCTCCTTCCTCCGCAAAGCCGGCCGCCATTCTGGTCGGCGCGTTGGCGTTGGCCGTGATCGGCTCGATCGTCTGGGCTCTGCGCCCGGTGGAACCGTCCGGTTCAACGGACGCTTCACCAACCGGACCAACCGCCCCCCCGGCTCCATTGGCCCCGGAGTCCCCCATGAAGTCCCTGTTGGCCGAGATTGCGGACCACACCGATGCGAATCCGCACGCCTACTGGAATGACGCCATTGCGGAGCGCCTGACCAGACAACTGGAATCCGAGACCGATGTCTTCAAGCGCATGCACTACACACTCGAACTCGCCGAGGAACTGCTGAGCGCGAACCGACTCGACGAATCAGTCAGGCGTTTCGAGGAATTCATGACGCTGGCGGAAAAACATGACACGGACTACTGGCGTGACGACCGCGCCCGCCTGAGGACGCGCCTCGCGATAGCTCACCTGCGCCGCAGCGAACAGGCCAACTGCATCGCGCACCATAATCCCGAGTCCTGCCTCTTCCCCATCTCCGGCGCGGGGATCCATGGCGATCCCGACGGAGCCCGAAAAGCCATCGGCCTGCTCAATCAGGTCCTCGATGAGAAACCGGACAATCTCCAGGCGCGCTGGCTCTTGACCGTGGCGTCACTGGCCCTGGGCGAAAAGCCGGGACCGAAGACCACGCAACGGATCATCCCGGACAAGACCTTCGATTCGGCGCACGACATCGGCCGTTTCACCGAAATCGCCGGCAAGATCGGACTCGGCGTTCAAGGCATGGCGGGCGGCTCCGCCCTCGACGATTTCGACGGCGACGGCGATCTCGATCTCTTCGCGTCCTCATGGGGGCAACGGGACCAGATCCGCTATCTCACCAACAACGGCAAGGGCCAATTCGAGGAAATGACTGAATCCGCCAACCTCAACGGCATCCTCGGCGGCCTCAACATGGCCCAGGCTGACTACGACAATGACGGCGACCTTGATCTCTTCGTCACCCGCGGCGCCTGGCTGGAGCACAACGGCCGCCACCCCAACTCCCTCATCCGCAACGACGGCGACAACCGCTTCACCGACGTCACCGAAGCCGCCGGCCTGCTCAGCTTCCACCCCACTTCGTCCGCGGCCTGGCTGGACTTCGACAACGACGGACGGCTTGACCTGTTCGTCGCCAATGAAACCGTCACATCGGACGATCCCCACCCCTGCGAATTGTTCCGCAACCAGGGCGATGGGACTTTTCAGAAGGTCTCCGAAGCCATGGGGATCTGGGTCGTCGGCTACATCAAGGGCGTCGCGGCAGGCGATTACGACAACGACGGCTGGACCGACATCTTCCTGTCCGACTACCGCGGAGTGAACCGACTCTACAGGAATCCCGGGGGATGGAGGGATTCAGACACCGACCACAACCCGCGATTCGAAAACGTCGCCCATAAAGCCGGCGTCACCGCGCCGGTCAACAGCTTCCCCTGCTGGTTCTTCGACTACGACAATGACGGCCTCCTGGATCTTTTCGTGGCGGACTACGACCCCGAAAATCGCGAGGACATCGTCCGCGGCTACCTGAAGGAGCCGTTGCGCGGCGAAGGCCTCCGGCTCTATCGCAACAAGGGCGACGGGAGCTTTGCCGACACCACCAGGGCCGCGGGACTCCAGGTCGCCACGCTGGCGATGGGCGTCAACTTCGGCGACCTCGACAACGACGGCTTCCTCGACTTCTACCTCGGCAACGGCACGCCCGACTTCGGCGACATCTACCCGAACCGCATGTTCCGCAACGACGCCGGCAGACGCTTCCAGGACGTCACCACCTCCGGCGGCTTCGGCCACCTGCAGAAGGGACACGGCATCGCCTTCGGCGACATCGACGGCGACGGCGATCAGGATGTCTACGCCGTCATGGGCGGCGCCTATACCGGCGACGAGTTCTTCAATGCCCTGTTCCAAAACCCCGGCCATGGAGCCAACTGGATCAAGCTCCGCCTGGTCGGCAAGCAGGCCAACCGATCCGCCATCGGGGCAAGGATTAAGGTCGTCGTGAATGAAGGCGGATCAACGCGGGAGATCCATCGCTCAGTCGGCAGCGGCGGCAGTTTCGGCTGCAATCCGCTGCAACAGGAAATCGGCCTCGGCAAGGCGACGGCGATCGAACGGATTGAGATCCGCTGGCCGGGAGGAAGCGCGCCGCAGGTCGTGAAAAGCCTGCCCGTCAATGCGACGCATCACATCGAACAGGCGCCGTAGACTGTGGGAGCAGGGGTGATTCCGGCATGGAATTGAAAGGCCTGGAAACAGCGGAAGCGAATCAAAGAGGCGGTGGGGAGAGACTCCGTCGAGCCCACTTCAACACCCTGAAAGGGCGCAAGCCGCGCAGGCGAGCCCTGGCGTGCGCTGTTTCCGCCGCCCCGCTCACTCCCCTTTCGGAATGGCATTCAGCGTGTAGTAGAATGTGTCGTTCCAGAGTGTGTCGCCCTCATCGTTCTCGACGTCGTAGGGACGGATCATCGTCACATAGCGGGGCTTCCAGCCTTTCACGCGCAAACGCACCTTGAGGCGGTCCTTGGAAACCTCCGCCCGGGTCACCTCGATCGCCGTGGCGCTGTTTTCCTTGCCGTCGTGATCATATTCCTTGGAGCCGTAGGTCTGATGATACCTGTAGTTGTACTGCTGCACGTCATAGGCCTCGGGGTCGGAGGCGAACTCCCTGTTCACCGGCTGGGTGAAGGTGAGCTCGAATCCGTCAGGCTTGGCATGAACGGACTTCACCTCGAAGGGGGTCTTCCCGGTCCAGCTCACCACGTCGAGCGAGGACTGTCGGGGAGCCACGGCGGCCCAGGCCTTGTTCATGCAGCCGCCAACGTAGAGCTTCCCGTCGTTGGCGAAGGCGAAACGATTCACCCCTGACCGGAAGCCCTTGGCCATCGGCCACACGCAGCCCTGCCATTCGCCGTTCACCTTCTCCAATTCCACGCGCATGATGTTGGCGTTCTTCCAATCACCGACGACCAACTGCCCCTTGAAGAACGGGCCGAAACGATCGTCGGTGATCTCCTTGATGTCGCTGGTGGAGGCGGAGAGCTTGTAGGGGAACCAGATCGCCGGATCATCGCGCCTCGTCGGCTTGTCGAACTGCTCCCGGGGAGCCGGCCAGGTCGAGGGAAAGCCATAGAAGCGCCCCTTCTTGACGTGGTTCAAGGTGCAGGTCCCTAGGTAGTTCCCCTGATTGTCCGCCATGAACAGATCTCCCCGATAAACGCCGAAGCCATTGGGAGAACGAAACCCGCTGCATACCGGCTCCACAGTCTTCCCGTCGGGGCTGATCTTCAGAGCCCAGCCCATGTAGGGGACGTCGTAGATGCCGCGATTGCCGGTGCGGTAGACGTGGAAATTGCCCTCCGGATCCAGCAACGGACCAAAGGAGAAATCGTGATAGTTCCCGGTCGCGCCCCAGTCCTGGCTGATGCATTCGAACAGGTCCGCCTCGCCGTCGCCATCGGTGTCGGTGATCCGCGTCAATTCCACCTTCTGCACGACGTGGATCACGCCATCGATCACCTTCAGGCCACAGGGCTCGCAAAGTCCGCGCGCGAAGCGGCGATAGGTCGCCTTCGCCGGCTCGCCCGTCGGGTTCTCAATGATCCAGATCTCGCCCCGCCAGGTGCAGACGGCGAGGTCGCCGTTGGGCAGGACGTCCATCCCGTTCACCTGGAGCGAGATCTCCTCCGGAATGGCCAGATGATCCACGCGATAGAACTTGTTGCCTCCCGGTCGGTCGGTCCGCTTGGCTCTCCCCTTGACCACATGGGCAGCCCGGTTTCCCACCCGGGATCCGCCTCGCGAGGAAACCCGCTTCAGATCGGCGGGGACGATTTCCTGTTTCGCAAAGGCGATAGGCGCTTCCCCTCGATAGGCGCAACTCGAAATCTCCAGGGCCACCGGCTCATTGTGGGCAGGTATCCGCACCCACCCCTGCGCCAGTTTCCCTTCCCGGCGCACGACCTTCCGGTCACTGTCATTCTTGATCGCCCCCCAGACCACCGCGTCAAAGGAGACATCCTCCGCTCTCGTCGTCCATGAGGCTCCGCCGCCACGGACTGTCATGGTCAGTTTCGAACCGGTCTTTCGCCTGAACCCAATCAGACCGGAGCCCGGTTGCAACGCCCGCGCCCCAAACTCTGCATGGGCCAGGAACCACATGTCGGTGGCGCTCGGCCCGATTTCCAGACGACGCACAATCGCGTTGGCGGCGCCGGCGGCTTCCACCCTCGGCGTCTCATGAACCCTCACCGAACCTCCTCCCGGCGCCGGCAATTCATACATCAACGTGACCGCCCCGCCCTTCGCGCTCAGGCCAAGGTAACGCGCGCCATTCAAAACCTCCGCCGTGACGGCCTTGGGCTGTTTCCCAACCGCCCACGGAAACACCGCCGGATTCGTCCACAGCTCCTCTCCGTCAAACGTGCAATAGAACGGAACCTTCGCCTCGCGGTAGGGCGATCCGTAGAGATTCAGGCCCGGACCGTTCCAGGCGACGTGCGTCCTCAGCAATTCCGTGTCGAAGGCGACGTAAAAATCCTCCGCCAGGGGAATGGCCACCGTGCGCGGCGCCGCCGACATCGGCGCCAGCCGGAACGGCTGACCGCCCGGATCACGAACCTCCTCCCGTTTCGCCGCCTTGCCCTGTTTCTTGTCCGGCGCCGCCGACAACATCGACGCCCCGATTCCGACCAATGCAGCCAGCACAAGACCACACACGATTCTCTGCCTTCGATACATGGCGCAAAGCTTAGAAGCCATCTGACGAATACCCAAGCCCCGATCGAGGGATGCGCCGGACTCGACAACCGATTGACGAACCTCCGTGAATCCCCCAATCTCCCGCGCATGTTCCGATTTGTTTTCGTCATTTTCGCGGTTCTGACGCTTCATGCAGCCGCCGCTCCGGCTGCGGAACCGCCGACCGCCCAGCCCGTCCGCGAGTTGTCTCTGGAGGACTGCATCCGCATGGCGCTGGAGCGAAACTTCGACGTCCAGATCCAGAGTTTCGGCCCGCAGATCAGCCGCTTCAACCTCGACGCCGCCCGCGGCGGCTACGACCCCAGCCTGAGCTTCACCGGCAGGGAGCGCTTCAGCAAGTCGGACATCCGTCCCCATCCCGATTTCCCGTCCCTGTTCATCGGCGGCAATGAAACCACCACCGAATCCATGCAGGGCAGCGTCGATGGCATCCTGCCGACCGGCCTGAACTACAGCCTCTTCAATTCTTCGGATCGTCGCTCCTTCACCGGCTTTGTCGGTGAGCAGTTCACCATGGCCACGGGGGTCTCCCTGACCCAACCCCTCCTGAAGAACTTCTGGATCGACAGCACGCGTCTCTCGATCCGAAACAGCCGGTTTGATCTGAACATCTCCAAATACCGCCTTCACGACACCATCATGCGCGCGGTGAACCAGGTCGAGAACGCCTACTTCGATCTGATCTTCGCCTCCAAGAACGTCGAGGTGCAGCAACAGTCGCTCGATCTCGCCGAGCAACTGCTTGAGGACAACAAGAAGCGTGTGAAGGTCGGCTCCATGGCGCCGCTCGAGGAAAAGCAGGCCGAGTCCCAGGTCGCCGCGCGCCGGGCCGATCTCATCTCCGCCGTGCAGGCGCTCGCCACCCAGCAGAACACCCTCAAGGACCTGCTCACCGACGACTTCATCGCCTGGAACGGAATCGACATCAGGCCATCGGAAACGCTTGTCGCGGTCGAGGCTCCGCTCGACAAGCAGAACAGTTGGCGGACCGGTCTGACCATGCGCCCGGATCTGCTCGAATTGAAGGAAAGCCTGGAAAAGGCCAACATCGACGTCCGCTATCGCCATAACCAGCTTTTCCCCTCGGTCGACCTGATCGCCTCCTACCAGCACGTCGGCATCGACACCAATCCCGGAGACACCTTGGGCGAGGCCATCAGCGGCAACAACCCCAACTACTCGATCGGAGCCCGGATCACCATCCCCCTCGGAAACCGCAACGCCCGCAATCGCTACCACGCCAGCAAGGCGGCCAAGAAGCAGGCCATCCTGCGCCTGAAACAACGCGAACAGAGCATTCTGGTCGAAATCGACAATGCGATCGGCAACGCGCTCGCGCAGTTTCGCCGGGTGGAGGCCACGCGCGACGCCCGGGAATACGCGGAAGCCGCCCTGGCCGCCGAGGAGAAGAAACTGGCCAACGGCGCCAGCACCAGCTTTGTGGTCCTCCAGATGCAGCGCGATGTCACGACCGCCCGCTCTTCCGAAATCCGCGCCCTCGCCGATTACAACAAGGCCCTCGCCACCGTCTCCAACAGCGAGGCTTCAACGCTCAAACGAAAGAAGATCGAACTCGAATTCGAGTGAATCTCAATTCCCGGCGCCAAAGCTGGGCCAATCGTCCTCTGAGATTTCTGATCTCTTCTGTTTTTCCACAGAAATCTCCTCACGTTCCGCACCATCCCGTCTTCGCTCTTCAGCGACACCCCCTCAACGGCGAACCGAAAACCCGCATCACAATTTGTGATCCGGATGTGAGCAGGTGGGATTCAGTCGCACCTCATTGATGCGGTAGCGGCCGCCGCCGGTCGGACAGACCGGCTCGACCTTGATGTAGAGGGCCGGCCCAAACAGTTCGGCCACGGTGGGCGTGTCCCGGGCGTTCTTCCGATTCTCGATCGCCCATTGCTGCTTGGCGCCATCGATCTGCTTCAGATTGGCGATGCATCGATTCTTCTGAATTTGCGCGGCATTGGCGTTCACGACGCTCTGTGTCTGCCGCAGGGCCTGTTGGGCGTCACGCGCCTGCTCCTGCATCTGCGTGGCCTGGATCTGCGCGTGATTCAACTTGGAGCGCAGCACCTCCATCTCGCGGAACATCGTTTCCTTCTCCTTCTGCAAGCGCAGGACATCGGCGGAGGCCGCGCGGAGCTCGTGGATCTCCTTGTTCTCGCGACGCAACCGCTTCATCTCCCCCAGCTGCACGCTCACCTTCTCA
Source organism: Verrucomicrobiales bacterium (assembly GCA_038126035.1). Classification (GTDB taxonomy): domain Bacteria; phylum Verrucomicrobiota; class Verrucomicrobiia; order Limisphaerales; family JAYPEY01; genus JAYPEY01. The sequence continues at coordinate 21,353 of JAYPEY010000004.1, read as the reverse complement.
AGCTCGGCCGACTGTTCCGCCACCTTCCGGCTGAGCTGGGTGTTCGTGACCTGGCTTTCCGAGAGGCGGTTCTCATAATCCGCCTTGGAGGCCAGGTGGAGCAGCAGGATCCCCAAAGCGCCCGCCCCGGCCACGATGGCGGTCAGTTTCAATGCAACGGACCCCGATTCCCTCCCCCTCCTTGCGTCTCTCATGAATTTCACGATCTCTCAGATGGTTGGCGTCATCCTCGTTCCAACGAGGTTGCGAAAACAGCAATCGCTGAAACCTTTCGTAGGCCCTGTCCGTTCATTCGTCGAGACCAAACCACACGCTTGCCCGGATCAACGCCAGTCACTAGATTTTCCGGCTTGTTCACGTCTACAACCATGAAGACTCGCCCTGTCCGAATTCTCGGGTCCGCCGTTCTTCTCCTCGCGATCTGCGGTTGCAGGACGACCTCGGAGGATCGATCGGACCGACTGGAGATCGAACCGCCCCAGGCCTTTTCTGTTCAAACGCCTCAGGGAGAGCTGTCGGATCAGGGCTGGCTGGCGGATTTTGACGATCCCCGCCTCGCCGAACTCGTCGCCGAGGCGCAAAAGAACAACCCCAACCTCCGCGCGACGGCCGCCCGGATGAAGTCGGTGGCGGCCAACGCCCGCGCGGCCTCCGCCGGTCTTTTTCCCACCGCCACCGCCACCTCCGGAGCCAACCGCAACAAACGCTCGGGCGCCGCCGGATTTCGTCTCACCAACCCGGTCAACGACAGCTTCACCCTCAATGCCGGCATCGCATGGGAATTGGACCTCTGGGGCAAGATCCAGAACCGCGCGCGCGCGGCCTCCGCCGACTTCGAGGCCGCCACTGCCGATTTCCAGGCGGCCCGACTGTCCCTCGCCGCCAACACCGTCGCCGCCTGGTTCAACGCGGTCGAAGCGGAACTGCAGGTCCGCCTCAGCGAACAGACACTCAAGAGTTTCCAGACGAACCTCACCGTGATCGAGCAGGGTTTCGACCGCGGCGTCAATGCGGCTCTCGATGTCCGTCTCACACGCGCCAACGTCGCCAATGCCCGGGCCAGCCTTCGTCAACGCGAACAACAGCGCGACGCCGCAATCCGGACGCTGGAGTCCCTGATGGGCCGCTATCCGGAAAACAAGCTGGGCGCCGCCAGCAAACTGCCCCGAATCTCGCGGGAGGTCCCGGTGGGTCTGCCCTCCCAGTTGCTGAACCGCCGCCCCGACATCCTCGCTGCGGAACGTCGTCTCGCCGCGGCGGACGAACGCTTCAAGGCCGCCCGCAAGGACCTGCTGCCCACGATCAGCCTCAGCTCCAACGGCGGCACGCAGTCCAGCGAATTGAGGGACATCCTCGATCCAGACTCCAATGTCTGGGGCTTCGCCGCCAACCTCGCCGCGCCCATCTTCCAGGGCGGCCGCCTGCGGGCCGTCGCCAGATCCAACCAGGCCAATGTCGAGGCCGCCATCGCAGACTACACCCGGACCGCGCTGAACGCCTTCCGCGAGGTTGAAACCGCCTTGGCGGCCGCCGGTTTCCTGCGCGAACGCGAAGCCGCCCTCCTCGCCGCCGCCGAGGAATCCGCCCGGGCGGAACAACTCGCATGGAGCGAATACCAGCGCGGACTTGTCGACATCATCACCGTCCTCGAATCACAACGCCGCTCCTTCAACGCCCGCAGCGCCCTCATTCTCATCTCCAACCAACGCCTGCAGAACCGCCTCAACCTGCACCTCGCCCTCGGCGGCGACTTCGACGCGCTTCCGCTGACCGACACCGATCCCCAAGACACCGCTTCCCCACCGTCCGAATGAAACCCTTCAAGATCATCCTTCCCATCGTTGTCCTCGCGATCTGTTTCAGCATCGCGCGCAAGTTGATCCTGTCGCCCCCCGAGGCGCGGCGCTGGGGAGCCCCATCCGCCCAGCTCAATGTCGAGGCCGAGCGACTGAAGAAGACCCAATACAAGACCACCGTCACCTCGCAGGGCGTCGTGCGGGCGCGCACCGAAAGCACGCTGATCCCCGAGGTCTCCGGACAGATCGTCGAGGTCTCCAAGGACTTCCGCAACGGCGGGTTCTTCGAGAAGGGCGAACGGCTCGTGCAGATCGATCGCAGCGACTACGAAACCGCGCTGATCGTCGCCGAGGCCGCCGTCACCCAGGCCGAGGCCGCGCTCGAACAGGAGAAGGCCCAGGCCGCCCAGGCCCGGGAAAACTGGAAGTCCCTCGGCGACGGCTCCAAGCCCACGCCTCTCGCCCTCCGCGAACCCCAACTCGCCCAGGCCAACGCCGCATTGAGCTCCGCCCGGGCCCGCGTCGCCGAGGCCCAACGCGACCTGAAACGCACCGAGGTCCGCGCCCCCTACGCCGGACGCATTCTGAACAAGAGCGTCGATGTCGGACAATACGTCTCCCCCGGCGCCGTTCTCGCCTCGATCTACGCCATCGACTACGCCGAAGTCCGACTGCCTCTCTCCGACGACCAACTCGGCTTCGTCGATGTCCCGGAACGATATCGCGGCGACGACATCGACGCCATGGGGGACGGCCCGACCGTCACGCTCCGGGGCCGGGTCGGCCGCAAGGAAGCCGCCTGGCCCGGCCGCATCGTGCGCACCGAAGGCGCCTTCGACGCCAGCAGCCGTCAGCTTTTCGTCATCGCCCAGGTCGATGATCCCTACGGCCGCAGCACGACCGGACAACCGCCGTTGAAGGTCGGCCAGTTCGTCACCGCCGAGATCGACGGCAGCCTCATGCAGGACGTCTTCATCATCCCCCGCTCCGCCCTGCGCTCCGGCGGCGAGGTTCTGATCATCGACAAGGCCAACAAACTGTTCCGTCGAGCCATTGAAGTCCTCTGGAGCGACGAGGAGAACGTGATCGCCCGCGACAATCTCCAGGAGGGCGAACTGCTCTGCCTCACCCAGGTGCCCTTCGCCGTGGATGGCGCCCTGTGCATCCCGAACATCGAAGGCGAGGGCAAACGCGTCCTCGAAGGTCAGGGAGGAGGCTGGGGCGGCAAAGGCAAGGGGGGCAAGGGCAAGGGCGACAAAGGCAAGGGCTCCGGATCGAAAGGCGGGCCGCCAAGCGGCAAGGGAGGCGCGCCTGACAGCAAGAGCAAGGGAGGCGCGCAATGAAGGGCGTCATCGCATGGTTCTGCCGCAACGGCGTCGCAGCGAACCTCCTGATGGCCGCCATTCTCGGCCTCGGCGGAGCGCTGCTCATGGCCAGCTTCCCCGTCAAGCAGTCTGAGAACCCCGGTTTCTACAACCTCCAGCAGAGCTTCGCCTCCTTCCTCGGGGCCGTGCCCACCGAAGTCTTCCCCGACTTTGAACTCGATGTCGTCGAGATCGGCGTCGAATACCGCGGCGCCACGCCCGCCGAGGTCGAGGAATCCATTGTCGTCAAGGTCGAGGAGGCCATCCAGGACCTCGAAGGCATCAAGCAGATCTCCTCCTCATCAGCCGAAGGAGCCGGCGCGGTCACCGTCGAAATCGAGAAGGGCTACAAGGTCCGCGACATGCTCGATGACATCAAGAACCGCGTCGACGCCATCAACACCTTCCCCGATCTCGCCGAGAAGCCGATCGTCCGCGTCGCCCAACGCAGCAGCGCCGTGATCACGGTCGTCCTTTCCGGCGCCATGGACGAGCGCTCCCTCCGTCATCTGGGCGAGTTGACGCGCGACGAGATCGCCAACCTGCCCAAGGTCACCCAGGTCTCCCTGGGCGCGGTTCGCCCCTACGAGATCGCCATCGAGATCTCCGAGGAGACGCTGCAGCGTTACGGACTCACGCTGGCGCAGGTGTCGCGCGCCGTCACCCAGTCCTCCATCGACCTCCCGGCCGGCGCCATCAAGACCACCGCGGGCGAGATCCTCCTGCGCACCAAGGGGCAGGCCTATGTCCGTGAGGACTTCGAGAAGATCGTCCTGCTCACCCGCGAAGACGGCACCCGTCTCACCCTCGGCGAAATCGCTGACATCCATGACGACTTTCAGGAGGAACCCCTCTTCGCCACCTTCAACAACAAACCCTGCGTCCTCATCAATGTCGCCCGGGTCGGCGACCAGAACGCCATCGAACTGGCTGAGATCGTCAAGAGCTACATGAACGAGAAGCGCTCCAGCCTGCCGCCCGGCGTGGAGATCGACTACTGGAACGACCGCTCGCGCATCGTCGCGGGCCGTCTCGACACCCTCCTCAACAGCGCCTGGTGGGGCATGTGGCTGGTCATCCTCGTGCTCACGCTGTTCCTCCGCCCCTCCGTCGCCTTCTGGGTCTTTCTCGGCATCCCCATCTCCTTCGCCGGTGCCATCTCATTGATGCCGCTGATCGGGGTGACCTTCAATATCTTCAGCCTCTTCGCCTTCATCCTCGTGCTCGGCATCGTGGTCGACGACGCCATTGTCACCGGCGAGAACGTGTTCACCCACCTGCAGAATGAGGAGGACGGCACCGACGCCGCGATCAAGGGCACCCAGGAGGTCGCCGTGCCCGTCGTCTTCGGCGTTCTCACCACCGTCGTGGCCTTCGTGCCGCTGCTGATGATCGAGGGCACCCGCGGCAAGATCTTCGCCCAGATCTCCCTGGTGATCATCCCCGTGCTCCTGTTCTCCCTGGTGGAGTCCAAACTTATTCTCCCCGCGCACCTGAAGCACCTGTCCACCGGCCGGAAGGACCCGAAGGATCTCAACATCCTGTCGCGCTTCCAGCGTCTCTTTGCCGATGGTCTGGAGGCCTTCGTCCTCAAGATCTACCGCCCCACGCTCCGGCTCGCATCCGACCACCGCTACCTCACCCTGACCCTGTTCATCGGAACCGCCGCCATCATCTTCGCGCTCGTCTCCAGCACGCGCGTGCGTTTCACCTACTTCCCGCGCATTGAGAGCGAGACCGCCACCGCGACCCTGACCATGCCCCTCGGCGCGCCCGCGGAGGTCACCCAGAAACACGTCGAACGCATCCGCGCCGCCGCCGAACTACTCCAGAAGAAATACACCGACGACAATGGCAACAGCGCCATCCTGAACATCATGGCTGTCAGCGGCGGCCAGGGTCAGACCCGCGGCGGCGGCCCGCGCGGCGGTCGCGCCTCCAGCGGCCAGTCCCACGCCGGCGAGGTCTCCCTCCGGATCTCTCCGCCGGAGGACCGAAACGTCGACATTGGAACCCGCGACCTCGTCAATGAATGGCGCCAGGCCATCGGCGACATCCCCGGAGCCAAGGAACTCAACTTCCGCGCCGAGATCGGCCGCGGCGGCTCCCCCATCGACGTCCAACTCGCCGGCCCCAGCTTTGACGACATGGCCGACGCCGCCGGGAAGATCAAGGAACACCTCAAGACCTACGCCGGCGTCTTCGACGTCACCGACACCTTCCAGGACGGCAAGGAGGAGGTGAAACTCAGGATCAAACCCGAGGCCGAAATGCTGGGACTTTCCATGACCTCCCTCGCCCAACAGACCCGCCAGGCCTTCTTTGGACAGGAGGCCCAGCGCATCCAGCGCGGGCGCGAGGAGATCCGCGTCATGGTCCGCTACCCCAAGGAGGAGCGCGGGTCGCTCGCCAATCTTGAGTCGATGCGCATCCGCACCGCCGACAACACCGAGGTCCCCTTCTCCGCCGTGGCCGACGCCGACATGGGCCGCAGCTTCTCCACCATCCGCCGGGTCGATCGCAACCGCACCATCAGCATCACCGCCGATGCCGACAAGGAGTCCGTCAACATGGCCCGCGTGGAGGCCGGACTGAGCGGGTTTCTCGCGGAATTGATCCCGCAATACCACGGCATGACCTACACCTTCGAGGGCGAGGCCCGCGAGCGCGCCGACTCCTTCGGCAGCCTGGCCGTCGGCGGCATCTTCGTCTTCTTCGCGCTCTACGCGCTTCTGGCGATCCCCTTCCGCTCCTACATTCAACCGCTGATCGTCATGTCCGTCATCCCCTTCGGACTCGTCGGCGCGGTCATCGGCCACATGATCATGGGCAAGGATCTCAGCATCATGAGCATCTTCGGAATGCTGGCCCTCTCCGGCGTTGTCGTGAACGACAGTCTCGTGCTCGTCGATTTCATCAATCGCCGCCGCAAGGAAGGCATGCCGGTGACCGAGGCCGTCCGCATCGCCGGCGCCCGCCGCTTCCGCGCCATCATGCTCACCTCCATCACCACCTTCGTCGGGCTGATGCCCCTGCTCTTCGAAAAGAGCACCCAGGCCCAGTTCCTGATCCCCATGGCCATCTCCCTCGGATTCGGCATCCTCTTCGCCACCCTCATCACCCTGTTCCTCGTGCCGATCAACTACCTCGTCCTCGAGGACATCAGCCACGGATTCGACCGGCTCTGGAATCTTCAGATCGGCGGCAAACGCGAACCCAAGGCCTCCGAAGCCTGATCGGCGCGTCACAAAGTGGATGGAGGAGAAGAACAAGACGGCAAGGAAGGCCGCTCAACAGTCTGAATTTCCCTCAATCCAGAATCCGCGTTCGATAGAAGCCGACGGCCTGATCGTCAGTAAATGTGACTGTGCCAGTCGTGTTGGTAACGACCTTATGCGGGCCCCAGTCATTCGGAGGAATGCGCTTTTCGATCAGGTATCTGAATCCGGTCTCTCCTTCGAAACTCCATTCTGGAACACCTCCGCCTGCGCTTCCCTTGACCGCCAATCGCCCCGTCGAAAACAACGGCAATCCTGCTTCGAGTTTGAATCCAACCATTCCCCATGGATACGCGGCCGGCATATGTAGCGGCCCGCCATCAATGTACCCGCCGGTCGTGGATCGATACGGAATAGACTTGCCGTGCTTTCCTCCGTTGGCTCGGGCGCTTTCGTAGGTCGGTCCCGCAGACGCCTCCCATGCACGAATCTGCAAATAGGCGACTCTGCCTGCCGGAATATCAGGAAGAGTTCTGAAGTTCTCAGTCGGAACAACGAATCCTCCGAATCCGGTCGAAAACGGCGCCGTGTCCCCAACTGCATGATAGACCACTCCATTCGGGCTGGCGTATAGCTGGGCAAGGTATTGCTCGCCTTCGAGCGGAGTCCCGTCCAGATCGCGGATCTGCGAATGTTCGAAGCCACTCAGCAACGCCTCGCGGTCGAGGTTGGTGAACAGGACTTCCCCTCCACCACTCACTGGATCGATGACATTGATCACAGCCTTCAAACTGCGCGCAGAACCGTGAGCGTTTCGAACCGTTACTTCAAACTCTGTCCTCGCAGACAAAGCCGTCGTGTCAATGGCGATCACCGATTCCGTCTCCGCGTGAATCGGTTCTCCATCCTTTCTCCACTCGTAACTGAGTGTTCCTTGCCCACGGGCGACAACCTGAACGGCCGTCCGATACCCACGCGCAATCGTCCTACTGTGCGGATGAGAGACTATGGTAGGACTTGTCGGCAGCATTTCCACCTGAAGACCGGCGCCCGCGCTGGTCACACTTCCGAAGGGGTTTGTGACCGTAACCGTGTATCCCCCCGCATCGGCAGTCTGCAACTCAGTCAAATACAGAAGGGCTTTTGTCTCTCCGTCCAACGGTTGCCCGTCGAGATGCCACTGGTAGGCAAGTTCCGGATACCCATCCGCTCGCACACGAAAGCCGACCTTCCCTCCTTCCGGCGCGGAACGCCCTTTGGGATGCGCAATAATCGACGGAGGTTCCCGGGCCCAGACGACTGAAACATCGTCCATCCAGACCCGCACACCGGGACAATCGAAAAGGAGTCGGGTTGCTTCCGAGACAGCCGTCACGTTGTATTCCAGTTTGCTCCATCCCTGAGCGTTGACCGAGAGATCCGCCACCAGCACATCTCCCCACCGCACTTTCAGCGGTGCCTCCGACCCTCGAACCCAGAGCGACAAGACGTAATCCCGTCCCGGCACAGTGTTCAAATCCTGCCAGTGCTGCCCGACGACGGGATCTCCAGGAACAGTGATCGGAAGGGGATTCATTGCATCGACGGGATCGTCGATGCGGAGGTAGGGCGTGTGAACTCCAATCGAAATGAAGTTCTTCCCGCCGTGAGCGCCGCGGCCGCTGATCCAACCGCCGACGGGAACATTCACGCTCCAGCCGTTGTAAATGATCGGCTCCGTGATCTCGAACCCAGCATTGTAGACAATGTTGCTCTGGGCAAAAGCGCCGGCGAGCGTCGAAATCCAGATAACGACACTGCCCCAGATGTTCCCCATTCTTCCTCGTTGTTTCATCTCGCACCTCAATTACGACTGCTCTGCGCCAACCTCACCGATTGCGGATCCAAGTGTCCTCCCATTCCGTCCTTGCTTCAATCCGATTTCAACACATGACATCCCCGCCCCCGCTCACCTCACTGATATTGCGACTGTGTCGGTTGGGAGAGGTCGCCATTGAGTTGCGACTCAGTCTCACTGCACTTTCACTTGCCAAGGGGAAATTCGGGCCGCAATACTGCGTGCGTTCCACACGAACAGAACCGACAACCCATCGATCAAAAGAAAGACAGACTATGGCCCATGTAGTTACCGACAATTGCGTGAAATGCAGGTTTACCGACTGCGTAGACGTCTGCCCCGTGGCGTGCTTCTACGTCCTCGACGACCGCCTCGTCATTCATCCTGACGACTGCATCGACTGCACTGCATGTGTGCCGGAGTGCCCGGTCGAGGCCATCTTCGCCGAGGATGACGTCCCGGAGGATCAGCAGCAGGCCATCGAATACAACAAGAACGAGGCCGAGCGCCTGCAGAGCGAAGGGCAGGAAGCCCTCACCGAGCGCATCGACCCGCTCGACACCGCCGAGGACCGCAAGTCCGAACTCGGCTTCTGATCGATCCTTCGAATCAAATTCCCAAAAGCCCGGCAGGCCTCGCCTGTCGGGCTTTTTTCATTCTATTGCGGGACCTGCCGGATGCGATAGAAGCGCTTGATGTTGTCGAGGAACGGGGTGGGATCGACAAAGGAGGCGTTGGAGTCCGTTACGATGAACTCGGTGAGAATGGTCCAGGTGATGAGATCATCAGACACCTCGATGATGTATTTCTCGCCGCGAACCGTGCCGAAGTTGATCGTGGGTTTGTCTGACTGCGCGGAGACGATCGGTTCGGTCTCCACCTTGAGCGGTTCGCCGCTGACCAGGATCGACCCGCCCTCCACCTGCTGAGGAATGGTGGCGCGAACCTTGAAGTTCGCGGTCCCCGTCGATCGGTTCTCAACCACGAGATACCAGTCCCCCGCGATATCCGTTGTCCCATCGCCCAGGGGAATCACAATCTTCTCGGATGCCCGATCGGCCTCACGGCTGGAGGCGTCGAAGGACGACGCCGTCGGAGCCGAATCGCGCTGCAGGAGCAGATCCACATCGTCTGTGAGATCATAGACCTCGAACAGCGCCCGGGCGGCGCCGCCCGGAATGGTGAACCGGTAGATCCGCTTGAAGCTGTTGCAGTCGTTGGCGACGCCCTCAACCGCGGTCGCGTTCTGCAGATCGACCACGCTCGCCTCCAACTCGCCGACGGTCACGGTAAAGGTCGTCGTGGCGGATTCGCTCGGCGAACCGCTGTCAGCCACGGTCACCGAGATCTCGTAGGTTCCCGCTCCCACCGGCGAATTGAAACTGAAGGCGCCCGACATCGGGTCGATCGTCGCGCCGGCCGGCGCCCCGGCTTCCAGTCGATAGTTCAATCCCTGGGCCGGAAGATCGTCGTCCAGTCCGATCACGGCCAGGCTCAGGGTCTCGCACTCGGTCATCGACTGATCTGCAATCGGCAGAAGGCGCGGGGACTGATTCACCTCGGTCACCGACACTTCGACCGCGATTGTCGCCGATTTGGCGGGGGCCCCGTCATCCGTCACACGGACTCCGATCTGGTAATCATCCGGACCCTGCGCCTCGGTCGGCGTCCACGAGACCAGTCCGCTGGCGGCGTCGATCGTCACACCCGCGGGCGCTCCCGGCTCCAGTGCGTAGGTCAGATTGTCAGCCGGAACATCCGCATCGGTCGCGCCGACGGAGAACGAGCGCAGGGCGCCCTCGGGAATGGTCTGCTTGGCGACCGGCGCGAAGACCGGGGCCGAATTGAGCTCGCGGACGGTGATGGCGAAGGTCGCCTCGTCACGCAGCGCGCCGTCCCCGTCGTCATTCACGCGGACCGTCACCGTGTGGGTCGCGCCGCCCTGGGATTCGCCGGGCGTCCAGGTCAGCAGGCCGGACACCGGCTGAATCGCCATGCCGGCCGGCGCGCCGGGAGCCAGACTGAACGTGAGATTGTCCGCCGGGCGGTCGGCGTCAGTCGCGCTGAAGCTCATGGCCAGCGTCTCCCCCTCGTCGATGGCGCGGTCCTCGGCGCCTGACAACTGCGGCGCCACGTTGCGATCAATCACCTGAATGGTGAAGGTCTCAGAATCACTCAGGGCTCCGGCGCCGTCATCGGACACCATCACCGTGACCTGAACTTCGGAACCGCCGAGTTCCTCGCCCGGAGTCCAGACCAACTCCAGCGTGTCCGGATTCAATGTCATGCCGGCGGGGGCTCCCGGCAGCAACTGGAAGGTCAGATGGTTCGCCGGTTCATCCACATCGGTCGCGGAAACCGTGAGGCTCAACGTGGCGTTCTCATCGACGGATCGGGCGCCGATCGGAGCAAGTTCGGGCGCGGTATTGGCTTCCGTGACCGTCACTGTGATGGTCTCCGAATCCGACGCGGCAGGATCGCCGGAGTCGGTCGCAACCACCTCAAAAGTGTAGGAGCCCGGCCCCTGCGCCTCGGTCGGCGTCCAGCTGAAGACACCGGTGTCCGGATCAATTCCCGCCCCGTCCGGAGCATTCCGCAGGGTATAGGCGAGATCGTTGGCCGGTTCGTCCACATCGGACGCATTGGCCGTAAAGGTCAGCGGCTCCAATTCCGGGACGCTCCGGTCGCCGATCGCAGCCAAGACCGGTTCTTCATTCACCTCGGTCACGGTGACAAGGATGGTCTCTGAGTCGCTCAACTCCCCTTCCCCATTATCGGTGACGCGGATGGTGACGGGATACTCGCCCGGTCCGTCCGCCTCGGTGGTCAACCAGTCGATGGTCCCGGTCGCCGGATTGATGATCATCCCTTCAGGCGCGCCCGGATCCAGGCTGAAAGTCAGCGTATTTACCGGCAGATCCGCATCCGTGGCGGAGTTCAGGATCCGCAACGGCGAGCCTTCGGCAACCTCGCGGTTGCCAATCGCCGCCAGGACGGGTGGTTGATTCACCTCGGCGACGGTCGCCTTGAAGGACAGCGCATCCCTGAGCGGCGGAACGCCATCATCCTCCACCTCGATCGTGATCGTATGTTCGCCCGGTCCCTGATCTTCAGCCGGTTTCCAGATCAGCAGACCGCTGCTGGGGTGGATGGACACTCCTGCGGGCGCCCCTTCTCCAAGGGAGAACCGCAGGTTGTTCGCGGGCACATCCCCATCGTCCGCGGCAATCACCAGCGCAAAGGACGCTCCCTCGCGGGCGCTTACATCATTGATGGGACGGAGCTTGGGCGCGCGGTTCACGTCGCCCACCGACACGGTGAACGTCCGGCTGTGACTCTTCGCCGGATTCCCATTGTCCGTCACGGTGACGGTGATCTGATGGGTGTCGGTCCCCTGCGCCTCGCTCGGCGTCCACGTGAACACGCCGCTCGCGGGATCGATCGACGCCCCGGCGGGGGCGCCGCCGGCCAAGGAGAAGGTCAGCGTGTTCGCCGGCAGGTCCGAATCGACCGCCGTCGCCGTGAACTGCAGCGTATCGCCTTCGGAGACGGACTTGTCGCCGATGGCGCCGAGGACCGGCGCAGTGTTGCCGTCCGTCACCCGGATCGCCAGTGTCCGGGTGGTGCTGAGGGCTGGATTGCCGTCATCCGTGGCCCGGACAACCGCGTGATAGACAGTCGCGCCACTGACCTCATCGGGCGTCCATTGCAGAAGGCCCGTGCGGGGCTGGATCGTCATGCCGGCCGGCGCGCCGGCGTCCAGGGTATAGGTGATGATGTTGGCGGGTTGATCGGCGTCGGAGGCCGCCGCCACCAGTCCGAACACCTGCCGCTCGACCACGGTCTGCTCGCCGAAGTCGGGAAGGACCGGAGCCGCATTGCTTTCCTCGACCGCGACCGTGAACTGCAACACCCCGGTCTGATTGGGCAGTCCGTCGTCAGTGGCGAGAATCTCGATGGCATAGACGCCGGGTCCCTGCGCCTCGGTCGGCGTCCAGCTGAATTCTCCGGTTTCCGGATCGACGACCGCCCCCGCCGGCGCCGACTCCCCAAGGCTGAAGGTCACACGGTTGACCGGAATATCCACATCCGTGACCGTCGGCGTGAAGTTGAGCAGTTTCTCCTCCGGGACGCTGGCCGGGATCGAAGCCTGCACGCGCGGAGCTGAATTGACTTCCTGGACGTGGATCTCAAACGAGGCGGTGGCGCTCAGCGGCGTTGCCTGGTCGTCCTCCACCTTCACGGACACGGTAAAGGTTCCCGGACCCTGCGCCTCGGTCGGCGTCCAGGAGATTTCACCGGTGGCGGCATCGATGGTCATGCCGGCCGGAGCCTCGGTCAGGGTGTGGGTCAGGACCTGTTTCGGGAGGTCGTCGTCGGTCACCGGAATGGTGATGGAAAGGGGTTGATTCTCCTTCTCCGACAGGTTCGGCATGAACCCGATGGCCGGCGCCTGATTCTCCTCGGTGACCGTGATTTCGAACCGCTGAATGGCGTCCTTGTTCGGAACCCCGTTGTCGGTCACCACCACGCCGACCATGTAGACGCCCGGCCCCTGAGCCTCGCTGGGCGTCCAGTCGATCACGCCCGTGTCCGGATCGATCGTCATGCCGGCGGGCGCGCCCGCCTCCAGAGTGAACAACAGCTGGTTCGCCGGCAGATCCGCATCCGCAACGACATTGGTGATGCGAAGGAGCGTCAGTTCCTTCATGACGATGTCGTCAATCGGATCCAGGACGGGCGGCGAATTGAATTCAGCCACCGCCACATCGAACTGCGCCGTGTCGCTGCGCTGGGGAGCGCCATTGTCAGCGACGGTCACCTTGAATGTATGCGGGACGCCGCCATCGGTTTCCTTGGGCGTCCAGGAAATGGCCCCGGTCAACGGGTTGATCGTTGCCCCGGCGGGCGCGACGTCCAGGGTGTAGGTCAACTGGTTCGCGGGCGCATCCACATCCGTCGCGCCGCCGGCGAGGTTCAGGGTCTGCCCCTCCTCGACAAGCGGACTTCCGAAGTCTGGCAGGACCGGAGCCTGGTTGACCTCGTTGACGGTGATCTCAAAGGTTTCAAAGGCGCTCAACGGCGGGATGCCGCTGTCGGTCACCTGGATCGTCACCGAATGCGTCGCCGGCCCCTGCGCCTCCGTGGGCGTCCAGGAGAACGCGCCCGATTGCGGGTCGATCGTCGCCCCGGTTGGAGCCGAGGAGAGCTTGAAGGTCAACGGGGCGTTCGGATCGGTCGCCTTGGCGGTCAAGGCGACAGTCGTCTCCTCATCGATTGTCAAATCCTCGATCGGATCTAGAACGGGCTTGGCGTTCTCGCCGATGATCTCGACCTCATAGGCGGCCGGCGTTTCACCGATGTTCTCGATCGCGGCGTACCAGGTTCCCTCAAGCGCCGGGATTCCCGCGCCCGGCTCCAAGGTCGTTCGCGAATAGCTCTGCCCGACGATATCGACCTGCACATCGTAGTTCGAAGCGTCCGGCACCGCGCCCCGCCGCAGTCGCAGGCGCACGTCGCCGCTCAGATCCTTTACATCCACATGCACCTTCGGTTCGCCGGCGTAGACGCTGAACTGGTAGAGATCGACCGTCTTCGGAATCTGGGGCGACGGGGCCGGCGAGGCGCCCGCGATCGAGCCTCCGCCCCGCGCCGCAAAGGTCGTGGCGGTGCTGTCGAAGGTGATCTCGATCTCGAATTCATTGGTGGCCGAGGTCGGGTCGTTCTGGATGGCCAGATAGAAACGTTGTCCGGGAACAAGCGGCGGATTGCCGGTGTCCGTGAAGATCTGGCGGGTTCTCAAGGTGGCGTCGACATCGTTCATGAGCAGCACATCGCTGCCCACGCCGCCCAGCGGCAGCGCCGTCTGGTTGAAGAAAAGATCGATGGGACCTCCGGTCGGACTGCGGAGATCGATGGTCGCCGTCGTGGCGGTGAAGGGAACATGCACCACGAAGTAGCGCGTGTCGGACCCGCTGACCTCGTTTGTGATTGCGGTCGTATGGGTCAACGGCAGCGGCGTCCGGTTGGTCACCGTCAGGTCGAGCTGCAACTGCCACGAGATCAGTCGCGGCGAACTGTTGGTGTCGCCGCCGACGCGCTCGTCCCAGACCTCCAGGCGCCAGTTGCCCGCGGAGCTTTCCCCGATGAAGGCGTCCAGCGATTCCTCGGCGAGGAGGTCCTCCTTGACCAGGTAGCGGACGAGCAGGAGTTCATCGCCCCGCCCGGCGCTGATCGGCTGCGTCAACCCGGTCACATAGACGTCGAACCCGTCCGTCGTTATGGACTGGAAGGACTCGTCGGAGCCGTTGCCCTCGCCCGAGTAGACGGTGATGCCGTTGTAGCCGGCCGACGGCAACGTCACCAGGTCGCCGTTCTCATCGATCTCATACAGGGTGCCGTCGCGATCGAACGTGGTTGGACTGGCATAGATCGGCGTGGTGGCGTTGTTGTTGAACCCCTGATAGGCCGCCGTGAAGTTGAGCGTGCCCGAATTGCCGTTGATCTCGGCGAGAACGGCGTCCGGCGTGGTGAACCCGTTGCCGAAGTAGATGGTCAACTGGTTGGCCGCGGTCACACCGAAATCGGCGCGGGCGGTGTCGGTTGTAATCGTGTGATCATTCACGAACTGGATCGTGATCCCGTTGTTCGCGGCGCCCACGTTGACATGCTCAAAGCGCACGTTGGACTGCGGGGGCGCGGCGCCCATCTGATCGTGTGGCAGGCTGATGACCGCGCGGGCCTCCTGTCCGCCGGCCATGCCCATGCCCGGCGGGTCCATGCCATTGGCGGTGATATCCGAGAAGGTGATCGGAACCGTGGAATTGGCCGCGGCTCCGACCACATAGACCCGGTCGCCGAAGGGCAGGATGTCATTGAAGACATCCTCGCGCCCGGCGGAGTTGAAATCGTAGGTCCGCATCCACTCCACCGTGCCCGAGAAGTCCAGCTTGGTGATGAACGCATTGGCGGAGCCTCCACTCAGGGCCTCGATCACGCCAACCGCATAGATGTAGTTGTTGAGGGTGACGATGGCGTTGAACTGGCCGATCTCGTTGGTGGTCCAGGTCCACTGGGGAACGCCGTTGGTGTCCAGTGCCATGATGTAGGGGTTGCTGTTGCCCCCGTCTGCGTTGACGCCAGCGACAAACACGTTCGTGCCGCGCACGGCCACATCGTAGCCCGCGCTGAACGCGTCGGCGGTCATGTTGTAAAGGTCGTTGGTGTGGAAGAGGAAGTTGCCCGCGGTGTCCATCTTGGAGAGATACATGCGGCCCGCATTGGCGGCGTTCTCAGGCGCCACGCCGACAATGTAGAGAACTTCGGCCCCGTTCTCGGTCGCCGCGGTGATGCCGAAGGCCTCCTCCTCCGCCGCGTAGTCCGTCCCCCCGCTCTGGTGCGGCGAAAACATGCCTTCGCCGTCCGCCGGAATCTGCTGGTGGAAGTCCGAGCCCTGGATGTCGAAGTTGTTGATCGCGGGATCATCGAACGGGAAGCGCGCAACGATGCTCTTGGCCTCCTTGTTCGCGACGCCGGTGTCGGGGTCGGTGGTCTGCGTGTAGCTGTTGCCCACGGCGAACACGCCCGAGGCGGTGGCGGCGACGGCGTTGAACCGGGTACCGCCCTGGAGATCGGGCCAGTTGACGCTGTAGAAGGGCACGGAGTCATCGCGCATCGGGGTGGCAAACTGGGCCAGGATGCCATTCTGCGCGCGGGCGTCCGTGGTCCCTGCGACGAACACGCGCCCGTCGTAGGCCGTGATCGACGAGCCTTCCTGGTCCGAATTGGCGAAGGCGATGGTCGGGTTGAGCGTGTAATCGTAATCCCAGCCGGTGCCGACGGAGTTGTTCCCCTCGTTCACCACAATCTCCAGCCGGTCGTCGGCGAGGTTGCCGGTGTAGGAGACCGTGAAGGAGCGGACCAACCGGTCCGTGCCGTCGACGCCGGACCAGACATAGTGGGTCCCGGAACCGCCGCTGGTAAAGACCAGCGCCGCGCCGCCCATGGTGTCGCTCACCTCAAAGGTCCCGTTCATCGCGTCGACATTGAGGGCGAAATAGCGGGCCGTATGGTTCAACTGGCCCAGCGTGGTGACCGGCAGATCATCGCTGGCGGTCGCGCCCGCCCCAGGCATCAACGGACTCACAAAGCGCAGATAGTCGCCGTCGGAAATCACCGCCGCCAGGGCTGCATTGGTGATGCGCGTGCCATTTGCCGAATCCACATCCGCCGGCAGGAAGGTGGATTCCTGCGTCAGACTGCTGCGCACACCGGTATCCGAAATCAACGTGGCCACGCCGGCGGAGCGATGATAGATGCGGAGCCGATCCGGTTGTTCGTAGAAATCGTAGTCGATCTGGATGTCGCCCGCATTGACGCCGATCGGGATCAGTGTGACCGATTCATTGTCCTGCCCGCTGATGGAGCCGGACGCGATTGTGCCGCCAGCGCCTTCCAGGTAGTTCGTCGCCAGAACGACGGGGTTCGTGTAGACCATGAACGCGTTGTTGGTGACGGACTTCACCAGTCTTCGCGCCACCCGGGGATCCTCGCTGAAGACCACATAGGCGGTGTCGTCTGCGTTGGTCCCGTAACCGAAGCCATTGGTCGCCCACCAGCCGCGATTCTCGGCCAGCAGCACGTCCGTCCCCGAGGGACTGACAAGCCGGAAGGCCAGATCCGAGACGCGTTCGTGCTCGGCCCGGATGCCGACCCTCACCCCGGCCACCTCGCGTGAAAGGGCCACCGGAATCTGCGCGCTCAGTCCATTGGTCCGGACCTCGTCGACAATCTCCATTTCCGTGGAGCTGAATTCCGTCACCTTGGGGACGACGCCGAAGTCGATCTCCGTGTCGAACGAGAGTTCGAACTCAATTTCCGAAGGCGAGGAATTGGTGTGGGCGAGGCAGAGGAAATACTGCCCCGGATTCAAGGCGGGCGAATCGCCGACCGTGATGGTCAGCGTGCCGCCGGGCGGCTGGATGTAGGCGAAGTGATCGTAGGTGTTGGTCGTGGGCAGTTGACCGCGCCGCACCCGCATCTCCAGCGGTCCGGCCAGGCCCGGATTGTTCATGGTGACATGAATGGACAACGACACCGCTCCCGGCGGCACATTGATGAAATCGCAATAAGTGGAGTTCGCCTCCACCCGGTTGATCTGACCACTCTGCACGCCGCCGCCGAAATTGTTGTTTGTCCCGTTGGAGGGTTCCAGGCGGATGGTGACGCCGTTCAGGAAGCCCGTATGCAGCAGCTGGTTGTCCGACACGGTGTATTGCCACAGACCGACGCCCTCCTCGCCGACAAAGTTGCCCAGGCGTTGAACGCCATCCGTCTCCGTCGCCTCGGCGCCCGGGGCGTAATACGCGGCGTAGGCCGGGGATGAGTTTGCTGGAATCGGAGGATTCGGAGGAGAATAGAGCGAATTGTAGATCTGGATCCACCTGTGGATGAAATTCTCAAAATCCGAGAAAGGTCCGATCGGATAGTCCACGTTGTTTTCCGCGCTGTCGTCGAAGATGTAGGTCGTGCCGAGGCGCGTGTCGTCCCCGCGGTGGTTGAGCAGCGTCGCTCGGACCCCGTCGTGCTCCAACTCCGCAACCAGATCTCCGTTCAGTTGATGATGAATCGAGTTCGTCACGATGACCCTGCGGATATCGATCTCAAAGGGATTGATCATGAAGACATTGGTGCCGCCCGGCTCCTGAGGCGTGCCATCGGGAATGAGCGCCGGCGCGCCCAGCGCATTCAGCGTGATGTTGCCAAAGGCGTCCCGCTCGGCGAAACGATCGTCCGTAAAGATTGCGAAGAAGCCGAAATCGACCGCCTGTTGGTCCTCGGACTTCACCCCGACAAAGAACTCGCTGCCGATGATTCCCGAGGCCGAGTTGGTGAAGTAGATCACCTCGGTGCCGCCGCGGGAGAGCGACTTCAATGAGCCGGCGATCGCGGTCGGGGTCAGGTTGGTGATGCCGGAATCGGTGGAGACATAAAGATCGATGTCGCCGTCATCGTTCCGGGGGATGGAGACATTGTCGGGGCGGAAGGTGATGAAGGCGGCGTTGGTCCCGCCCGTGCTGTTGGTCACGTGGAAGAAGACCCATTGATTGGTCGTGCCGTTGGTGATCACCATCAGGGAATTGGTGGGATGATGCGCCAGGGGCGAGTTCGCGCCGGCGCGCTGTCCGGGCAGCGGGGCCGCATTGGTGGCGCCTGGATCGAGATAGGTGAAGCGATGCGGCTCGCTCAACGTGCTGTAGTTGGTGAGCAACGTGGGCGTGTCGCTGACCGTCAATCCGCCGGCAAAATTCAGCGCCGCCGAGGAGACGACCAAGGCGTAGTCCTGGGTGATCTCGTTGGTGTGGGCCGTGACGGCGTTCACATTCACCCGGCTGCCGATGACGTAGAGCGTGTAGGAAAGCGCGACCGGGGAATCCACGGAGATGTTCTCCACGTTGTTCACCACGTCGTTGGTCGGCGTCGCCGTCGGAATCGGCATGCCGGTGACGGGGTCGATGAAGTCGTTGGTGGCGCCGACGACCTTTGAATACTCCCCATCGCCGTCGTAGGTGTTGCCGCGATAGATCTCGCCGGTGACGTTGTTGCTGAGGATGACGTCGAGATCGTTGACGAGCTTGCGGGCGGCGTTCGGATTGCCGGGCGGATCGCTCCAGGTCAGCGTGACGCGCAACGGGACATTGGTCACCGCCGGATTCACGTCCACCGCGTAGGCGTGGGCGAAGTCGGTGGCCAGGGAATTGGTCCCTCCGATATCGCGCATCTGGATGGGCCAGTTGGCGTCATCCGCCTCGGTCGCCATGACCTCGCCGATCATGCGCCGAATACTGGGCAGCCCCCAACCCTGGTAGTTGATCTGGCTCTCCATGTCGTAGTCGTAGGTCGTGCCCAACGATCGGGCGCTGTTGATGAGCAGGGCCTTCATCATCGCCGCGCTGTTGGTGCGACGGAGATTCGGATCGGTGAGGACATTGGTCCCCTCGAAGAAGTCCTGCAGCAGCGCGAGCATGCCGGAGACCACCGGCGCCGAATAACTCGTGCCGCCCGTGGCAAAGCGGTATTCGCCCTGCGGCGGTCCGTGCGTCCCGACATTCTCGTTCAGGTTGCTCAGAACCATGTCGAACGGCTGCGCGCAGTTCGTGATCGTGACGCGCATGAAGATGTCGAATTCGATCTCCACCCCGGCGTTGGTGTTCTCGACATCGATGTACCAGGGGCCGGTCTCCGAGGTGTCGATCGGGATGTTGGTGGAATTGATCGCCGCCTCGTTGCCCGGAGTAAAGGAGGGGTCCGGCTGGTTGTTGGTGTGGATCAACAGCGGGAACGAACTGGGCGTGCGGTTGCGCAGGTCGATGTAGAGGTTCGTCGCGTTGAAAGGCAGGTAATTGGCGAAGGTCTGGGCCGTGTTCGGATCGACCGTGATGTTGGTGAAAAGAACATCGATGTAATCGACATTGTTCGCGGTGTAGCGATTGGTGTGGTTCCACATCGAGGAACGCAACGAGACCGGAAACGACCCCGGCGCCACCACATCCGGCTTCCAGCGGCCGTACTCGCCCTCGTCCCGGGGATCGACATTGCCGCGACTGGAAAAGGCTGCGACCTGGTTCGAGGAATCGGTCCGCCCCAGGTAGATGGGCGACATGTTGGTCATGCAGGTGTTGGTCAACGACAGCGTGGACTCCTGGAACTGATTTGTGATCCGGCGAAGATGTTCGCTGGCGCCGACCGTGATGGCGTTCTTGGCCGTGGCCGGCGAGTTGATGCCGTCTGAGAGTCCGCCTTGCCCGGAATCCAGGCCATTGCCGTCGTTGCCCGCCGCGAAGACCGGCAAGGTCTGCTGCAGACCGGGGAGCGCGGGGATGGCGTCGCGGGCCCGGGCGTCCACGATGGCCGCCGCCGTGTCGTAGGTATAGGAGCCGTCGTAACCCCAGCTGTTGTTGATGATCAGGGTGTTCGTTTTCTGGAGCAGGAACAGGTTGCTGCGCGCCGGGATCTCCAACAGGTCGGCGTCGGTCAGAAACAGGTTGTCGAAGTCCATCATGATGATCGACGCCTCCGGCGCCATGCCGCGGAAATTGGCGCCATTGGTCGATCCCGGAATCGAGGATACGCCCTGGGCGTTGACCGTCACCGCCGGCGAGTTGGCGCCGCTGGAGGCGATGATGCCCGCCACGAAGGTGGCGTGACCGCCGGTGTCATTGGTGCCGGCAAGAGTCGGCACAATCGCCGCGCGATTCGTGGTCAGGTCCGGATGATGGATGTCGAGATTGTCGCCGTCATTGACCCAGACCAAAACGTTCGTCCCCTTCAGCCCCAGGTATTGATCGTCGGAGGTGGTGTTGGTCGAGACCAGCACGTAGGTGCGGCTGAGATCGTTCAGGAGGACCTTGTTGAGGTGACGCTCGACGCCCTGCACCTCGGGCATCATCGCGAGTTCCGTCCAGCGGGCGATATCCGGCTGGACAATCACCGACGGGCCGAAGGGCGTCCCCTCTTCCGCCAGGACCTGCGCGCCGAGATTCTCGAGTGTCTCGAGGGTCTTCTCCCGCTCGCCCGGAAACAACGTCAATCGCAGACGTCCGCCGATCGGCGGCGGCATCCGCTCCACGGCATGGCCGAGCAACACCGGATCCAGCTTGTAGTAGGGCTCATAGGGGATCGCCGCCTGCACCAGGGGGGAATGGCGCAACAACTCAATGGTCTCACGTTCGCCGCGGACGATGTAGGTGTTGTTCGGAATATAGGAGGCTTCCGAGAACTTCGCGCCGGAGCCGCGCAGCAGATTCAGGAAGGCGGGCGTCACCTTCTGGCGCGCCTGGACCAACCAGGTTCCGGCGTCCTCGCCGGCCTTCAACTCATTCGGGATCGGCAACCCTCGCAGGGTTGCCTCCGTGTCGATCAGCACATTGCGCAACAGAATCGCGGTGTCGCTGCGTTCCATCTCGCCATAGGGTCGCCGGGTGTTGCTGAGGCGGTGGGGGCGGGAATCCGTGGCGTGAAAGCGCGCGGTGCGGGCGTCGACTTCGCTGGCGGGGATATGGCCGCGGATCGAAACGGCCGCCGTGGCCGCCTTCCCAGGCTTCGCCGCGGCGGGCGCGGCCGCGAGGTCCGGCTGGGC
>JAYPEY010000003.1:102474-133855 GCA_038126035.1 Verrucomicrobiales bacterium | reverse complement strand
GGAAACTGTCTCATAAGGAATGGGCCAAACCGTGGGGTCCAATCAGCGCCGGGTAACACCCTCACTCCAGAGAATCGCAGAACTCTCGAAGCCCGCGAGCTTTGAAGCGCGATGTGCTCAGGAATGCCGCACGCCAGGCAACATCCGTCCGTGACGTAAAAAGGCCCTTCAACGTTGAGCGGATGAGGTTGTATGTCTTCAGGCATAAAGCGTCAAAGCGCCGAAACCAGCTTGCTGGCAAGTCCCGTGCCAATCATTGCGGCGTCAGTCCATCGGCCTTGGCGACTTCCGCCACCTTCTTCGCCAACGTTCTGCCCAACTCAACGACGGACCGAAGCTCCGCGTTGGACGCCTTCTCCCGGTCCAGGTGCATGGCCCAAAGCTGAAGAACGCCGCGTTCGCCGCCCTGGACTTCGGGGAAACTGTCGTCCTCCAGCAGGCTGGCGATCGAGCCGGTGGTGAAATTGGCCTCCTCCAGGCCCAACAGGCGCTGGCGCATCGGCTCGTCGAGAATCGCCGGGGCGAACTGTGGCAGGTCCATGAGCACGGCGAACCGTTCGTCGAATTCGGAATCGCCCAACTGGACGGCGTCCGACTCCGCGAAGCGGCGGCTCTGATCGAGCAGCTTCGATTCCACGATCTGGAACCGCAGGTTCACGGCCTGCGGCAGGCGCCCCCAGATCAACGTGACCTTGCGATCGTTCTGGCGCTGGACCCGTTTCTCAACGACATATCCCCGTTCCTCGAGCTGCTTGAGCTTGCGGGGGAAGTCGCCGCGCCGCAATCGCCATGCATAGAGGCCCGCCGCGACGAACGCCGCCACGGCGATGATATCGACGACCTGCGTCCCGGTGATGGCCAACATGTGTTCCACAGGCGCACGCTGCCAAGGTTTGACGTCGCTTGAAAGCAGGGAGTTGGCCGTTAGTTTCCAATGCGGGCGGCAGTGTGTATACGAACAGCATGTCCACGCCTGAAAAAAACCATTCAGCGGATGACGCCCGTTACGAGGCGTTTGTCCGGTTGTTCGCCCACCACGAGGCGGAATTGCGCCGGTTTGCCGGATCGTTCCTGCCTTCGTGGGGCGATGTGGATGAACTGATGCAACGGGCGGCGCTGGCGATGTGGCGGAAGTTCGATCAGTTCGACCAGGACACTCAATTCATCAAGTGGGCCTGCGTGGTGACGCGTTTCGAGGCGCTCGCCTATCGGCGCAAGATGGCCCGGGACCGGCACGTGTTCCGCGAGGATGTGCTTGAGCTCATGGCCTCGGAGGCTGAGGAGGAACTGAATCAACGCAGCGCCGAACAGGACGCGCTCGAATCCTGCCTGCTCGCGATGCCGGAGAAGCAGCGGAAGTTTGTCATGCTCGCCTATACGCCGGGCGTGAAGATCAAGGAACTCGCCGAGGAGGCCGGCTCCACATCCGCCGCCTTCTACATGCGCTTGAAACGACTCCGCCGACAGCTGATGCACTGCGTCGAGGCCAAAACCCTGCAGACCAAGGAAGCCTGATGAACGAAACGCGATTCAAAGACCTTCCTGAGGAGGAGCAGGACTGGATCGACGCCTTCCTCAATGGCGAGATCAATGACGAGTCCTTCGGCCGGTTGCAGGATCGGATGCTGGAGCGTCCGGAACTGCGGACGGTGATGCGACGGTGCCTCGCCCTGCATCACGAACTGCAGGAACATGGGGAAGGCGCGACGGCCGAGGCGATCGATTCCTGGACGGCAATGGATGCCAAGCCGGAACCGTCGAATATCATCCCAATCCCGGAAGCGGCTGGTCTCCGCCGGTTTGTTCCGATTGCGATCGCGGCGGGCGTCGCCTTCGTGCTCGGGCTGTTGTTCATGAAGACGAGCGATCATGGAACAGGGGAAGGGGAGCAGCGCGCGGCCCAGGCGCCGACGGCGGATTCACCCGGGGACGCGGAACCTTCGGCAGAAGGGTTTGCGGTCGTGCGCAACCTGTTCGACGCCCGGTGGCCGGAAGGTCAGCGGGAGCTCAAGGAGGGCGAGAGCCTCGGCGCCGAGTCGCTGCGGTTGGACGCCGGGGTCGCGGAGATCCAGTTCTATTCCGGGGCGACCATGGTCGTCGAGGGTCCGGCGGAGATTGCGTTGAAGTCGGCATGGGAGGCGGCGTGCCGTGAAGGTTCGGTGCGCATGCGCGTTCCGCCGGCTGCCCGGGGCTTCCGGTTGAATGCGCCCGAAACGGAGATTGTGGACCTGGGCACGGAATTCGGATTGCGGGTCCGCGACGGCCGCTCGCACGTCGAGGTGATCGATGGCGAGATCTCCTTCAAGCACCGCTCCGGTCCGGAGCGGATCGTCAGGAAAGGCGCCGCCTGGAACCTGCCGGACGGGGCGGACGAGCAAGCGGAGACTTCGGGGCGCATCGCCTTTCCCGACGCCGGGAACTTTGACGCGTTGGCGCGAACGCGTCGCCGCACGGACTTTGAACGCTGGATGGCGCATCGCGATTCGCTGGCCCGCGACCCAAAGGTGATCGCCTATTACACCTTTGACCGCCCGGAACCGGCGGCGTTGCTCGCCAGCGTTGCGCAGCCACGCAACCCGGAACTCGATGGCGCCGTGGTGCTGGCCGAAACGACCGACGGTCGCTGGCCCGGCATGAAACAGGCCCTGGAATTTCGGAGGCCGGGCTCCCGCGTGCGGGTGCGCATCCCCGGAGAATTCAGCGCCTTCACCTTCGCCGCCTGGGTGCGCATCGACAGCCTCGACCGGCGCTACAACGCGCTGTTCATGGGCGATGGCTATGAGAATGGCGAACCGCACTGGCAGATCCGCGACGACGGGAAACTCATGCTTTCGGTGATGGTCGACCACACCCGGTCACTTCCCGGGCATCCGCAAAGCCGCTTTCACCACGTCTACCTTTCACCCTCGATCTGGGACCTTTCCAAGAGCGGGCAATGGATGCATCTGGCGTCCGTCTTCGACCCGGAAACGAGGCGGGTCTCCCATCATGTGAACGGAACGAAGATTTCCGAGGAGGAGATTCTGCCGCAATTCCACGTCGATACCCTGCGCATCGGCAACGGTGAGATCGGCAACTGGGGCGAGCCTTTTCGGGAGACGCCCTTGTTCGCCATCCGCAACCTCAACGGCCGCATCGACGAACTGGTCATCCTCGATGCGGCGCTTTCCGAAGAGGAGGTCGCCCAATTGCACGAGGCCAGCCGGGCGGAACACCGCTGATTGAAAAAGTGGCCTAACTTGACCAACTTGGAACGCCGGCGCACATTGATCGCCGATGAAGACGATTACAACGCACGAGGCGAAGACCCATTTGTCCCGTTACCTGGCGGAGGTCGAGGAAGGGGAGCGGATCACGATCGCTCGCGGAAAGAAGCCGGTCGCCATGCTGATCCCCGCCAAGCAGCCGAAAAAGCGAAGCCGGCCGAAGGTCGGGAAGATCAAGGGTCCAAAATTTGAATTTCCGGATTCCGCGTTCGCGCCGTTGAGCGAGGACGAACTCAAGGAGTGGGGGCTTTGAAGCTGCTGCTGGACACCTGCACGTTTCTCTGGTTGGCGCAACAGCCGGACAGAATCAGCGCAACCGCGGGCGATCTGATTGACGACCCGGACAACGATCTCCTGATGAGCGAAGCCAGCGCGCTGGAGATCGTGATAAAACTTTCCGCCGGAAAACTGCCGCTGCCGGACGTTCCCAGGAAGTGGATCCCCGCGAAGCTGAAGTATCATCAGATCATCAGCCTGCCGTTGACGGCGGAGGTCATTTTTCGCAGCGGAGAACTGGCCCGAGTCCATTCCGATCCCTTCGACCGTTTGCTGGCGGCGCAGGCGATCGGAGACGGATTGACTTTGCTGTCGCCCGACAAGCCGTTTTCGGATCTGGGAGCGTCGCGGGTCTGGTGATACGCGGTCGATTGGAAGTGAAGAACTCGCGCAACTCCGCGATCACGGGTTCACAAAAAGCTTCTGCACGTCCGGCTTGGTCACCTTGCCCATGGCGTTGCGGGGCAGCGCGTCGAGGCGCTTGAGGAGCTTCGGGATCTTGTAGACGGACATCCGATCGCGGCACCAATCGCGCAGTGAGTCGAGCTCCAGAGCCGCGCCGTCGTTCAGGACGACCGCGGCGGCGACGGCCTCGCCCCAGGTGTCGTCGGGCGCGCCGATCACGGCGCATTCGCGGATGTCCGGATGCTGCAGCAGCACGGCCTCGATCTCCAGCGCCGAAAGCTTGTAGCCGCCGCTCTTGATGATGTCCACCGACAGCCGTCCCATGATGCGGTAATAGCCCGTCTCCAAGACCGCCATGTCCCCGGTGCGAAACCAGCCGTCATCGAAGGATTCACGCGTGATCTCCGGGCGGCCCCAGTATTCCAGGAACACCGCCGGGCCGCGCGCCTGAATCTCGCCGGGTTCGTCCTCGGCGGTCACGATCCCGCCGTTCTCCGATTTCAGCCGGATTTCCACGGACGGCAACGGCTTGCCGACAGAGCCGGGCCGCCGCTCGCCATGAAAGGGGTTTGACAGGGCCATGCCGATCTCGGTCATCCCGTAGCGCTCCAGCAGCTTCTGGCCGGTCAGTTCGGTCCAGCGTTCATGGACGCTCGCGGGCAGCGCGGCGGAGCCCGAGATCATCAGGCGCATCCGGCCAAACGCCGCGGTGACGGCTTCGCGTTCGCTGCCGGCAGCCGCATCCAGCGCCTGGATGAGCTTCACGTAAATCGTCGGCACGGCCATGAAAACGGTGTAGGCGTCGGCCTTCACCCGATCGAGGATGACGGGCAGGTCGAACCGCGAAAAGGGCTCGATGGTCGCGCCCGCCCACAACGCGCAGGACATCACGTTGATGATGCCGTGGATGTGATGCAGGGGGAGAAACAATGGGATGCGGTCGTCCGCGCGCCATTCCCACGCCTCCACCAGCATTGAAATCTGCGCGCGGATGTTGTCGTGGGTCGTGACAACGCCCTTGGGTTTGCTGGTGGTGCCGCTGGTGTAAAGGATCATGGCGCGGCGTTCGCCGGTCAGTTCGGGCAGCCTGGCCTCGCCGTTTTCGGGCAACTCCTCCAGCGTCAACAACCGGATGCCCAGGCGTTCGCAAATCGGCCGGATTTTCTTGGCCATGTCGGCCGAGGCCGCGACGATGGAGACCGCCGAGTCGGTCAACGCGTATTCCCACTCGGGCTCCGTGGCGGAAAGACACAACGGCACGACCACGCCGCCGGCCCGCCAGATGCCCCATTGCGCGGCCGTGTAGCCGATGCCCGCGGGCGCGAGCAGCGCGACCCGCGCCTCCGCCAGATCGGACGCGCCATCCAGCAGCGCCATCGCCGTCGCCGCCGAACGTGTCAGCAGATCGGCATAGGTGTAAGTGGCGTCGGGATCGCGAAAGGCGACGGCGTCGCCGTGGGACCTGGCGCGGGAGATGAGCGACGGTTCAGTCATGGGAAATCAGACGATGGCGCGGATGATCATGAAGATGAGCGACGGGCCGAGCAGGCAACCGATGCCGGTGTAGAACGTCGCGGTCATGGCGCCGTAGGGGACCAGTTTCGGATCCGTCGCGGCCAATCCGCCGGCCACGCCGCTGGTCGTTCCCATCAACCCGCCGAACACCATCGCCGCGCGGGGGTTGTTGAGCCCGATGGAAGGCGCGACAAACGGCGTCATCGTCATGACCAGGACGGATTTCACCAAGCCGGCCGCGACGCTCAACGCCATGACCTCCGACGAAGCCCCGATGGCGCCGCCGGTCACCGGACCGACGATGTAGGTGGCCGCCCCGCCGCCGATGGTGGTGAGACTGACCGCGTCGCGGTAGCCAAAGGCCCAGGCCACCGCCGCCCCGACAAGGAACGACACAAAGACGCCCGCGAACAGCGACACCACGCCGCCCAGACCGGACCGCCGAAACTCCGACATGCGCACCCCGAAGGCCGTCGCCACGATGGCCAGATCCCGGAACATGGCGCCGCCCATCAGGCCGATCCCGGCGAACACCTGGATGTCCGCGATGCCTTTCTTTCCCCCGGTCGCCAGGCCGCCGACATAGGCGAGAGCCAACCCGATCAGGATGGCGATCGCCGAGCCGTGCAGACGCCCGCGGGCGAGGCGTTCCGACATCACGTAGGAAATCCAGACGGTGAAGCCCACCACCGCAAAGGCCGTGATCAGCGAATACTTGATGAGCACGCCCTCGAGCGCCTGAAGGAGTTCCATGTCAGCGCTCCTCCTCGTCGTTAGCCTCAGCCCCGATCCGGCTGACCGCCGGCACCAGCGCGAAACAGGCAACCACCGACAATACACCCGCAACGACGGCAACCGCGCCGCCGCTGACGGCCGCGAACACATTCTGACTCGCGGCCATGGCCACGACGATGGGGATATAGACCGAACTCCAGAAAAGCACGCCCTGCTCGGTGGGCGGCTTCATGCGCCCCGCGGCATGCAACCGGTCGCAGCAGAGAATCAACAACAGCATCGCGATGCCAACGCCGCCGATGTTGGCGTCGACGCCGACCAGCCACCCCAGCGCGCGGCCGACCAACAGCCCGGCAAGGAGGCAGCCCGAGAGAATTGCAGTTCCGTAAATCGCCATGATCCCAGGAAAACGTTGGCGGATGATGGGACGAACGCCGGCCCGGATCAAGTCGCGGCCTGAGGCGAACGTGATGTCGCGTCACCGGCGTCCTTCTTACGACAGCGTCGCAGGCAAAGCGAGAGCTCGAAGACTGCGGTTTCGCTCGACGAATCAACCAGCCTCAACTCCCCATCATGGGCGCGGACGATTTCGCGACACAGGCTCAACCCCAGGCCCACTCCGTCCGTGTCTCGATTCCGCGCGGTGTCGGCGCGGTGGAAACGGTCGAAAACGCGTTCGCGCTGTTCCGGAGCAATGCCGGGGCCGGAATTGGAGATGCGGAAGAGCGCTCGCTCTCCCTGGATTTTCAAGGTCATGCGAATCCAGCCCTGGTCGTGGTTGTAGTTCGCCGCGTTGGCGGCGAGGTTTTGCAGGACCTGTTGAATGAGGACGGGATCGGCATCGACAAGGATGTCGGGTTCAATTTCAGCTTCGACGTCAAGATGCGAGGCGAGGATGTCCGCGTCCTCCGCGGTGGCCGCGATCATCTCGCTGAGATTGATCCGTTCAAAGCTCACGACCAACTCACCCGAGTCGGCGCGGGAAAGAAGCAGGAGTTTCCGCGTGATGATCTTGAGGCGTTGGATTTCCTCCAGTTGACGGCCGAATGTGCGTTGGATTTCAGAGCCGTCCTCCGCCTGCCGGAGGGCCTGTTCGATCTCGCCCTGCATGATCGCAAGAGGGGTCTTCAACTCGTGCGAGGCATCGGCGCTGAAGCGGGTCGCTTGTTGAAAACTGGTCTGCAGACGATTGAGCATCTCGTTGAAAACGGAGATGAGACGACTGAACTCCCGGTCGTGTGCGCCGATGTCGATGCGTTGGTCCAACCCCTTCGCGGTGACATTTTCGACGCTCGCGGTCACTGCGTTCAACGGCCGGAGCGTCCGGCCGGCGACGAACCAAGCGCCGAAGCCGACCAACAACAGCCCGGCCGGGATCACCGCGAGATAAACTGTCCGCAGGCGCTTGAGGCCGTCCTCAAAGCGGGCGATGTCGACGCCCAGGATGAGCGTCTGTGTCGGGTTGCCCATGGTCGCCATGCGCCACGTCCGCCCCTCCGCTGACCGGGTTTCGAAACGGGGAATCTTCAGCGGCAGGCGGATCCTGGACTTCGCCTCCCGCGATCCCCTTGAGCCCCTCAAGTCGTCAAAGAGCGAGGGATCGACCTCCACGCCCGGGGGATAATCAGTAAGCTCGGCGAACGATTCCATGGCAAGCAAACCAGGCCAGTTGGTCGAAGTGTGTTGCGAGCGACCGGAACCGGCGAAGTGAAGGATGTAGCCGGCATTCGTGGACGAGAAAACGTTCAAGGCCTTGTCCAGTTCCACGTAGCGCGTGTGTCCATGTCGGCGTTCGAGATTGGAATGACCGATCAAAAGGAGTTCCTGATCGACCTGATCCAGGCTGGCCCGTGCTGTCTGTTTCCAAAGAAGCCAGCCCGCGCCGACGAGCAGCGCGCCGGAGATCAAGCCCGACCAAAGGGCGATCTTGATGCGGAATGAATTCATGACCCGGCTTTCATACGGTAGCCGACGCCGCGCACGGTCTCTATGAGCGAGTCCTGCCCGCTGTCTCCAATCTTCTTCCGCACGCGCTGGATGTAGACATCCACCAGGTTTGTGCCCGGATCGAAACCGTAGTTCCAGACATGCTCGTGAATCTGGGTCCGCGAGTAGACCCTCCCCGGCGAACGCATCAGGTAGGTCAGCAGGGCGAACTCCCGCGTGGTCAGTTCGATCGCCTCCCCGTCCCGCGTCACCTCCCGCGTGATCAGGTTCACCGAGAGATCCGCCACCTTCAACACGCTGATCTCGTTCCCCGAGGCGCGCCGCATCACGGCGTGGATCCGCGCGATCAGTTCCTCGATGTAGAAGGGCTTGGTCAGGTAGTCGTCCGCGCCCTGGTTCAGGCCGTCGAGGCGCTCGTTCAACTCGCTGCGCGCCGTCAGCAGGATGACCGGAGTGGCGTTCTTTCGCTCGCGCAACTGTCGCAGGATGCTGATCCCGTCCCGTCCCGGCAGCATGATGTCGAGCACGATCGCGTCGTAGCCGCCCGTCGTCGCGAGGTGGAATCCGTCGTCGCCGTGATCCGCGTGGTCCACGATAAAGCCCGCCTCCTCCAACCCGTTCCGGGTGAAATCGGCGATCTTGGCTTCGTCTTCGATCAACAGGATCTTCATGTCTCGGCGCGACGGCGGCACGCGTTGGGTCGCGCCCCCCCTTGGTATCGACCGCACGAAGCCCGCTGTCGAGGCGGTTTCACATTACAGTTTTTTAATCGAAATGAGGGAGCATCTTTCATCTTTTCAAGGTTGAATGCCCCCATGTGTAGGAAGCTCCAGCGCCCGCTTCGGGCAATCACGCTCGCGACCATTCTCGCGATCCTGCCCGCAGCCGCCCAAGCGGGACCGCAAACGCCACCCAAACAGGAACGTCCTTCCACCCAGCCCGGCAAACGCGGCGGCCGCGCCAAACCCGACCCCCTTTTCACCGCCCTCGACACCGACCGCGACGGCGCCCTCTCAGCCGCCGAACTCCGCATCGCTGCGGCGGTTCTAAAGAAATTCGACAAGAACAACGACGGCCGTCTGACGCGCGACGAGATCGCCGGTGGTCGCGGCGGCAAAGGCAAGGGCGCACAGCGCAAGGGGGGAAATTCCAGCGCCCAACCCAAACGTCCATGAAGACATTCCACCGACTTCTCACCGCCGGAGCGCGGCTGTGTCCCGTCTTCGAGACCAGCCGCAGCAACCTCCGAACAGCAGGCGCCCACGCACGAAACGGATCCACGTTGCCGTCCACTCCGCTGCGGCTGGTCTCCAACACAGCCGCGCTCCGCAAGCGCCGCTCCCGGTTCAGCGACGCCGTGCGCCTACACCCGGCCAGGAGAGGTCTCTGCCTGACCATCATCACCGTTGCCGTCGCCCCGCTTCTTCCGACCGTTTCCAATGCCCACGACGCCAAAATCCACGCCTCGACAGCCACTGTCCGCCTCTGGAAGGACGCCACCGGTCATCCCATCCAAGAAGGCAGCTTCGTCGCGGCGCGGGACAACGAATTGATCGTGCAGGACCGGGAGGGCGCGTTCGTCGCCATCGAACTCGACCGCCTGGGCGAATCCGACCGCGCTTTGGCGGAGGAGAAACTCAAACAAGCCCGAGAGCTCAACACCCGGCCCATCCGCCAGACCGCCGCCGTCGGATCGACGCCCATCCCTCCCAACTCCAGCGGCTATCTCCAACTCATGGAGTCCGCCTTCGGGGCCTTCGCGCCGAAGGTCCGGACGCGTTCCGACGCGCAACATTTTTTCGTCGAGTCGGATTCCATCCCCGAACACCAGATGATGGTCGGCATCACCGCCTGGCAGCAGCAGGTTCCCCTTCCCCAGCCCTACACCGGGGCCAACGCCTGGCAGATCCCACTGCATCCGGTGAAGGCCGCGCGACCGATGTCCGCCAAGGAACACTTCTTCCGCGGCGCGATCGCCCTCGCGGTCAACGGAGCGCCCATCTTCAACCCTTTGAACAATCGAGGGGTGGACGCCTATCGCGCCGGTGAACTCGACAAATGGGGAGGGCACTGCGGACGCGCCGACGACTACCACTACCACATCGCGCCGACGCACCTGCAACCGAAGGTCGGCCCCGTCAACCCTGTCGCCTTTGCACTCGACGGCTATCCGGTCTTCGGCTTCACCGAACCGGACGGATCGCCCGTCCGCAACCTCGACTGGATGGGCGGCCACACCGGCGCGGACGGGAAATACCACTACCACGCGCTGAAGACCTACCCATATCTCGTCGGCGGCTTCCGCGGTGAGGTCCGCGAGGTCGGCGGCCAGGTCGATCCCCAACCCCGCGCCCAGCCGTTGCGCCCCCACACCCAGCCGTTGCGCGGCGCGACGATCACGGGATTCAGCGGAACGCCGAAGACGGGCTACAACCTCAGGTATTCCCAGAACGGCCGCCAAGGCTCGGTCAGCTACCGGGTCCTGGACACCGGAAGCGTCGCTTTCCGTTTCATCGACGCCAACGGCCGGGTCTCCACCGAAACCTACTCCCCCAACCAACGCGGCCCGGGAGGAAGACCGCGCCCAGGCGGAGATTTCCGGCGCCCTCGACGCCCCGGAGCCCCTCCAAGGAGACATTGATATGAACGCGATTTCGAGATCCGTGGCCGGAGATTTCATGCTCAGCGCCTTAAATCCCAAGCTCCAAGCTCCAAGTTCCAAGCTCCAAAACTCCCCGCCGGCGCCTTTGTGCGAATCGAGGGTGGGCGAACATTTCCAGGAAATGCGTTTTCGGCGCCCCGGATCCCTTTTGAGATTTGGAGCTTGGAGCTTATTTGGGATTTGGAGCTTGGGATTTGGAGCTTTTGCCCCCGCCATCGCCCAAGCCGCCCCTCCACGCCCAAATTTCATTTTCCTCCAAGGCGAAGCCCAAGGCTGGAACAGCATGTCCATCCGGATGGATCCGGACAATCCGGCGTCGAAGAGCGACTTCTTTTACACGCCGAACCTGGCCCGGTTGGCCAAGGACGGGATGCGTTTCTCCCGCTTCCACGCGCCCTCACCGCGCTGCACGCCCTCGCGCGCCGCCTACCTCACCGGCAAGAGTCCCGCCCAACTGCACATGACCTACATCAATCGCGAGGGCATGACCGGACGTGTGCAACTCCCGCAGACATCCACCGAACTGCCCCTTTCCGAAGTCACCATCGCCGAACGACTGAAGAGCGTCGGCTACGCCACCGCGCACTTCGGCAAGTGGCACGCCGGCCGGACCGATCCCGCGCGACACGGTTTTGACGAAAATGACGGGGCCAACGGCAACGGCGGCCCCGAGAACGTACGGAACCCCAATCCCAAGCAGGCCTACGCCACCGCCGACAAGGGCATCGACTTCATCAAGCGACAGGTCAGGGCGGGCAGACCGTTCTTCCTGCAGGTGTCCCAATACGGAGGCCGCAGCGCCCTCGATGCGAAGCCGGAGACCATGCAGGCCATGCGCGAACGCGTCGGCCGGCGCGACGAACGCTTCATCGGCGCCGCCGCCGTCGCCCTCGACATGGACATCAACATCGGCCGCATTCTCGACACGCTCGATCGGCTCGGGATCGCCGGGAACACCTACGTGTATTACACGGCCGACCACGGAACGCCCGGCCGCAACGGCCCGCTCGCCAACGGCAAAGGCTCCGTCAAGGAAGGCGGACTGCGCGTTCCCCTGCTCTTCCGCGGTCCCGGCATCCGACCGGGCAGCTTTGCGACCATGCAGGCCAACGGCATGGACCTGTTTCCGACCGTCAGCGAACTCGCCGGCGTAACGGCGCCGCTGCCCTCAGGCATCGAGGGCGCCAGCCTCGCGCCGATCCTGCTGAACGCCGGCCAGGGAACCGTCACACGGCCCGGCGAGGAATTCGTCGCGCATTTCCCGCACTACGACGGCGACCCCATCGGCCCGGCCTCGGCCATCTACGACGGAGACTTCAAGTTGATCCGCGCCTACGAATCCGGCGACCGCTTCCTCTACAATCTCCACGACGACCTCGGTGAACAGAACGATCTCGCCGCCCGGATGCCGGAAAAGACCGCCGCGCTCGACCTGCGACTGACGGCGTATCTGAAGCGGGTGAACGCGCAGGTCCCCACGGTCGACATGTCAAAACCGGTCCTCGCCGGAGCCGCCCGACTCGGCGACCGGCCGCCCCGCGGCGGTCGTGGCGGAGGAGGTGGAGGCGGCGGAAAACCGAGCGTCACCATGGAGGCGCTGGACACCGACAAGGACGGCGTCATCTCAACCGCCGAAATGCGGAACGCCGCGGCGGTCCTGCTGAAGTTCGACCGCGACGCCGACGGCAAGGTCACCCAGGACGAAATCCGCCGGGCCGTGCGCGGCGGCCAGAAGAGGAAGCCGGGAAAACAACCGAAGTAGTGGGACGTCAAAGGAAACCGCCCCGCGCTTGTGTCGCCCCCTTGGGGCTTTGAAGTGGGCCGTTCCGGCGAAACAGCCCCACCAATGCCGGGTAGGGACGGCTCGCCGAGCCGTCCCACTTCAAAGTCCTGAAAGGACGAAAGAACCGCCGTGTTCCAAGTTCAAACCAACTGACACGAGCCCCAACCCTCGTTCCTCCGCCTCCACTCAAACCATGACAAAACCGTAATCAAACCACGTCCGCTTCGTTCATCTTCATGAGCGTCAATGTCAGGAGAAACGAAAATCAATCGAGCCCTCCAGAAACAGAGCGCCCAAACCACCCGACATCATGAAGCCCCTCGCCACATTCCTGATCGCCACCGCTTTCCTCGATGCGACCGTTCTCGTCGCCGCAGACCAACAACACAATGACGGCTCCAGATTCTTGATTGCGGCGAACCTTGCACCGGGTGGAACCGGCGTCTCGCCGGTCGATTTCGGCGTCTCGCTGGAATCTCGCGCCCAAGACCACGGACTATCGGGCGTTCCGGCGGCGACTCCAGCCATTGCCCCTGCCCGGAATGCCACCGATCCCGTGGAAATTCCCGATCGAAGGGAACGCCGAACACGCTTCGCCTTGGGCGAGACGCCGGTTCCACCTGTTTCATTCCCCAACGACCAGCAGCGCAATGACGCGGACCAGATCCGGCGCGGCGGAAAGAAGGGTCCCAACCCGGGAAAGAACAAGGGTTCGAAAGGCAAACGCCGCCAAGGCTCCAACGGCGGCGCCGGCGGCTTCAACGCGACGGGCGTCAATGCCCTAAGCGAATACGCCCCCTCCCGCGGTGACAAGCACGAGATGGAGGCCCTGGCCTCAAAGGGCTTCACCTGGCTGACCGGCTCCCCCGCCGACAACGATGTCAGCGCCGTCGGCAAGAGCGCGCAGTATTTCGGCTTCGTCAGCCTGCGCTACTCCAGCGCACGGGCGGCCAGTCGAGGAGGCGCGGCCAACGCCTTCTACGCGGCACTCAATCCCGAACAACGCCGCATTGTGCTCGATCTCGTCCAGGCGCAGCAAGCCGCGCACGACGCCTACGCCGAGTCCCGCAAACAGATCATGCGGGAACTGGAGACCGTTCTCTACACCGGCCGCGAACTCGACGAGGAACAACTCGCCGCACTCGGCGGGGCATATGGCCGCCACGACACCGCGGTCGCGCTCCTGCAGGCACGCGCCTACGGACAGATCCGGGCCACGCTTTCCACCGCCCAACAAACCGCCCTCCGCGATCTGCGCGCGCGTGTCATCGCCGGCGACTCGCTTGAAACCGCCGGCGACAAACAGGGCGGCCGCCGGGGACAGAAAGGTCCCATCAACGCTGACGCCCGCGGCCTTTCCCAAGAACAACGCCATGAACTCATCAACATCTGCGGCAAGGGCTTCACCTGGCTGACCGGCTCCCCAAAGGACAACGACTCGCTGCCGTTGGGCAAACCGGGGATGTTCTTCGGCTTCATCAGCCTGCGACAGAAGAGCGGCCAGTCCGTCTCCCGCGCCGGCGTCGCCTGGGAGTTTGTCGATATCCTGACGCCCGCGCAGCAGGCCATCCTGCGCGAGACCGCCAAAACCCAGCATCCGCTCGTCGATGCCTACCTCGCCAAGCGCACCGCCTTCCTCCGCCATCTGGAAGGCCACCTGAACGGGACGGCGGTCGATGAGGAATTCCTGATGAAGCTCGGCGTCGAACTGGGCGATCTGGACGTGAAGGTCGGCGTCGTCCAAGCCCGCGCCTACGCCGCCATCCGCGAGAGCCTGGATGAAAAACAGATGGCCGCGCTCATGGACCTGCGCGCCCGGAACACCGTCGATTCCGAAAGTCTGGCGGGGCTTTCCCTGGCGGAACGCGGCGAACGCCTGGCCTTCCTCTGCGTCTCCTGCCATTCAACCGCCCCCGGCGAAATCAAGACCGGCCCCTCGCTGCACGGCATCCTGAACCGCCCCGCCGCAAGTCTGACACCCTTTCCCTACTCTCCGGCCCTGCAGACGGCCGCCGCGAACGGACTGACATGGACGCCCGAAAACCTCGAACGATTCCTCGCCTCGCCCAAATCCATGCTGCCGGGCACCAGCATGACCTTCCGGGGATTCCTCCACGAGGCCGACCGCCAGGCCGTGCTCGACTACATCCGCTCCGCCTGGCGCTGAACTCCGCGCTCCAAATCTGCGCCACTCCCTTTTTCAGACAGGCTCTTACTTCTTCCTGCCGCCCTTGGTTGGATTCGCCTTCTTCTTCGGCTTTGCCGGGCGTTTCCATTCATCGGTGAACGGCGGCCGTTCGAATCGCGGCGGGTTCTCCATGACCCTGGGATCCTCGACCTCGCGCAGCTTCGCCATCAACTGGGTGCGCAGCCTCAGCAACACGGGCTCGTATAGCCGAATCCCCGCCACGTTGTTCACCTGGTCCGGATCGCTCCTGAGATCGAACAACTCCTCGCGCGGGCGACGGCCGAATCCGGTTTCGTAATGCCACTGCCATTTCGGGTCGTTGCGATGCTCGATCATCCAGGCCTTGGTGGGACTGGAATCGAAATCCATGAAGGTGACCATGGTGTTCTCGACCAGGTCCGTATGACTCGGCAGGTTCGAACCGTCGAGATTGAAGGGATTGCCCATGGGCCAGCGTTCGGGTTCGAAGTTGATGATGTAGAGGTGATCCTTTGTGCGCAACGCGCGTTGCGGGTATGGCGTGAAGTCCGGGCGGGCAGCGGCGACATGACGCTCGCGCCCGGTGATCACCCAGGTGCGCTGCGGATCGACCAGGCCTTCCTTCTTTGACTCCAACACATTGACCAGACTGCGGCCCGTCATGACCTTGGGAACGGACACGCCGCCCGCCTCAAGGAAGGTCGGCGCGAGGTCCATGAGGTTGACAAAATCATCCACCACGCGGCCGCCGGGTTTGCCGGGCCACCAGGCGGCCAGGGCGACGCCGGTCCCGTAGTCGTAGAGGTTGCACTTTCCATTCGGGAATCCGGGCGCGCCATGGTCGCCGCTGACGACGACGAGGGTGTTGTCGAGTTCGCCCCGCTTTTCAAGGTCCTTGAGCAGCAGGCCGAGCGCGTGATCAAAGGCCTGGATCTCGCCCATGTAGTCGGCCAGGTCCTCCCGGACCTCGTGCACGTCCGGCAGAAACTTGGGCATCCTGCCCTTGAGGTCGTCAGGGTCGATGCCCCAGAGCGCCTTGCCGGAGCCCTTGGTCCATTTGCGATGAACGAGGGTGGGACCGAACCAGTAACAAAACGGCTCGTCTCCCTCGCGCGCTGCCATGAACGCGCCGAAGTTGCCCATCACTTCGTCATAGAGAACCCGCTTGGCGTCCTCGATCGACCTGCCCTGGTCGACCATGCGGGTGACGTTCTGGGAGAACTGGTTGAATTTTCCGCCGGCCTTCTCGTAGCCGGTCTCCGCGCCGCCATAGGGCGCGTCCACCGGGCTGCCGGGGCTCCAGACCTTGTAGGTCTGGCCGATGTGGTAGCCGGCATCCCGCAACAGCAACGGGTAGGAGGGAATCTTGGGATCCCAGATCGCGCCCTGGAGGATCGCGCCCCGGTGGGTGCGGAAGAAGTATTGTCCGGAAAGCAACGAGGACCGGCACGGGGTGCAGGAAGGCGCCGTGACGAAGGCGTTCTTGAACAGGACGCCTTCGCGGGCGACGCGATCGAAGTTCGGCGTCTTGACGACGTCATTCCAGGAACCCGCCCCCTCGACCTTCGCGTAGATGCTGGCGCAGCGGCCCCAGTCGTCCGCAAAGGCGAACAGGATGTTGGGACGCTTGGCGGCGGCGGGGGCCGTGAATGCAAAGATGACGAGCAACAGTGTCATCATTCGCGTGAGAAATCCGGTGAGCGGGATCTTTTTCTTCATGAGTGTTGAAACATATCCGTGTGACGGACTGATGAGAATCCAAAGTTTGGGTTCCTTCACAGCGGGAGGGTAGAAGGGCTGCGTTGCATCGCAGCCCAAATCAGACCGCCGGGTTCTTGCTGACGGAGACGCGGGAAGGGGAAATCGGAGGCGAAGGCGGTTTCCCCTTGGACGATTCCGGAGAGTCGCAGACGCGACGGACTGAAATGGGCTGCGATGCAACGCAGCCCTACCGGGCGGACGGCACTCAGTCCAGGGGGCCCGCCGCGGCCGGAGACGTCGAACCGCTCCCCAACCGTCCCTCAAGGAGACTGTAGAGAACTCTCGACGAGAGCAGCAAGGCCGCAAGCGGCACGATGCCGTAGCG
Organism: Verrucomicrobiales bacterium; assembly: GCA_038126035.1. GTDB lineage: Bacteria > Verrucomicrobiota > Verrucomicrobiia > Limisphaerales > JAYPEY01 > JAYPEY01. The sequence continues at coordinate 117,013 of JAYPEY010000003.1, read as the reverse complement.
CTGCATCCATGGATGGCCCCACAACAGGCAGAGCAGCGCATATCCGTTCACAGCGAGCGATCCGCAAACATGGCTCAGGTTGCGATTCGTCAAAGGCCGGTTTACCAACCGCCAGATCCAGATATCATAGGCTCCGAGGATCAGCAGAATGACGCCCATCAGATAAGCGCTTCGTTCTGCATCGGGAATAAAAGTGATAAAGGGAATGATCACCGCGAAGGCAATTGCGATCATTCCGATCATCCCGATCACACCGCCGACGACACGAATCGGCAGCCATGGTTTCACTTCGTTCATGATGGGAGTTCGCCGTCGTCGACAGGCGCGCAGACTCGTTTCGAAAGGCGCCAGTGGACCAGTCCTGAAATGGCCATCAACACAAGGAGCGGCGCCACCACGTGATACATCCAATCCCATGGCTGGGTCCAACGAATCAACCGCAACGAATACCCGTTGACCACGATCATCAGACACAAGGCCCTCAGGGACCAGATGGTCAACGGTTTCCCCAATGAACGCCACAGCTTCAGATTGCCAGCCCCGAGACCACAGAAAACCAACCCGAAAATCCAGGACGCCGTTCCGGGTCCGCTTCCGAACAGAAGGATCATGAGCCCAAAGCCTGTCTCGACCAATCCCGTCAATCCATGAATACGCCCAAGCCAGACGACCCATGCGATTCGCTCAGAATTGGACTGACTGTCAGTCATTCGGCGCGCGTCTTCAGTTTCGCAATTCTCTCAGCGACACTCTTTCTACAATCCGCTCCGCGCCTGTCAGATCCTTGACTGCCATCCTCACCGACGGCTCACGCGCCTCCCAATCGATCTCCAGCACGCCGTAGTTGACCTGATGATACGTCTTCTCAATGGCCCGGAACCGATTGTCCGTGGGCGTCCCGCGCTTGTGCGGTTGGTTCAGGCTGCTGGAGGTCAGGTCGTAGAGGGGATAGGGCGCGCCGTTGTCCCCCTTATTCAAGCGCGACAAGTCCGCCCAATGCCGGTCGCCGCTGAGGAACACCACGCCATCCGCCTTTGTCTTCACAATCAGGTCGATCATCCGTTGACGCTCGGCGGGCAGGTTGGACCAGGTCTCCTGACCCGCCGCCTCGGCGACAAACTGGATGCTGGACACGATCAACCGCACCTCGGCCGGCTTGCGCAACTGCTTCTCCAGCCACTTCCACTGCGCTTCGCCCAACATCGGCACGTCGGGATTCGGATCCGGATAGTACGGACCGCCCACCCGCCGCTCGCCCTTCTTCAACGGTCCGCGAAAGTAGCGCGTGTCGAGCAGGATGATTTGAACCCGCTTCCCCTTCGGCCCGATGATGTGCGCGTCGTAAATGCCTTCACGCTTTCGCCGCGGCGAGGAAACCGGATCGCCCCAGAAATCGGAGAAGATCTTCTGCGCCTCGCGTTTCTTCGAATAGTCGGCGCCCCCGTCGTTGACGCCGAAATCGTGGTCATCCCAGGTCGCCAGGATCGGGCAGGCGGCCCGCAACATGGAGAAACCGGGATCCGCGTTGAGCCTGGCATACTTCGCCCGCATGACATCCATGTCCTCGGTGTCGGCATAGATGTTGTCGCCGATCATCAGGAAGAGTTCGGGTCCTTCCTTCAGGATGGTCTGCAGAATCGGCATCGGCTGGTCCTGGCGGATGCAGGATCCGAAATGAATGCGAGTGACCGGCGCGGCTTCCGGAGCCAGGGTCGTCAGGACGAGAATCAGGAATGCCAGGCTTGGGGTTGTTCTCATGTTCATGGTTTCGCCTTGGAACCGGACGCCGCCAGACGCGACTTGATCCAACAGTAGACGCTGTCGCCGATCTGGCGATATCCGGACGCCGCCGGATGCACGCCGTTGTTCAGGCGCGCGGTCTCGACATCCGCATGCGCATTGGCCGGCGAGGTCCGCTTCGGATAGTTGTTGGCGCAATCCAGGTTCACATTGGCCGGCACGAGGAAGATGTTCTCCGCTTCGCGGCCGCCGAAGGTTTCCAACATCCGTTCCACGACCCGATGCTGGTTGCGCTTGTATTGCCAACGCGTCTGGCCGCTGCGGTAGTTCGCGCCAAAGGCGTCCTGCGTCGCCGCCGGGGGAACCAACAACAGACAACCGATCTGCGTGCCCGGCCCGTTGTCGCGGATCATCTTCAACAGGGTCTCGTAGTGGCGGAACATCCGGTCGATGCGCTCCTCGATCGTGTCGTCCGTCGCGCTGAAGGTGTCGTTGCAGCCCAGCAGGATGGTCACAAAGTCGGGGGCCTTGCCGTCATTGAACTCGCGGCAATAACGGGCGAAGTCGAGTTCGGGATCGGCGTCGCCGTCCTTGTAGATGAAGGGGCTGCCGCATTCCTTGTAGGGGCCTCCCCGCGCGACGCCGGTGTATTTCGTCGCAAACCGCTCCGCCGTCCAACCGCCATAGCCTTCATGCAGGTTTCCGTTCGGCTCGCCCTTGGGACCGCGTGTTCCGATCAGCTTCAGCGCCACGTTCTCATCCTCCCGACTCAGATCCAACACCCGCTGCGAATAGACCGACGCCGCGGTCAGGCTGTCGCCGAAGATCAGGATCGATCGCGGCTTTCCATCGCCGGCGTCTCGTGGAGCCACCCGGATCATCGACTGCGCCCGCGCAATCACGGCGTTCGACTGATCCCGCATCTCGAGGGTGAAGCCAAACTGTCCGACGTCCTTGTCGCTCGGCGTGTAGGTCCAGCGCTCGACCTGCTGCGCGCCACGATTGCAGGTGACATCGAAGACGTAATTCGCCGGATTCACCGTCAATGAGACATTGTCGAAGTAGACATTCATCTCAACACCGGGAACAGCGTTGATGACCGGCGGAAGAATGAGACCGACCTCGCCTTGGAAAAGAGGCGTCGGCTCCTTCTCCGCGGCCCAACCGGTCAATGCAACAACCACCAAAGCCGGAACAAGACACTTTGCGCGCATGGCCATAGCGTACAGATGCGGATCCATGCGTCAACGGCGCGCGACGTAGAACGGGATTCATCCCGTTTACCCGGCGCTGGAAGGCGGGAAGGCGCGAGCGACTTCAACGTCTCGTGCATGGTTGCGCGTCGGCTTGATATGCCGGACGCGCTGCAAACGGAATGAATTACATTCTACGACCGGCGCACATTCCGCCGACAACCAATGAACTACGGAATACACTGAATACGCGGAAAGGAGGAATATCTCCCTTCTGATTCCTTTCCGTGTTTTCCGAGTATACTGTAGTCCCCCCTCCCCGGATTCCGCTGTCCAAACGCGCCTCCCCTCTTCAAGGTCTCCCGACGCATGAGCGAGACTGTGAACTTTTCCGATGTCGGGCGGCTTCCGCTGCCCGGCGACAACGTGGCCATCGCAACCCGCGACCTGCCGGCCGGCTCCGTCGTGGCCCGCGGCAACGAGCGTTTTGCATTGAGCCACACCGTCCTTGAGGGGCATCGCTTTGTCTGCGCCCCCGTTCCGGCCGGCGGCAACCTGCTCTCCTGGGAACTCCCCTTCGGCGTCGCGCGCGTCGATCTCCAACCGGGCGACTACGTGATCAACGAGAAGATGCTCGCGGAGCTGCGGATCCGGAACCTGGACTTCGAACTGCCGGAAGAACCCAACTTCACCGACGCGCGCCATGAGTACATCCTCGACGAGGCCGCCTTCAAAACCGGCGAACAGGTTGCGCTGACGGAGAGTCCGGGAACCTTCCAAGGCTTCGATCGGGGGCCGGCCCGCGGCTCCGGCACGCGCAATTTCATCGTCATCCTCGGCACGACAGCGTTGACCGGCTCGTTCGCCCGCGAACTGGCGGCGCGGTTCAAGACGCAGGCGGAGGAACTCCCCAATATCGATGGCGTCGTCGCCGTGGCTCACACGGAAGGCGGGACCGACGAGCGGCCCAACAACTGCGAACTCGTCTTGCGGACGCTGGCCGGCTTCATGACGCATTCCAATGTCGGCGCGATCCTCGCGGTGGATTCCGGCCCCGGCCCGATCGACAACGATGCTCTCAAAGAACACCTCGACGCCAACGACCATCCCATCGGCGACGTCCCCCACGCCTTTTTCCGACACGAGCGCAGCCGCGCCGTCGATCTGGATCGCGCCGCGGAAATCGTCGCGGATTGGCTGCCCATGGTGAACGCCATGGAGCGCACCGATCGCCCCATCGCCCATCTCAAACTCGCGATGCAGTGCGGCGGCTCGGACGCCTTTTCCGGAATCTCCGGCAATCCCCTTTCCAGCGAGGTGGCCAGGGAGATCCTGCGCCATGGCGGCTCGGCCAATCTCGCCGAAACGACCGAACTCATCGGCGCGGAGAACTACGTGCTGAACAACGTGCGCGACATCGGGACCGCCCGCGCCTTTCTCAACCAGATCGAACGCTACGAAAGGCTGGCCCAATGGCACGGCCAGAGCGCGGAGGGCAATCCCAGCGGCGGCAACCTCCTGCGCGGGCTCTACAACATCGTGGTCAAGTCGATCGGCGCCGCAATGAAGAAGCATCCCGACGTGCGGCTGGACCGGGTGGTCGAATATGGGGAACAGATGACCGACCCGGGCTACTACTTCATGGACAGCGCCGGCAACGATCTGGAAAGCATCGCCGGACAGGTGGCCTGCGGCTGCAATGTCGTCCACTTCATCACCGGCAACGGATCGATCACCAATTTCCCATTCGTCCCGACCGTCAAGATCGTGACCACCAGCGGACGCTACGAACTGCTTTCCAACGATATGGACATCGACGCCGGCCGCTACCTGGAAGGCGAATCAATGGAACGGTTGGCGCGCGAGGCCTTCGACTACACGATCGAAGTCGCATCCGGGCTCCAAAGCGTCGGCGAGGCCGCCGGCCATTCTCAGGTCCAGCTCTGGCGCGAGTGGCGGCAGGACAAGGACGGCGGGGTCGAGAAGGTATTGAACGCGCCCAAGCCGGACGGTCGGCCGACGGCAGTTCCCGAGATCGGAAGCGTGGCTGACATCGATTTGTCCGAACTCCGATTCCCCGCCTGGCGCAGCGGAGACCATATCGCCCTGGAACGCGTCGGCCTGATTGCGCCGACCAGTCTCTGCGCCGGGCAGATTGCCCAGGGCATCGTGGACAGGCTGAACGCCGCGCCCATGCCGCCGGGCATCGATCGCTTTGCCGCCCTGCCCCACACCGAGGGCTGCGGAACATCGCGCGGCTACGCGGAGGATTTGTTTGTGCTCACCATGATCGGATACCTGCGTCACCCGGCCGTCGCCAGGGCCCTGCTGTTGGAGCACGGTTGCGAAAAGACGCACAACGACGAGTTCCGCGTGAACCTGAAGAAGCGCGGTATCGATGCGGCGAACTTCGGTTGGGCCAGCATCCAGAACGACGGCGGCATCGAGGCCGTCACCGGCCGCGTGATGGATTGGTTTCAGAGTGGGAGCGTCCCGAATTCGGCCCTGGCGTTGCCGGAGCGCGGCTGTGTCGTAGACCAGCCGCAGCAACGCGGACGACAACCAAGGCCCGGTACCTATTCAGACGCCCGCGGATTGGAGGTTGCTGCGGCTGGTCCCGAGGACGGGACACAACCGCGCTCCGGCGCTCCGCATAAGGAGGAGGTGAACCTCAACACGATCCGCCTGGGAATCATCGTGCGCGAGGCTCCTCCGAATGAAGCCGCCGCAGGAATCTCCGCAGCCCTAACAACCATCGTCAACGCCGGCGGCTCCGTCGCGATCGCTGAGAACGCCGTCATCGGAAATGCCTCGGGATTTGCGTCGCTGTTCGAAGTAGCGCGGGCGTCCTCGCCTGCGGGTTCGCCGGGCGTCTCCGCCCGGCCGTCCGAACCTTGCGGCGGGACGCCGCAAGAACCCGCAGCCGGGACGGCTGCGCTACCAACGCTCGCTTACGGCCAGGCCATCGAACAACCGGGCCTCCATGTCATGGAAACGCCCACCCGGCACCTGCTGGAAATCACGACCGGTCTGGGCGGAACCGGCGTCGATGCCATCGTTGTCCTCGGCGCCGGGATCGACACGCCCGGCAACCCCATGCTCCCGGTGATCCCCTGCACATGGGACTGCGACGCGCAACTCGACAATACGCTGGCCATCCGGTTGCGGCCGGAATCCGGCAGCGGAACGGTCGCGCGGGACTTCCTCACCGGCCTGACCAATGCGCTCACCTCCTGGACTTCCGGACCAAAACCGCCCATCGCAGCAACAGACTTCCAAATGACCCGCGGCTGGCTGGGGATTTCCCTTTGATTGGAGATCATTCCGATCACCGCCCGACAACAACCTCGTAGCGCAGCCGTCCCGGCTGCGGGTTCCTGCGGCGTCCCGCCGCAAGGTCAGAACGATCGGGCGGGGACGCCCACGCTACTCGATTTGGACGCAAGACGAAGGCCCATCTCCCCCAAAAAATCCACCATGTCGCGAATCGATAACAAAAAGTGAGGAATGTCGCGAATGGATAACCGTTTATTGTTTGTGATTTGGTGATTCGGGCGAGGATACAGGGCGTCGGTTGAGCACACTTCGTTGAACGGACGACTCAATCGGATGGAACGCCTGTCCGTTCCAAATTGCCTTGGAGGTGTAAGCGAGGGTGATGGTGACTGCCTACGGTCCCTATTGCCACCATCACCCTCGCGGATTTGGGGTTCTCCCCGCTTGACCCGACTTCCCCGTCCCGCTATTCAGATCGCCACTTGTACGAAAAGAATGTTTGAATTTCCGGGTTCTCGAAGACCTCCAATCACGCTCATTCATGAAACGACTTCAATCCACCACCCTGATTCTGACCGCCGCCATCAGCCTGCCCCTGCTTTCCGCGAAGGCCGGTGACTGGTCGCAATGGCGCGGCGCCGACCGCAATGGGATCGTCTCCGGCGGGACGGCCGACCTCACCAAGCTGCCGGCCAATCCCAAGGTCCTCTGGCGCATGCGCGTCGGCGGCGGCCACTCCGGCCCGGTCGTCATCGACGGCAAGATGCTCTACCAGGACCAGGTCGACGGGAAGGAGGTCGCGCACCTGATCGATCTCAAGACCCGCAAGGAGATCTGGCGGCGGATGTATGACCCCAATCCGGCCGAGTATTCCAATTTCGGAACCGGTCCCCGCTCCACGCCGACCGTCGATGGCGACCGTGTCTACGTGCAGTCGGGTCGCGGCAAGCTCGCCTGCCTGGGACTCGCCGACGGCGAGGTCCGCTGGGCGGTTGATTTTGAGAAGGACTTTGGCGCGAGCTGGTTCGGCAATCGCAGCGGCAACCCGGCCGCCAAGGAAACCGCCGCCCGACGCCACGGCAACAATGGCGCCCCGGTGATCCTCGGCGACCGCATCTTCGCCGGCGTCGGCGATCCGGACGGCGCCACCCTCGTCGCCTTCAACAAGCACACCGGCAAAAAGCTCTGGCAGTGCGGCACGGACAACGCGGCCTATTCCTCACTCATGGCCGGCAAACTCGGCGGCGTCGATCACGTCATTCACTTCAACGCCGACGCCCTCGTCGGAGCCGACGCCAAGACCGGCGACATCCTGTTCCGCATTCCGATCAAGACCGGCGCCAAGCGACACACCGTCACCCCGATCCTCGAAGGCGACACCGTCTGGGTCTCCTCGCATTCGCAGGGGCAATACAAGACCCAGGTCAACGGCCGCAAGAAGATCGAGAGCGCCTGGCGGTTGCAGGACGTGAAGACGCAGCTCTCCACGCCCGTGCTGGTGGACGGCCATCTCTACGGCCTCGGCACCACCTACCGCAACACGGCCGACTTCGTCTGCATTGACTACGCGACCGGCAAGGTGAAGTGGAACAAGGAGCGCTCCTTCGGCGACTACGCCTCCATCATCGCAATCGGCGACAAACTGATCGCCCTCAACTCCAACGGCGAACTCGTCCTGCTCCGCGCCACGCCGGAAAAGTATGAGGAACTCGGCCGCATGCAGGTCTGCGGCAAGACCTGGAGCTTCCCCGCCTACGTCGACGGCGTCCTCTACGTCCGCGACGAACGCCAGATCCTGGCGATGGAATTGGGGGAATAACGCGCATTCGCCGCCCATTTTCAGATCGGAGCGCCGAGCATTGCTCGGCTTGGGCTTGAAATGCCCTACGCCATGCCGAGCAATGCTCGGCGCTCCGAATTCGAATCACGTTCAGCCACCGCCACGACGAACGCCAGATCCTGGCAATGGAATTGGGGGAAGAGTGTGGCCGGCAATACTTCTGCTTGAACGGATTGTCCCCCACGGACTGACATGGGAATAGAGACAAGGGAATTGATTCATTCCCCTGTCCGCATTCCCATGTCTTTGTCTTCAGCGGTTCACCGCTCCTTCAACCAGTCCTCAAACTGGCGCACCTGGAGGTGGTCCGCCTTCGCGTTGGCGGTAAACTCATTGACCACGACCATCTCGCCGGCGCGGAACCACGCGCCGTTGTTCCGACCTCTGATCGTCAGCGGCGGAACCGAACTGTCGTCCGAAGCCTTTCCTGACAACAGCTTTGTCGACCAACCGGACTCGACGCCTTGGAATAGCCAGATGGCATATTCCGTTTCGTCGCTGTGAACCAGGTCGTCGTCTCCATCGCCATCGATATCCACAAACCACATGCTTCGGGCCAATGGACGAGGCAGACGAAATGACGCCCGCTCCAGTCCGCCGTCACGACGGGACAACCAAACCTCGCGCCCCGAGGCAATATCCGAAACGCCATCGCCGTTGAAATCCCGAAAACGAATCAACCCTGATTCCCTCAATCCACCGATCATGCCTGACCCTTCCCAGCCGCCATCGACAAACCGCCACGTCTCAATTCCCCCGTCCCCTTCGCGCGCAATCCCCGCGCTGCCGTTCCGGTCCGCCGTGAAGAAATGCGTCTTCGAATCCAGCCGTTCCAATGGAAACGGCGCGTCATCAAACCGACGCGCGTCCCGATTCCAGATCCGCGAGACGCGCTTGTTCCGGTTCGCGATCAGGACATCCATGAAGCCGTCCGCGTTCGCATCCAGGTAACGCACGCCATTGTCGCCGCCCTCGCGATCGATCAACGGCTCGCCGAGCCCCGCGTTCTTCGTGATGCGCCCGAGAATCTCGCGACAATTCAGGAACTTGATCTTCTTCCCGTAGGTCTTGTCCGCGTAATCGACAAAGGCAACCAGTTGCTCCGACCTGATGTAGCCGTGCGGGTGAAAACAGATCGTCATGACGCCCCGTTGGGCCACGATGATATCGAGCGACCGCTTCCAGTCGGCGACCGTCTCATCGCTGTTCCGGCCGTAGGCGTGCACGCCATGCGCATCGCCGGGGATGATCGCCGGCAGTTCCCATATCCGGCGGTTGATCACGTAGGGATAAGGATAACTGTCGATGTAATTGACGAACTTCTTCGTGAACGGAATGCCGGTGATAAAGCGCGCGAAACGCGGCCGCCCATCCGGTCGAACGAACCACTCCTCGGGCAGGCCGGGGATCGGCTTGGTGAAGGCGGTGAAGATGCTGCTGTCCATCTGCAACGACGCGAGCGGAAAGACCTCGGCATAGAAGCGCGGCGAAGCGGTGTTCCGCGCATCGCAACCCGGGGTCCGATGTGCGACCGGCCCGCCGCCCTTGACGCCCTCCAGGCTCGCGACACTGCGCAGGAAGTCCGACTTGACCAGAGCCAGGCTGTCGTCGCCATCCGCCGAGCGCATCAACGGAACAGGATGCGTGAAGGTGTGGCACTCCATCGACATGCCCAGCCCCAGCATCTTCTCGACGACATCATCCCTCTCATCCAACTGCAGGGAGAACACGCTCACCGGCGCGCGACCGTCGATGGCGAGCAGGCGATCGACCACGGGTTGGAGAAAATCGAGATAGACCCGTGGTTGGCGCGCGTAAACCGGCAGGCCCTTGGGGTGCCCTTGAGGAAACGGCCGGCACATGTCGTCGATGGTCAGCGCGATCACCGCCTCCACGCCCTTTTCGCCCACCCACATCGGCGTGGTGAACCTGGGAAACGCGCCGTCCGGATAATAAGGATTCTCCTCCGCCAGATAAGCCAATCGCGAACCCGAACCATTGGCGCGGACGCCATGCAGCGCCGCCAGCAGGACAAGCAGACTCAGCGCGGGTTTCCTCATGCCAGCATCTTGTCGATCACGTTGCCATGCACGTTGGTGAAGCGTTGATCGAAGCCCTGATGTCGGAAGGTCAGGCGTTCGTGGTCGATCCCCAGGCAATGCAGGAGGGTCGCGTGCAGATCATGGACGTGGACGCGGTCCTCGATCGCATGATAGCCAAAATCATCCGTGCGCCCGACCACCGTGCCCGGCTTGATGCCGCCGCCGGCCAACCACAACGAGAAGGCATAGGGATGATGGTCGCGCCCCTCGCGTCCCGGGGTGAAGCCGCGCCGCACTTCATGCATCGGCGTGCGGCCGAACTCCCCGCCCCAGATGATCAGCGTTTCGTCCAGCAGTCCGCGCCGCTTCAAATCCGTGATCAACGCGGCGCAGCCGGTGTCGACCATGTCGCAGTCCTTCTTCAACTTCACGTTGAGTTGGCTGTGGTGATCCCAATTCGAATGCGCCAACATGACAAAACGCACGCCGCGTTCGACCATCCGAAGGGCGAGGAGACAGTTCGATCCAAAGTCGCGGGTGATCTCCCGATCGAGGCCATACATCGCCCTGGTGGCGGCGGATTCACCGGAAAGATCGATCAACTCCGGCACGGCCGCCTGCATGCGAAAGGCCATCTCGTACGAGGCGATCCGGGAATTGATCTCGGGATCGCCGACCGCCTCAAAGCGCATTTCGTTCAGCGATCGAATGGCGTCCAACCGCGCCCGCTGGTCGGCGCGGGTGACGCCCTTGGGATTGTTCACATTCAGGACCGGATCGCCCTTGCCCCGGAAGGTGACGCCGCGGTATCGCGAGGGCAGGAAGCCGTTAGACCAGACATTGGAGCCCGCGCAGATGCCGTGACCGGAATCGGAGGTCAACACGATGTAGCCGGGCAGGTTCCGCGACTCGCTTCCAAGGCCGTAGTTCACCCAGGAGCCCATGCTCGGATGACCGAACAACGTGTTGCCGCAACCAAACAAAAGCTGCGCCGGATCGTGCACATTGGTGTGGGTATGCATCGATCGCACGAGGCAGATCTCATCGGCCACCGAGCCGATCCCCGGCAGGTAATCCGAGAACTCCGTGCCGCATTGTCCGCGGGGGGCAAACTCCCGCGGACTGGCGAACAAGGTGGGCGACGCCTTCACGACCGGATCGTTCAAGCCCTTCAAGAGATCATCCGGAGCCCGCTCCCCGTGTCGACGGCGAAGCTCCGGCTTGGGATCGTAAAGGTCCAGGTGCGACGGCGCCCCGACCATGAAAAGGAAGATGACGTTCTTCGCCCTGGGCGCATGGTGCGGCGCCGCGGCCAGTCCTTCGGAGGCAATCAAACTCGACAGCGCGATCGAGCCGAAACCATGGGCGGTTCGTTCGAGGAAAGCGCGACGATTGAGGGCGTCCAGGTTCATTCGCGGGTGATGAATTCGTCGAGGTTCAGCAGCACGACCGCGGTGGAATTCCAGGCATGTTCGATGCCTTTGATTTCGTTCTGTTCATTCCAGAACGTTGCCAAGCGGGCCAACTCCTCCGCTTTGCCGGGTCGCCCAAGGCAGAGGACAAACCCATGCGCCAATTGGTCCGCCAGCGAAGCCCCGGCCTTCTCACGCCGGACCCGCTTCGCGAAATGCTCCGCAGCCTCGGTAAAGACCGGATCGTTCAGCAGCGTCAGCGATTGGAGCGGCGTGTTGGAGCGATCGCGCCGGGCGCAGGCGCGGTTCACATTGGGCAGGTCGAAGGTCGCGAACTGCGCGTAGGGCACCACGCGTTGGATCCAGGTATAGACGCCGCGTCGATAACGGTCGCCGCCCTCACTGGCCTTCCAGGTCGCGTTGTAGCTCGCTTCCGCCGTGACGCTCTCCGGCTGCGGCGGGCGCACGCTCGGCCCGCCGATCCTCGAATCCCACAATCCGCTGACAAACAGCGCGGCGTCGCGGACAAGTTCCGCAGACAAGCGATTGCGCGAAGCGCGCGCCAGCAGTTCGTTGTCCGGATCGCGCGCCAGCATCTCGGGAGAAGCGGTTGACGACTGCCGATACGTCGCGGACATCGCAAGCTGGCGGATCAGCCGCTTGAGATCCCAGCCATTTTCCATGAAATCCGCCGCCAGCCAATCGAGCAATTCCGGATGCGAGGGCTGCGCGCTCTTCAAGCCGAAGTCCTCCGGCGTCGTGACCAGCGCGCGGCCGAACATCTCCTGCCAGATGCGGTTCACCAGGACGCGGGCGGTCAAGGGATTGTCCGGGGAAACCGTCCACCGCGCCAGATCGAGGCGGGTGGGATTCGATTTGCCCACCGGCGGCAGAAAGGCGGGAATGCCGGTGGAAACCGATTCCTTCGGCGTGCGGAAGTCGCCGCGATCGAAGATACGCGTCTCCCGGGGAAACATGGCGGTCTGCAGGGTCTGCGGTCGGCTCAAGGCCGGCAGCGTCTTGGCGAGTTCGCCGATGGTCTTGCGGAGGCCGGTCTTGTCCAGCTCCTTGAACTCCGTCTCCAAGCCCAGCCGCCCCCGCTTGACGAAGTATTCCAACAATCGCTCGCGATCGCGTTGACTGCGCTCCGCCGGAGGGATCCGCGTGATGCGGATGCCTTCCAACTGCCCCTCTCCCTGACCGGCTCCCCAGAGAATGCCCAGCAACTCCAGGGCGCGATCGCGCTTGTAGTCGATGCCCGGCTCACGTTCGGCGTCGAACATGAGCTTCTCCCACTTGCGCATCGCCGGGTCGAGCTTGGCGGCGATGGGTTTCACCGTTTCCTTCCAACGCTGCCGATAGGCAACCAAGGCCTCCTCGAAGCGTTCCTGTTCACCGGGAAGCGGGGCGGCGATGTTCACCTCGTCCGCATTGTTGAAGAACGCGTAAAGCTCGTAGTACTCCCGGTGCGAGATGGGATCGAACTTGTGCTCGTGGCATTGCGCGCACTCGATCGTCAGCCCCAGCCAGGTCGCGCCGTAGGTCGCCGTGCGGTCGATCACCTTCTTCACCCGATGCTCCTCCAGGTCGGCCCCGCCCTCGCGATTGCTGAGCGTGTGCCGAAAGAAGCCGGTGGCGATCTTCTGTTCAATCGCCGATCCTGGCAGCAGGTCGCCGGCGATCTGTTCGACCGTGAAGTCATCGAACGGCTGGTTGCAGTTGAAGGCGCTGACCACCCAGTCCCGCCAACGCCAGGCATGCGGCCGATCGTAATCCACCGTGTAGCCGTCGGTGTCCGCGTAATGCGCGAGATCCATCCACCAGCGCGCCCACTTTTCACCGAAATGCGGGGACGCCAACAGGCGGTCGATGGCCGTGGTCCAGGCAATGTCAGGGTTGCGTTCCCATGATTGAACAAACTGCGAAACCTCATCCGGCGAGGGCGGCAGTCCGACGAGGTCGAACGATAGACGTCGCAACAAGGTGTGCGGATCGGCTTCGGGATTGGGAGCGCTCCGTTCGGCCTCCAGCCGCGCGAGAATGAATCGGTCCGTGGCGCCGCGCGGCCAGGCCGGATTCGAAACCGCGGGCAGCGGACTCTTGCCCGGCGCGACAAACGCCCAATGGATTTCCGCCCCGGATCCGACGCCGCAGAACAAGATCAACGCAGCGCACAATCCAATCTTCCACCTCGCGTTGGAAGACTGTCCGGCGGCGCTCATCGGTCGCAAAGGTCAATCACCCAACCCTCTTCACCGCCACGCATTCGATCTCGAACTTGAGCGACTCGGGCAGGCAATTCGTGATGGTGGTCCGCGCCGGATAGGGCGCCTTGAAACACTCGCGATAGAGTTCGTTGAACTCCTTGAGGTCCGCCGGATCTCTGACGTAGTTGCGCGTCTGAACGACGTGATCCAATCCGCTGCCCGCCGCGTCGAGGATTCGTTTCATGTTTTCAATCGAACGGTGAAACTCTCCGGCAAAGTTGTCGCTGACGATGTTGCCGTCGTCATCCACCGAAGCCTGGCCCGACACAAAGATGGTCTCGCCGACCGTGACGGCCGGGCTGAAGGGAAGGCTGGAGGTGGGGACGTCGTCGGCAATCAGGTAGGAAACGGACGGGTGGTTCATCACGGGGCAGTGTAGTCCCGCCGACCGGGATGCAAACCGGAAAGTTGCCGGACAATCGCGGTTGGGCGGTCGCTGCGTCGCCGCCCATTCCAGCATCCTGAAGGGATGACAGAGACCGCCGCGGCCACCAGGTCTCTTGCGCCCCTTCAGGGCGTTGAAATTGGTCGCGACGCAGCGCGCCCCTGCCGGGTTGCGGGAAGGACATCACAATCTCCGAAGGAAGCGTAAAGCCGGTGGGGAGAGACTCCGTCGAGCCCATTTCAAAGCTCTAAAGGAGCGGGAGATTCTGGAGTCCCTTTGGGACAGTCGAATGCGGATATCGGAACGCGGAGTTCGGAACTGTTTTGGCTCCGCATTCCGCAATCCTCACTCCCCATTCCGGATTCAGCAGATCCCTTCAGGACT
>JAYPEY010000003.1:25720-102374 GCA_038126035.1 Verrucomicrobiales bacterium | reverse complement strand
CCGCATTCCGCAATCCTCACTCCCCATTCCGGATTCAGCAGATCCCTTCAGGACTTCGAACTCACTCCCCCATCAACTCCCCGATCGAATACCGCACGAAATAAAACTCCCGCGGCGCTTCGTAGACCAGGCCGATGTGCTCCTCATCGACCCGGGTCAGGCAGGAGTAGGCGGTCGTGCGTTCGTCGATCAGGGTGTGCCGTTTGTCCGGCCAGGTCACGCCTTCGTCGTCGCTGACCTTGATGGTCATGTGATGGCGGCCGCGGACCTGGGGCGGATTGGCGAAGAACAACAGCGGGCCGTGCTTCTTGTGTTCGACGCGCAGGATGCTGGCCTGACAGACCGGCTCGGGCAGGGCCTTGCGGGAAGTCGAATGCTCCGTCCAGGTCCGGCCGAGATCGCGGGTGACGGCGACGCGACGCGAGCCGCCGCGCAGGTCGCGGCAGTTGATCATGATGGAGCCGTCGCCGAGTTGGACGAGTTGGGCTTCATTGGTGTCAACCTTCACGCCGGTTCCGACGGACCAGGTTTCGCCGTGATTCCTGGAATGGATCATGGTTGAGAAGGGTTTTCCCTGATTCGGGCCGTCCGGCGCGGAACGGTATTGCGCGGGAAAGACCAGGGTCCCGTCCTTCAGGGTGATGCCGGCGCCGGGCCCTTGAAGAACGAACCGCCATTTCGGATCCTTCACCTGCCGGGTGATGTTGATGGGTTTGGACCAGGTGAGGCCGTCGTCGTCGCTGCGGCTGAGCATGAGCTGACCGGTTTCCTCGGGCGTCAGACCCGGACCAGAGCCGTGCCAGGAACGATTGCCATGACTCCAGGTCGCGGCCACCCAGATCGTTCCGGTCTGCTCGTCCACGAGAATGCAGGGATCGCCGATGCCGTCGTGATTCCATTTCGGGTCGGCGCCCATGTCCATGATCACGCGCATGGGCTCCCAGGTCCGCCCGCCGTCGGTCGAGCGACTCATGCCGACATCGATATCGCCGGGCAGGTCGCCGCCGGTGCGATGGCGGATGTCGTAGACGGCGATCAGCGTCCCCTGCTTCGTCGTCACGAGTCCGGGAATACGATAGGTATGCACGCCATCCTGCCCGGCCTGCCTCAGGGCGACGCCGATGCGTTGGGCGGCCTGCGGCGTGTCGCGAGGAATGCCTGCCCACTTTCCATCGACTTCAACGCCCATTGCCCGGGCGGTCACGGAGGCATCCAGACCGCCGCCGGGGCCGACTTCGGCCGAGACCCAGATTGTGTTCACACCTTCCGCCAAGGTGTGGTCGCCGCGAAACTCAACAAATCGTTTCGCCTCGGCCTCCTCGGCGAACAACGCGCCCTTCCCCGGCTCCGAGCCGCCAATCCAGGCGCGGAGGTTCTTCAGGACATTCAACGGGGCTTTCATGCCATTCGGCTGAACGCGAACCGCGGTGAGCTTCCTTGGCGACATGGAGCCGCTCATGGTGAGTTCGATCTTGAGCAGGGCGTTGTTCGCCTTCCCGATCAGAATTGGGTGACCCCGAGGCGTCGCGGTCACGGACGAGAACTCCATCTTCTGCTTCGTGGCGATTCGCAGCGAGTCGATCAGGACGCCGGAGTTCTCGGGGGCGGTGCAGACAAAACGCACCGTGGTTGGCGATGCTTCCAAGGGAATCCGCACATCCGACAGGAAACGCGCGCCGACCTTGAGGGTCTTGTCGCCGTTGAAGATTTCCTTCCATTGCCCGTCGCCAAAGTCCGCCTCGACCCGGAACCTGAACGGGTCGCGCCTGGTCCAGCGCTCGGCCTGAAAGCGCAGTTCGTGCGGTTTCTCGATCGGGGGGAGGTCGAGCTCGGCCGTGATGTTGGTCCCCCCGAACAGACGCAGGCATTGGCGACCGGTGTGGGCAAAACCTGCGTTGATCTCGGCATGCCCTCCGGCGGCGCGGGCATTGATGCGGCCGAATTGTAATTCTGTGAAGGGACCCGCAGGGACATTTTCGAAACTCGTGTTGGCCGGGCCTGGCGGAAGGACCGGCGGCGAAACCGACGCCGGACGAACCAGGGCGCCAGGAACCGCCATGGCAACCTTCCGCTTGTCGGTGCGAAACGGCGCGACCGGATGGCCGTTCCTCCCGATCAGGTTCGCGTCGCCGGGATCGTCCACCCAGGCGTAGCGGACATCGACGATCTCCCGTTCAGCGCGTAACCGCACAGCAGAGTCTTCGACCAGAGCAGGAATCGCCTGGAAGGCTCCTTCCTTCTCAAAGGCAACCGAGAATCCGCGGACCAGGCTGCTCCCATCGCGCGTCGTCAACGGCTTGTCAAAGCCTATCGAAAGCTCCTTCGCCGGCTTCGAGAACAATCGCGGCCTCGGGCGTTCGGCGGTTTCACCCTTCGCTGCCAGGGCCGCGAGACGTTCACCCACGGGCCGCTTGTTCGTCGGATGCACATTCGTCGGATGGCCGACATCAATGGTCACCGCCATGCGTGCGCCGGGCATTTCCTCATCCACCTTGGCCTGCATTTCCCGGAACAGCTCCCAGTCGCGATTCAGCCCGGGAAGCTGGGCATAGAGGAAAGGAAGACCCTCATCCTCCCAGGCCATGCGCCAGGCGTGGATGAGATCGGTGAACTTGCGTTCGTTGATTGCCGGATCGACCGCGACACCGCGCCCGCCGTCGATGGTGGCGTTGGACTCGCCTTGATACCAGACGAAGCCCGCCAGCGGAAAACGCGTCCAATGCCGCATGCCGGCGTTCCAGAGAAAGCCCGGCGCAAAAGGATGCCCCGGCGTCGGCGGCACACTTCCGGCCTCACGCCACGCGGTGAGATTCAATGCGGCCCGCTCGCGGCACCACGTCGGATAGAGCGGGTTGTTCAAATAGTCCTTCGCCAAGGGCGCCATCCGGGGATCCAGCTTGAACACGAAGGGCGGGAAATAACTTTCGATGGGAACGCCGCCGATCGCGTTGTGAACGAGTCCGATGGGAACGCCCGTTTCGCGATGCAGCGACTCCCCGAAGAAGTAGGCGACCGCGGAAAAATCGGGAACTGATTCAGGCGAACAACGCCGCCATCCGTCCGTGCGGTAGAAGCAGTCCTCGGTCACGCCGCGGAGATGGGCGAGCGAGTACTTCTTCCCGGTCGGATAAAGACGGTCGGTGAATTGGATCAGACGGAGGTGTGGATGATCGGCCCGCGCGATCTCCTGTTTCGCGTTGTCCGATTGCCGGACCATCCAGCGCATGTTGGACTGGCCGGCGCAAAGCCAGACATCGCCGATCAGGATGTCGCTCAGTTCGATGTTCTCGCCGCCGGATTGAACGGAAAGTCGTTGCGGAGTTGCGTTGGCGGACTGGGCGGGAAACGAGGATTCCCACGCGCCTGACGCGTCAGCCTTGGCAACCCGGGTCACTCCGCCGAACCCGACGGAAACCGCGGCGTTCGGCGACGCCCTGCCCCAGATCCGGATTGGCTTCCCGCGCTGCAGGACCAAGTGATTGCTGAAAGGGACACCGAGGGTGAGTTGCTTTTCCCGAGGTCGGGCGGCGCGCCACCCCTGCCCTCGCTTGAGTTGTTCGGAAAGGCGCGCGGCGAGTTCCGGACGTTCGGCGACGACGTTCTTTTTCTCCAGCCGGCCAGCTTCGTAATCGTACAACTCTGTGTGCGCAATCCGGTCGCGCCGGTAGTCGATCCACTCGACGTAGCGATGGCGGTCCGTGCGGATGGAGTATCCACGCAAGGAGCCCTTGGAATACTGCGTGAAGGCGGCGGTCTTCCATGGGCGTTTCGGATTGTCGAGCAACGGGCGCAGGCTGGAGCCTTCCAGGTGATCCGGCAGCGAAAGCCCGGCCAGATTCGCCAGGGTGGGATAGAGATCGACCAGTTCGACCAGCGCGCGGGAGGAGCGTCCGTTCGCCTTGGCGCGGGGATCGCGGATGATCAGGGCGACGCGGGCGTCGAGTTCGTAATTCGTGGTCTTGCCCCACATGCCTTGTTCGCCGAGGTGGTAACCATGATCGCTCCACAGGACGACGATGGTGTTGTCTGCAAGTTTCTGTTTTTCAAGTTCATCCAGCACGCGGCCGATCTGGGCGTCGATGTAGCTGACGCAGGCGTAGTAGGCGTGGCGGAGCCTGCGTTGATTGGCCTCGGTGAAGGCGCCCTTTTTCGGCTGGTCCGTGTAACGGCGAACCTCGCCGGAGCCGTGGGTGGCGATCGACGGCGCGCCTCGGGGAAAGTCCTGCCAATCGGCGAGCGGGATCTTTTCGCGGTCGTAGAGATCCCAATACCTCTTCGGCGCGACGAAGGGCGAGTGCGGCTTGATGAAACCGACTGCAAGGAACCACGGCTGGTCCGGCTTGGCCGCGAGATTGCGCAGCGTTTCGACCGCGCGCCTGGCGACCTGACCGTCATAGAGAACATCGTCGTCCACCTCCGGAGCCTCGGTCATGGGGCCGAAGACCAGCTTCTTCATCCAGTCGTCAGGCTTGGGATTCTTCGGTTTGTAGATCTGTTGGTAAACCTGCTTCGCGGCCGCGACGCCCTCCTCTGTGTAGTAGTAGCGGGGACCGGGACGGAAGGTTGGGACACTCCAGCTTTGCGCGTCTCCGAAAGTGTCCGGCGCTGTGCGGCTCGCGCCCTGCGGGAACACGCCATGGTAGATCTTCCCCATGCTCTGCGTGTGATAGCCGCGCTTCTTGAAATGTTCCGGCAGGGTCGGCAGTTCCGGATAGTGGTCGCGGAAGTGTTTGTGGTTGCCGTGGATCTGGGTGGAATCCGGCCGCATGCCGAGCATCAGACTCGCGCGCGAAGGGCCGCAGAGCACCTGTTGGCAATAGGCGCGATCAAAGCGGACGCCCGTTGCGGCAAGCTGGTCGATGTTCGGACTGATGACGTGGTCGGCGCCATAGCAGCGGAGTTCGGGACGGAGGTCGTCGACGGCGATGAAGAGGATGTTGGGGCGGGGGACGGAGGCTCCGGTCGTCGGACCGGAATGAACCAAGGAACCGATGCCGACAAGGGCAATGGCGACAAAAGAACGCATGCCCGGAAGTTTGCGCGATCTCGGAGTTTTGTCGATCCGTTCGACATGCGCCGGCAAGAACGCATCGCGGACCCCACCTCATGGGTTCTCAAGACTCCCGATGAATTCCGCGTTCCGGCCAGGCCGCCGGCAACTTCACGGATGGCGACGTCCTTCGTCGCCGATCAGGGCGCCTCCGCAGTCGCCTTGGCTTTGAGGGCGGATTCGCGGGCATTGTCCGCCTCGGACTCCGCCGTCTCATATTCCAACCGCAGCACGGTCCGGGATTTGGTCTTCCGGTTGGAGACGTGAAGTTCGGTGACCTTGAATTCACCGTTCACCTTGCGGAATCGCTTGGGGGAGAATTGGAGGATCTTGTCATTGTTCGAGTCGTAGCCGGTGATCTCCAGGGGGCCGCCGGTGTCGATGTCGATCCAGGAGATCACCTTTGCGAAACCGCTCCTGGCCGGAGTGGGATTCACACTTTCCAGCTCGTGGCACGACTGCCCGCGTCGGATATCCCTGCCCAGCAGCCGTTGCGTCGGCCAGGTCAGGTGGTCGGAATGCGGATAGGCAAGATCGATGATCCGGAAATCGGATCCGACGAAGGGTTGGAACGCCTCGTCCCAGGTCAGCTTCCGCGCTTCGCCGAAGGAGCCCTCCGCCGCCTGGTCCTGCAGCATGAACTCAGCGACGACGTTGCTCGTGTGGCGGATGGTCAGGCGGACGGCCGGTGTTCCCTCGATCGAGTCGGTTTCGTAGACGGTCTTCCATTCTCCGTCCCCGACGACCATGACGGACGAGTGAAAGGGGATTTCCCGGGTCTTTCCGCCGCGGGGGCGGATCTGGATGAAGCCGGAAACCGAGGCGTTGGCTGCGGGCCGCTGCCCCAGCAGCGTCCGGGCAAGCCGGCGGCCCTCGATGAGCGCAGTGTCGCGCGGCGCCTCCGCGGCGATCGACACCTGAAACGCCGCTCCAGGCAGCGCGAGCAACAGACATGAGCAAACGACGAATTTCATCTTTTCAATATGGCCAGTGGATTCAGGTCAGAGATTTGACGCGCGAAACTGACATCTATTCTATCGCGCACCTCGGGCGGCGCTTCATCCCAGTCTTTTCGGTTGCGTTCGGGGAGTATCACGCGTTTCACGCCGGCGCGGGTGGCGGCGAGCAGTTTCTCCTTCACGCCGCCGACGGGCAGCACGCGGCCGCGCAGACTGATCTCGCCGGTCATGGCGAGGTCGGAACGCACGCGACGTCCGGTCAGGAGCGACGTCAAGGCCATGACAATCGCCACGCCGGCGCTGGGACCGTCCTTGGGCGTGGCTCCGGCCGGCACGTGGATGTGAATGTCGTTGTTCTCGAACACCGTGGATTCGATGCCGATGTCGTCCGCATTCGACCGCAGGTAACTCAGCGCGGTCTGGGCGCTTTCCTTCATGATTTCGCCGAGTGAGCCGGTGAGAATCAGCTTTCCTTTGCCCGGCATCTTCGTGGCCTCGATGAACAGGATCTCGCCGCCGACCGGCGTCCAGGCCAGTCCGATGGCGATGCCGCATTGGGTGACCCGACCCGCGGTTTCGGACTCGAATCTGGGCGGACCGAGAAGTTTGCGCAACGAGGCCCCCGAGACATTGAAGGTCTTTCGGACTTTCTTCCCGCCGGCGATGTCGCGGGCGGCCTTGCGCGCGACCGAGGCGATCTCGCGGTCAAGCTGCCGGCAGCCGGCCTCTCGCGTGTATTGTTCGATGATGCCCTTCAGCGCCGCGTCCTGGATCCGGGCCTGGCTCCTCGTCAAGCCGTGTTCGGCAAGCTGCCGCGGCACGAGGTGTCGTTTGGCGATCTGAATTTTTTCGGTCGTCGTGTAACTCGGCAGTTCGATGACCTCCAGCCGGTCGCGCAGGGCGGGGTGGATCGGATCCAGCCAGTTTGCCGTGGCAATGAACATGACGCGCGACAGGTTGAAGGGCAGGTCCAGATAATGATCGGTGAAGGTCTGGTTCTGCTGGGGATCGAGGGCCTCCATCAGGGCGGCGGCGGGATCTCCCCGTGAGTCCGCGCCCACCTTGTCCAGTTCGTCCAGCAGGACCACGGGATTCGCGCTGCCGACCTTCCGGAGCCCCTGGATGATCCTGCCCGGCATGGCGCCGAGATAGGTCCGCCGGTGCCCGCGGATCTCCGCCTCATCGCGCACGCCGCCCAGGGAGATCCGGAGGAACTTCCGCCCCAGCGCCTCCGCAACGCTCTTGCCGAGCGAGGTCTTGCCCACTCCCGGCGGTCCGACCAGGCACAACAGCGGCCCTTTCAGCGATCGGCGCAACTGGATGACCGCCAGGAACTCCAGCAGCCGGTCCTTGATTCTGGCCAGGCCGTGATGGCCCGCGTCCAGGATCCGCGCCGCCTCGTCCAGATCGATCCGGTCCTCCGTCGTCGTGTTCCAGGGCAGATGGACAATCCAATCGAGGTAATTGCGGATGATGGCGTGTTCTCCGGAAGAGGGCGGGGTTTGTTGCAGTCGACTGAGCTCCTTGCGGGCAACCTCGGCGATCTCGGGCGGGAGCTCGTTGGCCTCGATCTCGGTCAACAGCTCGTTGGCCGCGTCGGCGGCCGGGTCGGTCTCGCCGAGCTCCCGTTGGATCGCGCGGATCTGCTCCCGGAGGAAATGCTCGCGCTGGGTCTTCGACATCACGCCGGCCACGTCCTTCTGGATCTTCGAACCCAGCAGCAGCACCTCCCGCTCGCGATGCAGCAGCGGCAACAGGCGGTTCAGTCGCTCGACGACGTTGTTGGCCGCGAGGAGTTCCTGCCGCTCATCGAGACCAAGGTTCAGGTTGGCGGCGATCAGGTCCGACAGCCGGCTGGGATCATCCGTGTTTTCCGCGGTCTCGCTGACCGATTCGCTCAACCCGGGTGAGAGCTCCACGACCTCCTCGAAGGCCTTGCGGGCGTTGCGGGTCAGGGCCGTGAGTTCGACCGACTCCTTGGCCTCACCGGACAGGTAGTTGACCTTCGCCTTCAGGTAAGGCTTGCGGGAGGGGTATTTGACGATCTCGAACCGCCGGACGCCCTCGACCAGGACACGGACCGTGTTGTCGGTGGTCTTGAGCATCTTGGTGACCCGGCCCGCGCAGCCATGGTCGTACAGGTCTTCCGGAGCGGGCGAGTCGATGTCCGGGCTGCGTTGGAGCACGAGGCCGAGGAAGCGATCGCCCTGCACCACGTCGTCGATCAGTCGGGCGCCCTCGGCGGTGTCGACGATCAACGGAACAATGAGGCCGGGAAAGATGACGACATCCGCCAAGCCGAGGATGGGAAGCGTGTCGGGCATGGCCTTTGCCGAACCGCGGGCGCCGGGATCATCGACGAGTTCGGAGGCCTTGAGGATGTTGATGAATTCGGTGTCCGGAGAACTCATGGGAAATCCGTCACCTCAATGAATGGCCGCCCCCGGGAAAAAGTTCCGCGCCGGAACCTCAATCATCCGAAACCGGAATCTTCCTCCTCCGCGACGTCTTGCCCGCCGCGGGGATCTCAATGCGCAGGAAGCCGTTCTGATACAGGGCCTTCGCTTTGGCGAGATCGTAACCGTCCGGGACGTCGATCACGCTCTCGAACGCCCCATAATTGATCTCCATGACAAGAAACTTGGAATTGGCGTCGCGCGAGCCGTCGAACCGGGCGCCGCTGACAATCAATCGCCGTCCGTCCACCGCCAGATCCAGATCCTCGCGACGCATGCCGGCCAACTCGACCGTGACCACCAGACCGCCGTCCGCGACATAGACATCCGTGTTCGGGGTCCACGAACTCCCCGTCGCCGCGCCCAATGCGGCGTCGGTTCGAGATCGGCTGAAAAAGAGCGGAGAGGGACTGGCTTTGCTCATGCCTGGGGCAAAAGAGGAATATCTGCGTTCAGGGTGCGCGTTTCGATCAGGAACTCAAGTCAAAAAGGCCGCACAAATTACGCCCATTTGGCGCAAACGCAACCGGGTTTGTCGTTCGGGACACGCAGTGGAGCATCCGAAGCTGGCCTCAGGGCGGTATTCAGGTAGAATTGGCCCATGCAGGCGCACAGCACATTTCGTCACACCCTGCGCGTCACCTACGCCGACTGCACCGTCGGCAACCACGTCTACTACGCCCGTTACTTCGATTTTCTGGAGGCGGCCCGGGGCGGGTTCTTTCGAATGCTGGGACATCCTTTCCAAGACCTTGAAGACGAGGGTTTTGCGTTTCCGGTGATTCATTGCGAGGCCGACTACAGAAGGGCCGCCCGATACGACGAACGGATCCACGTCGATCTCTGGCTGACATCCCTTGCCCGAATCCGGCTGGACGTCGCGTATCGCATTGTCACCGAGGACGACCGACTGCTGTTTCACGGCCTGACCCGGCACGCCTGCACGGATCTGGAAAACAAGGGAGCCCGGATTCCCGGGGCTCTTGCCGAAAAGCTCACCCCCTACCTGGC
This sequence comes from Verrucomicrobiales bacterium, assembly GCA_038126035.1. Classification (GTDB taxonomy): domain Bacteria; phylum Verrucomicrobiota; class Verrucomicrobiia; order Limisphaerales; family JAYPEY01; genus JAYPEY01. Next base: position 92,898 of record JAYPEY010000003.1, on the reverse strand, counting down.
CGCCGAGCGGGATCGGGACTGAATCCCCGATCAGGCCCCGGTCTTGAGTTCGACAATGTCGTGGGTGGCGGATTCGCGCTGGCCGGCGGCGCTGATGCGGATGTAGCGGGCGCGATCGCGCAGTTCGGCCAGGTCTCCCGCCCCGAGGTAGCCCATGCCGGATTGGATGCCGCCAATCAGTTGCCCCAGCACCTTGTCGACCGATCCGGAAACCTCCTTCAGGGCCTCGACGCCTTCGGCGGAGACCTTTCGGGTGGTGTCCTTGGAGCTGTGGCCGTAGCGCGCGGCGGATCCGGCCTTCATGGCGGCGAGGCTGCCCATGCCGCGATATTGTTTGTAGAGTTTGCCGCTGATCTCGAGGATTTCACCCGGCGCCTCCTCGCAACCGGCCAACAGTCCCCCGCAGATGACGGCGTCAGCGAGGGTCAATGCCTTCACAATGTCGCCGGACTTGTTGATGCCTCCGTCGGCAAGGATGGCAATGCCCTTCTTCCTCGCCGCCTTGCCGGCCACATAGAGGGCGGACATCTGGGGGATGCCCACGCCGGCCACGACGCGCGTCGTGCAGATGCTGCCGGGGCCCTGGCCGATCTTGATGCAGTTCGCCCCGCAATCGGCGAGATACTCCACGCCGGCCCCGCTGGTCACATTGCCGGCGATGATCGGCAGGTCGGGGAAGACGTCGCGAATCAGGCGCACCGTGTCGCCGACTCCCTTGGTGTGGCCGTGGGCCGTGGAGACGGCCACCGCATCGACGCCGCGTTCGACGAGCGCGCCGATGTGCTGCGAAATACGGTCGCGATCCAGTTCGCCGAAGGCGTTGCGGGTGGCGGAAACGGCGGCGCCGCAGACCAACTGGAACTGCGAATCACGCGCCGGTTTGAACTGCGCCTGCCGCTCCTGCGTGATCCGGTCCACATCCGACAGGGTGAACAATCCACAAAGCCGGTCGTCATCATCGACGACCATCAGCTTGTCAATGCGCGGATGGTCGGCAAAAAACTGGTCGGCCCGGGCGATGGGATCCTGTCCCAATTCCTTTTCATTGAGGGTGAAGACCTCATCGCGCGGCGTCAGCGCCTCCTTGGCCGTGCGGCCGGAGTAGCGGGGCCGCACGACACTGCCGGGCAGCAGACCGATCAGTTTTCCTGTTTCATCGACCACCGGAAACGTGCTGAAGGTGAAACCCCGGCGGTCGATCACGTCCAGCACGTGCCCGATGGTCTCATCCGGCGCCACGGTGATGGGATCCTGAATCAGACCGTGGACGTGATTCTTCACGCGCGAGACCTCCTTCAGCTGGTCCTTCTCGCTCATGTTGTAGTGGATCAGGCCCATGCCGCCGTTCTGGGCCATGGCGATCGCCATGCGGGATTCGGTGACCGTGTCCATGTCCGAGGACACAATGGGGAGGTGCAGGTCGAGTCCCTCGGCAAGGCTGGTCTCCAGCTGGGTGTCGCGCGGAAGGATCTCGGAATACAGCGTGGCCAGCGTGAGATCGTCGTAGGTGAGGGCGCAATCCTTGTTGGCCGTGAAGAAGTCGTCGGCCCGGAGATAGAACTCGCGATCGAGGGAATTCGGTTCTTGGTTGGCTGCCATAGCGAAGCTTGCCAAAGGCCCGGCCGGGCTGACAAGCGGGAACTCCAAAGCAGCGGGCTATTTCTTCGGATCGCGCGTGGCGCCGGTCAGGAGATCGGGCAGATCGTAGTGTCTCAGCGCGCCGTGGACGGCCTGGTGGATCTCCCGATGGGCGTTGCGATCGGTCATCAGGCTGCGCCAGGAGGGCAGGCCATCGATGAGCTCGACGCCCCGGATCAGATCCGGTTCCAGAAAGGCCGCATGCAGGGCGGCCGGCGCAACCTCGCCGTGGGCGTGCAGACGAACCGGGGTCCGTCCCTCCGCTTCAGCCAACCAACGGGCGCTGACGAGCAGATCCTCGGCGCGCATCGCCAGCCAGCTTCGGCCGAGCATCTGACCGATATGCGAATCAGCGCCATGGAAGCGCCAGTTTCTCGTCCTGGTCTCGCCGGTGTCACGGACCTCGACGATCAGGACGGGGCTGCCTTGAGCATGGAGTCTTCGCGCCAATTCGACCGCCGCGTTCATTCCCTTGTCCGGAGCGAGCAGGACGGGCGTCCTGTCGCCGACCGGCCAGTGCAGACCCGGCGTCGCGATGCCCGGTTCGGGGCGAAGGACCAACTTTCGCGGGACGTCGCCGCCGACTTCCTCGACCGCCGGCGCGGGCAGGCTCTCCAGCTTCCTGATTCCCGTCGTCTTACGGACGAGGTCCCGTGTCGGCGCCGAGCGCGCTCCGGCCAGGCGACGCTCGGTCTCGCTGAAAACATCAAGGATGGATCGCGCGTCCTTCATCCAGAGGACCTGCCCGCGTTCGGTCGCCTGGAGTTCGGCGTCCGGCAGCGTGGGTACATCCTCCGGTTCGAACGCCTCGATGCTCCTCCCCTGAAGCCAACGCGCAAAGAACCTGACGACCCCTTCCCGAAGACGTTTGGTGAAACCATGTTTCTCGTTGGCTTCAATCAGGTCGATGCGTTCGGGATGCCCCAGTTGCGCGTAAACGCGCTTGGCCTGTCGGAAGGCCTCCCAGGTTCCCTCGATGGGCACGAAGTCGCGCGTCGCCGCCAGAATCAATGTGGGTTTGGGCGCGCGGACGATCATGAAATCCGGATGGTCGAATCCCTCGCGGATCTGGGCAAAGAGGTTTTGCTCCGCGTCGCCGGGGCCGGGCTTCTCGTTCTTCAGGCGATGCGTCGTCATGAAGCAGCCGGGGGCGGCCGCGACGATGCGATCGTCGAACGCCATGAGAAAACTGGTCAGGTTGCCGCCGCCCGAATTGCCCGTGCAACCGATACGCGTCGCATCGACGTCGGGGCGGGCGCACAGGTAATCGAGGCAGCGCATGCCGTCCCAGACCATCATGGCTCCGAGCGTGTGACCGAGGAGAATCGGCGCGACGCCGAGATCGTTGTGTTCGCTGCGGCGTTGGATCGGCCCGGGGTCCGGACCGATCAGTTGCCGGCGCTCGCCCTGGCCGACGGGATCGAAGCAGAGGACCACGAAGCCGTGTCGCGCGAGAAGAATGGCCGCCTTCTGGTAGGATTCATAGGCCTTGCCGTTGGCCGAGTGGCCACAGGGGAGCAAAACGCCGGGAAACGGACCGCGACCGTCCGGACGGTAGACGTTGGCCGTGACATGGTATCCGGGAAGACTCTCGATGATGAGGTTCTCAACGGAAAAACCGTCGCGTTTGCTGCGTCCGGTGATCCTCGGATTGAGCGGGGCCTCGACAGGCGGACGGCCGAAAGCTCCGTCGAGAAACGCCTTTCGCCTGGCCTGGTAGCGGGCGATTCCATCGCGGGATTGCATCGCCTCCTCAAGTTCGCGCAGGCGGCGATCCAATGCCGCATGAACGCGCCCGCGCTGAAAGGAGCGCATCATCTGGCCGGCCTTGTCCGCATTGAAATCCGCCGGCAGGACGCGGAATGCGGGCGCGGCCGGGACCGAAGCGACCATCGTCAACGACAGGATGAGAGCGGCGGCGGGTTGGCGCATAAGGCGGAAAGCTTGGGTCCCGGGGGTTCCGCAGTCAACCGGTCTTCCACCCGGTCCGGGGCGAGGTGCCAGAATACCCTTGCTTCCGGTTGTCGGTCCTGCTTTCAATCCTCCCGCTTTTCACCCATACGGAATAATCAGAGAACATCATTTGCAGTCATGGCGGTTGTAGCGACAAAACTGAGAAAGGGCCAGGCCATCAAGGTCAAGGGCGACACCGGCGTCATTCTGGACCTGGTCCACCGCACCCCCGGCAAGGGCAATGCCCTGATCATGGCCACCATCCGCTCCTTCGCGAGCGGCAAGACCAAGGACATCCGCTTCAATCCCAGCGAGAAGGTCGAGACCATGATGGTCAACCGGATCAAGCTGGAATACAGCTACCAGGACGGTTCCTCCTATTTCTTCATGGACCCGGAGACCTACGACTCCGTCGAACTGCCGGGCAGCCTGCTGGAGGACATCGCCGACATGATCACCGAGAACACGGTCTGCGAGGTCGTCAAACTGGAGGGGGATCCCGTGGCGGTCGAACTGCCGCCCACGGTGGAGCTGAAGGTCACGGAGGCCGCGGAGGGGCTGAAGGGCGACACGGTCAACAATCCCCAGAAACCGGCCACACTCGAGACCGGCAAGGTCGTGCAGGTCCCGCTGTTCGTGAAGACCGGCGACATGATCTCCGTCGATACCCGCACCGGCAAATACCTGGGCCGGGCCTGAGGCCCGCTCTCGGACTTCATCAGTTTCTTCAGCGCCGACCGGAGTGGACCGAGGCCGCGCGCCTGATACCAACAGGTCCAGCCAACCGCAGATCAATTCCCCGGCAGGGGCTCCTTGATCCGGATGGTGGGGGCAAACTGCCCGGCTTCGAATTCCTTTTCATCAGCGAAGATCACCTTGATGCTGCTGAAACGGTCCGTGCGCCATTGGTCCTCGCGCAGCAGCCAGTCACGGACGAATTCCGCGACCTTCTTGCGGCACTCCTCGCGGACGAGGCTCATGTGTTTGTCGTCGGCGGCGAAGCGTTGGATGCTGGGCGTGATATTGCGCTCCAGCGCGCTCATCTGCTGCTCCTCGTTGAAGCGGGCCCAACCGCGCTCGGACCATTTCTGCATGCGCTCCGTGTGGATCGCCGGCGGTTGCGTGGGTTGGAAGGCCGGCGCCTCGACGATGCAGCTCTGGCCTTCGACATCGAGTTTCCAGGGGCCGACCAGATCGAGGTGATAACGATAGGTGACCGGCACGCGGATCTCGGTGGTGGTCGTGCCAAGGTAGACGGAGTCCCAAAGCGCGGTCTTGGCCTCGCTGCGGCGGAAGGTCTCGACCGATCGCATCATGGCGAGTTCAAGCTTCATGCCGGAGGAATTGAGTTCAGGAATGGCGGATGTGAAGGTTTCGGTGATGTAGCCGGCATGGAAGCGCTCGGCCACGCGGGCCGCGGCGTCGCCCACGCTGTCGATGGTGTCCTGGACGGCCTGTCCGGCGGAGACCGCGGTCTCTTTGGCGGCCTTGAGCGCGACCATGTAGCCGATCAGCGCAATGACGCAGGCAAACATGGCGGCCAGGGGCCACTTGTAGAGATCCAGGATGCGCACCCATTGCGGAAACCCGGCCAGGGGATCGCGCTCCTCCGTATGGGACAGGACCATCGCCGAACCATCGCTGGTTTCGACCTCCAACCGGTCGTTCGATTTTTCCGGTTCTTCCGACATGGGTGGGAGACTAACGGTGGAGTCCGCAGACGACCATTACAGATTCTGCGCGATATTTGACGGTGCCTCCCTTGAATTCCTTGCTGCCCTTTTTCCGGGCATTGCGTTTGAATCACGCCGATGAACGACTTGAACGGCCTGTTGTCCGGCGATGCCGCCATCTTCGAGATCCGCACCAGGGGGCCCAGCCCCGAAGGCGCCCTGCCCCTGACCGGCGACATGCTCAAAGAACGTCCCAGCGGCGACATCTTCGGGATGACGCAGAATGCGGGCATGGGCTGGCGCGCGTCCGAACTGGGCCGCAAACAATTCCTCATCCTCAGCACACAGGGCGGCATCCGCGCGGAGGACGGGACGCCGATCGCGCTGGGCTATCACACCGGACACTATGAGATCGGGCTCTTGGCGCAGGCGGCGGCCCGGGAGTTCAAGGAACTGCGCGCCATTCCCTTTGCCGGTTGCTGCTCGGACCCCTGCGACGGTCGCTCGCAGGGCACGCCCGGCATGTTCGACAGCCTCGCCTACCGCAACGACGCCGCGACGGTGTTTCGTCGACTGGTCCGCTCCCTGCCGACGCGCTCCGGCGTCATGGGGGTCGCCACCTGCGACAAGGGGCTGCCCGCGATGATGATGGCGCTCGCCGGAACGCCGGATCTGCCGACCATCCTGGTTCCCGGAGGCGTCACCCTGCCGCCGGAAGTTGGCGAAGACACGGCCGTCGTGCAGACGATCGGCGCGCGATACTCGCATGGCCTGCTTTCGCTGGAGGAAGCCGCGGAGGCCGGCTGTCGCGCCTGCGGTTCGCCCGGCGGCGGCTGTCAGTTCCTGGGAACGGCGGCGACCGCGCAGGTGGTCGGCGAGGCGCTGGGAATGTCGTTGACGCATTCCGCCCTGGCCCCGTCGGGCGAAGCCGTCTGGACGGACATGGCCGCGCGCTCGGCGCGCGCGTTGGCGGCCCTGGATGAAAAAGGGTTGAAGACGCCCGACATCGTGACCGACGCCGCAATCCGCAACGCGATGATCGTGCACGCCGCGTTCGGCGGCTCGACGAATCTGTTGCTTCACATCCCCGCGATCGCGCACGCGGCCGGATTGAAGCGGCCGGTTGTCGAGGATTGGATCGAGGTGAACAGCCGTGTTCCCCGTTTGGTCAGTGTGCTGCCCAATGGGCCCGTGCACCATCCAACCGTGCGCGTCTTTCTCGCGGGCGGCGTTCCGGAGGTCATGCTGCATCTGCGGGGGATGGAGCTCCTGGACCTGGACGCCCGGACCGTCACCGGCGAAACGCTCGGCGCCAATCTGGATTGGTGGGAGTCCTCAGAGCGCCGCCAACGCTTCCGGGAAATTCTTCAGGAGCGCGACGGCATCGACCCGGATGAAGTCATCATGTCGCCGGATCGCGCCCGGGCGCGAGGCCTGACCAGCACGGTGACTTTTCCGCGCGGCAATATCTTCCCCGAAGGCGCAGTCATCAAAAGCACGGCCATCGACGCCTCGGTCGTCGATGACGACGGCGTCTTCCGCATGGAAGGTCCGGCGCGCGTGTTCACCAGCGAGAAGGCCGCCATCGCGGCGATCAAGAATGGCGGAATCAAGGCCGGCGATGTCATGGTCCTGACCGGCATCGGCCCCACCGGAACCGGCATGGAGGAAACCTACCAGGTGACCTCCGCATTGAAATACCTCCCCTTCGGCAAACATGTCGCCTTGATCACCGACGCGCGATTCTCCGGCGTCTCAACCGGCGCCTGCATCGGCCACGCGGGCCCCGAAGGCCTCGCCGGCGGCCCCATCGGGAAGCTCAGGGACGACGACGTCATCCGGATTGAAATCGATCGGAATGCGAACGCCGGCTCCGCAAATTTCGTCGGTGAGGACGGCCGGACATTTTCGCCGGAAGACGGGATGGCGGTTCTGAACGAGCGTCCGTCTCGCGCGGACATGGCGCCGAATCCTGAGCTTCCGGCCGACACCCGGCTTTGGGCCGCCCTGCAATCTGTCAGCGGCGGAACGTGGGGCGGGTGTGTTTTTGATGTGGATTCGATTCTGGAAGCGCTGGGGTGATCCCCGGGAGTGGATCGGACGCCAGGGCACGGGCATTTGATTGAACCCCACCGAAGACGGAATCTTATCCGTGGGTCGGCTTTGCCATCCGCGGGTGCAATTCCGACACCGCCCGGCCCGCATTCGCCTTGCACTTCGAAAGTCCCCACCTAAGCTCCGCGCGTGTCCGAACCCAATCCTGGTCCCATTTCCGCCAGCACCGGCATCTGCGCCGTGCTTGGCCATCCGATCCGGCATTCCGCGTCCCCTGCGATGCAGAATGCCGGCATCGCCGAACTGGGTCTGGACTGGCGTTACATTGCTTTCGAGACCAGGCCGGATGACCTGGCCGCCGCGATCGAGGGCGCCCGCGCAATGCGCTACATCGGCCTGAACCTCACCGTCCCACACAAACTCCTCGCGGTCGATCTCGTGGACGAGCTCGACGAGTCGGCCCGGACCTGGGGCGCGGTCAACACCGTGATGTTCGAAGGGCGGAATGACGCGGGCGAATGGAGTCCGCTCGGACAATGGCCGGGCGGTGATGTTCAGGAAGTCCGCACCCGCGGCTTCAACACGGACGCCGACGCCATCACCCGCTCCCTGCGAGAGGACCTGGACTGCGAACCCAAGGGCGCCGACGTCCTGCTTCTGGGCGCGGGCGGCGCGGGACGCGTCGCCGCCCTGAAACTGGCCGCCGAGGGCGTCGAGCGTTTGTGGCTGGTCAACCGCACGGAGTCCAAGGCCGCTCAGATCGCCGACGAAATCCGGACGGCGCATCCGACCGTGAACGTGACGGTGGGCCACCCCTCGCCGGAGACGAAGGTGGACCTGATCCTGAACGCCACCTCGCTGGGGCTGAAATCGGACGATCCGTCCCCGCTGGATGATTCGCGTTTTTCCATCGGCAATGCGGTCGCGGTCTACGACATGGTCTACCGTCCGGAGAAGACCGCCTTGTTGAAAGCCGCCCAAAGCGCCGATTGCCGGATTGCCGACGGAACGGGCATGCTCCTCTGGCAGGGCGTGAAGGCGCTGGAGATCTGGTCGGGAAAGACCGCGCCGGCCGGCACGATGCGCGCCGCGCTCGAACGACACCTTGGCGCCGGCCACGACTGACAAGAAGACGACCTGATGCTTGAAGACCTGATAGATCCGCAATACTGGCAGTCCGTTCCGTTTCATTACTGGTCGGCGGTGTTCTTCATTTTCGGATCGCTGTGGGGGAGTTTTCTCAATGTCTGCATCCATCGCATGCCGCTGGGGATGAGCGTGATCCATCCCGGATCCCACTGCCCCTCGTGCGAGTACAAGATTCCCTGGCAGCTCAACATCCCGCTGGTGACCTGGCTCCAACTCGGCGGCAGGTGCGCCAATTGCGGAGCCGCCTTCTCCGCGCGCTATTTCCTCGTCGAACTGCTGACGGCCTTTGCCTTTCTGTCCGCGTGGCTCGCGTTCGGCCACATCTCCCCGTTTCTCGCGATGGCCCATTGCGTGGTGTTGGCCGGCTTCATCTGCGCGACCTTGATCGACTTCGAGCACTTCATCATCCCCGACGAAATCACCCTGAGCGGCGTCGGCGTCGGCTTCATCGCCTCGGCGTTGATTCCGTCCCTGCACAACGCCGCCGGGGCCATTGAAGCGATGGGGCGGAGCCTGTTGGGCATCGCGGTCGGCGGCGGCGTGGTCTACGCGATCCTCCGGATGGGCAAGCTGATGTTCGGCAAGAAGCGCGTGAACCTGGCTCCTGATTCAAAACTGACCTTCACCGACGTCAGCCTGTTCCTGCCGGAGGAGGAGATTCCCTACGACGAGCTGTTCTACCGGAAGTCCGACTTCATCGGCTTCCGCGCCAAACAACTCGAACTTGCCGACCGTTGTTACTTTGACGTCCCCGTCCGCCTCACGCAGAACGCGTTGTTCATCGGCGATGAGACACTGGACCCGGAGCCGATCCGGTTCATGGAGGTCGTGACCGACGAGATCATCCTGCCGCGCGAGGCGATGGGCCTGGGCGATGTGAAATTCATGGCGGCGATCGGCGCCTTCATGGGCTGGCAGGCGACGCTGTTCACACTGATGTTCAGCTCGCTGATCGGGTCCATCGTTGGAGTGGGGCTGATCGCCATCGGAAAGCGTTCCTGGTCCGCGCGGATTCCCTACGGACCCTACATCGCGCTCGCCGCGGTGATCTGGATGTTCCTCGATCCCGGAACGCAATCGTTCTGGCGGGATATGCTGGGAGGCTATGCGGGGGCGTTTGGGGGAGAGTGAAGAAGTTCCAAGCTCCAAACTTCCCGATCCGGTTGGAGGGCGACACAGGACAAACCATCCCCAAAACGGAAACGCGCTTCCGGCGCCAAAACGCAGTAATGGAGTTGCGGAGAATTGGAGCATTGGAACTGGCTCACCCTTTGGTGGAATCCCAACAACTCCACAACTCCGACACTCCAAACAGGTCACACCAAATCTCACCCTCCAACCGCCGCTTTTGGGACCACCAATCGGCGACTGAACCACACGCGAACTCCTTTGGGATTTGACGCTTGGAGCTTCTTTGGAACTTGGAGCTTGGGATTTGGAGCTTTCACCGGCGCTCCGCCGCGCTGACATTCTTCTTACATTCCCCTGACGCGGCGCTGACCCGCTTTTCACGGAACGGGGGCAGATTGGAGGCGACATGAAACCTTGTGATTCCTCAAACCTGCAACTTCAATCCCCATCGGATGCCATGAACACCTCCACTGCCTCACCCATCCGTCGCCTGACAGCCGCGGCGGCGTTGTTCGCCTTTGCCGTCGCGACGACGGCCGACCAGGTCCAACTCAACGTTGAACTGGCCAAGCCGGTTCTCAAGGCCGGCCTGAAACAGACCACCCACCTGAAAGTCGGGCTCACCGGCTTTGAACGGACACCCGATTCCAGACGCCCGCCGGTCAACATCGCGATCGTCCTGGACAAGTCCGGCTCCATGCAGGGCGAGAAGATCCGCCAGGCGCGCGAGGCCGCCAAGATGGCGATCGGCCGATTGGGAGCCGACGACATTGTCTCGGTCGTGTCCTACGATTCCACGGTGAACGTGCTGACGCCGGCCACCAAGGTGACCGACAAGGCGCGCATCAACTCCCAGATCGATCTCATCCAGGCCGGCGGCAGCACGGCGCTGTTCGGCGGCGTCAGCAAGGGCGCTGCGGAGCTGCGGAAGTTCTTCGATCCCAAACGCGTCAACCGCATTTTCCTGCTTTCGGACGGTCAGGCCAACGTCGGGCCCAAGAGTCCGCAGGAGCTGGGCGAACTCGGGGCGTCGCTGGCCAAGGAGGGCATCTCGGTGACCACGCTCGGACTGGGCCTCGGCTACAACGAGGACCTGATGACGCAGCTTGCGATGAAGAGCGACGGCAGCCACAGCTTCATCGAGGAACCCGCGCAGCTGACGAGGATCTTCAACGAGGACTTCGGCGAGGCGTTGCAGGTGGTGGCCCAGAAGGTCGTGGTGAAAATCACGTGCCGCGAAGGGGTGCGCCCTGTCCGGACACTGGGACGCGAGGCGGACATCGCCGGCCAGACCGTGGTGACAACCATGAACCAGATCTACAGCGGGCAGGAACAGTTTGTCCTTCTGGAAGTCGAAGTCCCGGCCACCCGCGTGGGCGCCGTGCGCGACATCGCCACCGTACACCTGGACTACCTCAACATGGAAACCCTGGTTGACGACCGGTTGAGCAGCTCGGTCGCCGCGCGTTTCACGGACTCGGATTCGGAAATCGCCAAGGCGGTGAGCACGGAGGTCATGGTCGCCAGCATTTCGCAGATTGCGGTGGAGAACAACAAGAAGGCCACGGCGCTGCGGGACCAGGGACGCATCGAGGAGGCCCGCAATCTCCTGTTGAGCAACAGCGCCTACCTCAAGGAGAACGCCGAGCGCTACCAATCCGGTTTTCTTCGGGACTACCGCGCGTTGAACGACTTTTCAGCCGCCAATCTCGACGCGGCCAAGTGGAACGCGAACCGCAAGCAGATGCGCTACGAACAGCAGGCCATCCAGCAGGGGAAGTTCCAGCTGCGCTCGCGCGGCACAATCCCATCCAATTCCTCAGGGGCCCAGGTTCAACAACGTCCGGCTCCGGCCCGACAAACGACAAGTCCATCCTCAAAGAAGTGAAGCCGCGACTGTTCGCAACCTACCTGTTCATTGTTCTCGCGCCGCTCGGACTCCTGGCATGGCTGGGAGCCGGGCTGGCGCGCGAAGAGCAGGCGCAGGTCGAGGCGCGATATCGGGAGTTGATGTCCAACCAGCTGGCCGTGCGCAAGGAGGCGGTGGCGGCTGTCGTGGAGCAGGCGGAGCGGGATTTGGGAGCGCTGCTGGATCTGCCGCCCTTCGTCGCCGAACCGACAAGGACGCAGAGCGCGGCCCAATCGCAGTCAGAAACCGGGATCGAGGCATCCGCCCTTCGGAGGAAGGTCCGCGAATCGCGCCTGGCCAGACAGATCTTCGTCCTCCGGCCCGACGGCGGTTTTCTTTTCCCCCTGCTGGACGGCAACGCCACCGACAAGGAAAAGGGGTTCTTTGAGCGGACAAGGTTGGTCTGGGAGTCCGGGATTCGTTTCGGCCGGGAACAAGATCCCGCGAGCCAGAAGTCTGCCTCCCAGACCGATTCCGGCCGAAACGGCCGGGGATGGGCCGGCAGCCTGACAGCGCGTCACGTCGCTTCCCCGGACTCCAACCGCAGCCCCCACGACGGGCAGCGCGGCTGGCACTCCTGGTTCTGGGGCAACGGCGTCCACCTGATCCACTGGCAACGACACCAGTCGGGCCATTTGGTCGGGGTGGAGGTGGATCGGATGGCGTTGCTTTCCGATGTGGTGAGCGGACTGCCGGACACCGAGTTTGAACCCTCGGCCAGCCTGAGCGGAAGGATCGCGCTGCGGAACGCCCAGAATCACGCGATCTATCAATGGGGAGCCTACGATCCGCCGGAGAACGCCGAGCCGGAGGTGCGCATGGCCGTCGATGCGCCGCTCTCGATGTGGACCCTGAACTACCACTCGGAACCGGGGACGCTTTCGAGCGGCGGAGCCTGGTTCAATGTCGGGACGGCGCTGGCCTTGAGCAGTCTCGTGGTCGCGGCGTTGGCGGTCTATTTCTTCCGCGAGAATGCGCGCGAGATTCGCGAGGCCGCCCAGCGGGTGAGCTTCGTCAACCAGGTGTCGCACGAGTTGAAGACGCCGCTGACCAACATCCGCATGTATGCCGAGATGCTCGAGCCGCGCATGGAGGACGCCGACGAATCGGCCCGCGAGAATCTGCGGGTGATCGTCAGCGAAAGCCAGCGACTCAGTCGCATGATCGGAAACGTGCTGGCCTTCGCAAAAGACCAACGCGGCAACCTGACGCCCAACCCGCGCCGTTGTGTTCCTGATGACATCATCCGCGCGACGATCGAGCATTTCCGCCCGGCTCTGGACGCCAGGGGCGTGACTGTATCGTTCACGTCAGGCGCGCCGGACGAGGCGACCCTTGACTCGGACTTCCTGGAACAGATTCTCGGCAATCTGTTGGGCAATGTGGAGAAGTACGCCGCCGTCAAAGGGGAAATGGACGTTCTCAGCGAGACCCGCGACGGCGTCCTGATTGTCCGGGTCGCAGATCGCGGACCGGGTATTCCGACCGATCAACGCGAAACTGTCTTCCAGCCGTTCCAGCGGCTCAGCGACAGCCTGACCGAAGGCGTCGCCGGCACAGGCATCGGACTCGCCATCGCCCGGGAACAGGCGCGCAACCATGGCGGCGATCTGACCATCGTGGATTCCGCAGAAGGCGCGACCTTCGAACTGACCTTGAAAACCGGGACAACGAAAGACGCTGCATGAAGATACTGCTCGCAGAGGACGACCCCAACACACGCAAGGGCCTGGCGCAGATCCTGAACGACGAAGGCTACGAGACCCTGGTGGCCGACAACGGCGAGACGGCGTTGGAGTTGTTCCATCGGGAGAAGCCCGACGCGGTCTGTCTCGACGTGATGATGCCCGGCCGGGACGGCTATGCGGTCTGTCGTGAGTTGCGGCGTCTCGACGATCAGATCCCGATCCTCTTCATCAGCGCCAAGTCCGAGGAGATCGACAAGGTGCTGGGACTGGAACTGGGCGCGGACGATTTCATCGTCAAGCCTTTCGGCGTAAAGGAGGTCGTGGCGCGCATACGCGCCGTGACCCGGCGGAGCCTGGCGCGAAACAACGCCTCGGAATCGGCGGAGAACAAGCCCTTCGAAATGGGCGACCTGCGGGTTGCGCCGGCGGAGCTGCGCGCCTACCGGGACGGGCAGACCATCGAGGTGAGCCTGCGTGACATCAAGATCCTGATCCTGCTGCACGACAACGCGGGCAGGGCGATGTCACGCGACCGAATCTTGGACGCCTGCTGGGGCATCGACTACTTCCCCAACAGCCGGGCATTGGACCAGCACATCTCCCAACTCCGCAAGCGCATCGAACGCGACCCCGCGAAACCCCGTATCATTCGGACCGTGCACGGCGTGGGGTATCGGTATGAGGGATGAGGGGGCAACCATTTGCGACATTGAGTCGGCCACGCGTCCTTGATCCAAGCTTCGCGTTCTCGGAGCCCGGTTCAGGCGCAATGTGCAGACGTGCGGTCAGGAGCAGTCACTCCCTTGAACGCCCGCCCGCCTGGTCACTCCCCGCACTGCGCCTGGTGGCGCAGCGCGTGATCGACGAGCGTCAACGCGGTCATGGCCTCCACGATCGGCACGGCGCGCGGGAGGACACACGCGTCGTGGCGCCCGCGGCCCTTCAGGGTCGTGTTCCTTCCGTCCTTGGAAACGGTTTCCTGCGGATGCATGACGGTCGCGGTGGGCTTGAAGGCGACGCGGAAGAAGATGGTCTCGCCGTTGCTGATGCCGCCCTGCACGCCGCCGGAACGATTGGTTTTGGTTCGCACCCGCCCGCGCCGCATGCGGAAGGCGTCATTGTGCTCCATGCCGGTGAGCCTGGCCCCGTCGAACCCGGAGCCGATCTCGAAGCCCTTGGTCGCCGGCAGGCTGAGCATGCCCTTGCCAAGGTCGGCTTCGAGCCGATCGAACACCGGTTCGCCCCAGCCCGCCGGGACACCCCGCGCGACGCCTTCAACAACGCCGCCCACGCTGTCCCCCGCTTTGCGTGTTCTCTCAATCAGCCGGATCATCCTTTCCGCCGCCTTGGCGTCCGGACAACGGACGATGTTTGATTCGACCTGCTTGAGCTTCACCTTCTCCGGATCCACCTCGCCGATCACGTTCTGCACCTGTTTCACATAGGCGAGGACCTCGACGCCAAAGCGCTGTTTGAGGATCTTTTTGGCGACGGCTCCCGCGGCGACCCGACCGATGGTCTCACGCGCGCTGGTGCGGCCGCCGCCCTGCCAGTTTCGGAAGCCATACTTGGCGTCATAGGTGTAATCCGCGTGGGAGGGGCGATACTTCACCGCCATTTCCTCGTAGGCCGAGGAACGGGCGTCCTTGTTGCGGACGAGCATGGCGATGGGCGTGCCGAGCGTCCTTCCCTCGAACGTGCCGGAGAGGATCTCAACCGCGTCGGCCTCGTTGCGCGGGGTGACGATCTTCGACTGACCCGGCCGGCGGCGATCCAGATCGGGCTGGATGTCGGCCTCGGTCAGCTCCAGACGCGGGGGGCAGCCGTCGACAACCACGCCGACGCCGCCGCCGTGCGATTCGCCGAAGGTCGTGATGCGAAACAGATGTCCAAAAGTGTTGCCCATATGGCGGGGGAGGTTGCGGGAAATGCGGTCGCCGGTCAATCGCCGCTCCGTCTTCGCCGAGCGGCCGCCTTCGCAACGCCCCGGCCCGAGCGGTCGCCGTGCCCGTCCGGCAGACCCTGCGATTCGGGAAACAAGCCTCGGAGGAGAACGAGAAACCCGCCGTCCTTTCGGGCGGCGGGCTTCGGAAGATTGCCTTGTATGAAAGCCCCGGACTCAGGCGGCGGCCTCGGCGGCCTCCTCCTCCTGCGGTGTGGGATTCAGGCTTTCGACGTTCACCTTCAAGGTGCAGGTGACCTCGGAGTGCAGGCGCAGCTCGACTTCGTGCTCGCCGGTGTGGCGGATCGGATCCGAGAGATGGACCTGCTTCTTGGTCAGGTGCACGGCAAACTGATGTTCGAGTTCCTCAAGGACCATCGCCGAGGTGACGGAGCCGAACATCTTGCCATCGTCGCCGGTGCGGACCTTGATGGTCAACATGAGCTTGCCGACGCTCTTCGCCAGTTCTTCGGCGTCCTTCAATTCCTTGGCTTCACGCTCGGCGCGACGCTGCTGCAACGCGTCCAGTTGACGCTTGTTGGCGCGGGTCACGGGAACGGCGAGTCCCTGCGGGATCAGGTAGTTGCGGGCGTAGCCAGGGGCCACCTCCACGGTGTCCGCCTCGCCGCCCAGGCTCTCCACATGCGATGTCAGAATTACTTTCGTCTTGGCCATGATATCTGGGGGTTGAAATGGTTGTTTGCGGGCCGGAGCCAATCCGACCGTCAATCAAAAGGGAACGTCGTCGTCTTCAGGGAGGCCGTCGTCGTGAACGGGCGGCGGAACCGGGCGCCCCTGGGCCGGGGCCGCCGGACGCGACGTGGGCGCCGACTGCTCGAACGGATCCGAGGTCTCGCTCCGGCCGCCCCCGCTTCCGCCATCCATGAAGGAGAAGGACTCCAGGACAACGCGCATCTGGCTGCGGCGCTGCCCGCTCTGCTTGTCCTCCCACTGGTCCAGGCGCAGACGGCCCTCGACCAGCAGCGGACGGCCTTTCTTCAAATACTGGGCGACCACCTCGGCCTGGCGGCCAAAGGCGTCCACATCAACATAGGTCACCTCTTCCTGCATCTCGCCGGCGTCGTTCTTCCAACGGCGGTTCAGGGCCATGCCGATGCGCGCGATCGCAGTGCCCTTGGGCGTGTAGCGCAGCTCGGGGTCGCGGGTGAGGTTCCCGGCGATGATGACTTTGTTGAAGCTGGCCACGGTGGATCAGGCGGTTGGCGCGGGGGCGGGCTCCGCCGGCGCTTTGGTGAAAATGACGCGGAAGACCAGGTCGTTCAGGTTGTACTTCGCGTTGAGCTTGTCGATGGCCTCGCCCGGAACCTCGAACGCGATGTTCACGTAGTAGCCGGACTGGTTCTTCTTGTTGGCGACGCGCGCGAAGTTGCGCTTGTCCATCTTCTGCACGTTCTCGATCCTGCCGCCCTCGGCGACGATCTCGGCGGAGACCTTTTCAATGGCCTCGGGAATGCCCATCTCCTGGGCGGCGCTATTCAAAATAAACAAGCCTTCGTACTTTCTCACTGCTGTTCCTTCGCGTCGTTCGGGGCGTCAACCGCCCCGTTGTGTTCGTTCATTGCTCTTTCGATTCCCGCGGTCAACCAGCATTCCGCCTGGTCGGCCGCCCTGGCCAGGGCCAGTTCCAAAACCTTCATCTCGTCCGCGGCAAACGCGCCGAGCACGTGCCCGATGATCTCGCGCGAGCCGTCCCGCCGTCCGATCCCGATCCGCTGCCGGGCGAACTCGTTGCCGCCCAGATGGGCCGCGATCGACTTCAGCCCGTTGTGGCCGCCGGACCCGCCGCCCGGTCGCATCCGGACCGCGCCGAGCGGAATATCCGCATCGTCCACGATCACCAGAACATCTTCCCGCGGAACCTTGTAAAAGTCCGCCAGCGCCCTGACCGCCTCGCCGCTGCAGTTCATATAAGTCTGCGGCTGGCAGAGGATCGCCCGGCGTCCGCCGAACGAAGCTTTGGCGACGCGCGACCTGGATCGCTTGTCGTCCTGCCAGTCGGCGCCCGCCCTTCGGGCGAGCAGTTCGACCAGCATGAAACCCGCATTGTGCCGCGTCTTCTCGTACTTGCGGCCCGGGTTGCCCAGCCCAACGACAAGTGACAGGTTGTCCATGGGCCGGATAGCGGAGCTCCCTCAGGAACCCCGCCGGTAATCCGTATCAGGAACCGCCCTTGGCTGCGTCGGCCTTCTCGGCGGCGGCGGCCGCGCCTTCCGCGGAACGGCTGGCGCGCGACTTGGCGATGGAGCAGACCGGGATGTTCCTGTCGCCGAGGACGGTCACGCCCTCGGGAGCGACGATATCGCCGACGTGCAGGGTGTGGCCGGTCTCCAACGGGCTGACATCCACCTGGATGACCTCGGGGAGATCCTTCGGCAACGCGCGGACACGCACCTTGTGCAGCACGTGCTCCAGCAGGCCGCCGCCGACCTTGACGCCGACCGCTTCGCCGACCGTCTGGATCGGGACGATGACCTCCACGACCTCGTCTTCGGCGACCTGGTGCAGATCGACGTGCAGCACGTCGCCCTTCAACGGGTGGTGCTGGACGTCCTGCAGCAGGGCCAGGCGGTTCTTTCCGTCGATGGAGAGATCGACCAGAATGTTCTCCGCGACCGTGCTGTTGATCAGGTTCGTCAGTTCCTTGGCGTCGATCTCCAGGTTCTCGGGATCGGAACCCCGACCGTAGACGACGGCGGGCACGCGCCCTTCACGGCGCAGTTTCTTGACGCCTGTGCTCTTGACCAAGGACCGCGGGTTGGCGGTTAACGGCAATGATTTCATAATTTTCGCTGATCGGACAAACGGGCGCCAGATGCGTTCAACTGGTGCGCCCGCCTTTGAATTTAAACAGCGAAGTCACCGACGAATTGCTGTGAATACGTTTGATGGCTTCGCCCAACAACTCCGCCACGGAAAGGGTCGTTATATTGATCCCTTCAATTGGCGGGCGGTGGACACTATCAGTCGTAATCAATTCGTCAATCACTGAATTACGTAATCTTTCGATGCCCAAATCTCCCAGAATGGCGTGCGAAACACAGGCCAGAACCTGCTTGGCGCCCTTGTCCTTCAGGACCTGCGCGGCGTTGCAGAGCGTGCCCGCCGTTTCGGTCAGATCGTCGACCAGCAGGGCGGTCTTTCCGCGAATGGAGCCGATCACGGCGTCGGTCTCGACCTCGGTGGCGCTGCGTCGACGCTTGGCCACGATGGCCAGTCCCGCATCCAGCTTTTCACTGTAGGCGTGCGCCATCTTCAACCCCCCCACATCCGGACTCACCACCACGAGGTTCTTCAGGTCCTTGCTCTCCAGGTAATCGTAGATCACGGGCGCCGCATAGAGATGATCCACCGGGATGTCGAAGAAGCCCTGGATCTGCTGCGCGTGGAGATCCATGGTCAAAACGCGATTGGCCCCCGCCGCGACGAGCAGGTTGGCCACCAGCTTGGCCGTGATGGGAACGCGGGGCTGGTCCTTGCGATCCTGACGCGCATAGCCATAGAACGGCAGGACCGCCGTGATCCGCGACGCGCTCGAGCGCTTCAGCGCATCGATCATGATGAACATCTCCATCAGGTGATGGTTGGTCGGCGGAGAGGTGGACTGGAGGAGGAAGACATCCTCGCCGCGCACGTTCTCCTCGATCTTGCAGAAGCTCTCGCCGTCCGGGAACGGCGTCGTGGTGGCTTTGCCCAGTTCGATTCCAATGGAATCGCAGATGGCTTCAGCCAGCGGCTGATTGGAGGTGCCGGCGAAAATTTTCACAAGGCGGTCGGATCAAGGGATTAAAAAAACGGCGTTCGCCCACACGAATCGCCGACTGTTGCGAGGTCGTCCCGGACTGTAGCTGCGGCCTTTTCCGGCGCAAGCGGAAAGTGTATCGCGCATCGGAAGACGGCGCTGTTTCGCGTCATTGCAGCGACTTGAGGTTCAATCCCGGATACCTTCGAAATCCCCGGTCGAAGGTGACCAGTTGCAACGCTGACTGCTTGGCGAACGCGGCCAGGAAGGCGTCGTTCCAGATCTTGGCGGAGAATGATTCGCCGGACGTCAGGGATCTCCATTCCATTTCGACTCCGGCGGGTTCCGTTTCAAACACCACGCGCTCGTCCTCGAGGGCTGTGTCGTAGGCCTTCCACGCCTTGGGCAATGTGAGGGTGTCCGCGCCGAAAAGTTTCGGATTTGAAGCCAATCGAAGGTAACCCTGCTGGGTCATGCGACAGAAAGCACAGGAATTCGCGGGCCGACCGTCGAACCAGGTCAACGCGGCGGAATGATGGGGATGGCCCGAGAACGTCAGGGCCAACCAGACGTTAATGTCCGGCAGTGAGTTCACGATCTTCCTCCTCCATGATCTCAGCCAGACGCTCCGGGCTCAGGTCGTAGGTTTTCTCCTTCGAGCGAACGATGGGAAACCGGGCGCGCTTGCCGCCACCAGCCTTCCCGCCCTGCAACTCACTCTTGGCGGCCCGGAGCAGAAAGCTCTTCATCGTCTCCCCGCGAAGCGCCGCTTCAGACTTGATCTCTCGAAACAAGGAATCAGGAATGTCAATCGTGGTTCGCATGAAAGCATAAATACATAAATATGCGCATTATGCAAGAGTTGCAGTTGTTTGATATTTCCGAATAGCCGGAATAGAACTCCAACGACACATTTGACCAAGCTACGACAGGATGAGAACCGAGGAGCAGGTGATGGATGGGATCGCAGCGCTGATCAACCAGCACATACAAGATCGCGATCAGAAAACAAAACTGATCAATGAGCTACGCACGATATCGCCGCCTCCAATGCGAGGTATTCTCTCTGAACTCCAAGGCGCCGGCGTGACGGTCCAAAAGCAACACGAGGATCCGGTTCGTGATGCGATCTTCTAATTCGGTTGAACAACGCTTGGCCCGCAGTCTCAAGAAGCGATCTGCCGGATCGGAACGGCGCCGGTGACGCCGGTGAGGCGTTGGTCGAGACCGCCGAAGAAATAGGTCAGGGCCTCGGGATCGAAGCCGAGCTGATTGAGGACGGTCGCGTGGAGGTCGCTGACGTGGAAACGATCCTCGACCGCGGCGCTGCCGAGTTCATCCGTCGCGCCGACGCTGACGCCGCCCTTGATGCCGCCGCCGGCCATCCACATGGTGAATCCGTAGGCGTTATGATCGCGGCCGGTGCCCTTGGCGTATTCAGCGGTGGGCTGGCGGCCGAATTCGCCGCCCCAGACGATCAGCGTGTCCTCCAGCATGCCGCGCTGCTTGAGATCGGCGAGCAGGCCGGCGATGGGCTTGTCGGTGTTGCCGGCGTGGTAGTTGTGGTTCTTCTCGAGGTCGCCGTGGGCGTCCCAGTTGGCGTCGTTGTGGTTGCCGCCGGAGTAGATCTGGATGAAGCGCACGCCGCGCTCGACCAGGCGCCGGGCGAGCAGGCACTTGCGGCCGAAGTCGTCGGTGCGGTCCTCGTTCAGGCCGTAGAGCCGCTTCACATGCTCGGGCTCGCTGTCGAGATCCACGGCCTCGGGCGTGGAGACCTGCATTTTGTAGGCGAGCTCGTAACTCGCGATGCGGGCGGCGAGATCGCTGTTGTCGACGCGATCCGCGAGGTGGTTGGAATTGAACCTGTTCAGGTGGTCGAGAAGCTTGCGCTGCTCGCGATCGTTCATGCCGCGGGCGTTCTTCAGGTCGAGGATCGGCGTGCCTTCGGAGCGGAACACGACGCCCTGATAACTGGCGGGCATGAAGCCGCTGGTCCAGTTCTTGGCGCCGCTGATGGGACCGCCCTTTTTGTCGAGCATCACCACGTAGCCGGGCAGGTCCTGGTTGACCGTGCCGAGGCCGTAGTTGACCCAGGAGCCCATGGTGGGCTTGCCGCTGACGATGCTGCCGGAGTTCATCATCAACATCGCCGATCCGTGGATCGGCGAATCCGCGGTCATCGAATGCAGGAAGGCAATGTCGTCCACGTGTTGCGCGAGGTGCGGAAACAGGGTGGAGACATGCTTGCCGCTTTGACCGTATTGGCTGAACTGCCACTTCGGCCCGACCACACGGCCCTCGCTCTTGTGGCCGCCGCGACCGAAGGTCTTCACCTGGATCGTCTTGCCGTCGAGCGGGTAGAGCTTGGGCTTGTAATCAAAGGTGTCCACATGACTCGGCCCGCCATACATGAACAGGAAGATGACGTGCTTGGCCTTCCCCTGAAAATGCGGCTGCTTCGGGGCGAGGGGATTCCGCCAGGCGGTCTTGCCGTCGGCGGCGACGGCCTGGTTCGCGAGGAAGCCGTCCTGCGCCAGCATGCCGGCCAGCGCGGTCGATGTGAATCCGCCGCCGACCGTGCGCAGGAAGTCGCGCCGGTCCGTGCGGCCGCAGAAGGTGTTTTGGGGTTTCATAATGCGTGTTTCGTGTCGCGTGCTTCGTGTCGCGTGCGTCGCTTTATTCCATGCTCGCTCCGGGGCGGCGGCGCTTCTTCACGCAATACGCGACACGCAGCACGTTTCTTGCTCAATCCAGATAAACAAACTCGTTCAGATTCAGGACCATCAGGCAAAAGCGGTCGAGCGCCTGTTCGGCGTCGAGTTTCGCGTTGGTCTTCAGGTCGTCGATCATGGCCAGGCCGTTCTTGATCTCCTGTTCCGAGACCTCGCGGCAAAAGGCGAGCCTGAGGCCCTCCTTCACCTGTTCGCGGGCGTCTTTGGAGTGCGCGCGGAGGCGGTCGCCGAAGGCCTCCGCGGAATCGTTCACAAACTTGCTGTTCAACATGGTCAGCGACTGGGTCGGCACGGTGGTGGCGAAGCGCACGGCGCAGAGGGAATCGGTGTCGGCCTGATCGAAGGCCTTGAGCATGGGCTCATTCAGCGAACGCTTGAGATGGACGTAGACGCTGCGACGGTTGCGCTCCTCGGGCGAGGAGGTTCCCCAGGCCTTGTCCGGGCGCGAGGCGGTGGCCAGCGCCTCGGCGGGCATCTCGGTGTAGAAGCTGGGACCGCCCTGCCTGAGATTCAGTCTGCCGGTGAGGTTGATGATCGAGTCGCGGATCTCCTCGGCCGTGAGGCGGCGCATGTCGAAGCGCCAGAACAGGTCGTTGTTCGGATCCTGCGCGAGACCTTTCTCGCTTGCGGCCGAGGACATCTGGTAGGCCTGTGAAAGCATGATGCGCTTGTGCAGCTTCTTGAGGCTCCAGCCATTGTTCATCAAGTCACGCGCCAACCAGTCCAACAGCGCCGGATGCGTGGGGGACTCGCCGTTCTGCCCGAAGTTGCTGGGCGAGCGGACGATCCCGCGCCCGAAGTGAAACTGCCAGACGCGGTTGGCCATGACGCGCGGGGTGAGGGGGTTGTCCTTGCTCGCGATCCAATCGGCGAGGACGGTGCGTCGGCCGGAGGACTGCGCGCCCGGTTTGGGCTCGGGAATGACGGGATCCTTCAGGCCCAGGACCTGCGGGAACCCGGGCTTCACCTTGTCGCCGGGCACGTGGGCGTTGCCGCGGATGAGGACGAAGGTCTCCGGCGCCTTGGGGCCGTTTTCCTTGATCGCCAAGGCCTGCGGCAGCGGCGGAATGCGCTTCGCCTTCAAGGTTTCGAACTCCTTCTTCAGCTTCGTGTATTCCCGATGCTCCGGCCGCGGAAGCGCATCCCGGCTCTTCGTTTTCAGCAGATGCTCGCGCGTCGCCTTGTCCTCGGCGTCCTCTTTCTCCGGGTTGGAGAACGTCGCGAAGATCCGCTTCTCGAAGGCCTCGATCCGTTTGGTCAATTCACCCAGTTCCTTCTTCAACTCGCCGACCTTGCGGGCATGCTCCTCCCGCTCCGCCCTGCCGGCGATGATCGTGGTGGTGTTCAGCGTGAAGGCGGTCTTCTCATACCTGCGCTGCTGGATGTTCTTGAACGTGTTGTTGAAGAACGCCTGCATGCGGTAGTAGTCCTCCATGGGGAACGGATCGATCTTGTGTTCGTGACAGCGCGCGCAACCGACCGTCATCCCGAGGAAGGTCTCGCCCGTCGCCCGCATCACGTCGTCAAGGCTGTCGAAGTAGGCCTGGTCCGGATCGACCGGCTCATCGTCCCAGAGGCCGAGGCGATGAAAGCCGGTGGCGATGATGGCGTCGGCGTCGGGGTTCTCGAACTCATCCCCGGCGAGCTGCTCCTTGATGAAGCGGTCGTAAGGCTTGTCCTGGTTGAAGGCGCGGATCACATAGTCGCGATAACGCCAGACCTCGGGCTTGGGGTTGTCGCGCTCGTAGCCGTTGGTCTCGGCGTAGCGGACCAGGTCCAGCCAGTGGCGCCCCCACTTCTCGCCGTATTGCGGCCTGGCAAGAAGGCGGTCGATCACCGTCTCAAACGCCCTGGCGGTCGGCGCCGGATCGCTCTCAAAGGCCTCCACCTCAGCGGGCGTGGGCGGCAGGCCGATGAGATCATAATAGGCGCGGCGGATCAGCGCGCGACGCGACGCCCGGGCGTTCGGCTTCAGGCCGTTCTCTGCAAGCTTCGCAAAGATGTAGGCGTCGATCGGATTCTTCGACCACGCGGCATCGGCCACCTTCGGCGGCTGCGGCCGGCCGATGGATTGAAACGCCCAGTAGCGGCGGGCTTCATCATTGATCTTGTTGTTGTATTCGCTCTCGTGTTCGGCGATGCCCTTGATCTCGCGCACCGGATTATAGGGCGCGCCCAGCCTGATCCACTCCTCAAGCGTATCGATCTGCGCCTGGGGCAGCCTGCCCTCGGGCGGCATCTGGTGGTGGTCGTCCTTGTAGCTGAGCATCCGGATCAGGACGCTGTCGCCGGGCTTGCTCGGATTGATCGCGCTGCCGCTGTCGCCGCCGTGGATCAGCCCCTCGCGGCTGGTCAGACGCAGCCCCCCCTTGAGGCGGTCCTTGGCGCCGTGGCACTCGTAGCAATGCTTCTCAAGGATCGGATGCACCTGCTTGTCGAAGAAGGCGATGGTCTCCTTGTCGTTCCCGGCCGCGGCGGCAGCGACGCCCCCCGCCGACGCCACAATCAGCGCGGCGACCGACAGGACGGCTGCGGTTTCCTTTTGCACGGTTCTTGGACGGCGCATCTTCATTTCACACTCAAAATTCAAAACTGACATGCCGGCGCGACAACCCGCTTGAACCGGCATCTAAGGGTTGGAAATCTATCGGCCCGGACGTGGGGGCTCAATGAGTAAAAGACAGGAATCCGCCACCCAAGAACGCAACCCGGAGCGCCGAGCATTGCCCGGCATTGGCTTCCGAACACGCTCCCGGCCAACATGCGGAACCCGACTTGATTGCGCCAACCCCGTGCGGTAACGTTCCAATCGTGGACAGTGAAAGCACAGCCCCAAGTCCGGAACAAGCGCGGCCGGCTCTTCACGAGGAGATCGATCGACTTGCGGATGATGACGTCCTTGTTCTGCATCGTGTCGCGATGCAACTGGAACTTGAGCGACTTTCCGAGAGACTCGACGAGGGCTTTGATCGGGACCGGTCCTCCGGGAAACCGAACAAGATCCCGGATCTCATCGACTCGGCGCGAGCTTACATCCGCGACAACGCGGCATGACGATCGTTCTGGACACAAACGTCCTGTTGCAGATTTTCGGTCGTCGATCCCCGTGGCGTGAGATCAAGAAAGCCTGGTTTTCCGGGACCATCAACATCTGCGTGTCCACACCGATATTGCTCGAGTATGAGGTGGTTGTTGTGCGGCTTTCTGGCAGGGAGCGTTGGGATGACATCGCGCGCCTTCGAATTGACCGGGGCGCTGAACGGCAATGTCCGTCGCGTTTCGCCAAGTTATCATCATCAGCTTGTAACGGCAGATCCCGATGACAATGCCTTCGTCGATTGTGCGATTGCTGCCGAAGCCGACTACATCGTCACGGAAGATCATCACTTCGACGCGTTGATCGGTTCGGGCTACAAA
Organism: Verrucomicrobiales bacterium; assembly: GCA_038126035.1. Lineage (GTDB taxonomy): Bacteria > Verrucomicrobiota > Verrucomicrobiia > Limisphaerales > JAYPEY01 > JAYPEY01. Next base: position 67,851 of record JAYPEY010000003.1, on the reverse strand, counting down.
CCGCGGCCGATACAACCGGACGCGTTTGTTGCCGACGTGTTGAGTTCAGATGGAAGCAGCTGATTTTGGGAGCCAACTTCCGCTCTCCGCGGCGCTCCTCAGGCAAGGAAACGTCGGGTTGGCTCTTGTATGGCGGGAGGCGGGGCATGCCGTCCTGCTGCCCTATCGTCTTGGACGCGGATCGAAATGGAAATCGCCCTCGCGCCAACCAAGGAACCCTTGCGCCCTGTCTGCTTCAGATAATGGCTCGTCCCATTGATTCTACTGGTAGACAAGGGCTCTGAGATGACGGCGCTTATTGGCGGTTGGAGTGGACATGACCTCTTTGGCGCATCGAGTGATGCTCGATTCGGGTGGCATTAGACCATGGACGGTCATGCCGAGCAATGCTCGGCGCTCCGAGGACAGGGTGGGCGATCCCGGACTAATCCTGGGCCGTGCGGCGCAGGCGCGCGTGAATCAAGAGAATCAAACTCACCGCCACGCATCCCCATCCAAACCAGTCCCCATGGCGGTTGTAGAAGGTGCGGGCGGGCCAGGCTTCGGGCCGTTGGCGGGGGACGTTCACAATCTTGTGGCCCGCCGCGTATTCGCTTCGACCGTCGGCGAAACCTGTCTCGCGCAGGATGCCGAATTCGTCGGCCCAGCAGCTGATTCCGTTGTTGGCGCAGCGGATGATGGGGACGCCGTTTTCGACCGCGCGGAAGGCGGCGTTGGCGGCGTGCTGCCATTGTTGCGAGCCCGCGCCGAACCAGCCGTCGTTGGTCACGTTGAGCAGGAAGTCGGTGTCGGCGTCCACGTGCTCACGGGCCAGGTCGGAGAAGATGTCCTCGAAGCAGATCAAGGGACCGACGCGGAGATTCAGCGGTGCGCGCGTTTCAAACCAGACGGGCTCCTCCCCCGGGGTGAAACCGCTGCCGACAGGTGAGAACATTCTCATGAACGGCAGCCACCTGGAAAGCGGGACGTATTCGCCGAACATCACGAGGCGACGCTTGTTGTACTGGGCGGTGAGCTTCCCCTGCGGCGAGACGGCGAAGGCGCTGTTGAAGAAGATCGGATTCTTGTCGCCCTCCGGTCCTTCGCCCGGCTCGGCGTCATCGGCGCCGATGAACAGCCAGACCTTGTGGCGGATTGCGAGGCCGGTCACGCGTGTGTGGGTCTCCTCGTCATAGCGCAGCAGTTTGGGCAGCGCCGCTTCAGGCCAGACCACGATGTCCGGCTCGTCTGCCATGGCCGCTTCGGTGAGATCGAGGATGATCTTGAAGGCCTCCTGATTCGCCTCGGCGTCCCACTTCACGGTCTGCGGAATGCTGGGTTGTATGAGGGCGATTCTCAACGGCCTTTCGATTCCCCCGGCCGCGGCTTCGATCAGGCCGCCCATTCGGCCGACTCCATAGACAACCGCCCCGGCGACAAGCGCCGCGGGCAGGCCGATCTCCGCAGCCCAGACCCAATGCTTCGCCGGCCGATGAATCAGCAGCAGGATCGACGCGGCAATCCCACAGCCGAACCACGCCACCAGGAAGGAGACCCCAAACACGCCGGCGATCGATGCGATCTGGATGAGCGGCGTCACCGGCTGTTGCGAAACGCCGAGCAGCAGGAAGGGAAAGCCGGTCAGGGCCCGGGCCATGAGCATCTCCAGCGCAACCCAGACCATGGCGCAGGTCAGGAGCCAGCGGGCGCGCGCGGACCAGGGGATCGCAAAGAACCTCGCGACGAGCTGCTTCAGGTTGGTCTCCGGTTCCGATTTGTCGGGCTCCGTTCCACCTGGAAAGAGGCGCCAACAAAGCCAAAGCCAGACGGCCGGATAGAGCGCCAGGTAGACGGAAAGGGCCGCCCAACCGATATAGGGCGTCACTGGATAGGGAATGAACCGCAGCCAATGCACGGCAGGGATGTAACAACCCAGCCCGCCCGCAAATCCGATCAACAGACACTCGCGTCCGGTCCGCCCCATTGCACAGAGCAGCCAGATGGCGGGTGTGATCCAGGCCATGCCGGACCAGTTCAGCGGCTGGAACGCCGCGGCCAACCCAACCCCGGCTACGAAGGCCAGCGCCAGTCGCTTACGGAGCGGCGACTCGGGCAGAGTCGACCATCGGGATTTCTCAGAGTCGGCCATCGCAGCAAGCGCAGCTTGCCCCGTCGGTTTTCCGGTGCGCAATCGAAAAGAGAAATCTGCGCGAGTCCGCTTCGCAGCTTCAAATCCCTGAAATCAGCCTGTTTTCGGCAATGTGAATAAGTCGTGAATAGCCTCCGGCGCCAAATTGCCATATTGAGTCTTGACGATTGAAGCTCGCGTGATCCAGCGACCGGACATTCCATCCCGGAACAAGAAGGGAACCACGCAGGAAGGACCCCAATATGATGTTCTTAAACTGTTGACAATGAACATCTTATGGAAGACTCAGGCAAGCATTCCCTGAATGCAGGTCCCGGCGTGGATCATAACGAAGGGACACGATCCAACCCGATTTTGCCTGGCGCCGACCATGTTACGCGAGGGCCGAAAACGTGGGTGAATAAAAACCTTGAACGGGGCCTGTATCGGTAAAGTAGCGAAAATCACCCTTCAGCCCGCCTGTCGTGTTTGGATAACCGGCGAGGAAGGGGCGAGCCGCCCGCAAACATAGGTCGGCGCGCCCGCCCGGCTCAACCATTCAACGCGCCGACGAATTTCGCCATTCTCTCCACGGCCTGTTCAATCTCGTCCATGGAGGCGGCAAAGCAGCAGCGAAGAAAGCCTTCACCGGCATCTCCGAACGCCGTGCCCGGAACACAGGCGACGTTCTGCTGCTCCAACAACTGCACCGCGAATTCCTTGGAGGTGAGCCCGGTGGATTCGATGCAGGGGAAGGCGTAGAAGGAGCCGCGCGGCAGGTGGCAGGTCAGCCCCATGTCGTTGAAGGCCTTGACGATGAAGTTGCGGCGCAGGCGATAGGCGTCGCGCATTTCGGCCTTGTCGGCCTCGCCGTTCTTCAACGCCTCGATGGCGGCGTCCTGCGCGATGATGCTGGCGCAGAGCATGGAGTATTGGTGGATCCGCGTCATGGCGCCGATGAGCGCCTCCGGACCGCAGGCGTAGCCGATGCGGAAGCCCGTCATCGCATAGGCCTTGGAAAACCCATGGAGAAAAATCGTCCGCTCCCGCATGCCTTCAAGCGTGGCAATGCTGGTGTGCTCCCCCTCGAATGTCAGCTCCGAGTAGATCTCGTCGGTGATGAGCAGCAGGTTGTGGCGGAGCACGACATCCGCGATCTTCTGCAGTTCCTCGCGCGTCATGGTCCCGCCGGTGGGGTTCGTCGGAAAATTGAGGACCAGGACCTTGGACTTCGGCGTCACGGCCGCCTCGATCGCCTCGGCGGTGACGGCGAACTCGGTTTCGGCCGTGCAGGAAACGGCGACCGGTTTCCCGTGCGCCAAGGCGATGCTGGGCGAATAGCTCACGTAGCACGGCTCGTGGAAGATCACCTCATCGCCGGGATTCACGATCGCGCGCAACGCAAGGTCCATGGCCTCGCTGACTCCCACCGTGACGAGTATCTCGTCTTCGACGGCGTAGCGGACGCCGAACTCGCGGTCCACATAGTCGGAGATCTCCTCGCGCAGGCGCGGCAGGCCGAGGTTTGAGGTGTAGCTGGTGCGCCCCCGTTCCAGGGCGTAGATGGCGGCCTCGCGAATGTTCCAGGGGGTGACAAAGTCCGGTTCGCCGACCCCGAGCGAGATCACGCCCGGCTGCCCCTGCACGAGTTCAAAGAACTCGCGGATGCCCGACGGCGGAATCGCCGCGACATGCGTGGCTATGAACTCATCTGGATTGAAGGTGTTGGCCATGGCTCAAATTCGAAACGGGGATAAAAACGGAAACACGCGCAATGGCGAATCAAAAATCCGGATTTCGGGATTCGAAATTCGGATTTCCGGATTCCCGCCAGAGATCCGCCTAGGCTGCAGCCTGGTCGGCCTTGCGGCGGATGAGGGGTTTGGCGTCGCCCTTGACGACGGCCCGGGTGATCTTGACGCCCACGATGTCGTTGCTTCCGGGGATTTCGTACATCACGTCGAGCATGAGGCGCTCGATGACGCCGCGCAGCGCGCGGGCGCCCGTGCCCTTGGTGATGGCCTGGTCGGCCAGTTCCTCGAGCGCGCCCCGGGTGAAGTCGAGCTCCACGTCCTCCATCGCCATGAGCTTGGCGAACTGCTTGGTGAGCGCGTGTTTGGTCTCGGTCATCACCTGAATCAACTGGTCCCGGTCCAATTCCTCCAAGACGGTGGTCATCGGGAGACGCCCGATGAATTCCGGAATGAAACCGTAGGCCAACAGATCTTCGGGCTCCACCTTGGCGATGACCTCCCAGACATCCGGAACATGATGCGCGTCGGGTCCCTTGGCCGCCTCGAAGCCGATCACCCGGTTGCCCAGGCGTCGATGGATGATCTTGTGCAGATCGACAAAGGCGCCGCCGCAGATGAAGAGGATGTTCCGGGTGTCGATGCGGATGTACTCCTGCTGCGGGTGCTTGCGCCCGCCCTGCGGCGGCACGTTGCAGACCGTGCCCTCCATGATCTTCAAAAGGGCCTGTTGCACACCCTCGCCCGACACATCCCGCGTGATCGAGACGTTGTCCGTGCGACGGGAGATCTTGTCGATCTCGTCGATGTAGATGATGCCCATTTCCGCGCGCTTGACGTCATAATCCGACGCCTGGAGCAGCCGCAGGATGATGTTCTCCACGTCCTCGCCCACGTAGCCGGCCTCGGTCAGCGCGGTGGCGTCGGAGATGGCGAAGGGCACGTCAATGATCTTGGCGAGGGTGCGGGCGAGCAGGGTCTTGCCGCAGCCGGTGGGGCCGAGCAGCAGGATGTTGCTCTTCTCGATCTCCACCTCGTCGTCCTCCGGCGCAGGCGAAAAGCTGCCTTCGCCGGCGTCGGCGTCAAAAACGCTCGAGCTGTGGAGAAGGCGCTTGTAGTGATTGTGGACGGCGACCGCCAGGGTCTTCTTGGCGTGGTCCTGGCCGACGCAGACCTCGTCGAGCTGTTCCTTGATCTCGACCGGCCTCGGCACCTTGAGCCGGGAGCCGGTCTTGATCTTCTTCTCGCTGGCCTCCTTGTCGAGGACGCCCTTGCAGATGGTGATGCAGCTGTCGCAGATGTAGACCCCCGGCCCGGCAATGAGCTTCTTCACCTCCGCGTGCGATTTGCCGCAGAAGCTGCAGAGCGTCAGATTGGTCGGACGGGCCATCGGGCGACGGGGTGGCTACTTCTTGTCGGAATCCGATTTGTCCTCGCCATCGGGCGCGGCAATCTCGGTGCGGGATTTCACGACCTCATCCACGAGGCCGTATTCCTTCGCCTCTTCGGCGGACATGAAATTGTCGCGGTCGCAATCCTGCTCGACCTTCTCGACCGGCTGGCCGGTGTGGAGCGAGAGGATGTTGTTCAGGCGGTTCTTGAGCTTGAGCATGTAGTTGACGCGGATCTCCACGTCGCTGGCCTGCCCTTCGGCGCCGCCGAGAACCTGGTGGATCATGACGTCGGCATTGGGCAGGGCAAAGCGCTTGCCCTTCGTGCCGCCGGAGAGCAGCACGGCGCCCATGCTGGCGGCCTGGCCGATGCAGTAGGTGTTCACATCGCAGGTGAGGAACTGCATGGTGTCGTAGATCGCGAGGCCGGAGGTCACGCTGCCGCCCGGGGAATTGATGTAGAGATGCACGTCCTTCTTGGGGTCGTTCATCTGCAGGAACAGCAACTGGGCGATGATCACGTTGGCCACCGTGTCGTTGACCGGCGTGCCCAGAAAGACAATGCGATCGATCAGCAGGCGCGAGTAGATGTCGTGCATGCGTTCGCCGCGACCCGTCTGTTCGATGACGGTGGGAATGGGAATATAGTTGTTCATAAGAATCTCGTTTTGAAAACGGGCCGGCAACCTAACCAAGGGGGTCGGGAGCGTCAAGCGCGGCGCCGCTGATGCAGACCTCCAGCCTCCGCCGTGGAGCGCTCCCGGTGTCTGCCTGTATCATCGGAACGGTCTGATTGCGGCTTTAGAGCCTGTCTGAAAAAGGGAGCGGCGCTCCTTCAATTGACCGAATAAACCGGTGGTTTTGAGTCCAGCCGTCCGGAGCGCCGGGCATTGCCCGGCCTGCGCGTGGATCGTCAGCCGATGCCGAGCAATGCTCGGCGCTCCAAATCACGGGTCCGACGGAGGCTCCGCGGATTCCGTTTCACCGTCCCGGAGCGTCTCCAGCGCAGCCCGGGCGGCCTCGCTTTCGGCAATCTTCTTGGACTTGCCGGTCCCCGAGCCGATCTCCCTGCCCTCGTGCAACACGGCGCACTTGAACACCTTGTCGTGATCCGGCCCGGACGCGTCGATCAGTCGATACTCCGGGCTGGGCTGCGACCGTCCCTGGAGAAACTCCTGCAGTTCGCCCTTGGGGTTGTCCAGATTGGGCGCGGAATCCACATCCGCCATGTCGTCGCTGAACTGCGCAAGGATCACGCGACTGGCGGCCTCGAAGCCGCCGTCGAGGAAGACCGCTCCCAGCAGGGCCTCGTAGGCGTCGGCAAGGTTGGAGGAGCGGCGGCGGCCCTGATTGCGGTCCTCGCCCCGGCTGAGCAGGAGCCGCGCGCCAAGATCCAAGGTCCGGCCGCGTTCGAACAAGGTCTGCTGCTTGACCATCTGAGCGCGCGCCTTGGTCAACGGCCCCTCCTCGTGATCAGGAAACTGATCGTAAAGCTTCGCGGTCAACGCCAGCTGCAGGACGGCGTCGCCCAGGAATTCCAGGCGTTGGTTGTGCCGGCCGGGCCGGCCGCTCTCTTGGGCGTAGGACGGATGCGTCAGCGCCAGCTCCAACAGCGAGATGTCCTTGAACTCGTAGCCCAACTCCGACTGCAACGCGGCCAGATCCGGATGTTCGTCGTCGGGCATGGCGAAGAATGCGGGTCAGGCGGCGGCCGGCTGTCCGGTCTCGCCCTCCTGCTCGTCCTCCTGCTCGTCCTCGACGGCCTGCTCGTCAGCCGCGTCGGACTGATCGGACGATTCGGTCCCGGCGGATTGGTCCGCACCGGCTGTCTCCCCTTCCGGGACATTTTCGGTTTCCGCCTCATCCGGGGGCGGTCCTTCGAGGCCGTATTCCATCAACAGCGCAACCTCCTGCTGCACCTTTTCCATGTCGTCCAGGTTCAGCTGCGGATCGGCGATGGTGAAGACGTCGCCGGTCTTGGTGTGTTCGTAGACGAACACGCGGCGCCCCTCCTCCTCGAAATCCGACTGCACCTTGAGGATGCGTTTGCGCTCGAGCATCACGGCGAGGATGTAGCTGGCCTCGGCATACTGGGGGTCGTTCGTTTCAACGATCTTGCGGAGCAGCGATTCGGCGGATTCGCGTTCGATCGGATCCGGCTCCCTCGGGGGCGGGATCTTGAAGACGCCGCGCCAATGGGAGACGAAGCCCTTGCGGTCCGCGGCGCCCTCGCTGTACTGCTCGCGCCAGGCGTCCTCGCAGACGTCGAGGCGTTCGTAGCCCTCCTTGGTGCGGACCAGGAGAGTGTGGTAGGGCTCGTTGTCCTCGAAGGCGCGGTTCGTCGCCTGACAGGTCTGGGAGCGGCTCTGGATGTTCCAGTCGTTCATCAAAAAAGGTTGTTTAACCAAGTCGCGTTCTTATGCTCCCGTCCTTAACAACCCCCAAAAACTTGCGCAATCCCAATCCCACCAAATCGGAGTTCGCCGCCAAGCTCAAACGCGTCCGCGCCCTGCTGGAGGAACAGGGCGCCGAAGGGTTGCTCATCGGCAAACAGCCCTCGTTCTCCTGGCTCAGCTGCGGCGGCGAGGCCCACGTGCCCTTGACCTCGGATGTCGCCGTCGCGCGCCTGCTGGTCACGAAGGACGAGACGCACGCCATCGCGAGCAGGATCGAGATGCCGCGCCTGCTGGACGAGACCCTGAAAGGCCTCAAGGTCACGCCGCACGAGCACAACTGGCATGACGCCAACGGCGCGCGCGACCTGTTCAGGAAGATTGCCAATCCGAAGAAGGTCCTCTCCGACACGGGGGAGTGGACCACGAAGGCAAAGCCTGAGTTGATCGCGCCCTTGCGCTGGTCCTTTCTGCCGGAGGAGGTGAAGCGTTACCGCGATCTCGGCCGCGACGCCGAGGCCGCCGTCAACGCCACCTGCCAGACGATCGAGCCGGGGATGTCCGAATTCGAGATCGCCGGCCACCTTTGCGCGACCTGTTGGCTGCTAGAACTGACGCCGGTGGTCGTGCTGATCGCCGTGGACGAGCGCATCAGGAAGTACCGCCATCCCCTGCCGACCGACAAGAAACTCGAGGACACCGCCATGGTCGTGCTCAGCGCGCGACGCAAGGGGCAGATCGTCGCGCTGACGCGGCTGGTGCGCTTCGACAAATCGCCGCCGGCGTTGCGCAAGCGTCATCGGGCGGTCTGCGCCGTCGATGTCGCCTTCCAACAGGGCACACTGCCGGGCGCGAAGGTGAAGGACATTTTCAAACGCGGGGTGAAGGAGTACGAGGATCAGGGCTTCGGCGACGAGTGGCAGCTGCATCACCAGGGCGGCGCCAGCGGCTACATGGGCCGCGAGTACCTCGGTTCGCCCAAGGCCAGACAGGTCGTCCAGGAAAACCAACCCTTCGCCTGGAATCCCTCCATCGCCGGAACCAAGTCCGAGGACACCATCCTCGCGACCGAAAAGGGGATCGAGACCATCACCGCGTCGAAAAACTGGCCGATGATCTCCGTGGAATGCGAGGGCGGCAAATACAGGCGGCCGGACATCCTCGTCCCCTGACATGAAACGCGCGGTCTACGCTGGCAGCTTCGATCCGTTGACCCGCGGTCACCTGTGGATGATCGAGGAGGGCGCGAGGTTGTTTCCCGAGCTGGTCGTCGCCGTCGGCACGAACCCCGACAAGCAATACACCTTCAACGTGGAGGAGCGCCTGCGGATGCTCCGCGAATCGCTGGATGGCAAGGCGCGGGAACGCGTGACAATCGACCACTTCGAAAACCGTTTTCTCGTCCACTACGCCGGCGAGATCGGCGCCACGCACATCCTGCGCGGCATCCGCAGCGAGCACGACTACAGCTACGAGCGCGGCATGCGCTACATCAACGGCGACATGGAGCCCGACATCGGCACGGTCTTCCTCATGCCGCCGCGCGAGATCGCCGAGGTCAGCTCCAGCTTCGTCAAGGGCCTGGTCGGCCCCGACGGCTGGCAGGAGATCGTCAAACCCTACCTCTCCGAACCCGTCTACCAGATGATGCTCGGGAAATTCGGCGATGGCTGATCTGGAGGAACGCTGGCGGGCCTTGTGCGGGAGGTTGAACCTGGCCGATTGAACGGTCCATCAATCGCTTCAGGGAATCGACATGAACCGCCAATACATCGAAACCGACTGCGGCGAACGACTGCATGCCGGGCGCCTTTCCGCCAGACACGCCGAGGCCCTGCCAAGATTCCACGAATCCCTCTCCCAAGCCTCGCGCGACACCTTCACGCCGCACGCCTACGACGCGGACACCGTGGCAACCTACATTCGCCGATCAGAAAACGACGACGACCGGATCTACGTGGCGATGTCTGGCGACGACATCGTCGGCTACTTCTTCCTGTGGGAGTTTCAGACGCCGGTCCCCTTGCTGGGCATCGGCATGGCTGACGCGATTCAGGGACGCGGAGTCGGGCGACAAATGATGGCGATGCTGATCGAAGACGCCAAAGCCGCCGGCAGGGACGGCATCGAACTGACCACCATGCAGCACAACGACCGCGCCTTCGCGCTGTATCAGAAGATGGGCTTCGAACATGTCGGCGACGTGGACAACGTGACCGGCGACGGGCGTCGTGTGATCGAGCGGAAGATGTTCCTGGCGTTGAAGGAGGGGGCGCAACCCTCCGATCGCGAATTCAAGCCGCCGGTTTGATCCGACCCGGCGCGCATGGGCCGCCTTCAAGTCGATTGCCTTGAATCGACGCGTCCGCTATAAGGGCGGGGCAGTCGCAACACTGAATCCATGGAAGGAACCCCGGTCATGACGTTTGCCTTCTCCATTTCCCGCAGAATCCCCCTCCTGATCGCCGCGCTGTCGCTGCTGTTCATCGCGGCGCCCGGAACCCGCGCCCAGAGCGCCGTGAAAGGATCGGTCGCGCTGCCGGCAGCAAAGAAGTCGGCGGTCACGAGCCAACGTTACGCCAACATTGCGGGGAAGGTCGGCCTGCCCAAGGGGAAGGCCGGCGTGGTCTGGGTCGAGGGCGATTTCACCGGCGTCACCAACCGGCCTCCGGCCACGGTGGAACTGGGCCAGCGCAACTTCCAGTTCGACGCCTACGTTCTGCCGGTGCGCGTGGGGACGAGGGTGGTGTTCCCCAACCACGACGAGGCCTACCACAATGTCTTTTCCTACTCGAAGGCGAAGCGCTTCGATCTCGGACGCTACCTGAAGGATGAGACGCAGCCGGCGCAGCTCTTCGACAAGCCGGGGGTGGTGAAGCTCTATTGCGAGATCCACGAGCACATGAACGCCGTCATCGTCGTGGTGGACTCGCCTTTTTTCACGACCACGGATGAGGAGGGGAACTTCACCCTCAATGGCATTCCGGCGGGGACCCATACGCTCAAGGCCTGGCTGGGGAAGAAGAAGATCGTCGAAAAGACGGTGACCCTGAAGGACGGGGAAACCCTCACCGCCGGCGTCCTTGGCGATTGAACCGGCATGCGCGCTCCGACGTTCAGTTTCCGGGTCAAGCTGGTCGCCGCCATGATGCTGGTCGTGGTGGGCGTGACCGGCGCCACCCTCTACGTGGCCAAGGACCGCATGGAGGCCGCGCATGAACGGATGTCGGAAATCCAGTTCCGCAACCAGGTCGAGCTGTTCAACCGCATGCGCGAGTCGCGCCTGGAGCGCGTCCGCGAGAAATGCCGCGAACTCGTGCGTTCCGTCCGGGTGGCCGCCGCGCTCGAAGAGGAGGACCTTGAACTGCTCTACAAGCTCGCGCAGGATGAACTCACGCCCGTCCTGCGGCTTCGGCCCAACCCGGGGCCCCGCGCGCGCGTCCCGCGGCTGATCCGCTTCATCGACACCGAGGGCTCCGAACTGCCGCCGCCGAAGCGCGCCTTCCGCGGCATGGGCGTGGAAGCCGTGTTCGCCACCGACGAAATGCGCGACGCCTTCCAACAGGTCGCCCGCGCGATGACAGCCGAGGGCGTGGACCAGAAGATCGGCTACGTCGAGCGCGTCATGCGCGACCGCACGATGATCATGGAGGTCATCGTCACCAAGGTGGTTCTCCTCGCCGAGGACGAATACATGGGCGCGCTCGTGCTGGGCTTTCCGATCAAGGACGGCATGGAGCAGGCAATGAAAGAGTTCAGCGACATCCGCAGCGGGATCTGGGTGAATGACGAACTCTTCACCGAAACGATCGAGGAGGCGACGATCCCCGCTCTCAAGGAGAAGGTCGGGGCCGCGATCAAGGCGGACAAGGCGGAAGCGGGCGTGATTTCCATGTCGGTGGGGGGCGTTCCGCAGAAGGTGTTCTTCCAGCAGATGAACGACTCGGAGTTCCTGCCCGCCTACCAGGTGGCCCTCTATTCCCTGGAGGGCGCGCTGGCGGATCAGAAGGTCCTGCAGGCGCGGGTGGTCGCCTTCGGCGCGGTCGTCCTGCTCGGAGCCCTGGCGATCAGCATGTTGATCTCCCACGGATTCTCCGGACCCATCCGGGCGCTGGTCAGGGGCACGCGCTCGATCCAGTCCGGCGATTTCGATGTCCGCCTGCCCGTGAAGCGGCGCGATGAGATCGGGGAGTTGACGGCGTCGTTCAACGAGATGGCCGAAGGCCTCGCGCAGAAGGAGAAATACCAGGCCGTGTTGGACATGGTCGCCGACAAGGACGTGGCCGAGGAACTGATGTCGGGCTCCGTCACGCTCGGCGGCGAACTGCGGGACATCAGCGTGTTGTTCTGCGACATCCGCGGCTTCACCGCCATGACGCAGGACATGTCGCCCACCGATGTCATCCACCTCATGAACGACCACTTCACCGTCTTGACCCGGATCGTCTACGAGCACGACGGCGTGGTGGACAAGTTCGTGGGCGATCTGATCATGGGCGTGTTCGGCGCGCCGCGCAGCTACGGCAATGACGCCTACAATGCCGCGCGCTGCTGCCTGCGGATGATCGAGGAGCGCACGAAACTCAATGAGACCGCCGAACAGCCGATCCACATGGGCATCGGCCTCGCCTCCGGGGAGGCGGTCGCCGGCTGCATGGGATCGGAGGACCGCCTCAACTACACCGTCATGGGCGCTCGGGTGAACCTCTCCTCGCGGCTGTGCAGCGTGGCCGGCGTCGATGAAACCGTCATCGACCAGGCCACCTACGAGAAGCTCAAGGACCACGTGGAGGTGGAGCCGATGCCGGAACTGAGGGTCAAGGGCTTCGACGCGCCCGTGCAGGCCTACAAACTGCTCGGCATCCGCTCACTGAAGGAAGAGTCCGCCGCTGAATCGAATCCTGAATCCTGAACTGAACATGAAGTTGCGAAACCGGTTTTCCAGAATGGCGGTCGTGTCGGGCGCGGCGGCGTTGTTGATCATCGCCCGGGCCTCCGGCGCCATGGGCCAGGAATTTCTTGATCGCGTGGATGACGCGTTGGCCTACGAGACCGGCGACGGCTTCTTCCGCGCGGACCTAGGCGGACGCCTCGACCTGGAATACTATTACGTCGATCAGAATCCCCCGGGATTGGTCTTTCCGGACGACGATCACTTCTTCAATCCGCGCATGGCGCTGTTTCTCGACACGCAGTTGGGGGAGCATTTCTATTCACTGGTCCAGGCGCGGTTCGACCGGGGATTCGATCCCGGCCTGCGTCGTCACGGCGATTCGAGGCTGGACGAGTATTTCCTGCGTTACCGGCCGCTCAAGGACGGCAGGCTGAACCTCCAGGTCGGCAAGATGGCGACGGTGTTCGGCGGCTGGGTCCCGCGACACCTTTCGTGGGAGAACCCGTTCATCAACGCGCCGCTGCCCTATGAAAACGTCACCATCATGACGGACAAGGTCGCCCCGGGCGCGCCGGGCGGATTCCTGGGCCGCCAGGCCGTGCGCGACAACAAGGGCGGCTGGCTGCCGGTCATCTGGGGGCCGTCCTATACAGCGGGCATTTCGGCATTCGGTTCGCTGGAGAAATTCGACTACGCCTTCGAGGTGAAGAACGCCTCCATTTCCTCGCGCCCGCCGGCGTGGGATCCCTTTCGCATCAACTGGGAACATCCGACCGTAAGCGGCCGGGTGGGTTATCGGCCGTCGGCCATGTGGAACGTCGGCTCGTCGTTCAGCTATGGGAGCTATCTCCTGCCGCAGTCGCAGGCCTCGCTGCCGGCGGGGACGGATCCGGGCGACTACAAGCAGCTCACCATCGGAACCGACATCACCTTTGCGTGGCATCACTGGCAGGTCTGGGCCGAGGCGATCGCCGCACGCTACGAGGTCCCCAATGTCGGCGACGCGGACACCCTGAGCTATTTCATCGAGGCGAAGTACAAGCTCACCCCGAAGCTTTATGTCGCCGGACGCTGGAATCACCAGATCTTCGACAAGGTCCCCAACGGAGGCGGCGGGTTTGCCGATTGGGACCAGGACGCGGTCCGGATCGAGGGGGCCCTCGGCTACCGTTGGACCCGCCACCTCCAGACCAAGCTCCAATACGGCTACAGCCATCAGGAAGGGCCGTTCCAGCAGGGCGAGCAGTTGTTCGCGGCGCAGTTGACCGTGAAATTCTGAAACGCGCGGCGGCGAATCGGCCAATGCGGCGGGTGACCTGGACGGTGACCGGTTCCCCTTTCCGTGCCTTCCGCGTATTCCGTGGTTTTCAGATCAGACTGTCATTCAAACATGAAATACATCCTCACCATCCTGGCATTGGCTCTTGGCGCAACAGCCCTGTCCACGGCCGCTGAACCGGAGATCCGCAGGCTTCCGGAATCGGTTCACGCAAAGGCAAGGTTCCTGAATCGCGACCATGTCTTCATTGCCCACAAGGCGGGCGGCGACGCCATCAGGCCGGACGCCAAACCGCTCCCATTGCTGGTCTATCTTCACGGGGCCGGCGGGCGCGGCGATGACGTTGCGAAGGCGAAGAACAATGTCGCGCGCGTCATGAAGGGCCTGGCGGAACACGTCGATGAGCCCTGCCTCGTCGTCGCGCCGCAGTGTTCGAAAGGGACCCTCGAGGACATGGGCATCTGGCAACCGAAGGATTTGGATCTGCTGCTGGCGCACTTGAAGAAAACGCTGCCGGTGGATGTGAAACGCGTCTACCTGAGCGGCAACAGCATGGGCGGATTCGGATGCTGGGCCTGGGCGGGAGAGTCGCCGGAACGCTTCGCCGCGGTCGCGCCGGTTGTGGGCGGACTTGGCTTTGGCGGGCCGAAAGATGTGTCTCCAGACCTTGATCGCTGGACGAAGAACCTGAAGAACGTTCCGGTCTGGGCGTTTCATGGCGCCACGGATCGCGTCGTGCCCGCAGAACGTTCAGAGCGAATGGTGAAGCTGATCCGGGAAAAAGGCGGCAAAAATGCGAAGCTCACAATCTACCCGGACGAAGGCCACGGCGCGGGCCGCAAGGCCTTCTTCTCGGCGGAGTTCTACAAGTGGATGTTTGGTCAGCGGAGGGATTGAGTCAGCATCGCCCGCATTGTGGGCCATCAATGTAGCGCGGCCGTCTCGGCTGCGGGTTCTGGCGGCGTCTCGCCGCAAGATTCGAACAACCGGACGAGGAGGCCTGCGCTACCGGTCCGGCGTGTAGTAGGGCGAGATGGCGTCCAGGACCTCCTTCACCACCTCGTCCCGATCGATCATTCCCTCGACGCGGTAGAGAACCTCGCCTTGCTGATCGATGAGCACGGAAAAAGGCAGGGCTCCCTTCCACTTGGGATCCAGCGCCTCGGCGAGTTCATCCACCGCGGCGCCGGTATAGAGATAGTTGTTGGAAGTCCGACCTTCCGCTTCAACCGTCGGGCTCAGTCGGTCGCTCATCACGGCGCGGTGTTGGCCCAGGAAGCGCTTCGCCTTGGCCATGTCCTTCTTGTCATCGAGTGAGATCGTGATCAGTTCAAACTTCCGTCGACTGAACTTGCTGGCGACCGCGGTGAGGTCGGGAAACTCCTTCACGCAGGGGCCGCACCAGGTCGCCCAGACATTGATCAGGCGCAGCTTCTCCGTGCCGTTCCGACGCAGCTTCGCCACCGCCCTGGCGTCGATCTCCTCCAATGTGGCGGGCAGGGCGTTCCATTTCTTCGCGACATTCGCCACGTGCTCGCTGCGTTCCTTCCACTTGGTCGAGCAGCCGAAGGGGCGGGTCTTGGCGACCGGCACGGGCTTGTCGGCCAGCAGGGCCTCGATCGCGTTGCGTGTGTCGTGATGCTTCACGGTCGACAGCTCCGCGTAGCGCGAATCGTCGAAGCGGCCGTTGTAGCGGAGTTTGCGTTCGCGATCGAAGATGAACACATGCGGCGTGGCGAGGCAGCCGTAGGCGCGGGCGGTGATTTGTTCGTCGCCGTCGTAGAGAAAGGGAAAGGTCCATCCGAGGTCCTTGGCGTAGCGGCGCGAATCCTCGAAGCTCTCGGTGTAGGCGGTGTAGCCGAGTTCGTCGGGACTGAGACCGGATGGATGATTCGGATTGATCGCCACGATGCCGAAGTCCTTCCCTTTCATATCGTCCACCAGTTGCTGCAGGCGATTCTCGATCGCGTGCGACACGGGGCAATGCGTGCCGGTGAAGAGGATCATCAAGACCTTGGGCTGCTTGAAACTATCTAACGTGTAGTGTTTGCCATCCACGCCCTTGAGGGAGAACGCCGGGGCGGGTTCGCCGATCTCGAGATGCTTGAATCCATCCGGTTGCTTGTTCGCGGCAAGGAGGTTGGGGGCGAGAAGAAAGGCAAGGGCCAGCAAAGGGAAGAGGGCGCGCTTCATGATTGGAATCTGGCATTCATGGGCGGGGGTGTTCAAGTATGGAGCGGCGGGAGCGTTTGCCACAATCCCGTAGCCGCAGCCTTTAGGCTGCGTCGGACGCAACCTGGAAAATTGCGCGCCAATCAGCCACATCGAACGCGGCGCAACCTAAAGGTTGCGGCTACGGATTGCTCAAGCCGCCCTAACGAGCCACGCCGCCCTTCGACGCTTCCAGGAACGCCAACAGGTCGCGAAGCTCATGATCGGTGAGCGAATACACCAACCCCTCAGGCATCAGGGACAGGGTGGATTGCGTGTCGGCGACGATTTCATCGCGCTTGATGCGGACTTCCAGGCCCAAACCGTTCATCATGGTTTCGCTGTCGCCGCCGCCGCCGGTGCGCAGGTGGATGCCGTGAAAGGTGGAGCCGTCCTTGAGCGTCAGCATGCGGGCCTGGTATTCCGGGGCCACGGAACGGCTCGGCTGGAGCAGCGATTCCAAAAGTTGCTCACGGCTTCCCTGGGCGCCGATCCCGGTCAGATCCGGGCCGAGAAACCGTCCGCGATCCGAGTGTCGATGGCAGGTCGAACAAAGCGCCACTCGCGGGTGATGGAAGATGCGGCGGCCGGCCTCGACATCCGGTTTGCCCGTCAGCGAATCCAACCTTGCCCGCCAAGCCTGGATGTCGTCCAACGCGGGGCGGCCCTCGACCAACGATCCAGACCGCAGGATCGCGTCCACCAGTTCGCGCGATGCGGGATCGGATTCGCCGGCCGCCTTCAGGCGATTGACCTGCCTGTCGCTCAACTCCAGGGAACGGAGGGCCCGAAGCGCCTCCCGACGCAGGGACGGGGCCGGGTTCTCCGCCAGTCCGACCAGGCGCGCCGCGTGTTCATCAGCCACGGACGCGAGGCCGGCGACGGCTTCGGCGCGCAGGCGGGAAGACGCGTCCGTATCCATCGCCACACGGGCAAGCGCCGCGGCGCCGACCTCCGGGTTCTGCGCCAGCGTCCGCACAGCCGCGATGGCAAGGGTCTCGTCGCCCAGTCCGACCAGGTCTTCCAGGATGCGCGCATTCAGCCCTTTGGGATACTGGCTCACAGCGGCTTCCCCCGGCTTGGGAGCCTTCACCGGAGCCGTGGGCAGCAGGCGGAGAGCATGGGCGCGGATCGTCGGCGACGCGGCATTGTCCACGACCTTGGCCAGGAGCAGTTCGCGGTTCTGTGTCCCGGCGCGCGCTTTGCCATTCAATGTGTTCCACGCGGCCACGGCGGCTTCGAACAGGTTGAAACTGACGCCGGATCGATTCAGGACGCGCTCCACATACGGCAGAAATTCCTTGGCCTGTGTATCCGCGATCCAGCGGAGCGTTTCGAACTGCACGGCCGGTTCGGCGTCCCCGGCGAACCTCTCAATCCAGTCGGACCGCAGGCGTCTGCGTCCGGCGTCCATGCGATCCGAATGGGTGTCGTCGGAGGCGATTTTCAGAGCCAGAATTGTGGCGAGTCTATGCTCCACAGGAAGTTGGCGAACCTGTTCGGGTTTGAACCTGGCGGCGCGCTCGGACAGCGCTTTGAGCGCGGCTTGAGCGAGAAAGGGATCATCGGAGCTCGCGTCGCGATAGAGTCCCGAAAGGTCGGACTTGATGCGGTCCATGCGCAGAACCTGGGCCCGAACGCCGTCGGAGCCGCGCTTTGCCCGGGAAGTCGGGGCGAGCCACTTCGCGGCGTTGCGGTCGATCGTCAGTTTCCAGACCCGCCCGAAGCCGTGGATCTTGTAATGCACCTTGACCCAGTCCGTGAAATAGAAGACCGCGCGATCCGCGTTCGATTCGGAATCGGATTGCGCGATGCAGACCGGCCGGAAATGGCGGCCGCCCTGGAGCAACGGAACGCGCTTCGTCCGATAGCTGGCGCCTTCCGCGGTGAGCGGATAGTAGTCCAGCCGATGCTCGCTCCAGGTGAGGCCCAGCAAACCGCCGCCGAGGACGAGCAATCCGCAGGGTGCTTCGCCGCTGGCGTGCAGCATTGGCAGGGTCCCGCGCCGTTCGCCGTTCCAGCAGACGAAGGGATGGTGCGCGGCGTTGCCGTAAAGGCGTTGAAACCCGTAGTCGCCGCCTTCCACCACGTGCAGCAACCGACAGGGCGGACGCGCGCCGGGATCGTTGTCCGCCGCGAAGATCTCACCGTCATCGCGGACGCACACGGCGAAGGGATTCCAGAAACCCCGGGCGACACGTCGAAGCCCGGTCCCATCCGGCCGGCAACGGAAGACGCCGCCTTCGCCCGTGCCGCGGACATATTTCCCGTCCGTGCCCGTGAGAGTCCAAGGCTTGTTCATATTCTCGCCCAGGCCGAACATAAGGTCGCCGCCGGGGGCCCAGGCCAGGCCGGCGACCGCGTTGTGCGGATAGTTG
This sequence comes from Verrucomicrobiales bacterium, assembly GCA_038126035.1. GTDB lineage: Bacteria > Verrucomicrobiota > Verrucomicrobiia > Limisphaerales > JAYPEY01 > JAYPEY01. The sequence continues at coordinate 49,447 of JAYPEY010000003.1, read as the reverse complement.
GATGTGGTTTCCAAAACGGCGATGTTCTCCTCCAGATCGCCCCGGCCGTCGCCGTCGGTGTCCTTCACGCGCAGGACGCGATCGCGCTCCGCCAGGTAGACCCAGCCGTCCGGTCCGAGTTCCAGATCCATGGTGGCCTCGGTCGCGGCGCAGAAGACGCTTCGGGTCTCATACGTCCCGTCGCCGTCCTTGTCCTCGAACACGACCACCTCGTCCCTCGGCGGACCTTGATAATCCTCCGGCCGGAAGTGCGTGTGGCAGGAGACCGTCCAGACCCGGCCTTGTGCGTCAACATCTACGCCGGTCGGCGTCGCGACGTCCGGATTCTCGGCGACGAGGGAAAGGCTGACGCCGGGCTGGAGGGGGCGGGTTTCGGCGTCAGGATCGGCGGCCGAGGCAAGGCCGGTGGAAAGGACGAGCAGCAACAAGGCGGAAAGACGCATGACGGGGAGCGTAGCAAGGCGGCGTGCAAGGGGCCAAGTCTCGGGGCGGGCCGCAACATGGAACGGGATTCATCCCGTTCGAACAGCGTTGGGTTGCAGAAGGCGTGAGGCATGTTGGACGGCCAAGGACAGGGCGGGCGCTTCCCTGCAATGCCGAACGCGCAGCAAACGGAATGAATTCCGTTCTACGTTGCGCGGCGTCACGCCAAAGTGGGGTGAAAGGAAAGCGCGTTGCAAGCCCGGGCGGACCCGCCTTCGCAAAGCTACGGCGCGGCAGGCCCACCCCGATTTCATCCTCATTTTCGGCTGCGCCGGAGGATGAAATATCCCCTCCCCAGAGGGGACCTCCTTCCGGCATGCCAACGCGTTGGTCCCCTCCGGCGGAGGGGATATTCGCCACGAACGCCTCGCGTTGAGGGGCGAATCCGTCTCCATTTCATTTCGCCGCGACAGGTCGGGATGGGCCTGTCGCGCCGTAGCGAGGCGAAGGCGGATTCGCGGGGACTTGCCTGTGGCGATTGGAATCGGTTTCAACCCTCACAGACAGCCGGAGATCTGCGTCATCGGAGGCCCGCATCGAGATCCGCTACTGGCGTCTCGTTTGGCGAAGCGCTGATTTGTACTCCTCAATGCACACGGCCTCCAAGAGATTCATTTTGAACTCATCCATTTTTGGAAGATGGCGCTCATCAACGCAGTCTAACGAATCCGATACAGATGGCGTGTTGTCCGAAAGGAAATATGCCAGTTTCTCGATCGGGCTAATTACATCCTCCAATTCCCAGAGAATGTAATTCAACTCCATTGTTCCTTGTCCTTTGAGACCGTATCCTCCTGGTTCCCAATCAGCAGGCGTCCCGGAGGGGTATCGAGCAATCTTGTATTCGTCTCCGTCGATCAGGATCCGGCTCGGAATCGGGGGCAAATCCGAATCCTTTATGACGTAAACATCATCCAAGTCGCGTTCAAATCTCCTGCGCAGCAATCGCCAGACAGCTACATGAATTGGGAAGAATCCGCCCCAGAAACAGCGGGGAATCGTTGTCAGTTCCTTGACGATCAAACTGGAGAGATTCTCGTACCGCATTCACTTCCTTTCCTTCCCCTTCCTCGGCTTCCGTTCCCGTTTCTTCTTCTGATCCGCTTTCTCGTAGCTCGTCGGCAGCTCGGCGACCCAGGCGTTCAGCTTCTTCCGCAATCGCGCAGTGACCTCCGGATTCTGCTCCGCGACGTTGACGCTTTCGGAGGGGTCCTTGGAGAGGTCGTAGAGCGCGGGGCCGCCGCCGCGTTTGGGGTTGAGGTGATATTTCCAATTCCCTACGCGCATGGCGGGCGCGGCGCCGGGGGCGCTGGTCCGCCAGAACAGCGGGGTCCTGCGGTCGCGGGCCTTGCCGAGCCAGATGTCGGAGACGTCCTCGCCGTCGAGGAGTTCGGGCAGGTCGGCAATGCCGGCGAGGCGACAGAGGGTGGGCATCCAGTCCATGCCGGAGGTGACGCTGCGCGTGTCGGTGTGGCCGGCCTTGACGCGGCCGGGCCAGCGGATGATGAAGGGCGCGCGGACGCCCCCTTCCAACTGGTTGTGCTTGCCGCCGCGGAACCCGCCCGCGTAGCCGAGCATGTTGTGGGAGAATTCCTTCGATTCCTTCTTCGCGCCGAGGAGGACCGGCGCGGGCCCGTGGTCGCTGGAAAAGACGACGATGGTGTTCTCGCGCAGACCGAGTTCATCGAGGGTCGCCAGCAGGCGTTTGACGTTCTGGTCGATGGACCAGACATCGCCGAGGTATTGCCGCATGGCGGTGTCGATATTGCCGCCGATCTTCTCGCATTCGTCGAACTTCTCCTGCATGGGCGGCGCGAAGTCCTTGCGGTTCACTTGGACATGCTTGAAACGGTTCTCCAGATCGGGATGCACGTTGACGGGATAGTGCGTGGCGTGGCCCCAGACGTTCACATAGAAGGGTTTGTCGGCGTTGGCCTTGATGAACCTGATCGCATTGTCGAACAGGCCCGCGTCGCGGCCGCGCGGTGAATCCTTGGTGTTCGCGCCGCCGGCATACTCATCGATGCCGTAGAGTCCCGAACGCGCCTCCGGCCCCATGTGCCACTTGCCGAAATGGCCGGTGCGGTAGCCGCGCTGCTTCAGCAGGTCGGTGATGGTGACGCGATCGCCGAAGCCGTGATCCGCCGGGTACTTCTGAAAGCGCGCGGGATGGATGCCGGTCATGAATCCCGTGCGGCTGGGGCAGCAGGTGACGCCGGTGACGTAGAACTGCGTGAAGCGCGTCCCCTCGCTGGCGAGCTTGTCAATGGCCGGCGTCTCGGCGTAGGGATGGCCGTAGCAGCCGAGGTCGCCCCAGCCAAGATCGTCGGCAAACATGAAGACGATGTTGGGCGGGCGTTGGTCGGCGGCATTCGCGGAGAGGGAGAGTGCGCCGAACAAGGCGGCCGCCGCGAGCGTGGCGATCTTCATAAGAATGGACGGTGGTTTCATTGGGATATGACGTTGCATTTGTTGATTCTTCAAGATGCTGTCTTGGCGCATCCGCACACGGACTGGCGCGACCGTTTTGTGACAGTTGTAGCTGCTCGAACGCCTGCGCATCGCGTTGCTCGCTCTGGCTGAAAAAAGGGCAAACCGGCAGGTTTGCCCCACCTTGGTGGGGTATTGCTGCCTGTCTCGCCGTAGCTTTATTGCGAAGGCGGACCGCAATACCCATTTCTCAGCGTGCGAGCGTAGCGAAGCCCCGCGTGTCAGGCTTTCGACAATACAAGGCTGATGTCTACCCGCCGCCCCATCAGACGCACAAAAACTCCTCCAAATCGCCCTCCCCGGAAGGGGTTCCAAGTTTCGGCTGTGCTCCAACTTCGCTTTCATTTCCTGCCGGTGTTTCGATCCAGTTTCCGATCGGCGCGGCCGGGACGTTCGTCCTCGTCCAATTCCCGTCGTCCCTCGAACGGGCCCCAGTTCACGCGCGCCTCGTATTCCTTGGTCTGCCTGTAGAACTCCGGATCGTAGTCCGGGTTCACCTTGGGAATACGGGCGCCGACCTCCTTGAAGTAGCGCATCATCTCGCCAAAGAGCTGCTTGTGCTGGGCCGGGCGCCGGGCGGCGACGTTGACGACCTCGCGCTCGTCGTCGCCGATGTCGAACAGCATCGGCAGATCGGGCCGCTCGTAGAAGTGCATCACCTTCGTCGAACCCGACACGATCGCCGAGTGCGGCATCGTGGTGCGGTAGTGCGGGTAGTGGAAGTAGAGAAAACGGTTCCTGAACTTCTCATCCGGTTTCCCGCCGCGCAGGTAGCCTGCGAGGCTGACGCCGTCGATGTCCTTCAATGACCTGGGATCGCCGCCGGCCCACTCGACAAAGGTGGGGAGAAAATCGTAGTTCACGACGTTCTCGTGGAAGACGGAGCCTCCCTTGATGCCGGGGCCGCGGACAATCATCGGCACGCGGAGACCGCCCTGCCAGACCCACCACTTGGTCGCGTGCAGCGGCTGCGTCAGGCCGGGGTAGAACTTGTGTCGATAACCGTTGTCAGCGACGACGATGACGTAGGTGCTGTCCTCGATGCCGAGGCGCTCGATCTCATCCAGAACGGCGCCGATGCGACCGTCGAGGTCCTCCGCCATGCCCAGCCAGATGGCGGGGTCCTGCTTGCGGTTGATGTTGTCCGCGGTCTTGTTGACCTTCCTGTAGTGCGCCTGCACCAGCGGATGCTTCACGTATTTCTCACGGGTCGCGTCGAGGCACTCGCGGCCTTCGTGCATGCCGTAGTGGGAGACCTGCAGATAGAACGGCTGCTTCGCCTTGGCCTGTTGTTTCATGAAACCGATCGCCTTCTCGGTGACGCTGAACATCAGCTTCGGATCGGCGAGATCCTTGGGCAGTCGCGCGACCTTGCCGACGGTGTTGCCGGGGTCGTTGTTGGTGTTGCCGTCGTGGAGGACGTAACCCTCATCGCCGGGATCGCCGCCCATGTGCCACTTGCCGATGTGGGCGCAGGTGTAGCCGAGCGGCTTCAGCGCCTCGGGGATCGTGACGGCGTCGGCGTCGATGGTTCCGTCCGAAATGTTGGGAACCAGGGGAAGCTTCTGATACTGGCGTCGGGTGTCGTAGTAGTCGTCCCTGGTCTTGCCGAGAAAGACGGTGAAGCCGGAGCGCGCGGAGGACTTGCCGGTCTGGAGGCAGACGCGGGAGGGGGAGCATTGCGGCGCGCCGGAATAGGCATTGCGGAATTTCATGCCCTGCCTCGCGAGCTTCTCCAGGTTCGGCATCTGCGCGACCGGCATCTTCGAATTCGGCATCGAATCGTCCATCGGCACGGGCGAGCCGTTCCATGCCCAGTCGTCGATGAACAGCATGACGATGTTGGGTTTGACGGCCGGGGAAGCCGGCGACGCCGAAAAGGCGGACAGCGAGAAGGAAAGCGCGACGACAAGAACAAGGGGCTTCCAATGGGCGAGTCTGAGCATGCGACAGGTTAATCCCGATCGTCGGCGAAGCCAATGACCTTCGGGGTCGCCGTCGGTTGAATACGCGGCATTGCTTGTTGCCTGGCGCGGGCGACATTTGCGAGTGTCGTCCGCGCCTCATCATGAAGAACACCCTCTGCCTCATTGCCCTGTTTGCGACGTCCCTCGCCGCGTCTGAAGCGGACAACTGGCCCCAACCCGCCGGCCCCAACGGAAACTGGCAGGTGGAGGGCGCTCCTCCCATCCACTGGAGCGCGACGCGCGGCGAGAACATTCGTTGGCGGGCGCCCTTGCCGGAAGCCGGACAAAGCGGGGTCGCGGTCTGGGGCGACCGCGTCTTCGTGACGACCCACGTCCCGATCGGGACGTTGGAGGCGAAGGAGGCCGTCAAGGACATCATCGGCTTCTGCCTCGACGCCAACACCGGCCGGATTCTCTGGCAGGTCAAACTGCCGGGCAGCGCATTCATTTCGCTGGCCGGCGGTTTCACCGACGGGACGGTGTTCGCCCCCATCACCGACGGGCGCCACGTCTGGTTCTTCAACCGTTGCGGGTCGATGGGTTGTTACGACCTCGACGGCCGGCAGATCTGGCTGAGGGAATGGACGCCGCGCTTCAAGCACAACAATCGGCAGGCCGAACCCTTTCTCGTCGGCGACACAATCCTCTACGTCGAGGTCGCCAACAAGTCGGCCGGGGCCAAAATGCAGAAATGGGCGGCCCCCGGAGAGAAGACGAAGGGCGGCATCAAGGTTCCTGAAGGCGTCGATCCCCGGGAGGTCTGGACCTACATCCACGGCATCGACAAACGGACCGGCAGGGTTCTCTGGCGCGAGAATGTTGGGACCGTCATCCACAACACCCCGGTCATTGGCCGGACGCTGGATGGCCGGCCGGCCATTTCACACGCCCGTGGAGGCCCCCACGGGCCGCTGGAGAAACCCGCCGGCCAGAGCCTCACCAGCCTGGCGCCCGGCGAGGAAGGAAAGACACTCTGGAGCACGGAGATCCCCGGCTACGACCCGTCCTTTGCCTCCCATTGGAACGGGAGGCATGTCTTCGGCTTCAAAGGGATGAACCACCTCGTGATGGACGCCGCCAACGGAAGAATCCTGCGGGAGCAACCGGTCGACAAGGACGCGACGCTTTGGAGCTTCGATCCGGACAAGGGGGTCTGGACCCGAAAGAGCCCGGTCGCGATCAAGGCAGGCCGGCGTCATCCCAACACCAATCAGGCCAATCTCCTGATCGGCGACTGGCATTGGTTCCTGGTCCACGACTTTCCCTATGTCGGCCGCGTCAACACCGTGACCGGCGAGGTGGAGTATCTCGAACTTCCCGCCCAACTCATGCCTGACAAGGTCAACCGGGAGAAGGATGTCCGACTCTGGGGCCGGGCGAATCCGGGGAATCTGCCTCTCAACGCGGCCGGATTTGCCGTCGGCGACAAGGGGCACAAAGGTTCCGGATTCGGGCATATCTCCGCCGCCAGTCCGATCCGCGTCGGCAGATATCTGTTCCTTTCATTGGTCACCGGCTCGGTCCATGTGATCGACACCGGGGTCGAACGGCTGTCCCCGGAATCCCTTGTCGCGACCAACGATCTCGGCCCGGGCGGGGAAACCTGGACCCTCGCTTCCCTGAGTTTCGCCAACGGTCGCCTTTATGCGCACACCATGAAGGAGATCGTCTGCATCGAATGAGGCCGGTTCTCCTGAGAGCCTGTCTGACGCTCGGCGACAGGGCCGGGGCTCAGGGCAGGAAGGCGAATTCGTTCGAGTTCATCAGCCCGCGGCAGACCACATTCAGGCCCTGCTTCCCGGCGATCTGAACCGCGGCATCGAGTTCGCCCGCGTCAGGTTGTCGCGCCAGCAGCAGCTCAAAGGCGCGGCGCACCGCGGCTTTCTCGTCGACCCCCTTTGTCTCGTTCCTTGCGCGTCCGGCGATGAATCCCGCCTGTTCCACCACGAAGGCGCTGTTCATCAGATTGAGCGCCTGGAGCGGCGTGGTGGAAACGGGCCGTTTGCCGCGGACCTGCCCACAATCCGGAAAGTCAAAGGCCGTGAACATCTTGTCGTCCACGCGCCGCATGCGCTCCTGGTAAAGCATGCGCCGCCAGGTCTCGGGGCCATGATTGTCGATGACCTCCCATTGGGCGTAGGTCTTTTTCTCGTTGTGGATGCGATAGCCGCGGCCGCCGATGGTCGCGTCCAGTTTGCCCGAGGCCTGCAGGATGCCGTCGCGGATCACCTCGGCCTCGACGCGACGCGGAGGGTAGCGCCAGAGCAGCGCGGAATTCGGATCGTCCTTCATGCCGGCTTCGGTCGGCAGGCTGGAGCGACGAAAGGCGTCGGACATCACCAACAACCGGATCAGCCCCTTCATCGACCAGGGCGCGACTTCGGACTGCGTCGGCGTGACGAACTCGGCGGTCAGCCACTCCAGCAACTCGGGATGCGTCGGCCGCGCGCCCGCCTTGCCAAAGTCGCTCGTGGTCGCGACGATTCCCGCGCCAAAGACGTGGTGCCAAGTGCGGTTGGCCATGACGCGCGCCGTGAGCGGATTCTCCGGGCTTGAAATCCATCTGGCGAAAGCCGCCCGCCGTTTGGGCCCCGGGGAATCCGTGGTCAGCTTCAGGTCGCCCCCGAGAATCTCCGGCCCCGCGGGCGCCACCTCATCGCGCGGGTCCTCCGGGCTGCCGCGATGCAGCACGCGGGTCACCGCGGGCCTGATCAAACGCCCGACAAAACTGGGCCGCGGCCCCTGCTCCGCCAGCAGACCGATCAGGCGCTGGATCTCATTGAGCGCTTTCTTACGCTCCGGATGCGTCTCGGCCAGTTTCTTGTTGATGAACCAGGTGCCCGCCCACGGCTGCCACGTCCCGTCACTTTTCAAGATATGCAGGTCGAATTCGTAGCGCGGCAGGTAGGGTTTCTTCTCGAGGTAATCGGTGTCATAGAAGTACTCGCGATTGGCGCTGAGGCGCAGGCGGTTGATCTTTTGCGGTTCGGCAAATTCGAACTGCACCCAGGGTTTCTGTTCGGCGTTCTTGTCGCTCTTGGCGCGCCAGGCCATGGTGCCATATTCGCCGTCGTTGACGCGGTCGAGAGGATTGCGCCCATCCACGCCTTTCTCCGGGAAGCCGCTCAACTTCACGCCGTTTCGGTTGTGCGCGAGATTCTCGTTCTGGCTGTCCGGCCCCAGAACCTCCAGCTCATCCAGGCCAACATTGGCCATCTTGAACTTGATGCGGACCGCCTTCGTGGCGACGGGCTTGAAATGCAGCTCACGATAAGCGCCCCAGTTCTCCTCCCAGCCCCCGGTCTTGCGCAGTTCCTGACGCTGGTTCGCGATTCCGCGCCACAGCTCCTGACCGCGCTTCTTCCGCGGATGATCGGCCCGGTATTCCGGAAACCGGCTGCCAAACTCAATATCCTGGAACACGCCGGTCAGGGCGTAGTAATCCTTGATCGAGATGGGGTCGAACTTGTGGCTGTGGCAACGCGCGCAATTCCAGGTCACGCCCATGAGCGAGGCCCCGATCGTCTGCATGATCTCATCCATGCGGTCGGCCCGCGCCTGACGGATCGCCGCCGGTTCGCGCCCCACCGTCGCCGCCGGAACATGCGGACCGGAGACCAGGAAGCCCATCGCGTCGCCGGAACCAAACGTGTCCCCGGCAATCTGCTCGCGCACGAACGCGTCGTAAGGCTTGTCCTCGTTGAACGCGCGCGTCACGTAGTCGCGGTAGATCCAGGCGTTCTTGCGGTAGAGATTGGCCTCCGAACCGTTCGACTCCGCCCAGCGGATCACGTCCAGCCAATGCTGGGCCCAACGCTCGCCAAAATGCGGCGAGGCCATCAATTCATCCACCAACGCCGCATAAGCCTTGTCGGCATCCCTGGCATGAGCCGTTTCAAACGCCTTCACCCGCTCCGGCGTGGGCGGCAGCCCGGTCAACACGATCGAGGCGCGTCGGATCAACGAACGCGCGTCGGCCGGGCCGTTGGGCTTCAGTCCCTTTTCCGCCAGCCTGGCGTCCAGGAAGGCGTCGACGGGGTTCGTGGTGCGTGGTGCGTGGTGCGTGGTGCGTGGAACGGCGGGCCGCTTGACCCGTTGGAACGACCAGAAATCGGTCGTCGCCTTGTAGACCTCGTCCATCTGTCCCGGCCATTTGGCCCCCTCGGCGATCCAATCTTCGAGGAGAGCAACCTCCGCATCGGTCAGCCGATCGCCTTTGGGCGGCATGACCTCGTCGGGATCGGTTCCCTTGACGAGGTCCAGCAGATGGCTCTTGCCCGCCTTGCCCGGAACGATCGCCGGCAGGCCGCTGTCGCCGCCACGCAACAGGACCGCGCGCCGGTCCACCCGCAATTGCGACTTCGCCTTGTCGGGACCGTGGCAATCGACGCAGTTCTTCTCAAAGATCGGCTTGATCTCCTTTTCGTAATCCACAGCGACGACGGACGAAGCCGCCAACGTCAAGGCGACCAGGACCCGCAGTGAGGAGAATCGTTTCATTCGATGCATTGTCTTACCACTTCCGATGAGCGGAAATTCTAACGGCTTTTCAGGAGAATCCAAGCGACGCATCCAGGACTCACCTCAGAAGCCGACCAACTCACCTTCGCCGAAACGTCTGCTGATATTTCGGCATCTTGTTCTTGCGCCAGGTTTCCATGCCCGCCTTGGTGTCATGCCATTGCGGTTCCTGATGGGTCTCGCTCCAATCGCGCCCTTCGGCGATCAACGCGTCGAGAACCGTCGAGGAACCGCCCGCAATGTCTTCCGATTCCGCCGGATTCGCCGCCACATCGAAAACCTTCCAACGCGCGAAGTTCTTTCGATACGCCTTCAGGTTGCCGCGCCGGATGGCCACCTCGTTGCCGACGCCATGGTGCCGCAGCCAGAACAGCGTTTCATTGGCGTGAGGGTTCTTCCCCGCAAGGAAGTCGCTCCAGATGTCCCTGCCATCAAGCTTCTTGCCGGCGGGAATCGCGGCCCCGGCGAGCCCGGTAAAGGTGGGATAGAAATCGAGCGCCAGCACGGGATGGTCGAAGACCCCGCCAGCCGGGACCTTCCCCGGCCAATGCATGAACATCGGCACGCGGATGCCGCCCTCATGCGTGGAGCCTTTGTCGTCCAGCAGCGGCGCATTGTTCGCGGCCTGAGCGATCTTCCCGCCGTTGTCACTGAGGAAGACGATCAAGGTGTCGTCCTCGACGGAGTCCGACGGATCGCCGTCGCTGTTCGGGTCCTTCAAGGCCTGCCTGATCCGGCCGACACCGCGATCAACCGCGTAGACCATGGCCGCGTAGTTCTGCCTTGGTTCGTAGTCGGTCCAGTTGATTCCATTGCGCGGGTTGGCGGGCTGGTGATCCGGGTAAAGATGTTTCAGGTCCTCGGTCTTGCCCTGCAACGGCGAGTGCGGGGCGTTGTAGGCGAGGTAGATGAAGAAGGGTTTGTCGGTTCGCCGTTCCCGGTTCCCGGTGGTTGCGGAACGGATGAACTTGATCGCTTCGTCGCTGAGCGTGTCGGTGAGGTAGGCGCCTTCCGGCGAGCGGATCTCCCTGCCGTTGCGTTCGAGGAAGTATTGGTAGTCGTTGACCTTCCGCTCCACCTTGTCGGTCAGATGGGGGTAATACTGATGGCCGCCGCCGAGGAAGCCGTAGAATTCGTCGAAACCGCGCGCGTTGGGATGGAACGGTTTGGCAAAACCCAGATGCCATTTGCCAATGCAGGCCGTCGCATAACCCGCCCGCCGCAACACCGTGCTCATCAGCGTTTCCCCCGTCGGAATGCCGCGCTGATTGTAGTCCTCCAGGTTCTTCGCATGGTCCGGCAGGTTCTTCTGCCCGCCAAAGGTGTGCGGCATGCGACCCGACAACAACGCCATCCGACTCGGCCCGCAGAAGGGATGCGCGACATAGGCCTGCCGGAAGATCGTCCCGCCCTCCGCCAACGCGTCCAGATTCGGCGTCACGACATCCGTCTCCACCCCGAACTGCTTCGCGTTGAAGCCGACGTCCGCGTAGCCGAGGTCGTCACAGAAGATGAGAATGATGTTCGGTCGCGGGGCGGCCGCGAAGGTCGAAGCGCCCAAGGACCCAAACACCCAGGAAATGACGAATGTGCAAATGACCAGGGCGCGAGCCCACTCGAGGCGGGGCGGCAGGATCCGGAATTGAGAATCCAAACTTCGCGTTTCGCTCGGACTGCGCGCCGCGCCGTCGCGACAAGCGGGTGTTTGGGTGGTTGGGTATTTTGTCATTCTTCAGGTTGTCACTGCCGGCCGGCAAAGAAGCTAACGAACGCTTCCAGATTTGCGACCGAAGAAAGCGCGCGCCTCATCATCTCACCCCAAGCCGGCCGCCACGCGTCGCGGGATTGACATTGATATTGTCTGACAATACTGTCTGACAAATGAAATCGGTCACTTTGCGCGAACTGGTTCGCGAAACCACGAAGATCAAGCGAATCACCGACTCCGGCGCGTCCTTTCTGGTCACCGATCACGGCAAACCGCTGTGGAAGGTGAGTCCCGCCGAACCAACGGACGATGCTGCCCGGGCTGAACAGATTGACGCCGAACTTGATTCGCTGCTGGCCGAGCCAAGGTCGGAATACCATCTCGCCGAAATCGTCAGTGAAAGCCGCCGATGACGGTCTGCGCTGACACTTCGTTCATCGTCAAGCTGCTGACCCCGGAACCGGGCGCCGACGCCGCGGTCAATCTGTATCGTCGTCTCAACCGCCCACGCCTGCCCTACACCCAGATCCACCGCATGGAGGTGGAGTCGACCATCGCCCAAAAGGCCTTCATCGCCAGGCAGGCCGGCGCCGGAAGGAAGGAAATCCTGCGGGAACGCGCCGCCGCCCTCGACCGCTTGGAGAAGTGGCGGCGGATGGCGCTCCTGGTCGAAACAGAAATCGAATGGGCCGATTGCTTCAGGCTGACTCTCGCGAACATTCCCGATCACAGTGGGAAACTCGGCTGCCGGACCCTCGACCTCATTCACATTGCCATCGCCGCCCAGCTCCACGCCGACGCCTTCATCACATGCGACGAACGTCAGGCCAAGGCAGCCAAGGTCGAAGGACTGAATACGGAACTGGTGAGGTTCCGATAGCCGTTCGCGCGTCATATGGCCGCACCTTCACTTTGCTCCACGAAATCCGACCCAAGACATCCAATTCTCCCGACGATGAACAAAGACACGAATGCTGATACCGGACACGTTTAACGACCGGTTCGATGCGTGCGCCTCGCCCGTCAAATCGTAGAATCAACCGCCAAATGCACGTCCAAATCAAAACCCTCGCCGCGCTCTTGCTTTGCGGCGCGACCGCGCCCAACGCCCCGGCCGCCGCACCGCGCCCGGCAAAACCCAACATCGTCCTCGTCCTCGCGGACGACCTCGGCTGGCAGGATGTGAAGTGCTACGACATCGATTCCCCCTCGCCGATGGAGACGCCGAACATTGATGCGCTGGCGAAGAAGGGCGTGAAGTTCTGGCAGGCCTATTCCCCCGCGCCGACCTGCGCGCCGACGCGCTGCGCGATCCTGAGCGGCGTCCATCCCGCCCGGGCGCAGAAGACCCACGTCGTGGGCGGCGCGCCACCCGTTCCGCATCACCTGCGCGGCTGGTCCATGATGTCGCCGTGGTTCAGCGGCCGCATGCCGGAGGACACCTTCACCCTCGCCCGCGCGGTCAAGTCAGCCGGTTACGTCGCCGGCCACGCCGGCAAGTGGCACATCGCAATCAGTCACAATGCATTCCCCCAGCCAAAGGACGTGGGTTTCGACTGGACCCGCAGCGCCCGGGGCGCGACGGAGCCCATGCGGCCCCACCGTCTGACCGGTTTCGCCAGCCGCCGGAAGGACGACCCCTTCCGCCTCGACGAGCAGGGCTTCCCCTATCACCAGAACAGCGAAGACGCCCTGACCTTCCTCCGCGAGCACAAGGACCGGCCGTTCTTTCTCTACTACGCCACCTGGCTGGTGCACACGCCGATCCACACCCGCAGCCAGGCGCTCCTGGACAAATACGTGAAGAAACTGGGCGTGTCGTTGCCCGCCGATCCCAGCGCCAACTGGATGGGCGAAGGCCAGACCAACCCCTTCTACTGCGCCATGGTCGAGCAACTCGACCACTACGTGGGCCGCCTCTTCGACTACCTCGAGGAAACGGAGGATCCGCGATGGCCGGGGCACAAGCTGGTCGAAAACACCTACATCATCTTCACCTCCGACAATGGCGGCATGGAAGGCAGCCGCACGCAGATCATCACCGACAATCACCCGCTCGACCGCGGCAAGATCTCGCTGATGGAGGGCGGCACACGCGTCCCGCTCATCGTCACCGGCCCCGGCATACCCAAGGGCGTGGAATCCGACGTCATGGTCAACGGCCTCGACTTCTATCCGACCATCCTCTCCCTCACCGGCGCGCGACGACCCGCCGACAAACAACTCGACGGCTGCGACCTGGCGCCATTGCTCAGGAAAGATCCGACCAATCCCAAGCTCGTCCGCGAAGCCAACGGCAGCGTCCGCAACACCATGGTCTGGCATTTTCCGAACAGCGCCGCACTGGAGAGCACGATCCGCATCGGCGACTACAAGCTCGTCCGCAACTACGACCACCTCAACAATCCCAACAACCTCCCGCTGGAACTGTACCGCCTCTACAATTCCGAATCCGGCCGCCCCGTGCGGGTGGACATCGAGGAGGCGGACAATCTCGTCGATGCGCTGCCGGAAAAGGCCCGTCAGATGAATGCCCGCCTCACGGGAATCCTCACCGAAATGAAGGCCAGCTACCCGTATTACAATCCGCACGGCAGCCGCGCCCCGGCCACCAAGAGGAAGGTCTGCACCGTCCTGTCGCACAAGCAGAACGGCGACACCGTTGAAGCAATCTACCGCGAAAACGGCGCCAAGGTCGTGCGCGCCCAGCTCATCTACACCCTCAACGGAGGCGCGCGCTACGAGGAGTGGTTCCGCACGTCGGCCGATTTGGCGAAGGACAACAAGGTCGTCGCGCGCCTGCCCAAAGGCGCGACCCACTGGTTCCTCAACCTCATCGACGAGAACAACTTCCTCCGCAGCCACCCCGAAATCCTCGACGCGAAGACGCCCAGCAAGGCCCGGTTGAAGAACTACGCCGGCCGGGCGTTGAAGGCTGATTCGAACCGATGACTCATCTGATTCTTGCACACAACTATTCCAACATGATTCACATTCCTCTCCTTTGTGTTCTTCCGACTTCGCTACTCTACTTCGTCGCGACAGGTTGCGCATTCGTGGCCCCGGCCCTCCACGCCGAAGACCACGCCCGGGCCCGCGAACTCTACGCGCAGATCTGCATCAACTGCCACGGCCCGCAACTGGACGGCGGCAAGGGTCCGGCGCTGGTCGATGCCTATTGGCGGCACGGCTCCGAACCGGAGGCGATTCTGCGGGCCATCAACAAGGGCTTTCCCGGCACCGAGATGGTCGCGTTTGAGGAGTCCCTTCCGGAAAGCGACCGCCTGGCGCTGCGGGATTTTCTTGTCGCACAACAGGAGGGTTTGCGCGAGGTGGTCCGCCATGTCTATCCACGGGAGCCTTTCAAGGGGAAACGTCTCACGCCCAGCCTCTTCGATTCCATCGAGGCCGCGTCGCACAAACGGCTGCCGGAGAATGTCTACTACTTCGAACGCAACCAGGACGGCGTCCTTCGCGGCGTGTCCAGGCTGATCGTCCGGCAGGCTGGGAAGTACCACTTCAACATCCGGCCGCGCGGGCGCACGGCGATCCTCATCGACGGACGGGAAGTGCATTACTCGGACGACAAGGACAAGAAGGCCTCGGTCAACGAGACTTTCACGCTGAGGCCGGGCGTTCATCGGTTGGAGATTCTCCACGAAGAGAGGCCCGCTCCGACCCTGCGGTTCGGCGGAACCCTGCAACACGAAAGCGGGAAGAAGTGGACCTTGACCGGGCGCAGCCTACAGGGAAACCCGCCCAAGATCGTCGCCGCCGAAACCGAGGCCAGGGTCATCCGCAAATGGATAGACGGCCTGCCGCCACGAACGCTGCTCTGCCTGCTGCCAAACCAGACCCTGGTCGCCTACAACCCGCAGACAGCGGAGATCCTTCAGGCCTGGCATACCGCCTCCATCGACCAGACGCCCTCGCTCCCGGATCGCAGCGCGAAGCCCTCTGAGATCCGCGGCGAACCCATCGCTGACGCCGCTTCCAAGCCGCTGCGGGCCGACCGCCTGCGCTTCCTTAGCTACCAGGTGAACCTCGACGCCGTACAGCTGGTGTCCCTGGTCGACGGCGTGCAAAAGACCGTGCTCATCGCGCCGGACGGCGAACGCTCGTTCAAGGTCACCGTTCAATAATTCCCCTTCAGCTACATGAACAAACTCCCCTTTTTCATCGCCCTCTTCCTCGCCGTCACGGCCGCGGCCCAGGTTCCCGCCGGTTATCGGATTGTCGACGTTCCGCTTCCGAGCGGCTCGGTCACCGTGCTGGGCCTCTGCCACAAACCGGACGGAACGCTCGCCATCTGCACCTGGGAGGGCGAGGTCTGGGAATACCGCGCCAAGGAATGGACCCGCTTCGCTGAAAACCTCATGGAGCCCAACGGCATCCATTGGGACTCGAAGGAGAAAGCCTATTACGTCGCGCAGAAGCCCGAGTTGACCCGGCTCGTCGACGACAACGACGACGGCAAATGTGACCGCTACGAGTGCGTCACCGACGCCTTCGGTTACTCGAGCCAATACCATGAGTATCACTTTGGTCCCGTGGTGGATTCGTTGGGCCGCAAATACGCGTCGCTGAATCTCGCCTCGCGAGGCGACTTCACTGTGCCCGACGGCAAGCCTCAAGGAGTCGGCGGCGGCAACATGGCCTACACCGGCCCCTGGCGCGGCTGGGTCTACCGCTCCGATCGACCGGGACACTTCCAGCCGCTCGCGTCGGGATTCCGCTCGCCCTGCGGCATCGGCATGAGCCCTGACGACGAATTGTTCATCACCGACAACCAGGGCGACTGGGTGGCGGACTGCTGCCTGTATTTCATCCGCGAGGGAAACTTCTACGGCCACCCCGCCTCGCTTCCCGGTCGGCCTGGATTCACCAAGGAAAAGGTCGCGTCCATGAGCGCCGCCGACTTTGCCAAGCTCCGCACTCCGCCTGCGGTCTGGTTTCCGCGCGAGATTATCGCCAACACTCCCGGCAGTCCGGTCTGGGACACGACCGGCGGCAGGTTCGGCCCGTTCAAGGGGCAGATCTTCGTCGGCGACCAACGCCAATCGAATCACTTCCGCAACGGTGTGGAAAAGGTCGATGGCGACTACCAGGGCTGGTGCGTCGATTTCCTGCGCGGAACGAAATCGGGGCCGGTAAAGATGTCCTTCGATCCGCGGGGCCGCCTTTGGTCGGCGCAGGTCGGGCGCGGCTGGTTCAGCAAGGGCGGCGAACGCACAGCGCTGCAGTACGTGGAGTGGGACGGCAAGACGATTCCCTTCGCCATCCACTCCGCGTCCCTCACGAAGACCGGCTTCAAGGTCGCCTTCACCCGGCCGCTCACCGGGCGGGTCGCGCCGGTCGTCACCAACTGGCATTACCACTACTACAGCACGTACGGTTCGCCGCGTGTGGATGAGAAGGCCCTCTCTGTCTCCAACGTCGCGCTTTCCAAAGATCGCAGGACCGTCTCCTTCGACACGCCGCTCACCCCCGGCAAGATCTACGCCCTGGCGTTCCCGGATCAAACCGACTCCAACGGCGCCAGACTCGATTTCGACACCCTCTTCTACACGCTGAACAAGCTCCGGCCCGACCGCGAGCCGCGTCCCGGACGCAATCCAGGCTGGACGATTGTCGGTTCCGGCTGGAACCGGAACGACAAACGCCGCCCTGTCCCGCCCGTCGTCGCGCCCCTGCCCGCAAAACAATGCAACCTGCCCGCCCCGAAGAACGCCACCGTCCTCGACGCCTCCCAGTGGACGAACCCCAACTGGAAGTTCGACGCGAAGGGAGCCATGACCCGCGGCAAGGGCAACACCGACACCAAGACAGCCTACGGCGACGCCCGCATCCACCTGGAGTTTCGCTTCGATCCTTCCGACGACCCGCAATGGGCCGGCCAACTCTACGGCAACTCCGGCGTCTTTCTCATGTCCGGCTACGAACTCCAGGTTGTGAACAGCCACAACAACCCCACCTACGCCGACGGCATGTGCGGCGCGATCTATGGCCAATACCCGCCCCGCGTGAACGCCAGCCGCCAACCCGGCGAATGGCAGTCCTACGACATCCTCATGAAGGCCCCGCGCTTCGCCAAAGACGGTTCGGTGACCGAGCCCCTGCGCGCCACGATCTTCCACAACGGCGTCCTCATCCAGGACGACGTCTGGGTCTACGGCGAGGTCAACAGACCCTACAAGCGCCACGCCAAGCGCCCCCTCCGCCTGCAGGACCACAAGGGAACCGGCGTCGCCTTCCGCAATCTCTGGATCGTCCCCGACATCGACTACGACAGATCGCTTCCCGGATTCCGCGATCGCTTTGCCGCCGCACCGGCAGTCCTCGCCAAGGCCAGGGCCAAACCCGCCCCGCCGCACTCCGGCCGCCCCCCCATCACCATCCTCCCCGAAGGCATGGTCCGCGACATGGACACCAACGCCGACCGGATCATCACCCCCGAGGAATTCGTTGCCTACCGCGCCAGGCAGTTCGACCCGCAGGACAAGGACACGAACGGCTTCCTCGACGCGAAGGAATTTCCCCATCCCGGCGCCTTTCGGGGCGGCGACAAGAACAAGGACGGCAGGTTGTCGCGCGAAGAACACCTCAACATCTTCCGCCGCCAGTTTCCCAACGTGGACGTCAACCGCGACGGCAAGATCACGTCGGAGGACCGGCGGAAGAAACGATGACGCCGGATACGGAATCTGCCCGCCGGTATTGGATGGAATCACGCTCCCTCAATGCCTTGGCTTCAACGCGTCTTCGACCGCCGTCCGGTAGTCGATCCGCGCGGCATTTTCCGACGGCACGTTTGACTCCGGAGACCTGCCGCCTCCGTCTTTGCCCGCCGCGTCGCCAACCGCTTTTCCACCGCGCAGAACAGTCAATCGATCACAGTAATCCAATGCCTGGTCGATGTTGTGGGTGACGAGGATCAGGGTGCGGCCGGGATCGGCTTCGCGCCATTCGTGGAGCGCGTCCATGACCTTGATGCCGGCGTCGGGGTCGAGGTTGCCGGTGGGTTCGTCGGCAAAGACGACATCCGGATCGTGCGCGAGGGCGCGGGCGACCGCGACGCGTTGGTACTCGCCGCCGGACAGGTTTCGGGGCAGGGCGCGGTGGAGTCGCGACGTGAGGCCGACCTTTTCCAGGAGCGAGGTCGCCTTGTCCCGCGCGGCGCGGCGATCGGCGTCGGCGAGGGCGAGGGGGAACATCACGTTCTGCGCGGCGGTCAGATTCGGCGAAAGGTGGCCGGCCTGGAAGACAAAGCCGAAATGACGCCGTCGAATGACGCCTTCCTTGACGCGGCGCGCTCCGGAGCCGTTCGACTGATGCCAGCCGTCCCGCCTCCATTGGTATGAACACTCGCCGCGTTCGGTGGATTTGAAGTCCATCCGGAGGTCCCGCGAGTCGGGGCTGGGCGTGTCGAGGATGGCGAGCAGGTTGAGCAGCGTGGATTTGCCGGAGCCGCTGTGGCCAAGGATGCCATGGGTCGTGCCCGAATGGATGTCGACATCGAGTTCGAGGCTGAAGCTGTCGGCGTGGATGCGTTTTTCGTCGTAGCGTTTGACGAGGCGTCCCGAGAAGCAGGCGGACGACCCGGGGGCGGCGCCGGACGCGCGGTCGTTCCCGGGATCGTTGGCTGGCTCCATGGGCGGATGCTTGCGGCGATCAGGGCAGTTGGGCTGCCGAGATCCACGCGTATTTCTGGTCGGCGCCCTGCCACCAGACCCTGGCCTCGCCGAGGTCCTTCACCTCGAAGCGGCCGTTGTCCTGGTCCACGATCTCGATCCTGCGGTTGGTGCGGAAGGCAACCATCTGCTCCTTCTGGCGTTCGAGTTCATCCTGGGCGTCGGCGAGGAAGTCGTCCCCTTCGGTCGCCAGTTCGGTGAGGCTCTTCTTGAGGATGCCGCTCTTGACCGGCAGGCCCGCATATTCCTCGATCAGTTCGGAGATGGGACGTTCGACGTTGAAATTGGCCTCGCCGAGTTGGGATTTCAACACGGCGCCCCAGACGGCCTGGATGTCGTTGCGCGTGACCAACCGGCTCGTGAAGCCGGCGAGAATGCCGACCAGCATGTCGATGTTCGGCTGCTCGATCAGGTGGACGAGCTGGCATTGCTCGACGCCGTCGAGGTTGTTCCGGGTCGCCCAGCCGCGACCAAAGATGGACGCGCTCTGCTGCACATAGTTCTGCGGATTCACGCCGGCGGCCTCGATGGCCTGGGTGACCTTGCGGGCGACGCGCACGCCGTAGCGTTCGCCGATCTGCGCCAGGCCGACGCCCTGCGCCAATTCGCCGAGCGCCTTGGAGGAAAGCTCCATCTCCACGACGCGTTCCTGGGCGCGTTTGACGATCTGGGGGGCGAGTTGCTCGGGTTTGGTCAGGGCGAGCGGATCATCAAGCGCCATGAGGTTGGCGATCTTGCGAACCTGCTCCTTGAAGCCCGAGTCGTTCTTGGCGGTCGGTCCGGTCATCACGTGGATGCCCGCGAAGTCGTCGAACTTGGACTGGCGTAGCCGCGCCGCGGTGCTTTCGGCGGTGTAGCCGCGCTTGTCGTCGGCGTGGTTGCCCTGGTCGCCGATGAGGATCATGATCTTGAAGCTGGACTCGTTGGAAATCTCGCGGTCGGCGGCGTCCAGAGCGGTGTGAATGCCGTGGAAGACGGCTTCGGGCGGCGTGCCGCCGCCCTTGACGTCCTTCGTGGCCTCCAGGAGAAACTCCTCGACCTTCGCCGCTGATTCCGTCAACGGCAGGCGCTTGGTGAGAAAGCTGTCCCTGCGTTTCTCATACTGGTAATCGCGGTAGAGCAGGACCGAATAGCGCACCGCGGGCTTCTCCTCCTCCCGGCCGGAATAGGCCTTGTCGAGATCGGCGGCAACCTTGGCCACGGATTCGGCGGCGGCCTCGATGAAACGCTTCATGCTGCCGGTCGCGTCGATGGCGAACACGAGGTTGATCTCGCGCACGGAGCTGCGCGCCTCGCGGATTTTGGTCTGGTCGCGAGCCACTTCGGCCGAGGTCAGCCCCTTGGCGCCGCCCTCGACATAGATCTGGTCGCCGATGTAGCCGAGTTCGAGGATGTCCCCGAATTCGGGCGCGTCCTCGTTGCGCTTGGCGGCAAAGAGGGGAAAGCGCGGAACCTCGTAGCTCCAGCGTTCGGTGTGGCGCGTGTCCTCTTCGGCGATGGGTTTGAAAGGCTTGCCGTCCAGTTCCGTTTCGCCTTCAAGATGCGCGTGAAGCTCGGATTCGGTCTCGAAGATGGAAACGCCGCCGACGCCGTCCGCCAGGGCCTTCGGATCGGCGTCCTGGATGCGGGTCTTCAGGTTGGACTTGTTGAACTCGATCGCCTGGCGCGTATCCCACTCGATGACGCGGCGGCCGTCCACCCAGCCGATGAGATTCTCGGTGAACCGGTTGGCCCGCGGGATCACCGGGGTTTCGGAAAGGAGATACCTCGGGGACCCGCCATCCTGCGCGGCGGTCTTGAAAACGTAGTAGAACTGAAACAGGCCGAGCTCGCGGATCTTGTCATAGTCGGAGCCGTCGGCCCGCTTGCCGGGGCCGTTCCAGGCGCTGGCGGTCTTGAGCTCCGTCCTGCCTTCGGCGGCGGTCCACTTGTTCACGATGATGGCCTTGCGGAAGATCTTGTGCTCGCCTTTGAGCGCCTCGCGGCGGAGCAGGACATCCTCGTCAGCGATCCAGCCTTTGAGGGCCAGTTTGCCGCGCTTGGCGAGATCGCCGGCGAGGTGGAAGGTCCTGCCGTCGGATTCCCTGGTGTCGGCCAGGAACAGGGCGTCGCCATACTTTGCCGGGCTCAACACGGAGGCGTCGGCGCCGGGCGCGGCCCGGAAGGGGGAGCCATCGGCGACGACCATCACGCGGATGAGTGAACCGTTCTCATCCTGTTTCGGGCGGTCGTTCTGCCCGGTCGGGTCAAACTCCGCGGCGTTGGCGGCGGAGCAGGTGAAGAGGGCCGCGACCAGGGCCACGGTTGCCGGGATTCGGATTCGTGTTCTGTCTGTCATTTCTGTGCGCATGCTGAAGAATGGCTGTTCGCTGGGCGATTGATTCTGGTTGGGGGCGCGTCGGAATCACCGCTTCGGCGCCGGCGGCACAAACTTCCCGATCTCCCCCTTCACCAGCTCCATCACGTCGGCGATCTCCTTGCGGGAATGGTGGCGGAAGAGGTTGTTGTCGCCGGTCATGCGGCGGACGCGGTCCTGCAGGGCGGTCAGGTAGCGGGAGGTGGATCCGTTCTCGATGACGAGGAGCCGGGCGTCGGCGAGTCGCAGCGCGTCGATCAACTCCTGGACGGTTTCGCGTCCGGGGGCGTTGCCCACGGTCTCGCCGCCGGGATTGTGGGGCATGATGCAGACGATGTTCCAGCCGCCGTGGGTTTCCAGCCGCTGGGCAAGGGCGTTGTCGTCATCCATGGCGCCGACGATTTCGGCGGCGTTCTTGGGCGTCATCATGCCGCTGCGCACGGCCTGGTCCCGAAAGCCGTTGAAGAAGAAGGAATAGAGATCGAAGTCCGGGTCCTTGAAGTCGGCGGGCAGGACGGTGTCGTAGGGGCCGCGATCGGCGCCGACAATCAAGGGGGCTTTCAGGCCGTTCTGCGCGTCGATCCGGTCGAACAGTTCGTCCGAGATCTGGTTGCGCAGGGCGGTGAAGCTGGCCCAACGGCGGGCGGGGTCGAGAATGATGGCCAGGCCGCGTTGCGCGTCCTCGACCTTGGGACGCAGCTGCAGGGTGACGGCGCCGTTGTCGCGTTCGAGCGCTTCACGCAGCACGGCGAGATTGGCGAACGTTGCGGCGGTGGTCTGCCGAAAACCGGGAGCCTCCGCGCGGATTTCCAATGGCTGGTCCACCAGCTTGGCCGCGAGCGCGCCGGCCACCGCGGCCTGCCAGCCTCCGACGCCGGACGCATTTCTGGGCAGACCCGACCCGGTTGCGGAAATGCCGGTCGGCTCATTGGCGGCCAGGAGGCGGATCTTGGCGCTTCCCGAGGCGGGGCTCTTGGTGAGGAGTCTGGCTTCAAAGGTCACCGGTTCCCCGGGCAGCAGCGCCATGGCGTCGATGACATTCAACGAGCTCTTGGCCTTCGGGTTGACGCGCTCCTTGAGCATGTTCCAGGTCGAGTCGCCCTTGCGGCGGAAGAACAGGGGAAGCTCGCTGTTCACTTCGGGGAGCATGGCGGTGGTGAGGGAGCCGTTGGCGTCGAAGGAGCCCATGGATCTGGGCGCGCCGGTTCCGGTGTTGAAGCCAAGTTCGTAGTCGGCGGGCACGACGCCGGGCGCATTGCGCGGCAGCAGCGCGAACACGGCGGTGACGCCGACCGGCCTGGTCACCTTGACCAGGTTGGTCCGCGTCACGGTGACGACGTTCGTTTTCGGCACGTTCACCACATTGGTGCGCGTCACCATGACAAGGTTGGTCCTGGGAACATTGACCACATTCGTGCGCGTCACCATGACCAGATTCGTCCTGGGCACGCTGATGAGGTTCGTTTTGACCACCGTCACCAGGTTGGTCATGGGGATGGTCACGATGTTGGTCTTGGTCACGACGGCGCCGCCCGCTGTCGCCATGGGCGCGGTCTTCTTCGGCGGCACCCAGGAGGAGATGTCGCGGTGGCGGATGACGAGCTGCCGTTCGGCGGGATTCTGCGGATTGGTCGAAATCATCACGACGCGCGCGGAATGGCCGATGCGGATGCGGAACATGCGGTTCGCCGACGGGGCGGCGAGGACGACCTTGGAGCCGAGCTCCGCGAGATTGGAGAAGGAGGCCGTGCGAGCGCTGCCGTCGGGCAGGACCTGGAGCAGGGGCCGGTCGTCGGTCAACTGGATGTCGACCGGGCCGAAGGCGAGGTCCGCCTTGCTGATCGTCTCGTTGTCCACCACGACGCTGATGGGCGTGCGGCTGGACCGGCCGCCCAACACCGGCCCGGGTTGCAGGGAGATCGTCCCCACGAGCCGGATGGTCGGGTTGTCCGGGGTGGAGGCGGGCGCCTTCACGTAAAAGACGTCGCCGGCGTACGACTGGATGGCGTAGTCGGCGTGGTTGAAGCGAAGCTCCACCGCCCGGCGCTTCTTCTGGAAGTGCAGGGTCCAGAGCGTGCTGAAATTGATGCCGGTGCGTTGATTGACCTTGGCGCGATACTCGAAGGCCTTGCCCTTGCGGCCCTGGAGTTGAAACGCCGTCCGCATCTCGCGGAAGCGGTAGTTCGAGTTGTCGGCGCCGGTTTCGGAGGAGGGGAGACGGTATTCGAGACCGGGATTCAAGGTCGTCGGCAGGTCGCAGTTGATGGGCTCGAGTTCGAGAATGATGTTGTACTCGGGCACGCGCGCCGCAGAGCCGGTGAGGACTCCGGCGAAGAGCAGGGCGAGAATCAGGACGGAGAGGGTCGTTCGCTTGAACGTGGCTGTCGGAGCGCCGCGCCCATCCCCGCCCATGGGCGGGGGTGGGGGCCCCCCCCCCGCCAAAGCCCGCCGCCCCACAAAAAGGGGGGGGGGTATTGCATATTTATTTCGAATCGATTCTTGAAAAAGATC
>JAYPEY010000003.1:9346-25710 GCA_038126035.1 Verrucomicrobiales bacterium | reverse complement strand
CGCGGGCCGTGCGCTTGAACGTGGCGGGCGGCGCGCCGCGCTTGCCCCGGCATTGCCGGTGGGTTGGCGCCCAGGCCGAGCAATGCTCGGCGCTCCGATCAAATGGGGGGAGGTGCGTCTCCGCGCCCAGGTTGTCTTGCGGGCCGCGCGTTTGTTCCGTGTTCATAGGCGGTATTATTTTGCGGAGAATCCGCGTCGGGTCGAGCATTTGATTGATCTAAAGGGTTCTCAGCGCCTGCGCGGGCTGGAGTCTCAGGGCCAGCGAGCCGCCCAAGGTCACGGCGATCATGCAGAGGACGAAGGTCCCGCCTGCCGTGGCGCCGAGGGCGCGGGCGCTCAACTGCGCCAGGGAGCGGGTTTCCAGGTCGAGCTTGAGCACGGCGGCCAGTCCCTCGGCGGCCCAACCGCCGAGCATGGACGCGGACGCGGCGGCGATGCCGAAGGCGACGGCCCAGATCAGCGCCGCCTGGAACAGGAAGGTGACGGCCACCTCGACGTTGTTCGAGCCGAAGGCCTTGAAGATGCCGATCTCCTTCGTCTTGCGCTGGATGGTCTGCGCGAAGGACAGGCCGATCCCGATCACCGAAAGCACGCCCACGATCCCGATGATCGCCGCCAGCAGACCGCGACCGAACCTGGATAGCTGGATCAGCAGCAGCGCCTGGTCCTTGGCGCTGCTCTTCACATTGAAGCCGAGGCCGTAAAGCGCGTCCGCCGCGGCCGGGACCTCCTCCACGCGGGCAACATCCAGGGAACAGTTCATGTAGCCTTTCATGACCGGGGAGCCGGCGTCGGCGCGCAGCGGATCGGACCAGGCAGTCTGATCGGCGACGGCATATTCGACCTCGAGTTTCTCCGCGACGCGTTCCAGAAAGCCGGTCCAGCGATCCTGCGTCCAGAGCGACCGGCTCTTCCGCGTGAGATCGAGGAACACGGCGTCATCGACGGATTCGACCACGCCGGTCACACGGTTGTTCCGCAGGTAGCCCGCAATCCCTTCCAACCTGGTTTCCAAGGCGGTTCGACCGATCGCCAGCGGCCCCATTCGCGAACCTTCATGGAACCTGGTGGGCGACCACTGCTGCGAGCGAAAGGCGCGGCCGAAGGATTCAGTGACGACATACTCGCCGTAGGGCAGGGCGCTGGCGACGCCGACCACGCGCAGTTCCTCGTCGCGTTCGACGAGATTGCCGTTGAAGCGGCGCGCATACTTGACGCGGATCTTTCCATCGGCCTGTCGGAATTGCTCCAGATCGCCGTAGCCGAGATGCGACAGGAGCCTTTCTGTGATGACGATCTGCCCTTCGCCTTTGTCGGTGAACTCCACGGCGCCGCTTCCGGAAGCCGGGCGCACATCGAGGCTGGCGAGCAGAGGGTCGCCGTCCTGGAGGATCTGCCCGGTGGTGTGGCCGCGCTTGTCCGCGAGGCCCTCCGAATCCAGCAGCCAGAGCTGCATGTCCGACCAGCCGTAGGCGCCTTTGACGAAGAAGGGCGTTTCGGTTCCGACAGCTTCGGAAAAGGGACCGCTGAGGAAGGCCAGCTCGCGCGGATTGATGAGTTTGTTGTCATAGCGCCCCTCGTCCTCCAGCGCGGGCAGTTGTTCCTGGAAGGGACGGGCGAGGCGCGTGAATTCCGGAACGCCGCCTGATTGCTTGGCGAAGGTGATCCGGGTCGCCAGCGGGTTCTCGCTGATGTTCTCCCGGATCCAGCGGATGCCTCCCTCATAGATCGACGCCACCACCAGTATGGTGACGATCGACACGGTCACCGTAAGGATGTTCAGCGCGGGCGTCATCCAATGCTTGAGGCAATGCGCGAAGGAGGCGAGGCGCTCGCGACCGGAACTGCCGTAGAACGACACGGGAAACATGTCGATGACGGCGTGCCAGAAAAAATACAACGTGCGCTTCATGGGGCGGTCTGCGGCGGCTTGCGAAACGCGCAGTCTCGGCGGTCGCTGATTGGGCGGTCAACAAGTTTCGTGACGACGCGTCCCGCCGCTTCCGGCGGAGGCCGCGGAACCCGCCCGCCCGCGGAAATTCGGCCCCGGCCAACATCCGCGGACTACGGTTGCCCGCGCGCTTCGATTGGGATAAACCATGCGCCCATGGGTTTTCACTCTGGAAGGCAGCGACGGCTGACGCGATTCATGGTCATCGCGATCAGCCTCGGCATCGCCGTGGCCCTGTTCGGCGAGGAACTCCCCGCTCCTTCAACCGGATCGTCCGCCCACTGGTCGTTTCGACCGGTTGCCGATCCGACGCCGCCCGGCGTTGCGGCCGTCGACTGGTCGCGTTCGGGAATCGACCGCTTTCTTGCCGCCGCGCACAAGGCCAACAACATCGCGCCGGTCGGCCCTGCGGATCGTCGGACCTTGATCCGCCGCGCCGCGTTCGATCTGACCGGGCTGCCGCCGACACCGGCCGAGGCGGACGCGTTTGCAGATGATCCGGCGGACGACGAGACCGCCTTTGCGGCGCTGATCGACCGTCTGCTGGCGTCGCCGCACTACGGCGAACGTTGGGGGCGCCATTGGTTGGATGTGGCGCGATACGCCGACACGCAGGGGGATGTGGGCGATTTCCCGATCCCCTATGCCTGGCGCTATCGGAACTGGGTGATCGACGCCTTCAACCGGGACATGCCCTACGACGCGTTCCTGAAGCGCCAGATCGCCGGCGATCTCATGGCGGAGACCGAGTCCTCGCCGGAGGCCGCCGCCGAATCCATCGTCGCCACGGGCTATCTCGCGATGGCGCGCCGCTTCGGCAACACCAAGGACAAGGACATGCACCTGACCATCGAGGACACGCTGGACGCGCTGGGCCGCGGCATCCTCGGCCTCACGCTGCGCTGCGCGCGTTGCCACGACCACAAGTTTGACCCGCTTTCGATGGCCGACTACTACGGACTCTACGGCGTCTTCGAGAGTGTCCGGTATCCCTGGATGGGCGCCTCGGACGCCAAGTCGCCCTCGGATCTTTCGCCGGGCATGCCGGGCCGGGAACATCGCGAAAAGGTGGATGAGTATTTCCGCCTGATCACCCGTTACGAGTATCAGATGAACAACCACTTCCGTCCGTGGTTGAAGCCCACGCTGGACGCCTATCGCGATGTGATGAAGCGCATGGCCGTCGCGAAGAAGGCGGGCGGCGATCTGACGGCGCTCGAGAAGGAACGCGGGAGGCATCTCAAATTTCGCGGCGGGAGGTTTCGCGAGCTGATGCTGCATGGCCTGGAGTGGATCAAGAAGGAGAAGCGGAGACTGGGCGAGAACCCGCCCTATGAGTTCGCCTTTGCCGTCAGCGAAGGCAGGCCGCGCGACACGCGGGTGCAGGTCAAGGGCGACCCGAACAACCTCGGCGACGCGACGCCTCGACGGGCGCCCGAGGCCCTGGGCGGCGACTCCTTTTCCGGTTCCGGATTCTCCGGCCGCCTCGAACTCGCGGACTGGATCGCGGGCGCGGACAATCCACTGACCGCGCGCGTCATGGTGAATCGCGTCTGGGCCCTGCACTTCGGCCGCGGGCTGGTTTCCTCCCTCGACAATTTCGGCGCCCAGGGCGCGACGCCCGATCATCCGGAGCTCCTGGACTGGCTGGCGACGCGCTTTGTGGAGGACGGCTGGTCGATGAAACAACTGCATCGCCGGATCATGCTCAGCCGCGCGTATCGGCTCGCGGCGGACCGTCCTGAAGCCAATCTCGCTGCGGATCCCGGCAACCGTTGGGTGTGGCATCATCCGCGCCGGCGCCTCGAGGCCGAGGCCATCCGCGACACAATGCTGTTTGTCGCCGACCGGTTGGACACGCGTCCGGGCCGCGGACATCCGTTCCGTCCATGGCATTCCCGGCGTTACAGTCTGAATGCGCCGTTCAACGAGCAGTTCCCCACCTTGAAGCGCAGCGTCTATCTGATGACACAACGCCTGTTCAGGCATCCTTTCCTCGGACTCTTCGACGGGCCGGACACCGCCAACGCCACCGCGCAACGCAAGACCACCAGCAATCCGGCGCAGGCTCTGTATCTGATGAACTCGGAGTTTGTCAGGACACAGTCGCTGGTCTTCGCGGACCGGGCGCTGGAACAGGACGGATCGCCGGATGACAAGCTGCAGTGGATCTGGCGGCGGGCGTATGGCCGCGACGCCTCGACGGAGGAGCGCGCCTTCGCCGAGGCGCACCTCAAGGCGTTCAAGGCGACGGCGGAGAAGCGCGCCCATCTCGAACGCGAAGCCTGGGCCAGCCTTTGCCGGGCCGTGTTGACCAGCAACGAGTTTTTCCACGTGGAGTGAGTTCATGGACCTTTCCCGCAGAGACTGGCTGAAGACCGCCGCCCTGGGCGCGGGCGCGCTCGCCGCGCCGTCCGGCCTCCGCGCGGACGCGGCGCCGCGTCCCCATTTCACACCGCGCGCCAGGCACGTCATCGTGCTTTACATGTCGGGCGGCTATTCGCACATCGACACCTTCGATCCGAAACCGCGCCTCATTCGGGAACACGACCAATCCATCGGCATCGAGGAGAAGGCTGCGGTTTCCGGTCAGCCCAAGGTGGAGCGGTTCCTGAAGGCGCCGCTCTGGGAGTTCCAGCCGAACCGTCATTGCGGCGCGGAGGTGAGCGACCTGTTCCCGCACATCCGCGGGCAGATGCACGAGGCCGCATTGATCCGTTCGATGCACGCCGATCATCGCGACCACGGCGAGGCGACCCTGCAGTTGCACACCGGCAGCACGGGATTTGCCCTGCCGAGCCTGGGCGCCTGGCTGAGCTATGGCCTGGGGACCTTCAATCCGAACCTGCCCTCGCACGTCGTCATCTCCGAGCATCGTCCCTACAACGGCCCGCAGATCTGGGACGCGAATTTTCTCCCCGCGATCCATGGCGGCGTGCAGGTCCGGCCGGGCGCGGAGCCGATCCCGCATCTCAAGGCGCGCCAGGCGACGGAGCTTCAGGACCTGGAGCTGGATTTGTTGCAGCGTCTCAATCGACGTCACCTGAAGTCGGCCGACAACGATCCCGGGCTTGCCGGGCGCATGGCGACCTTCGACACGGCCCGCGGACTGCGCGATCTCGCGCCCAAGGCCCTGGACCTGTCCGGCGAATCCCGCGCCACCCTCGCCCTCTACGGCTCCCGGCCCGGCGATAACGCCTCCTACGCAGCCCAGTGCATCATGGCCCGGCGGCTCATCGAACGCGGTGTGCGCTTTGTTGAGATCATCGACGCCGTGGGCGCCTGCCGCGACAACTGGGACGCCGCGCATCGGGATGTCGGTTCCCATGCGAAATATGCGAAGCGCGTCGATCAACCGATCGCCGGCCTGATCCAGGACCTGAAGAGCCGCGGCCTGCTGGATGAGACGCTGCTGGTGTTCTGCACGGAGTTCGGTCGCACGCCCTGGGCGCAGGACGGCAAGGGGACCAAGAGCCGGAATCACCACCCCTCGGCCTTCTCCTGCTGGCTGGCCGGCGGCGGCGTGAAGGGCGGCGTCATCCATGGCGCAACCGACGACATCGGCCATCTGGTCGCCGAGGATCCCGTGCACATCCACGATTTCCACGCCACCATCCTGCATCTGATGGGACTCGATCACGAGCGGCTCACCTTTCGCCACGCCGGCAGCGATTTCCGGCTCACGAATGTCTTCGGTCACGTCGTGGATGAGATCATTGCCTAGACGTTCTGGTGAATCGGGTTGTCCCGGTCAGGGGCTTCTGGCAGAGTCCGGAGTCCGATTTGATTGAGGCCGATCCATGAACAGACTTTCCCGAAGATCCTTCCTGCGCGGCGCGGCCGGCGGCGCCCTGGCTCTCCCCTGGCTTGAGAGCCTCTCCCTCGCCAAACCCGCCGTCAAGCCGGCGCAGCGGCTGGCCTTTTATTACATCCCGATCGGCATCGTGCGCCGCGACTTCTTCCCGGGCGAGGAGGGCAACGTCGTCAAGAAGTACGAGGGCACCGAAACGGAGCGCTACACCTATCCCGAGCGGAAGCCCGGCTTTCATCCGCTCCAGCTCACCAAGACTCTCAAGCCGCTGGAGAACCTGAAGGACAAGATCAACCTGATCACCGGGCTCGACCGCACCTTCCAGCACGGCACCGACGTCCACGCGCAATGCGCCTCCTGCTACCTCAGCAGCGCCGTGCCCTACGGCGTCAAAACCTCCGCCTGGCCGCTGGACCGCACGCTGGATCACATTGTCGCGGACCGGATCGGCGACGCCACCCCCTTCCGCACGCTGGAACTGAGCTGCAACAGCCACAAGGACAACCTGGAATCGATCCACTTCGACAACATCTCCTGGTATGGCACCGGCCAGGTCGCGCCCTCGATCCGCGATCCGCGCAAGGTCTACCGCCGCCTGTTCAGCACGAGCGAGATCCAGGACTTCCGCGACATCACCGACCTCGTCCTCGACGACGCCCGCTCACTAAAGCGCGACCTCGGTTACTCGGACCAACAACGTTTTGCCGAGTATTTCGATTCGATCCGCACGATCGAGGAACAGATGAACAAGCTGGAGGCGCGCAAGGCCGAACTGGACGCCGCCCCGCTTGAGGAACCGACCGCCGCCCACCTGCCGCGCGGCGAATAC
The DNA here is from genome assembly GCA_038126035.1 of Verrucomicrobiales bacterium. Taxonomy (GTDB): domain Bacteria; phylum Verrucomicrobiota; class Verrucomicrobiia; order Limisphaerales; family JAYPEY01; genus JAYPEY01. The sequence continues at coordinate 19,119 of JAYPEY010000003.1, read as the reverse complement.
ATCCGCCTCATGGGCGACCTGATGGTGGCCGCCTTCCAAACCGGCCTGACCAACGTCGCGACCCTGATGGTCGGCCCCGAGCGCTGGAACACGCCCTTCATGTTCGAGGGCGTCTTCGACAAGCCCCGCAGCCATCACCAGATGTCGCACAACCAGAAGCAGTTCATCGATGATATCGCCAAGGTCGATGAGTTCTACATGCGACAATGGGTGTATATGTTGGAGAAGATGGATTCGATCCAGGAATCCGACGGCTCCACCCTCCTGGACAACACCATCTTCACCTACGGCTCGGGACTCGGCGACGGCGCGACCCACCAGTATGAGAAGCTGCCCATCGTCGTCGCCGGCTCCGGCGGCGGGCGTTTGAAGACGGGCAATCACCTCCAATGCCCCAACGGCACGCCGCTCTCAAATCTCTGGCTCACCCAGGCCCGCGCCATGGGCGTGAAGCTGGACCGCTTCTCCGACAGCTCCGGCGAGGTCTCGCAGATCGTGGCCTGAGGATTTCAATCGTCCTCGAACGGCGCGGCGACATTCCGCGGCTTGGGCGGAATTCTCGGCATCCATTCAAACACAGAGAGCGCAGAGACTTTGAATCATTCACTCCGTGGTTCTCCGTGTTCTCTGTGAACTCCGTGTTGAAATCTTGCGCGCGCGACGACCACATGATCTTCGAACACACGGTCCGCATGAAACGCCTCGGGGCCCCTGCAAGGGCGCGTCGCCTTGGGTCGCTGTTTCCGGTGGTTCCGGTCGCTTCGCTCCCTCCACCGACCGGCTACCATCGGGCCGCCCCTTCGGGGCTTGGAACAATCCCCATTTTCTGGTTCACGTCGCCGCGCTTGTTGTTACTCTTCCCGCTGTCACGTTGATCGAATGAAACTGAATTACACCAGAGCATGGGTCATTGGCGCGATGGTTGTCGCGTCGGCCACGAAAGCCGAAGAAACCGCGACGCCCCCCGCCACGGGCGACCACTGGTCATTCCAGCCCGTCCGCGAGGTCGCTCCCCCCGCGGCCGACGACGCGCTCTCAGCGCACCCCATCGACCGCTTCATTCGCGCGCGGCAGAAGGAGGCCGGATTGAACCCCGTCAGCCTCGCCGATCGCCGCGCCCTGATTCGTCGCGCAAGCTTCGACCTGACCGGGCTGCCGCCGACGCCGGAACAGGTGAAGGCCTTCCTCAAGGACGAGCGCCCCAACGCCTTCGCCGAGATGATCGACCAGTTCCTCGCCTCGCCGCGCTATGGCGAACGTTGGGGGCGACATTGGCTGGACCTCGCGCGCTACGCCGACACCGCCGGCGAGAATTCCGACTACCCGATTCCGCAGGCCTACCTCTATCGCGACTATGTGATCGATTCCTTCAACGCCGACAAGCCCTACGATGCCTTCCTGCACGAGCAGATCGCCGGCGACATTCTCGGCCGCATGGGCAAGCCCGAGGACTACGCCGAACGCGTGATCGCGACAGGCTTCCTCGCGCAGGCCAAACGCTTCGGCACGCGCGACCTCGAGGACATGCACCTCATCATCGAGGACACGCTCGACACCATCGGCAAGGTGACCATGGGACTGGTGATGCGTTGCGCGCGCTGCCACGACCACAAGTACGACCCGACCTCGATGCAGGATTACTACGCGATGTATGGCTTCTTCCAAAGCACGAGCTACCCCTATCCGGGCGGCGAGTCGGACCGCGTGCAGAAATATTTTGCCCCGCTCGTGCATCCCGATGTGCTGGCCCGTCAGGACAGGGACTACTTCGCGGGAAAGCAGCCCGAGATCGACCGTCTCAAGGCGGAGTTGACGGCGGCCAAGCCCAAGGGCGACAAGGCGGTGAAGGCCGTGCAGGCGAAGATCGACGCCATCAACAACGCCGCGCCCGGCAAGCGCGTCCCGGTGGCCTACGCCGTGCATGAGGGCAAAGCGACCGACGCATACGTCCAGAAGCTCGGCAACCCCCGCAGCAAGGGCGACCTCATCAAGCGCGGCGTCCCGTCCTTCCTCGACGACAACGCCCACCTGAATATCCCCGAAGGCGCCAGCGGCCGGCTGCAGTTCGCTGAATGGCTGACCGACCCGGAGAATCCCCTGACCGCCCGCGTGATGGTCAACCGCATCTGGCAGCATCACTTCGGCAAGCCCATCGTCGCCACCCCCTCGGACTTCGGAATTCAGGGGGCAAAGCCCACGCACCCGGAACTGTTGGACTGGCTGGCCCGGCGCTTCATGGAAAGCGGCTGGTCCGTCAAGGCGATGCACCGGCTGATCATGTCGTCGAAGACCTGGCAGCTCGCCAGCGCGCACGACGCAACCAACGAAGCGAAGGACTCCGCAAACGCGCATTACTGGAAATTCGACCGCCGTCGACTGGACGCGGAGTCCATTCGCGACTCGATGCTGCTGATGGGCGGCAATCTGGACCTCGCCCGCCCGGGGGCGCATCCTTTCCCGCCGGCGGACAAGTGGCGTTTCTCGGCGCACCGCCAATTCAAGGCTGTCTATCCCTCAAACCACCGCAGCGTCTACCTGATGGTGCAGCGGTTGCATCCGCACCCCTTCATCTCCGTCTTCAACGGACCCGACACCAGCGCCACCACAGCCATGCGCGACCAGTCCACCGTGCCACAGCAGGCCTTGTTCATGTCCAACAGCAGGCAGGTGGAACAACAGGCCGAAGGCTTTGCGAAGGAATTGGCGCTTGCCGAACCGGACACCGCTGAACGCCTTCGCCTCGCGTATTGGCGCGCCTTTTCCCGCGAACCGAATGAGCGGGAATTGCAACGCGCCGCAGGCTTCCTTTCCTGCTACGCCGAGCTCGCCAAGGCCGACGGCGTCCCGGAACAACAACGGGACTCCCAAGCCTGGGCCGCCCTCGCCCGGACGATGCTCACGTCAAACGAGTTTGTGTTCGTGGATTGAGAGAGGCGTGGAGGAGATCATGAGTCGGCTGCGCACATGGTTTGTCCGGGGTTCGGGAGAAGAAGCTCCAAGCTCCAAATCCCAATCCGTCAAAGTCACCTTCATTTCATGACCCCCATTTCCCCATCCACCCGCCGTCAGTTTTTGGCCCGAACCGCCGCCGGTCTCGGCCTGAGCGCCGGCGCATTGCGTTCGCAGCTCACGTTGGCGGCGGCGTTGAACGACGGCCATCCGCTGGCGCCCAAGCCCACGCACTTCCCGCCCAAGGCGAGGAACCTGATCGTGTTCTTCATGACCGGCGGCATGTCGCATGTAGACACCTTCGACCACAAGCCGAAGCTCAACACCGACGCCGGCAAGAAGCACGGCTCCTCCAAGATCAAGGCCTCGCAATACGCGTTCAAGCGTTACGGACAATCGGGTCGGATGGTCAGCGAGTTGTTCGCCAATGTCGGCGAGGTGATCGACGAGTTCTGCCTGATTCATTCGAGCTTCAACGAATCGGGTGGTCACTCGGCGGCGACGCTGGGCATGCACACCGGCTCCATCACGATTCCCCTGCCCAGCCTCGGCTCCTGGGTCAGCCAGGGGCTCGGGACCTTCAACACGAATCTCCCGTCGTTCGTCGTGTTCGCCGCCAAGGAGCCCTACAACGCCTACCAGTGCTGGGATTCCAACTTCCTGCCCGGCTACCACACCGGCGTGCGGGTCATTCCAGGACCGGATCCGATCCCCAATCTGAACAGCCCCGTCGCGTCCGTCAGTCGCCGCGAACTGGAGCGGTTGATGCTCCGCGACCTCAACGAGGAACACCTCAAGGCGCATCCGGACGACGTCAAGCTCCGCACGCGGATGACGAATTTCAACACCGCTTACGGCCTCATGCGCGAAGCCCCCGAGGCCTTCGACACCGCCGATGAATCCGAGTCCACGCTCAAGCTCTACGGCATCGATCGCGCGGACCGGAAGTCCTTCGGCTGGCAGTGCCTCGCCACGCGTCGCCTGATCGAGCGCGGCGTGCGGGTGGTCGAGCTGTTCGACGTCGGCTCCAACAGCAACTGGGACGCCCACGGCGACATGGAGACGCACCGGGGCCTCGCGAGGAAGATCGATCAACCCATTGCGGCGTTGGTCAAGGACCTCAAGCAACGCGGCATGTTGGAGGACACGTTGATCGTGGGCTGCAGCGAGTTCGGCCGCACGCCCTGGGAGGACAAGAACCCGAAAGGCCGCGGCCATCATGCTGCCGTCTTCACCACCTTTCTCGCCGGCGGCGGCGCGACGCGCGGTCTTTCCTATGGGGCCAGCGATGAATACGGCGCGCGCATCGCGGAGAATCCCGTCCATGTAAACGACTTCCACGCGACCATCCTCCACCTCCTGGGACTCGAGCACACCAAATTGACCTATCGCTACTCCGGTCGCGACTTCCGGCTCACGAACCTCGGCGGAAACGTGATCAAGGAGATCACGGGCTGAAACCGCGACGCATGGTCAGGCGGATCGGGAAGGGAGGAATCGCAGTCGCCGCTCTCAATCCGCGGGCAGTTCGACCATCTCGCTCCAATATTTGCCGAGGGTGCGCATGACATCAACCAGCCCTTCGAAGGAGACCGGCTTCTTGATGTAGGAGCTGACGCCGAGATCGTAGGTCTTGCGCACGTCCTCACGCTCCTTCGAGGTCGTCAGGGCGATCACCGGGATCCGCCGCAGGTCCGGGTCGGACTTGATTTCGCGCAGGGCCTCGCGACCGTCCTTGCGGGGCATGTTGAGATCGAGAAGGATGATGTCGGGGCGGGGGGATTTGCCGGGGTCCACATAACCGCCGCGGCGATGCAGGTAATCCAGCAGTTCCTCGCCATCCTCGACGCAGCGGAGCGAACCGGATATCCGGCTCTCCGCGAGCGCGTCCTCCGCGAGGAGGCGGTCGTCCGCGTCGTCTTCCGCCAGCAGGATGTTCAACTTGTGATTCATGGCCCGGTCGGTTCGCCCGGATCTTCCTGGCTCAGCGGCAGCGTGATGACGAAGGTGGCGCCTTCGCCGTCCGCGCTCCGCGCGACAATCTCGCCGCGATGCCGCTCGACCACCTTGCGGCAGATGGCCAGCCCGATGCCGGTGCCCTCGTAGGCGCTCTTCCCGTGCAATCGTTGGAACACTGCAAATATGCGCGATGCATACTTTTCGTCAAACCCGATTCCGTTGTCCGCGACGGAAATGCGGCAGGTTCCCTCGGCCGCGTCGGTTTCCGAGTCGATCCGCACCTCGGGCGGCGCCTCCTTGCGGTGAAATTTCAGGGCGTTGCCGATCAGGTTCTGGAACAACTGCCGAAGCTGGGTGCGATCGCCCTCCAATGAAGGCAGTTCCCCGATCTCGACGCGGCCCCCGGTCGTCTCCAATCGCGCTTCCAGGTCGCCGACCACCTCCCATGCGACCGCCCCGAGGTCCACCCGGGCAAAGGGCTTCGCCTTGGTCGTCACCCGGGAAAGCTCCAACAGGTCTGAAATGAGTCCCGACATCCGGCTCGCCGCATTGTGCAGGCGATCGAGATAGTCGCGTCCCTGCTCGGGAATGGCGTCGGAGAACTTGTCCTTGATGCGCTGGCTGAAGGACTGGATCTTGCGCAACGGCTCCTGAAGGTCATGGGAGGCGATGTAGGCGAAGTCCTGCAGCTCGGCATTGGCGCGGGCGAGTTCGTCGTTGCCCTCGCGCAGGGCCTCGTTGGCGCGGGTCAGCAGGTTCGTCCGCTGCTGCACGCGTTGTTCGAGTTCCGCTCGCGCGTTCCTGAGGGCGTCTTCCGCCTCCTTGCGTTCGGTCACGTCCCAGAACAGGATCTGCACGCCCACGATCGCCCCGTCGGCGTCGCGGATCGGCGTCTTGAACACCTCCACATACATCGTCCGCCCGCTGGGCGTGTGATGCGCCTCGACCCGTTCCAGAACCTCCCCGGTCTCGATCACCTGGCGGTCGTCGGCGCGATACTGCTCCGCGAGTTCCTCCGGATAGAGGTCATGGTCGGTCTTGCCGATCGTCGCCGAGGGGGCCATGTCCGTGAACTCGAAGAATTTCCGGTTCCCGAAGGTGATGCGCCCATCCAGATCCTTGCGCAGGACGTTCAGGGGGATGTTTTCGACCAGCGAATGATAGAGCGCCTCGGAATCCCGGATCGCCTGATCGGCCTTTGCGCGCTCGGTCATGTCCCGCATGATGCCGGCGAACCAGACGCGCTCATCCGGGCTGCGCCAGCTGGCGATGGACAACTCGAGGGGGAACTCCTCGCCGTTCCTGCGCCGGCCGACGATCTCCACGGTCGAGCCGCCGGCGCCCGGCCTGCCGGCTTCAATGAAACGACGAAAGGCCTCACGGTGACGCTCACGGTAGCGCTCCGGCATCAACCGCGTCAGGCGCGCCCCCTTCAGCTCCTCCATCGAATAACCGAACATGGACTCCGCGGCGGGATTCGCGTCGAAGATCCGGTCGTCTTCGGTCGCGGTGATGATGGCGACGCGCGAGGTCTCCATCAACGCGCGGTAGCGCTGCTCGTTCTGGCGCAGCTCCCGTTCCGCCTCCTTCTCCGAGGTGATGTCGAGGAACACGCCCTGGATCCCGGTGACCACGCCCTCGTGGTCCCGGACCGCGGTCTTCATCACGTGGATATAACGACGGCTCCCGTAGGCGTCCAGATACTCCTCGACATCCTCGAAAAACTCGCCGGACTCCATGATCTTCTCGTCGTCGGCCCGATACTTGTCGCTCAGCTCGCTGGGGAAGAAGGCGTGATCGGTCTGTCCAAGAATCGCCTCCAGGGGTTCTCCGAGCGACTCGCACAGGCGCCGGTTGCAGAAGATGAACCGGCCCTCCCGATCCTTGCGGAAGACGTGCAGCGGAAGATTCTCGACGAGGGTGTGGTAGAGTTTCTCGGATTCGATCAGGGCCTGCTCGCTGTGTTTCCGATCGGTGATGTCGCGCGAATAGCCGAAGGTTCCCACGATGTCGCCGGCGTCGTCGCGCAGGGGCATCTTCGTGCTCAAAGCCCAGCGTCGTTCGCCGTCCGGTCCGACCTCCAGCTCTTCCTTGTCCCGGATGGATTCGCCGGTTTCGACGATCCGCCGCTCATCGTCAAACGCCTCCTGCGCATGCTCCCGATCGAAGAAGTCAAAGTCCGTCCGGCCCAGGGCCTCCTCCGGATCCGTGAGCCCGAGCCGCTTCGTCATGGCCCGGTTGATCCGGACAAACCGTGAATCCCGGTCCTTGAAGTAGACGAAGTAGTGCAGGCCGTCCATGAGGTTGGCGAGCAGGACCGGTTCCGGGACGGGGCCGCTGTTGTTTTCGCCGTCGCTCATGACACCATCTCCGGCGGTTCGACCTCGCGGGTCACCCGATGCGGAAGGAGATCTTCCGGATCTTCTGTCGCCCGAAACTGTTCTGCAGGCTCCTCAGGATGTCACGCTGGCGATAGCGCACGATCTCGTCGAGCCACACGCTGCTGTCGACATCCACGAACAGGGTTCCCTTGTGGAGGTTGGCGGGTTTGGCGTGCTCCACCACCTCGGGATCCATGAGATCCTTCCACACCGAGAGGATCTCCACGTCCGCGCGCTTCTGCTCAAGGTTGATCTCCTTGAGGGCCCTGGCCATCACATCGGCGGCGCCGCGGGCCGTGACCCTGCGGGACTGCTCCTGGGACGTCAGGTCCACGCCGCGCCACTCGCTGAGCGCGCGGCGCCTCGCGTCGCTCCAACCGCTCGGACGCCCCTTAGAACCGCGAGCGTTCATCGATCATCAACACGCCGTGCGCGGGCATGTCGTAGTTGCCGCTGAATCTCTTCTCGGAGAGAAAATCGTGCGTGGTCTTGAGGAAGTTGATCCGGACGGGGCCCTCGGTGTGGTTGATGACGAAATACATCCGGGCGTCGTCCTTCTGGCGCATGCTCACCTCCACGGTGTCGGGCACCTTGATCAGGGAGTAGAGGCCGAGTTGCGAACGCAGCCAGGCCATGAGGTCGTTGTAGAACTCCTTGTGGCCCACGGTCCCGACGTAGATCGCCTTGCCGCTGCCGTACTCGTTGGTGGTGACGGCCGGTTTGCCGGAGTAGAACTCCCGGGTGAAGGTCGCCAGGACATCGCATTCGAGCGGCTCGATGACATCGCACCACAACTGGCCGAAGTGCTGCTTGCTCGTCTTGAAGCTGCCCTTGAAGTTCATCGGATTCTCGCGTCCGGGCGGCAGGATGTCCGACTCCTTCACCTCCAGGCCGAACACGTCGATCAGTTCCTGGGGGTAGCCCTTGGGCGCGATGTGATGTTCGTCGATGCCCGCGGTGTTGCAGGTGCCGATCAGGGTGCCGCCCTCATAGACGTACCAGGCCAGGCGTTGGGCCTGCCCCGGATCGAGCAGGTGCAGCGAGGGCGCAATGACGAGCCGGTACTTCTTCAGGTCTTCCAGTTCCTCGTCGTCCGAGGGCGGTCGCGCAAAGTCGACCGGAATGTTCTTGTCGTGCAGCGCGTTGTAGTAGGCGAGGATGTGCTCCTTCTGGTCGAAGAACTTGTTCCGCGCGAGGGGCTGGTCGATCGCCCAGTTGTTCTCGAAGCTGATAAGGATGCAGGTGTCGGAGTGGACATGGCTGTCCTTCAACATCGGGTCGAGCTTCTTGATCTCCTCGCCGATCTGGCAGACCTCCCGGTACATGCGGTTGGCGCCCTCGCCGTTGTGGTCCAGCACGCCGCCGTAGAATTTCTCGGGGCCGATGCGCGGCTGGCGCCAGTAGAAGAAGCACACGCCATTGGCGCCGCGGGAAATCAGCTGGTGCGTGAACTTGCGGATCACGCCGGGCCGCACCGTGGCATTGACGCCCTCCCAGGCGGCCGAGCCCGCCTTCTGCTCCATGACCCAGAATCCGTCGTCGCCGCCCGGCGCCTTCACCTCGTCGTTCTTCTTCAGACAACGCATCAGGTCGATGCCGAAGGCGATCTCCGCCGCCTGGTCGTCCATCGCGGCCTGGCTGTCGATGGAGACAAAATCGATGGCGTCGGCGAGATCGAACCAGTCGATCTCCGCGGCAAAGGCGCGCATGGTTGTGGTGACGGGCCTGCCGGGCGTGAGTTCGCGCAGGAGGTCGGCCTGCATGCGCACGTAGGCCACACAGGTGTCGCTGGAGAAGCGCCGCCAATCCGTGACCAGGGCCGGATTGTGCACGGCGGGGGAGCGCATGGGCATGACCACCTGATCGAAGCTGCTGACCACCTGCCCCCACACGGCCAGGCCGAGCTTCTCGTTCAGGTTGTCGACGGTCTCGTACTTGGCCTTGAGCCAGGCGTGCCAGTCGCGTTTCGTCTCGGGATTGAAGGAATACTCCGTGTCGTGCCGGCCGACGCCGTTGTCGATCTGCCAGGCGATCAGGCCCTCGTGTTTGCCCAGCGCCTCGGCCATGGCGTTCACGATCTTCTTGGAATACTCCCAATACTTGTCGCTGTTGAGGCAGTAGGCTCGGCGGGTGCCTTCGTGACGAAGCTGCCCGTTCTCATCGAGAGGCAGGATCTCCGGATGCTTCTGAAGCAGCCAGACGGGAGGCGCGGCCGTGGGCGTGCCGAGAACGATCTCGATGCCGGCCTGGTGCATGACGTCCATGCAGCGTTTGAGCCACTCAAAATCATACCTGCCCTCCTCGCGCTCGCACAACCCCCAGCTGAACTCGCCCAGGCGCACGACATTCACTCCGGCCTTCGCCATCAATTCGGCGTCGACGGCCCAGCGCGATTCCGGCTCCTCCTCTGTTCCGTCATACGGATAGACCCAGTGTTCGGGATAGTAAGCGGCTCCTACATACATAAGTTCAGCGGGTTGGTTG
>JAYPEY010000003.1:0-9246 GCA_038126035.1 Verrucomicrobiales bacterium | reverse complement strand
GGTTGGTTGTCGCGCGGAGAATAGGAAACGGACCACTTCGCGCAAACCAAAAAACCGGGCGTTCCAAACCCGCCCGCGCGTTTGCGGCATTGATTTCAGCCTCCTGGTGACCGATTCTCCGACCATCATCCATCATGAAACGAGCCATTCTCCCGCAACTTGTTCTCGCATTCTCGATCTTTCTCGCCGCGCTGCCCCGGATTGCCGACGCGCAGGCCGGCGACGACGCGCTTGACGCCCTGGTGCAGGTGCTGAACGACGTCGATGACCCGGCGTTCCAGCTCGACATCCTCAAGGGCATGAGCGAGGGCCTCAAGGGCCGGCGCAATGTGACCATGCCCAAGGGCTGGGACAAGCTGGAATCCAGCCTCGCCAAGAGCCCCAACGCCGACGTCCGCCGGATTGCGCAGTCGTTGTCGCTGATCTTCGGCAGCCGAAACGCGCTGTCAGGCCTGCGCGCCAAGCTCGCCGACGCCAAGGCGCCCGTCTCCGAGCGGAAGGCGGCGTTGTCCGCGCTGGTCGCGGCCAGGGATCCGGAACTGAGCGGCGCCTTGAAGGGCCTGTTGGACGACAAGGCCCTCCGCTCGCAGGCGCTGTCCGGCCTGGCCAGCTATTCGGACGCCGACATTCCCGCCGCGATTCTCAAGGCCTACCCGACCTTGAACACCACCGAGAAGCGGGTCGCGCTTTCCACCCTGGCCTCGCGCGCGACCTTCGCCCGCCCCCTGCTCAAGGCCGTGGAGGCGAAGACGGTCGCCTCGAAGGATCTTTCCGCCGACATCGTGAGACAACTGCGCGGACTGAAACAAAAGGACATCGACGAGACGGTGACCAGGGTCTGGGGGGTGATCCGTGAGAGCGCCGCCGACAAGGTCAAGGAGATCGAGCGTTACACAAAACTGATCCAGGCCAAAACCAAACGGGAGCCGGACCTGCCCCACGGCCGCGCCCTGTTCGCCCGCACCTGCCAACAATGCCACAAACTCTACGGCATCGGCGGCCAAGTCGGGCCCGACATCACCGGCTCCAACCGCAGCGAGATCAGCTACATCCTGCACAACATTCTCGACCCCAACGCCGAGATCCCGAACGACTACCGCACCTCCACCATCGACACCACCGACGACCGCGTGATCACCGGCATCATCACGCGCCAGGACAGCCAGACCCTCACCGTCGTCACCCAGAACGAGACCCTGACCCTGCCGCGTGGCGACGTCGCCATCATCCAGCAAAGCCAGATGTCCATGATGCCCGAGGGTCTCCTGGCCACCTTCAGCGACGATGACGCCCGCGATCTCGTCGCCTTCCTCCGTCACAAGACCCAGGTCCCCATGCTCGGCCTAGAGGAGAATCTCGATTCCTTCTTCAACGGCGTGAACCTGACCGGTTGGAGCGGCAACCCTGATCTGTGGGGCGTTGAGAACGGGGAGATCGTCGGCCGGAGCGCCGGACTGAAGAAGAACGAATGGCTGGTCGGTCCGCTGGAACTGGGGGACTTCAAGCTGTCGCTGGAAGTGAAGCTGGTCGACAACCGCGGCAACAGCGGCATCCAGTTCCGCAGCAAGGCCCGTCCCAACGGCGCCGTGGATGGCTATCAGGCGGACATCGGCAAAGGCTGGTGGGGCAAGCTCTACGAGGAGCACGGCCGCGCGCTCCTCTGGAAGAAGTCCGGCGAGGAGCACGTGAAGCTCGGCGAATGGAACCGCTACGAAATCGTCGCCCGGGGCAGCAGGGTGCAGAGCTTCATCAACGGCGAAAAATGCGTCGATCTCGATGATCCCGAAGGCGCCCGCCGGGGCATCATCGCCTTCCAACTCCACTCCGGAGGCCCCACCGAGGTCCGGTTTCGAAACCTCAAGGTCGAGTTGCTGAAGTAGGGCGGCAGGACCCGCACCCGCGCCTCGTCCGAGCCCTCTTCGGGCTCCAGCCATTCCAGCCGGCTTCCCGGCTTGATCCCCGGCTTGCGGGAGACCTCCGCCGGAATGGCGACCATGCTCTCAGCGGTGACGATGGTCTTAATGGGTTTACGGTTTGTTCATCCGATGTCGCGAGTTCTGTCGCAAGTTTGTCGCACTCCGCCTTCTCCGCTAGTCACAGCTTCGTGTCATAGCTTGTCGCAGTTCTTGAGGTCAAATGTCCCAATGGCATGCCACGGAAAGGCTGCGCCTTCTGCGTGTTTCGGCGCGCCAGGGGAAGCGCTCTCCTGCGTCTTTTCTGCTTTCCTTTCAGTCGGCGCGTTTTGTTTACTCTGACGCATGTCCAAAGCATCCCTCTCCCTTTCCCGTCGCCGTTTTCTGAAGACCTCCTCCGCCGCCGCCCTGGGCGCCGGCGTTTCGTCCGCGCTTGCCATGGATCCGCTGGCGCGGCCGGGCGGTCCGCGCTTCGATCTCAGCCTCGCGGCCTACAGCTTCCGCAATCACTTCGAATACATGCGCGGCAAGAAGAAGGAGGTGAAGGACCGCAAGATGGACATGTTCAAGTTCATCGATTTCTGCGCGGACCAGGGCCTCGCCGGCACGGAGCTGACCAGCTACTTCTTCCCGCCTGACGCCGGCGCGGAATACTTCGCCAAAATCCGCGAGCACGCGGCCGGGCGCGGCGTCAAGATCAGCGGCACCGCGGTCGGCAACAACTTTGCCCGTCCGAAGGGACCGGAGCTCGACAAGGAGATCGCCGATGTGAAGCGCTGGATCGACAACGCCGCGATCATGGGCGCGCCGCACATCCGCATCTTTGCCGGCCGCGCGACCGGAACCAGCGACGCCGAGGCGCGGCGCATGTGCATCGCCGCGATTGAGGAATGCTGCGACTACGCCGGTCAATGGGGCGTCCGCCTGGGTCTGGAGAACCACGGCGGCATCGTCGCCGAGGCGGACGGCATGCTGGAGATCATCAAGGCGGTCAACAGCCCCTGGTTCGGCGTGAATCTCGACAGCGGCAATTTCCACACGGAGTGGCCCTATCGCGATCTCGCCCGGATCGCCCCCTATTCCATCAACGTGCAGTTGAAGGTCGAGATGCGGCCCAAGGATCGTCCGCACGAGCCGGCCAACATGGAGCGCCTCGCCCGCATCCTCCGCTACGCCAACTACCAGGGCTACGTCGTGCTCGAATACGAGGCCAAACCCGACCCCTACAAGGCGATCCCGCCAATCGTCAAGGAACTGAAGGACATCTTCGCCTGAACGCCTGAATGGCTGTTTCTTGGCCCGTTCGCAGACGAAAATGGGTTGTTTCAGCCCGGCTGGATTGCTAGCTTCCGGCAGACTCGTCAGCGGGTTCCAACAGTCGCAAAGTCATGCCTTGGTCGGAAGAAGCGAAATCGGAAGCGAAGCGGAAATTCATGGAGTTTCTGGCTGCGAAGGCGCTTCGCGTCACGGCGCAGCGGCAGGCGATCATCGACACCGTCTTCAGCACGGACGAGCACTTCACCGCCGAGCAGCTGCTCGACTGGTCCCGCGAGCGCGACAAATCGGTCTCCCGGGCCACGGTTTACCGCACGCTCCCACTCCTCACCGAGAGCGGACTCGTCCACGAGATGGACTTCGGCAAGGACTACAAATACTACGACCCGAACTACTCGGATCATCCGAATCACAATCACATCATCTGCGAGGACTGCGACCGGATCGTCGAGTTCGAGAGCGAGCAGATCGAAGAGATTGAGAAGGAGATTTCCTCCAGGCACGGGTTCTCGCTGCGCAAGCAGTCGATCCAGATCACGGCGAACTGCGAGGATCTCAAGCACCTGGGCTCCTGCAAGAACAAGCGCTGCGAGCCCTCAGCCAAGGTCAAGGGCGCGTAGGCCTTCCTGTTATCCGGCGCACTGGCAGCGAACGTGAGTTCGCTCACTTCTCCCGCCGGCGCCTCCCACGCTGAACCACGCGCAGGCGGAAAGGTTCGCTCACTTCAAAACGGCTCAATCGAAGTCCGAGCAGCTCATGAAGTAGTGACACTTCAGGCAGCGGAGCTTGCACTTCTCATTGTGAAGCTCGGTCCCGCAACGCGGACACCAGCGCCAATACTCGCCGGCCACATGGCCCGTATCAATCGGGCAGTTCTCCGCGGGCGATTCAGAATCAACGGTCGCCTCAGGCATGGCGACGATCATGATTCCGATCTCTCATCAGATCGAGAACAAACCTCCGGAGGCAGGACAGGAGGAGCCCCGCAGGAAAGCGCGATCAGAAAACAGGCCGGCGCCTGTCAGTCTCAGCTGGCCGCCTTGCCCAGCATCCAAAGGAGCACGAGCACCAACACGGCGATCACGCCGAAGATGGCCATCATCTTGGTGTTTCCTTCGGTGTCCGCGGGCGTCACCTGCGGCGGCGGGGGGGCGGGAGCCGTGGGTCTTGGCTGCTCCGCGCGCATGGATGGCGGCGGTGATTTCGGCGCCTGGGCCGCCGGTTTGGCGGCGGGCTTGTAACTCGGGGCCCGCGAGGCGTTCGAGGCGGCGGTTGCTCCCGCGGCGTAGCTGGGCGCACCGGCGGGCTTGGACGCGGGGGCGGCAGGTTTCTGCGCCGCGCCTCCCGGTTTGTAGGGAGCCGCCGGCTTGAGGGGGGCGGCCGGCTTGTCCTTGTCCTCGTCCCCCTGATCCCACCAACCGCCGCCAGCCGCTCCTCCGCCGGCACCGGCCGCAGGCGCGGTCGAGGACGTCACGTCGGCGGCGACCATCTCGGTCACGTCGCCGGATTTCAACTTGTCCACCACCTCAAGGAAGTTGGGCACCTTGGTCACATCGACCAGGCAGCACTTCTCCAGCAGGATGGACAGCTGTTTGACCTGCTCGTTGGACTGGGACTTGAGGGCCTTGATGACCTCCGATTCGCGGGGGTTTCGGTAATCGTTCGCCGTCAGCAGCAGGTTGTCGGCGGCGTAGTATTTCTTGAACAGGTCCGGATTCTCCGCGATCGACATCAGGCTGAGATAGCAGACCAAGGCTCCAAAATCATCGACGTTCTCGTTGTAGAAGTCCGGGGTGCGGCGGGGATGCTGGAAGTTGGCGTGCCCCAACTCCGGGCTCTTGCCGCGGAAGGCGGTTGTATACATGCCGTCGTAGTCGACCAACCGGAACTCGTTGTCCGGCGTGACCATGATGTTGCCGTGCTGCAGGTCGCAGTGGGCGAGCTCATTGTCCCGGAGTTCCTGGACCATCGGCGGAAACTTGGCGACCAGCTGCTTCAACAGGTTGGCGTCGTCGATATACTCGTCGATGTACTGATTGATGGGCAGTCCATCGACCCACTGCATCTTCAGGATGGGGTACCATTCGTTGGCCACCTTGATGCCGCGGAGGATGTATTCGAAATCGACCATGCAATTGAGGCCGAGGCCGAGGAGATGCTGCGCCAGTCGCGCGTAGCGGCCCTGCTGTCCCAGCACCTGGCGGACGAAACAACGGATGGCGAACCGGCCGTCGTCGGCGGTCAGGGAATAGACGCATGCGAAGTTTCCTGAGGTCACCTTGGGCAGGCCGAGCATGTCGCACCCGACCTCGCCGCTCTTCAAGGACTCGTCCTCGAAGCAGATATGCGGATTCTGGATGGCGTCCTGGTAGTCGGTGTGTGTGGGCCAGTTCATGTTGCTTGGGAGAATGGAGGCGGGGCGGGCTATTCTTCGTCGGGAGATTCCTCCCAGGTGATGGAAATGATGGTGGTGTCGTCGTTCTGCATCTTCAGGCCGGAACGGAGCTCAGAACAGAGCGTCTCAAAGTCCTGTTCCGACTTCAGCTGGGCAAGGGTGCGCCAGGGCTTCTCGCCCAGTTCCACCCGGTCGAGGAACCACTTGGCGATGGCGTCGGTGGCCAGGATGAAGGTGTCCCCCTCCTCATACTCGCCGACCTGATACTGAAAGTGGTCCCAGATGCCGTCGTTGCACTTGGGGTTGCTGGAGATGAGAGTCGGCCGATGGGTGAACTGGATGCCCTTCGTCAGCGGCCAGGAGGTGATCAACGCGTCGTCCCGGATCTGGTAAAGATTGCTGTCCCCGATGGTGAGCGCCTTCCAACGCGGACCGGAGGTCTTCTGCTTCTTGAACATGAACAGGAGTTTGTCCATGATGCCGTCGTCCTCCTCTTCCTCCTCCATGAATTCCATGCCCAGGAAGGTTGCAAAGGCACCCTTGCGCGCCTTTTCCTCCGCGAACCAGGGAAGCCGGTCCCACATGATGTTGGCGTGCCATTCCTGCTGCATGGGGGCGATCCACTCCTGCAGGGTCTGCGATTCGGGCGGACTTCCGACCGGCGGCGCGGCCACGAACTTCTGGGAGAGGATCGTGGACCAGATCTCGGCGAAGGAGGACTCGGTGGCGCCGTCAGCGATGGCGAAGCGCCCTTCATCGACGGCGCAGCCGTAGGCGTCCTCGTATTCGTCCGGGGAATTGCCCTTCTTGGGCGTCCAAAAGACTTGAACGGTGGCCTCCACGGCGGGATAGGATTTTAACGCATCGTGCTGGAACGCGTGCCGATGTCGAGGAACCGGATGAGCTCGATCATGTCCGCGTTGAACGCAAATCCGCGGGCGCCCTCATTGAGGTCGAGCTGCTCGTTCTTGGCCAGCTCGCGCATGCCCGGAGGCAGCACGCTGGAGACCTGGAAAAGCGTTCTCGCGAACTCGTCCGGAAGGTCCTCGTCATTGTCCGGAAAGACGATCGGCGTGAGGTTCTCGCCGGAAATGTGGATGTTCAGCAGCAGGACATTGCCGTCGGAGGTGTGCAGCGAGGTCAGGGCCTCGGCCTGCGGTTCCGGTCCGAAATCCGTGGCCTCGCCGTCGGAAATGTTGATGACAATGGGCGGGTAGGAGTAGTTCCGCTGCTGACACCAGCCGGAGAGGAGGTGGTGCGCCAGATCCAGGGCGCCGCCCATGGGCGTGGTCCCCTTGGCGACCGGCTCGAACCAGACGGGAAACTTGGTCTTCTGCTGGATGACGCCCCCGGCGCCGTCGTCGAGCTCCTTGATCCGCTCCTCCACCCGCGCGGGGTTGTTGGCGACCTCGCTCAACGGGACGATGTCGCGCCCGGCCAATGGTCCGCTGAATCCCGGCGCCACCTGGGCGCCATAACCGATCACCGCCAGCTCATAGAAATCCCGGATGCCCTCGCCCCGCGCGCACTTGATGATGAGATTGTGCAGCAGGCGATTGACGGAGTCGGACACGACGTCGCACTTGCGCCTGCCGTCGCCGCCTGAAATCGGCTCGACCATGGATCCCGACTGGTCGATCAGGAAGATGAAGCAGCTCGGATTGGAGCGACTGATTTCCGCTGAATAAGGCATGATTCGGTTTTCCTGTTAAACGCAGCCCCTCGCGCCATGCGCGCCTTGTAAGGGAACGGACAAATCAAGTCTGATCCGTTGGCTGCCCCTGATACTCAAATTCCTGAAATGAGGCAACTTTTATTCTGATTCCATCGCCGATTCATGCAGCCACGCTCCCGAATTGTCGTTCCTGTCTCATTTCAGGGCGTGTCCGTTGGATTGAACTTCCGTGGGGTCATGTGCGACAATCGGGCCTGATTCATGCAACTGGGTCCGCTCCCACTGAATTCGAACCTGTTTTTGTCGCCCCTGGCGGGCTACACGAACCTGCCGTTCCGGCTCACCATCCGGGAGATCGGCGGCCTCGATCTTGCAACCACGGATCTGGTCAACGCGCGCTCGCTGCTGGAAAGGAACCCCAAGGCCTTCAAGCTGATCGAGACCCGCCCGGAGGATCGGCCCCTGGCTGTGCAGTTGTTCGGCGGCGTGCCTGAGGAAATGCGGGACGCGGCCGTCTGGCTGGAGGAGCGGGGGATTTCGTCGGTCGATATCAACATGGGCTGCCCCGTGCCCAAGGTCTGCAAGGTGGGCGGCGGATCGGCCATGATGACGGAACTGCCGGAGACCGCGAAGCTCGTCCGCGGCATGGTCGAGGCCGTCAAGATCCCCATCACCGCCAAGATGCGGTTGGGCTGGGACGACAGGAACCTGACCGCGCCCGACCTGGCCAGGGTCCTGGAGGATGTCGGCGTCGCGGCAATCTTCGTGCACGGTCGCACCCGCGCGCAGGGCTTTGAAGGAACGGTGAACCTGGAGGGCATCCGGTCCGTGGTTGAGGCGGTGAAGTCCATTCCCGTCATCGGCAACGGCGATGTCACAACTCCGGAGGCCGCGAGATTCATGCTCGAGCGCACGGGCTGCGCCGGCGTCAGCATCGGCCGGGGCGCGTTCTACAATCCCTGGATCTTCAAGATGACCCGGGCGTTTCTGGAGACCGGCGAATCAGGGCCGGAACCGGCGTTTGACGAACGAATCCGCGTCCTTCGCCGGCACTTCGATCTGATGATCGAGATATTTGGAGAGAACCGAGGCTGTCTGATGTTCCGCAAGATCGCGCCCTGGTACGCCAAGCGATTCGGCCCGGCCAAACCCTTCAACAAGCGCGTCGTGCAGATCTCGTCGCGCGCCGATTTTGAGGCGGTTCTGGCAGATTATCTGGACTGGCGCGCGCAGTTCCTGGACGACAATGGCGAATTGAGGCCCAACTATCGCCCGGGGCCGATGACGGCGTCGTTCATGGACGAGGATCTGCCTGAACACGTGCGCAAGGGAGCCATCCCGGTGCCCAAGGGACCGGTTGAGGTCTGGTGAGCCGCAGCCCACTGTATGTTGTGTAACCACCATGATATTGCGCCATCCCTTCGGCCCGTTACAATTCCCGCACAGTTCGCGGCCGTTTCTTCAGCAAGAAACCTCGATTTTATTGAAACCATCTACGAACCCACCGCGTTCTGGTTAACTGATGCGGCGCGGCGCCTGGGCGGATGTTCGAGCGCAGCGGCATCTCAGTCGCATCGGCTGGCTTTGAAACAAATCGCAACACCTGAAACAAAACTGAAATCCAGATGAAGAACCCCCTGAAGAAAATGATCGGCGTCACGGTCGCGGTCTGCGCGATGCTGACGGCAACCTCGGCCATGGCGCAACCCCAACGCGGCGGCGGCTTCGACCGCGAGGCCATGATGAAGCGCATGAAGGACATGATGCGCGAGCGGCTCGAAGTGAAAAACGACGACGAATGGGCCATTATCGGTGAGCGGATCGACAAGGTCATGGCGGCGCGCACAGCGGCCTCCAGCGGCTCCCGTTTCGGCGGCTTCGGCGGCGGCTCCCGCTTCGGCGGCGGACGCGGCCCGGGCGGCGGCAACACCGGCGGCGGTGATCGTGGCGGATTCGGACGCGGCGGCGACCGCGGCGGCGACCAGGCC
>JAYPEY010000002.1:77792-147121 GCA_038126035.1 Verrucomicrobiales bacterium | reverse complement strand
CGGTTGCGGGCCGGTTGCTGTCCGTCTATTTCCTGCAACGCTTCAATGCCAAGCGGCTACGCCGATGTGGACCTGGCAGCCTTTTCCAGAAGGGGACGCGCTTCGGCGAGACGGTCCAGCTGGAACAGCGTCAGACCCAGATATTCAATCACGCGTTCATCGTCGGTTTGAATCCGCGCGGCCTGTTCGAGAAGCGGATGGGCCGCGGCGGGATCGTCCGCGTCGAGGCGAAGCATGCCCAATTGGAGGAGCGCGTAGAAATCCGCGGGATCCTGGTCGAGCAATGATTTCAGGTAAGCCTCGGCCTCGGCTGTTCTTCCCTGGAGGTGCAGCACCTCGAAGATTCGGGACTTCATCGGCGCGGCGCTGAGATAGTCCTTTCCGCCCAGGCTTCGCGCGGTCTCCTCGGCGGCGAGCGCGATGCCGGGAGGAGGCGGCGGGCCGGACGGCGGCGGGTGGTCGATGAACTCGCGGAGGGAGCGAACGGCGAGCGCGATGGCCGGTTTGGCGGGGTGCATGCCGTCAGCCTTGGCGGTGTAGAACTCCCGGGGCGAGCTGGCGTCGACGACCGTCCGCCAATGGTCACTGAAGACTTTCGAAAGCCGGACGGTGGGGATTCCCCGAGCCCGGGCAAGCGTCTCGATGACAAGGTCGGTTTCCGACGCGGGCATGAAATGCCGGTCGGCGATCCGGTCGTCCAGAAAGTGCGGCCAGATGGCGATCAGGGGGGCGAAACGATGTTCCTTGGCGAGCTGGGTGAAGCGGTCAAGGCCCTGGACCACGTTGCTTTCCCCGACGGCCTTCTTGTTCCACGAAGCGGTGTCCAGTTCATCACGAAACTGAAACAGGTTGAGCTGCAGGCAGAGCCGCCGGAACAGCCAGGAGCGCTCGAACAGGGTTTTTACGATTTTGGGGCGCTCGGTCACGCCGCCGGAGAGGGTGTGTTCGAGGGTGAAGTCGATGTAGTCGTTGACCACGAAGATGAGAACGACGCTGTCCGGGGAGAACCGGGCGGCCTGTTCCTTCAATGTCTCAATGGCGGCGAGGGTGTTGTATCCGGCGACGCCGAAGTTGAGAACCTCCACAGCGCCGGGCGGATACAGGGATTCCAACTGGCGGTCGAGAGTGTCCGCATCGGCGACGGTGTTGACGCCCTCGGCCACGGAATCACCGAGGAGGACGATGCGCCTGACCTTCGGCGGTTTCCTGTGCGCGCGCTCGGGACCGCGAAAGCCGTGGGAGTTGATAGAGACCCGCCCGGCGGGGGTGTCGGCTGCAAATCCAGGCTTCAGTTCGTGGCGGCGGATCGGATTGCGCGATCGGATGTAGGGGGATTTCTCGTCGTCCAGCCAGATGGCCTGCATCGGGGGCGCGAGCCTGCCGGCGCGACAGACAAACTCAGCCGCGCCGAGGGCGACAAGCGTGGAGAAGAGGACAAGGATCAGACGCAACGCGGCCGGGGGACGTGTCTGCGTTGGAATCGCAGAGGGGGTGTCCGGAGAAACGGGGCGGCTGTTCACTTTGTATTTGAGACTGGGTGAAGTCTGGCTGAACCGCGGCGGCATTTCAATCATTTGGATGACGGGCGGAGGCGCCGAAACTGAGGTTCTGGGGGAGGCCAGCCGCGTTCGATCGGCGCGGAGGGCGACGTTCATTTACTCATGGTCCTCCAAGACCGGACGCTTCTGCGTCGCGGCGCCGCAAAAGAATTGAGATTTCAATTCCGGTCAGCGAAGAATCCCGGCGATGAAGGCATTGCTTCTTGAAGAATACAAACAGTTGAAGGTTGCGGATCTGCCGGAGCCGGAGGTGGCGGAGGATGAAGTCCTGATCCGCGTCCAGGCTTGCGGGATCTGCGGCAGCGACATTCATGGCTGGGACGGCGGCAGCGGGCGCCGCAAGCCGCCGCTGATCATGGGGCACGAGGCGTCCGGCTCCGTGGAGCGGTTGGGAGCGGGCGTGGAAGGCGTCAACGAAGGCGCGCGCGTCACCTTCGATCCGATGCTTTCCTGCGGTCAATGCGACTACTGCCGGCGAAACGAGACGAATCTCTGCAATGACCGCAAGGTGTTGGGCGTCTCCTGCGACGAGTTCCGCCGCGATGGCGCCTTCGCGGAGTTCGTCGCGGTTCCGGCGCGGAATCTTTACCTCGTGCCGGACGATGTGTCTTTCGACCACGCGGCCATGACCGAGCCCACGACGGTCGCCATGCACGCGGTGCGGCGGACGCCGATCAAGGGAGGGGAGACGGCGGTGGTGGTCGGAACGGGCATGATCGGCCTGCTCACGGTGCAGGCCCTCAAGGTCGCCGGCTGCGGGAAGGTCGTGGCCATTGATCTCGCGGACGAGAAGCTGAAACTGGCCGGGACCCTGGGCGCCGATCTGACATTGAATCCGAAATCCGACAACGTCATGGACGCGGTGAACGACCTGACCGGGGGCCATGGCGCGGACATCGCCATGGAGGTGGTGGGGGCGACGCCCACGGTGAAGACCTCGGTGGAGGTTGTGCGCCGGGGCGGCTACATCACTTTCGTCGGCAACCTTGCGCCGACCGTGGAACTGCCGATGCAGGCCGTGGTGACGCGGGAACTGACGATCTTCGGCAGTTGCGCGTCGAACACGGAGTTTCCCGATTCGCTGCAGTTGCTGGCCGAGGGGAAGATCAAGGTGGAGCCTTTCATCTCGGCGCGGGCCTCGCTGGCGGAGACGCCGGGCTGGTTTGACCGGCTTTACAGCGGCGAGGAGGGGCTGATGAAGGTGATCGTGAATCCCGCGGGCTGAGAACGGGCTCAGGGAAACGAAACCCTCACACGCCAGGCCTGGAAGGTCGGCCCGGGGCTGACGATCAGGCTTCGCAGGTCGTTCGGTTCGGTCGTGAGCGGTGATGGCTCGGGAACGAACGAGCCCGCCCCCAGACGGTCGTTGAACTCCAGGGCGTAGCTGCGCCCGGGAACGATGGGGCCGAAGGAGATCTTCCGTTGCGCGGGCGACATTGACGGCGCCGTGATATCGAACCGGAATCGCGACGCTGCATTGTTGGGATCAAGGCCCATGACAAATTCGGCGAGGTTGCTGTCCCCGTCGTTGTCCGGATCGGCGTTCTCGCCCCAGATGGCGGCGCGACGATCGGCATGGGCGAGATCGATCAACGCGAAGTTTGCGGAGCGAAATTCCTCCAGCGGCGTGCCTTCACGAATGACGCGAACAGCGCCGGCTTCGGGCGCATCGGATGAGTCGCCGGGGACGCCGACGGCGAGCGTGTTCTGATGCGCGGAGAGCGCGAAGCCAAACATCGCGCCGGCGGAGGCGTCCGATGCGGTGAGCTTCTTCACAAAACCCCATTGGCCCGGGCCGTTCTGACTGCGAAGAAACTGATGAACAGAACCGGAATTGGAGCCGCCGTCGTCATCCTGATGACAGCCGACAAAGATGCGCCCGCCATCGATCGCCACGGCGTAGCCGAAAAAGTCGCCGACCGTGCCGTCGGCGGCGTCGAGGCGGGCGGCCTGGCCCCAATTCGCGGCCCCGCCCTGATTGCGTGAGAGGACGAAGGCGGATCCGGAATGCTCGCCGTGGACGTCATCGCGATAGGCGCCGATGACGGCGTCGTCGCCGGACAAAGCCACGGCGCCGCCAAACCGGGCGCCGGCGGCAAGGGGCGTGGGGCGACGCTTCGCGACCTGTCCCCATTGATCCGACCCGCCCTGGTTGCGTTCGAAGACGTAGACGGATCCGGGACCGTCGGAGGGGGAGCCGACAATGGCGGTGTCCTGCTCGATGGAGACCGCGGAGCCGAACTGTTGGTCGGCGGAGGGATCGCCGGGAGCCAGCATGCGGGTCATGCCCCACTGATCGGGTGATGGGTGATGACGTTCGAACAGGAAGACTGCGCCGACATTCTGCACGCCCTGAACCTCCGCGAGCAGGGCGCCCGCGAGCAGTGTGTCGCCGCTTAAGGAGACGCACCAACCGAACTGGGAACCGGAGGATGTCAGTTTCGCGACCCGTCCCCATGCATCAGGGCCTCCGTGATGCCGTTGAAATACATGAACGGCTCCCACCGCCCCGACGACCAGGGTGTCGCCTTCGAGGGCGAGTGAACGGCCGAAGGCGTCACCGGCCGCGGCATCCGGTGCGGTGACGGTCCGGACCGGTTCCCACGCGTCCTCAGCGCCGGGGATGCGTCCGAAGAGGCGGACGGCTCCGGCGTTTTCGCCAAGGCGATCGTCCTGCCAGGCGCCGACGGCGAGCAGGTCGCCGTGGACG
Source organism: Verrucomicrobiales bacterium (assembly GCA_038126035.1). Lineage (GTDB taxonomy): Bacteria > Verrucomicrobiota > Verrucomicrobiia > Limisphaerales > JAYPEY01 > JAYPEY01. The sequence continues at coordinate 142,852 of JAYPEY010000002.1, read as the reverse complement.
GAGACGCTTTGTCCGAACCAGTCCTCCATTTCAGGCATGGCGGCCGACAGACGGCTCTGCTGAACATCGCGGACCACGACGAAGAAGGCGGTCTCGACCCGGGCTCCGGAGGTGTCGGTCGCCCGGACGTTCAATCTGGAGGCGCCCGTGACGCCCGGGTTCGGGACCAGGATGAGCGTTGCCGTGGCGGGTTCGATCCGGACCTCGCCAAAGAGTCCGGGGTTGGTGTTTGAAACGACTTCGTAAAGGAGTGCGTGGTCGGCGTCCTCGATATCGTCGAATGCGGCGCCAAGCGCAACGGTGACGCGTGTGGAATCCCTGGGAACCGTCCGGTCGGGGATGCCGGCGGTTGACGGAAGATCGTTCACCGGCTCGACGTTCACCGGCAGGTCGATGGAGGCGCTCTGCGGACCGCCTTCGCCGGAGTTTCCCAGATCATTGACGGTGACGGTCAGTTTTGGCTGTCCGAAGAAATCCGGAGCGGGGGTGTAGATGAACCCGCTTTCGAAGGACTTGTTGATGCGGAACTGGGAGCCGATGAATTCCAGGGTTCCGTCCGATCCGTCGAAATCGGGAAAGATGAGGGCCGTTCCCTCGGTGGGGGTCAGGGAGCCATGGGGAATGGAGAGGTTGACGCGGAGGGATTCGTTCGAGGCGTCGACGTCGCTGACGACGATGTCGGTGATCAGGAGCGGCGCGTCTTCGAATCCGGAGGGCGTGGACGGGGGCGGTTGAATGACCGGGGGGTCGTTTCCGGGGAGAATGACGATCGTGGCCGGCAGGCCGGGGGAGGTGTCGAGTCCGCCGTTCTGTGCGCCTCCGTCGTCGCGGACGGCGACAGTGAAGGTGGCGGTCCCGTTGGCGTTGGCGGCGGGGGTGAAGGAGAGGTCGCCGGAACTGTTGATGGTCGGCGGTTGAGCAAAGAGGTCCGGATTGGAGAGGCCGGAGACCAGGAAAGTCGAGACGCTCTGTCCCGATTCGTTGTCGGGGCCGGGGAAAAACTCGGCAAAGGAGGCAACAGTCTGGGGCCCGGCGTCCTCCTGGAATCCAGGAAGCGGGATCAACTGCGTGGTGGGGGGATCGTTGACCGGAACGATCGACGCCATGAAGGTTTGGGCGGGGGATCTGTCCAGTCCGTTGTCCTCCACGCCGCCGTCGTCCATGGCGAAGACGTCGAACGTGACGGCGCCATTGGCGTCTGGGGCGAGGGAAAAACTCAACGTCCCGTCCGGTGAAATGGTCGGCGGAGATTGGAATGCAAACTCGTCGCTGACGTTCTCGACGACAAAGCTGAGGGATTGGCCGGTCTCGTCGGGCGGTCCGGCGCTGGCCTGTTGGATCCAGCCGGGGAGGATGTGGCTTCCGGAATCCTCGTTCACTGGAGGCGGATTTGAGGCGGTGAACGAGGGGGCGTCATTGACCGGGGCGACGATCAGCGTGATCTGGATCGGGGGCGAGGTGTCGACGCCGTTGTTGGCGGTTCCCCCGTCGTCCCGGACACGGAGGGTGAAGGAGGCTTCGCCGTTGACGTTGGTCGCGGTCAGGAAGGTGAGGTTTCCATCGAGATCGACCTCAGGCGGTTGTGAAAAGAAGCCCTCTGCCACGTCGGATACCAGAAAGCCCGAGGGGAGTTGCCCGGATTCAGCCGACGGACCGGGCGCAAACACGGCCCAGTCGGCGACGGCCTGCGGGCCGGCGTCTTCCTGGACGGGTTGCAGCGTTGAAACCGAAACCGAGGGCGCGTCGTTGACCGGAATGATGGTGATGGCCAGTTCCTCCCGGGCTACGGCCCGCCCGCCCAGACCGGCGTCGTCCTGGTCGTCGGCGATGACGATCAAGGTGTCGGCGCCGGAATAATCCGGCGCGGGCGTGTATCGTAATCCTGCTGAGAGCGCGGCGGTCAAGGCGTCCAGGGAACCGGACAACCGAAGGGTTCCGTCGGAGCCGTCGCTGTCGGCGAGCGTCAGTCCGGCGGTGTCGAGCAGGGTGAGGGCGCCATGGGAAACCTGCAGGTCGAGCAGCAACGGGTCGCTTCCGTTCTCGTTCTCGGATACGGCGACGCCGGTGACCACGACCTGGGAATCCTCAAGGAGCATGGCCGGCGCGGGGAGCGCGATCACCGGCGGATCATTGCGATCCGAGAGGTTTATGGTGATGGAGCCGGTGTCGGAAAGGCCGGCGCCCTCGCGATCTGTGAGGGTCACGACCGGCGTCAGAGTCGGGGCGGTCTCAAAGTCCAACAGCCGGTAGTCGGCCACCGTGATGATCCCGGCTGCGTCGATGGACAAGGCGGGGGAATCAATCGAGAACAACGGCGTGTCTCCGAGGTCGGGATCGCTGAACTGCAGCGTTCCGACCATCGAGCCGTTGGCGAGATGTTCGACAATATCGAAGCTCTGCCCGGCTGCGAGCGACGGCGGTTCGTTGACGTCCCCGACATTGACCCTGACGACGGCGGTGGATGACAGACTGGGCGAGTTGTCGTCGCTGACGCGCACAGTCACATTGAAGAAGAAGTCGGGGGCCAAAGGTTCGTAGTCCAGCGCGGTCGGATTGGCGACCGTCAGGGCGCCGGTGGCGGGATCGATGGCGAACGGAGCGTCTCCCAGAATAGCGAATGAGTAGGCAACGCCGGGTTCCGTGGGAGAAACCTGGACGCGCCCTTCGCCCGGTCCGACAAGCGCGCCGGGAGCGGCGGTTTCGGGAATCATGAAGACCTGGTTGGGCGGCAGAGCCGGCGGCTCAGGGAGGTTGTTCAGATTGACGATCACGGTTTCGGAGTCGGTAAACAGACCGCCGTCGGTGACGGTGATTGACAGCATGAACGAGCTCACAACCTCGGCGTCGAGTTGAGTCGAGTCCCTGACCCGGATCTGGCCGGTGTCCTGGTCGATTTCGAAGACGCCGGTGTTGGCGCCGGCAATGGCGAAGCGGTGGGTGTCGGGCGGGGAGTTGGCCAGGTCCTCGTCCGTGACGGCAACCGAGCCGACCACCGTTCCGTCAGGCGAGTTTTCGTCGATGGCAAAGACCTGGCCCGCGGAGATCGCGGGAGGGTCATTCCGGTCCAACACATCGATCTCGATCTGGAAGGCGGTGGATTCCGGAGCGGGGGCGCCGTTGTCCGTGGCGACGGCGTCGATGGTGAACCGCGCAGTCTGTTCGAAGTTGATGAGACCGGTGTCCTTGACCGTGATGACGCCGGTCTGCGGATCGATGGCGAAGGCCGGATGCTCCGTCGGGGAGAAGGCGAAGCTCACCTGGTCCTGGTCCTGATCGGTCGCGGTCGCGGTCCCCACGACGGCGGCCGGCGGCGGGTTCTCAGCGATGGAAAAGGACTGGTTCGCCGCCGTGGGCGGGTCGTTGAGGTTGTTGACCCGGATCGTGATCGTGGCCGAGGCGGAGCGGAGATTGTTGAGGTAAAGGCGGTTTGGCTGGTCCTTGTTTCCCGCCACAATGTCGGGCGCGCCGTCGCCGTTGACGTCGGCAATGGCGAGCGCCCGGGTTTCATGGGCGTCTGTGGTGAGATCGTTCCCCTCGCCAAAGGGGCTGGAGGTTCCGTTGTGCAGATGGATGCGGTTCACGGCGCCGCTGTTGCCGACAACAAGGTCTGGTCGGCCGTCGCCGTTGAGGTCGCCCACGTCAAGCGCAAACGTGTCGTGCCGGTCTGACGAGAAGGAAACGCCGCCAACGCCGTCAAACGGTTCCAACCCTGGTCCGGCCGCCAGATTAAGGAAAAGAAGATTGGCCTGCGAGGCGGCGTTTCCCTCGATCAGGTCAGGGAATCCGTCGCCGTTCAGATCGACAGCAAGGAGCGCCCGGGTGGCGCCGGCGAAGGTCCCGACATACGCAGGGGCGACAAATTCGAAGGGGTTGAATCCCTGGAATCCGTTGTTCCCCCGGAGTTGGATCAGGCGACCGTCCGCGCCTTCGGCGAGATCGATCAAACCGTCGCCGTCGAAGTCGGCCAAGGCGATGGCGCGGGTGTCGAAACCGTCCTCGTCGACGAATTCCCCGATCAGGTTGTTCAGAGGGGAGCCTGTGCCGTTGTTGCGGTAGAGACGATTCCGTGCGCCGCCGTTTCCCACGACGATGTCCGGATGGTCGTCGGCGTCCGTGTCGGCGACAGCGATGGACGTGGAGGCCTGGGAGTCTCCGGTCAGGTTGGAATCCGACGCGGCGTCGAAGGGGATCGGAGAGTCGTTGTTGAGCGCGACGTGGTTCGGAGAGGCATCGTTCGCGAAGACGATATCGGGGGCGCCGTTGCCGTCGAAGTCCAGTGTCGCGGCGGCCCGGGTGGAGCTGCCCTGGTCTCCGATGGCGATGACATTGGTGCTGGAGAAGGGGTTGCCCATCGAGCCGTTGTTGGTCAGCAACCGGTTGCGTTGGTTGTAATTGCCCTCGACGAGATCCATGAGGCCGTCCCGGTTGAAGTCCTGAAGCAGGATGGCGCGGGTGTCGTGCGTGTCGGGGGTGATATCGAAGGCGTTGTCGGAAGAGAACAGTTCGCCGCCCGCGTCGTCGGCCACCTCGATGGTCAACTGAAAGACGTCGTGTTTTTCGAAGTCGATGGCGGCCGGATTGGCGACCGTCAATCTGCCGGAGACGGGATCGAGGGCGAAGGCGCTGTCGGAGTTGCCGCCAACAATGCGGAAGGTGAGCTGGTTGGCGGGCAGGTCGGGGTCGGAGGCGGCGATCACGCCGTTGTTCGGGGAGGGCGGGGAGCCGAGGGCGGCATTCTCATCGAGTTCGAAAGTCTGATCCGCGATGACCGGGGCCTGGTTTGCGGCCGGGGCGGAAAAGAGGGGGAACGCGATCAGCATCCCGAGAACGATGCGCCCGGACCACCGCAGGAGGAACCATGTGGTGCGGTATGGATCAGGTGGCGCCATGGGGTGTACAACAATGCCGGCAGTCCGCCCGGAATCGCTTTCGCCGCAACGCATCGGCGGGATTCTCGGATGGCGATAAAGTAGGCACCAAAGCGTCGTTTTCTCAAGCAAAGTCTGTTTGGGTGGATTATGGGATTGCGGAAAGGGCTGTTCTTTGTTTCAAAGGGTGCCGTTGGTCGCAGGTCAACCATTGAACCAGATCAAGATTGCGAGGCCGTCATGGCTGAGGATAGCAAGGAACAGCAGGAGAACCCCCAGGAGCCGTTGGTGAAGAAGGACGCCAGGTCCATGCGGGAGGAGCAACAGGCGGCCCAATCCGGAGGCGATGGCGGCCCGCAAAAGAAGAAAAAGAAGAAGAAGCGCGGCAAGCAGCTCGAAATTCCGGAGCACACCCGCATCACCTTCCTGCTTTTTCCTCCTTACGGAATCGCTTGGCTGCTCACCATCAAACAGATCGACAAGGATCTGCGCAAGTTCGGCGCGATCGGCATGACCGTTTACATGATCATCTGGGCGATCCCGTTGGCGCTGATGGCCTACGCCTACGTGATCATGAACGCCTGATTGGCGTTTTTATCGGAGCGGAGTCGATTCCGCCTCCGCGCTGGCTGGTTCTGCGTCCTGGGTCTTGTCAGGGGCCGCCGTTTTCGAACGTTGAAGCGGAATGATTTCCGCGCCGGTTGTTCAGCCCTTCTGCGTCTGAAGGCTTTCCCGCTGAGGAATCCGTTGACCTCATCCCGCCGAAGTCCGGAGAATTGACTTGCCTCAGGCCGCCCGATGCCCGGAAATCGGTGCCCAATGAAGCTTCGTCAATCCGTTCTTCCCCTACTCGTTCTTGCATCATCCATCGCGTTGGTCGCCGCGGCAGAGAAACCGGCAGAGAAGCCTGGAGCCAAAGCGCGTCCGGCCGGGAAAGCCGCCGAGAAGGCGAAGACCGACGCGAAAGCCGGGAAGGCGCCTGCGAAGGTGTTCCGCGTCGGCCTGATCGGCCTGGACACCTCCCACGTGACGGCCTTCACCTCACGGTTCAACGACCCCAAGAGCAAGAGTCATGTGCCGGGGGCGAAAGTGGTCGCCGCCTTCAAGGGCGGGAGCCCGGATATCCCCTCCAGTCGCGACCGGATCGACAAGTTCACCGAGACGCTCGTCAAGCAGTATGGCGTGAAGCTCTACGACACGATCGAGGAGATGTGCGAGAACGTGGACGTCGTCATGCTGGAGAGCGTGGATGGCCGGCCGCACCTGGAGCAGGCCCTTCCGGTGATCAAGGCGCGAAAGCCGATGTTCATCGACAAGCCGATTGCCGGGTCGCTGAAGGACGCCATTGAGATCCACAAGCTGGCGAAGAAGTATCAGACGCCGGTCTGGAGTTCGTCCTCGCTGCGTTTTTATCCGGGAGTTCAGGAAGTGGCGAAGGCGCCCTACGGCGAGTTGACGGCGGCGGTCTCCTACGGGCCCTGTTCGCTGGAGCCGAGTCATCCGGACCTGTTCTGGTATGGCATTCACGGGACGGAAGCCCTGTTCACCGTCATGGGGCGGGGCTGTGAAAGCGTTGTGCGGACGTCCACGGAGCAGACTGACGTGGTCACCGGGGTGTGGAAGGACGGCAAGGTGGGGACCTTCATCGGCTTGCGCGGCACCCGAGGCTACAAGGTCACGGCTTTCGGCACAAAGAAGGTTGTGGAGCAGACCCAACGCGGCGACTACACGCCCATGCTGGTGGAATGCGTGAAGTTCTTCCAGACCGGCAAGCCGCCTGTTTCCATGGAGGAGACGATTGAAATCTACGCCTTCATGGAGGCGGCTGATGAGAGCAAGCGCCAGGGCGGCCGGCCGGTGAAGATCGCCGATGTGCTGCGGGCGAACGGTTGGTGAAACCCCCTTCATCCGCCGGGCCGCCTTTGCTTTTGACAAACGATGCCAATTCCACAAACTCCCCGGTCTATGGCCAAAAAATACAACGTCGGTGTCATCGGTTATGGTTGGGCTGCCACGGCCCATATTCCCGCCATCAATGCCTGTTCCAACGCGCAGGTCACAGCGATCTATTCCTCGCGCCCCCAGGACGACAAGGCCCTGAGCGAGCAATACGGATCGCCCATCAAGACCTACACGGATCTGAAGGAGTTCATGAAGGACGACTCGATCGATGTCGTGGACATCACGAGCTATCCGGATCAGCACGCCGCGCAGGCGGTGGCGGCGGCCAAGGCCGGGAAGCACATCATCCTGGAGAAGCCGATCGCCATGAACCTGAAGGACTGCACGACGATCAAGAAAGCGATCGAGAAGGCGGGCGTCCAGTCGTGCGTCTGCTTCGAGTGCCGGTTCTCGAGTCAGTTTCAGGTGACCAAGCGCGTCATCGACCAGGGTCTGCTCGGCAAGCTGCACTACGGTGAGATCGACTACTACCACGGCATCGGTCCCTGGTATGGCCAGTTCCGCTGGAACGTGAAGAAGGAGGCCGGCGGCAGTTCCCTGCTGACCGCGGGATGTCATGCCCTGGACGCGTTGCTCATGTGCATGGGCAACGACCCGGTGGAGGTGACCAGCTACGACACGCGTTCCGCCAGCAAGATCTTCAAACCCTACGAATACACGACCACCAGCGTCACGATCATCAAGTTCGCCAACGGCGCGGTCGGCAAGTGCGCGGCGGTGGTCGACTGCATCCAGCCCTATTACTTCCACACCCACCTCGTGGGCAGCGAGGGCAGCCTGCTGGACAACAAGTTCTATTCCACGAAGCTCAACGGCCTGGAGAAGGGCGGCTGGGACACGTTGGACATGACGATGCTCGATTCGGGCGATGTCTCGGATCATCCCTACCAGACCCAGTTCCAGGAATTCTTCACCAGCCTGTCGAAGGGGAAGAAGATGGCGCTGACCAGTTACGACGAATCCTACAAGTCGTTCCAGGTCGTCTTCGCCGCGGACAAATCCGCCGAGACGGGCAAACCGGTGAAGATCTGAGCCGTGGCGGACAAGAAGGCAGCTCCCGTTCGCAGGGCCGCGCTGGCGATCGCCGCGCACCCGGACGACATCGAGTATTACATGGCGGGCACGCTGATGATGCTCGGTCGCGCCGGCTACGAACTGCATTACCTGAACCTCTCCCGCGGCAATGGTGGCAGCGTGCAGTTTGACCCGGCGACGACCGCGCGCAAACGGCGGAAGGAGGCGCAGGACGCCGCGAAGATTCTGGGCGCCACATGGCACGCGCCCATGTGCAATGACCTCGAGATTCTCTACAACGTCCCGACGCTGAGGAAGGTCGCCTCGGTGATCCGCGCCGCCCGGCCGGACATCGTGCTGACGCATTCGCCGCAGGATTACATGGAGGATCACATGGAGACCTGCCGACTGGCGGTTACCGCGGCCTTCTCCAAGGGGATGCCGAACTTCAAGGTCACGCCGCATCGCGAGCCGACCGATCAGGACATCACGGTTTACCATGCCATGCCGCATGGATTGTGCGATCCCTTGCGCGGCAGGATCGAACCGGGCTCCTACGTGAACACCACACCCGTCCATGAGACGAAGATCGAGTCGCTGGCGGCGCACAAGAGTCAGCAGGACTGGCTCGGCGTCAGCCAGGGAATGAACTCCTACCTCAAGACGATGGACCATTATTCCCGCGTGGTGGGGAAGATGTCCGGGAAGTTCAAGCACGCGGAGGGCTGGCGCCGGCATCTGCACCTTGGCTTCAGCGGCGGGGAGATCGACCCCCTGAAGGACGCCTTGAAGAAGGACTGCAGGATCAACAAGAACTACGAGAAGCAATTGGGATAAATCCGAAAGCCGAAATCTCGAAATTCGAAACAAGCCCGAATGCTCGAAATCTCGAAACGTAATGCAGGACGCCGATTGGACTTCTTCACAAACGCCCGTGAAGTTTAGGATTTCGAATTTCCGATTTCTGATTTGTTTCGCATTTCGATATTCGAGTTTAATGGCAACCTGACAACCCCTCTCGGCCTCAACCAACGAACAACTCATGCCACGCAAACTCAGCTCCATCGCCCCCGACTGGTGGGATTACACGACCCTTGACGACGAAATCATCCGCGATGCCGCTTCGCTTTCGGCCGACGATGTCCTTCAGTTGTCGAGGCCGGGCTTCAAGGTGGTCTTCTACGACACCCTGGAGGATTTCTACCTGGCAGAGGCATTGGAATACATCAACGCCTGGAAGCAGTCGACCGATGACAACCCGGTCGGCATCTGCGGACCGATCGGCCCGACGGAGCAACTGCCGCTGGTGGCGCGCCTGGTCAATGAACTGGGGCTCAATGTGAACTCCGCCCATTTCTGGGGGATGGATGAGTGGTATGACGGGGAGAAGGAGGTTTCGACCGACCACCCGCTTTCATTTGAGAAGGCGGACCGGGAGCTCTGCTTCAATCGGATCGATTCCGGGTTGGTCATGCCGGATTCGAATCTTCATTTCCCCACCGCCGACACGAGCGCCTACATCAACAGCTGGGAAGGCGTCCGCTGCGCCGTCATGCAGGGCGGGCAGGGCGATATCAAGCATTGGGCGTTCAACGATCCGTTGCGGCGGGAGGGGGCTCACAAGGACGTGCCGCCCAGTTCCGAGGAGTATCGCCAGCTTGGCACGCGGATTGTCGAGTTGCACCCGATCACGCTGGCGCAGAACGCCCGCACATCAGGCGGCGGCAACATCACGATGGTTCCGCAACAGGCGATCACCGTCGGGCCGCAGGAAACCTGGAAGGCTGAGAAGGTCTCCATCTGGCATGCGGGCACGCATGACAATCCTTTTGGCCAACGCCTGACGCCGTTCATGATTTCCAAGGGGTTGGCCGACTCGGCCGTCCCGATGTCGCTGCTCGCCGATCACCCGAACGTGCAGTTCAACTACTACCGCCCGGGCATCGGCGTCTGCGACGTTGAGATGCACTGAAAGCATTCTTGCCGCAAAGAGGCGCAAGAAGCAAAAGAGTCTGGGCGTGCCTGAAGGGCTGGGACGTCTGGCTTTATGCTGATTTTGGTGGGTCGCCCGCCGGCTTTTGCATCAACCAGGCGTGAGCTTGCTCCCCGGTGACCTGGAATCCGAATCGTTCATACCACGCCACGGCGCGGTTTGCTTTCAATACCCGGAGTCGGACCGGTTTCCCCTCGCCATCCGCCTTGTTCAGAACGTCGCGCAGAATGATTGAGCCAATTCCACGACCTTGGAACTCCTCTTTCACCTGAATGTCCCGCAGGTGAAGGCAGTCGACAGCAGATTCGGTCTTGAGCATTCCGATGGCTTCGCCGTCGAGTTGAACGATCGAGGTGGTGGAAGGATCGAACGATCCGCGGAACGCATTGGGATTCCATTCGTGGGTTAGTTCAACGAGAGGGCGCATCAACCTTTCGTAGAAGGGCTCCAGCCAATCGAGGTCTGCGGCCGTCGCGGGGCGGAGGCTGATGACACCGTTCATTTCAAAGCTCGCCACACTTCTCCAATGCCAGCAGGGAATAGGCTGTTCCGCTGTAGGTGATGAAGTGAAACTTGTCGGTGTTCAGGGAGCGCGTCCACCAGCGGCCGGATTCGCGTTGGTTGGATTTGATCCATTTCACTGCCTTCCGGAGTCGCGGATCGTCCTTGGGAACGCCGGTTTCCCGGAGAACCAGCACGGCCAGGCCGGTCATGTGACCGTCGCTGGGCGGTGACCTGTATTCAGGTTCCTTTCGCAATTTCCCGGCGCGGTTGCCGTTGCCCCATTCTTCGGGCAGGGCGAAGGAGCGGATGGACCAACCACCGTCGTCGTTCTGATGTTCCCAGATCATTTTGATCAATCCGGCGCCTTCATCGGGCTGGACGAGGGACGGCAGTTGTGTGGCAGCCCAAAGCTTCAGAACGCGCGCATAGTCGTGCGGGGGGGCGGTGTGAACGAGGTATTTCTTGGCTCGCCGGACTCCATTCCTGGACCGGGGATCGAGATCGGACTGCAGCCACCCGGGCGCGGATGCCGCGGCCATGACAGCGACCGTGGCTTCCTGGTAGGCGCTGGATTCATAGGGCGGCCAGCAGTCGAGCGATTGCCAGGCGCCATTTTCCTGCTGGAGTTCAAACATGAAACGCAGGGCCTCGACGGTTTCCCCTGACAGCTTCTTCGTCACGTGCTTGTCCCATTCGGCGAGTCCGGCGGCGATATAGACCGCCTGGGCCGTGCGGGTGCCGCTGTTGAATTTGGAACGGTCCGCAGCCTTGAGCTTGTTCAACTCAGCAATGAAGAACCCGCGCATCTCGCTGTCCGGTTTGCCGAGTCGGGCGGTCAGGGCGGGGCGGTAGCGGAGGTAGGCCCCGGTCGTGTGGCAGGAGACACAACTGCGTTGGCCGGCCCAAGCCTTGGCTGCGGCGTCCAGATATGCGGAGGCCTTCTCGATCGACAAGGCTTTCGCCAACGGTTCGTCGGCCGTCGCCGCCGGGATCCGGATATCCTGGTGGTTGTACTGCAGCTTCGCCGGGGCGGCGTGGAAGATGGATGGGGTCGCGCAAAGCGCGGCCGTGAGAATGAACAACGGAGAGCGGTGATGTTTCATGTCTGGGATCGAACATCAGTTAAGGGCATGAACCCCGGTTCGTCACGTCGGTTTCACCACGAAGCGTCAATCCTTCGCCGCGCGGCTTGTCAAACGGGAGTCGGCCGCGTTAGATACAGCCTCACTTAAAGAAACGATCATGAAGCCCAATCACCCCCTCGGTTCCTCCCTTTTTTCCAACCTCCTCCGTCGCCTTGTCGGTCGACCCGCCCTGCCGGTTTTGGGCGCGTGTCTGGCGGTGTCTCTTCCGGCCTTTGCGTCGGGGCCGGACGTCCTGCCTGACGGGAGGCTCCCGAACGATTCGCGCCTGGCGCCGCTGAAGGATTTGAACGGCTATTTTCCATTCACGCCGTCCGCGAACAAGGCGGCCTGGGCGAAGCGGAAGGAGCGGGTGCGACGCCAGTTGCTGGTCGCCAACGGGCTTTGGCCCCTGCCGGAACGCACGCCATTGAATGCGGTCGTGCATGGCTTGACCCGGCGGCATGACTACACCGTGGAAAAGGTGTTCTTCGAAAGCTTTCCCGGGTTCTACGTGACCGGCAATCTGTATCGGCCGGCGGATCAGAAGAAGAAGATGCCGGCGATCCTGTGTCCACACGGACATTGGCGCGACGCGCGGTTCTATGACAAGGGCATCGACGCCGTGCGCGCGGAGATTGCGATCGGCGCGGAGCGCTTTGAGGAGGGGGGGCGCAATCACATCCAGGCGCGCTGCGTGCAGTTGGCGCGGATGGGCTGCGTGGTCTTCCACTACGACATGATCGGCTACTCGGACAGCCAGCAGATCGGCTATGATCGCGCGCACCGGTTCGCCAAGCAGGTTGCCGCCAACAACACGGACAAGAACTGGGCCCTGTTTAGTCCGCAGGCTGAATCGAACCTTCAGAACGTGTTCGGTCTGCAGACCTGGAATTCCATGCGGGCGCTGGATTTCGTGCTGACCCTGCCCGGCGTGGATCCGGACCGGTTGGCGGTGACCGGAGCGAGCGGAGGCGGGACGCAGACCTTCATGCTCGCGGCCCTGGATGATCGGATCGATCTGGCTGTCCCGGCGGTGATGGTTTCCACCGCCATGCAGGGCGGTTGCACCTGCGAGAATGCGTCCCTGCTGCGCGTCGATACCGGGAACATCGAGTTTGCCGCGTTGTTTGCGCCCAAACCGCAGGGGCTCACAGCGGCCGATGACTGGACCGTGGAGATGAAGACCAAGGGGTTTCCCGAGTTGCAGGCGCATTACAAGATGCTGGGCGCGCCGAAGAACGTGACGCTTTGGGCGAACACCCATTTCAAGCACAACTACAACCACGTCAGCCGCACGGCGATGTATTCCTGGGTGAACAGGCATTTTAAACTGGGTTTCAAGGATCCGGTCCTCGAGCGCGACTACCGTCGATTGACCCACGAGGAGACCACGGTCTGGAATTCGGAGCATCCGCAACCGGAGGGCGGCGTTGACTTCGAACGCAGACTCCTGGCTGGAATCCGGAAGGACTCGAACGCGCAGATCGGCGCGGCGCGAGAGAGTGCGGAAACCTACCGCCGGTTGGTCGGCGGGGCCCTGGAGGTCGTGCTCGGGCGCGGCCTGAGCGAGGTCGGCGACACGGAATTCGACATGGGCGAGAAGTCGGATCGCGGCGATCATCTGGAAATGGCCGGTCTGTTGAAGAACACGACGCACCAGGAGGAGATTCCCATCGTGTTCCTGCATCCCAAGAACTGGAACGGTAATTCAGTGATCTGGGTCCACCAGGACGGCAAGGCGGGCTTGTTCGAGTCCGAAGGGGGCGGGTATCAACCGAAAGCCGGCGTTCGGAAGTTGCTGGCGGACGGCGCCACGGTGATTGGCGTGGACCTGCTTTATCAAGGTGAGTTCTTGAAGGAGGAGGCGACGCATCCCCAGGCGCGGAAGGTCGCCAATCCACGCGAGTTCGCGGGCTACACACACGGCTTCAATCACTCGCTTTTCGCCCGGCGGGCGCATGACATCCTGAGCGTGATCGATTTCGTGCACGACCACGAGCGGAAGTCCGATTCAATCGACCTGGTGGGCCTGAAGGGGGCCGGACACTGGGCGGCCGCGGCCAGGGCGCTGGCGGGCGATGTCGTGACCAGGGCGGCGATCGACACCGGCGGTTTCCGCTTTCACAAGATCAACGACATCCGGCACGTGGATTTTCAGCCCGGGGGCGCGAAATACGATGATCTTCCCGGAATGCTGGCCGTCGCCGCGCCGGGCAAACTGTGGTTGGCGGGAGAGAAGGGCGCCGGGCGACAACTGGTTGAGGGATTCTACAAGACCGCCGGCGGCGAAGGTGGACTGACCTTCGCGAATGGCGACGCCGATGCGGCGGTAGCCTGGTTGATGGAGTGAGCGAACCGATGTTCGATGCAACGGATTGGCTGAGTCACTTCGCCTTGAAGGCTTCCTCCCGCAGCAGCAAGCCGCCGACGGCGATTCCCTTTCCGGCGCTCTGCGCGGCGAAGGCCTTGTCAACGTCCCCGGTGATTTTGAGTGACTTCACCCTGTCCGAGACGAGGGCGTCGCGTTCGGTATTCATGGATTCGCCGGCTGCGGCCAGATCGTAGGGCGCCAGGGCGAATCCCTTTCCATCGCTTCCTGCCGCCACGATGCGGGCGCCGGAGGTCTTCAATTGCGCGACCGATTGTCCTCCCTGATGCGCGGCGCTGTAGAGTTCCAGTTGCCGGATCAGGAATTGAGCGGTCGCCTGTTCCTTCACACCGGCAAGTTGGTTCACGGTTTCGCGGATCCCCTTGGCGTTCTTCATGCGGGTGAGATACAGGCAGCCGTAGGCGACCTCGCGGGGCGTGAAGTTCGGGTTGTCGAGAAAGGCCTGAAGCTCCTCCAACTGTTCCTTGTCCCGACGCTTGTCCAATCCGAAATCGACGCCGAATTTCTTGCGGAGCTGGTATTTGAGTTCGGTGGCGTGATTGTCGCGGATGAGCAGTTCGGTCTGTTCCTCATAGGCGCCGGGGGTGAGGGCGCCCTTGGTGGCGTAGCCGAGTCCGGCCACAGGGGCGAAGACAAACAACGCGGCGCTGACGCCGAGGCTGCCTTTGGCCTCCTGCTTGGCGACCGAGTCCAGCAGGCCCCGCATGTAAGGATTGTCCGTATAGGCATCGACCTGGAGCCTGTAGGCCAACGTGCGCGCCTGCTTGCCGCCCATCATGCCGCCGGCCGACTTCGCCTGTTTCTTCGCCTACTCCTCCTCGGCATCCTTCTTCTTCTTCCGGCCGAAGGGACTCTTGATGAGATTCTTCACCTGTCGCCCGGTCTTGCCGAGCGCCCGGCCGATGGCCTTGCCTGATTCCTTCGGGTTCTTGACGATCGCCTTGGCGCCCTTCCAGGCCGTCTGGCCTTCGGGCGTGGCCACGTATTCCTCGATGGCGCGAATCTCGTGGCAGACCTTGGTCAGTCTGGCGACGGACTCGACCTCGTAATCTCCGTGAACGGCTTTCACGTCAAACACGTAGTAAGGGCCGCTGATCCGGACGGTGTCGGCGATTTCGTAGTGTTCGGTCTTCTGCTGGACGGCGCCTTTCAGTGATTCGATTTCACTGAACCTGACGGTGACGTCAGCGGCGAGGGCGGCCGATGAGGCGAGGGCGATGCCGGCAACAAGGATCAACTGTTTCATGGGGGTAACGTTAGCTGAGAAGGAAACGAACGCAATCGGCTTCTTGGCCGGGGCGAGTCTCGTGTCGGAGAGGCTTTCGTCGCCGGGTTGCCCGGTTTTATCGGTTGTTCGGGCCCAAAGGGATGACCCTGTCCGCCGCTTCGCTGATGGCGGTTCCGTGGGTTACGGCGACGACCGTGCCGCCATTCGACTGAAATTCCTTCAGGTGGCGCACGACTTCCGCGGCGTTGTCCGGGTCCAGATTCCCGGTCGGTTCGTCGGCGAGAATGAGCTTGGGCGACGTGATCAAGGCGCGGGCGATGGCGGCGCGCTGACGTTCGCCGGCGCTGAGTTCGGAAGGCTTGTGCGAAATCCGGCGCGACAATCCCATTTCATCGGCGAGCGCCGTCGCGCGGCTTCTGGCGCCTTCGGTGTTCCGGAGCCTTGAGGCCAGGAGAATGTTGTCGAGCACAGACAGGTAGGGCACGAGGTGGAACATCTGAAAGACGAAGCCGATCTCCGCGCCGCGCAACCTGGCCCGTTCTTTCTGGCCAAGCGCATAGACATCGCGGCCATCGAGTGTCACCGTCCCGGCGGTGGGCCGCAGCATGGCGCCCATCATGAGCAGAAGCGTCGATTTGCCGCTGCCGCTGGGGCCGACGATGGAGATGAATTCGCCGGACTCTATTTCGCAATCGAATTCCGCCAGAGCGGTCACGTCGCCGCGCTTCGTGCGATAGGTCCTGGTGGCTTTCTCGATGCGGATCATCCGTGGTTCTTCAGTTGTCCTGTCTTAGGCAATCGGCGGGGTCGCGGGCGACGGAGATCATGGTGGGGATGAAGCTGCACAGGGCGGCGAACAGGGGTGCGCCCAGGACGAGAGCCTTCAGCAGCGCATAGTCGGTCTTGATGTTCCTGGCGGTGAGTTTGAACATCTCGGGCCCGTATTTCAGCGCGATCGCCGTTCCGATTCCAAAGCCCAGCAAGGCGCCGGCCAGTCCGATCAGGGCCGCCTTTCCGAGGAAGAGTCCGGCGATGTTGCCTCCGCCGTAGCCCAGGGCGCGTAGGACGCCGACTTCCTCCACGCGTTCGCGGACGTTGAGCCAGGCCAGCGCGCCGATCCAGATCCCGCAGGCCAGCACAACGGCGGGCATGATCAGGGCAAAGTAGTCCTCCATCATGGTGCGCTGCTGCTCCCGCGCCATGGCGATGGCCTGCATCTTGACCACCTTTGCTTCGGGCAGCACGGCGGCCAGTTGCTCCCGCAACACCGTCAAGGTGTCCTTCTCGGGATGGCGGCAGTAGCAGTCCAGCGCGCGGATTTCGTTGATCTGGCCGGGCAGGTCCAGGATCGCCTGCGCATCTTTGAGGTGAACCGACAGGCGCAGGTCGTCAATGGAGCCGGCCTCGGCGAGGGTGGAGGCGACTTTCAGTTCCTTCCCAGCAACGGTGACAGTGTCGCCCTTCTTGACGTCGCGGCTGCGGGCCAGTTCGAAACCGAGAAAGGCCTCGCCCTCCTTGATGTTGAAAACCATTGAGGGCTTTTTGCGACCGGGCGGCGAGACTTCGGCGGACATTCCAGTCAGCAGGGCGGGGCGGCCATCCCAATCGATGCGTTTCTCCAAAGTGGCCGTCAGGTGCGAGTAGAAAAGGCCCTTCACATTCTCGAATTCGTAGACCCACTTCTCGGGCATCAACTCCTCGGAATAGCCCAGGTTCCAGAAGTCTTCCATGTTGGTGGTCCTGGAGATGATGCGGAGGTTCTGGCCAATGTCGCGGAGGTTGCGCTTGGTCTCGCGCTGCGAGGCCTCGCCGGTCATGAAGAACACCACGACGAATCCCGCCGCGGTGGTGACGGCAATCAAGGTCAGCAGCGCATTCCATCTGCGGTGCGCGATCTCCTTGAGGATGAGCGGGAAGGTGGGCATTACGCGGGAGGGGAAGTGGGGAGGCGAAGGGCTGAGAAAAGCTCCAAATCCCAAGCTCCAAATCCCAAGGAAGCCCCAAGCGCCAAGTTTCGAAGTGAGGTGGACGGGCGCCGGGAATCGCGGCAACGTTTTGGAGCGCCGAAAGTTGAGAGCGATTCGTTTTTCATTCCCCGTTTCATCTGTTCCCTCTTCCGCGGAGAAGGATGAAGACGCCGGCGCCGAGGATAACGGCTGCAACGCCGCCCAAGATAAGGAGCAGGGGGCGCAGTCTGCCGGAGCGGTTTTGTTTTGGAGCCTCGGCGTGTGCGGGCGCCACATCGGGTGTTGTCGCCGGGGCTTTGGTTGGCGTGATGATGCCGGAGGCGGCCGGCATGACCGAATCGTCCGACGCCGGGGCAGCCTGAGCCGCGTTGGATTCGGAGTAGTTGTTGAGCAGGGTGTCGATGTCTGCCTGGGCGACCTTGATCCTGGCGCCCTGGCCGGCGCCGCCTTTGGAGAGGATCTGGCTCATCTCCATCTTGATTGCCGGATCCTCGGGATCGAAACCGAGGTGCTTGGCGATGCGTTGCTGCACGTCCTCGTCCCACTTGAGCGGGAGCATGGCGCCCTGCATCCAACTCCGATCCAGCCCGCATTCGCAGCTCAGGCCGATCGTGTTCATCACGGCGTGGACCGTGCGATCGTTGAGTTGCGGACCTTTGAGGACGCGCCCGATCTGGCGGCCTCGGCCATAAAGCATCGCCATCTGCGCGCCGGGGGCGTCGAGATCGATGCCGAGGCTCCAGAGGGTGACGCGCTCCTTGGCGGCCTGTTCGCGGGTGAGGACGTGCAGCCTGGGCGGGTTGGCGATCTCCTTTTCCAGCTTCTTGTCACGGATGAGTCCCGCAATGGTCGCGATGGATTTCTCCGCGGCATCCCGGGCTTTCTGGTTCTCCGTCGGATCGGAGCCTTCCAGCAGAATGACGGCGCCATAGGTTTCGAGGACGGTCGCCATGACCTCGTCGCGCCACGTGGATTCGTAAAGTGATTCAAAGGCGGACCAGAGAGACTCTGCGGGCGCTTCGCCGGGGGCGACCAGCGGAATGAGAAGGGAGCGTTTCTCCGGTGAGACCAGCACGGCGAAGGGCATGCCGGGGTGTTCCTCAAGCGTCGCGAATTCGAGTCCAGGATGGCCCTTGGCAGTGTCGAGATTCACGACTTCGGCCTCGATGTTGGAATCGAGCAGGGCGGCGAGGGAGATGTCGCCGATTTGAGTGACGAGTTCGGCGGGCGTCCGGCTGTCGATGTAGCAATAGAGCTTGTAGGGTTGGGAGCCGAGATCGACGAAGCCGACATCGCGGACGTTGAAGCGACAGGCCTGGGCGGTTTGGGTGAGGAGGAGGGCGAGGACGAGGGCGAGAAGGAGGCTGGCTTGTAAGATCGGGCGAACCCACCCCGATTTCGCTCTCATATTCCGCTGCGCGGGAGAGCGAAATATCCCCTCCGAAGAGGGGACCTTCCTTTCGGCATGCCAACGCGTAGGTCCCCTCTGGGGAGGGGATATTCTGCCGCTCCGGCGAAGCCGGGAATGAGCGGTTGAATCGGGGTGGGTTCCCCCGTCCGGGTTGCGCTCCTGACTGCCCATGCCTCCCATCAGTCGATCACATTCAACTTCGCCGCCTTCACGGGCGGGACGTCCTCTCGGATGATTTCGAGGAACTGGAGGGCGGGCTTGCCGGAGCCGGTCGCGGTCCACGCGAGATTCAGGTCGCCGGTCACCTTGACGCCCTTGAATTCTTTCACCACGGCTTTGCCGGCTTTGCCGGCGACCTTGGCGACGTCGAAGTCCTTCGCGACGGTCTGGTCGAGGATTGATATGTCGAGCACCTGATCGCCGGTCTTTTGGCCGGCCTTGGCAACAAAGCCCATCCGCACTGTGTAGACGCCCTGCTTGCCTTCATCGAGCAATGGGATCTTCATGCCGCTCAATCCGGTCAGCGCGGAGGTGTAGAGCCAGGAGCGCTCGTCGTCCTCGATGGTGACGCCGCGGAAGTCGCGCCGGTCGACGATGCTGTCCTTGTTCTCGCCGAGATTGAACTTCACGCCGTAGTTCTTGTAAGGGCCCAGGCCGACCGAGGTGACGGGCCTCGGATAGCCGAACCAGAGTGTCCCATCCGACGCGCGCATGTCGCCGGGGGCGCCGAGGTTGAGGGCGAAATGTGAGACCGGTTTGGTTGGTTCGCCGGAAATGAAGACCGTCCATTCGCCCGGTTCCTTCTGCGGCTTGTGCTTCATGGTGATGGTCGTGCGCAACGAATAGGAACAGGTGCAGCCGGCGCTGGACTCCTGCATCGTCAGCAGACCGTTCGCGGGGATCATGCTGTTCCAGCATCCGGGGCGCGTCCCGCCGAACAGCTGCAATCCAGTGTCCTTCTCGACGTTGACGATCGCCGCCGAAAAGGAGCGGTAGAAGATGCTGTTGGGCGAGGCGGTCACGACGCCGCAACTGTGGCCGGGGCGAAGGAATTCCCAGGGGACCTTCTCGCCGGTGATCGGGTGGGTGCGGGTCTTGATCGTGCCGTCGGCGAGGTTTGCGGCGCGGGGTTCGATGAACAGGGTCTGGTTCATGATCAGCGGGCGTCGCCGGTAGTTGAGCGGCTTGGACCAGAGAAAACTGCCGCCGGCGCCGTCCATGACCGTGATGCGGCGCCATTCGAGGTCTCCCTTGGCAAAGGCGCTCTGGTCGTGATTGCTGTAGTGTCCGAAGAACAGCACGCGACCGTCGGCGTAGGCGACGCCGAGCTTGTTGCCGCCGCAGCCGCTGAGATCCACCGGCTTGGACCAGATCCGCTCGCCGGACTTTGCGTCCAGCGCGACCACGCGACGATAGTCCTTCTTGCTCTCGGGCAGTTTATCCTCGTCGTGCTTCTGGTAGATCTCCGTTTCGATCAACGCCTGACGCTCCTTCTGAGCGGCCTTCTTCTCCTCGGGCTTCAGATCGTCCTGCACGAAGAAGACCTTGCCGTCGCCGAGGGTGATGCTGATCTGGGGAATCTTGGTGGACTTGTGTTGCCAGAGCAGTTTGCCGGTCTTGATGTCATAGGCGAACAGGGTGTCGCTGATCATCATTCGGTCGTCCACGGCCGAGGGCTTGTGATCGGGCAGCCAGCCGGGGAAGGAGGCGCTGTATTTCCAGTGGTAACCGTCGCGCTTGAATTCGGCGTAGGCATTGAAATCCGGCTTGGCGTATTTCTTTTTGAAATAGGTCACGATCGAATCGCTGCTGCCGCGGGCCTTGAAGTTCTTGAAGTAGCCGGGGATCTGGTCGTCAGCCTTCCACTCGCCGTTGTCGACCATGTCGTTCCACATGGAGCCGTATTCGGCCTTGAGGGGGACGGCGGAGGAGCCGAAGAGGATGCCGTTGGCGGCCGAGATGTAACCCCAGCGGCGGGCCAGGCCGTCGGCGCGTCGCGGCACGGGGAACTCCCGGACGGTCTCGCCGGTCTGGGCGTCGAGCTGCAGGGCGCTGTCGATGGCGCCAACGAAGAGGTGGTCGTCCGTGGCAAAGAGGTTGCTGCCATCGACATCGACGCGACTGCGGACGGCGCCCGGGATTTCGCGTTTCCAGAGGAAGGTTCCGTTGTAGGCGTCGTAGCCCATGACGACCTCCATGCCCTGCACGAGCAACCGGCCGTTGATGGCGATGGGACTGACGGAGCGGGCATGACGGTCGAGCATGTGCTCGGAGCCGGGCTCGCCGAACCACAGCACGCCCATGGGGCCTTTGACCAATTCATCGGGGGAGGAGCCGGTGTTTTCAGGATTGCCGTAAAGGCCGGTCCAGGTTCCGGATTTGGGGAGCTTGGGGCGGGTGGTCATGGCGACGTTGATGTCGCCCTGGATGGACTTCGTGTTCCACTTGCCTCCGCCAAGTTCCTGTAGTTGGGACAGATCCTTCGTCGATGCGGCAATGGCGACGCCGCCGGCCGGACGAAGGATGCGCTCCAGTTCGATAAAGGGGGCGTCCGTCTCACCGTCAAGGACGAGGCGGTCGCTGACAATCAGGTTGGCGAAATAGTCGGGAAGTTCTCCGTAGGACCAACCCTCGATGACAATGCGTGATCCGTAGAGCCCGGCTTGTTCAAGGTTCCGGCGGGCGCGGGCGCGTTTGGCGGGGTCGTGCTCAATGCCGACGATCTTCAAATCGCTGGCCTTGGCCAGTTCGTAGGCGAGTCGGCCATCGCCGGCGTCCGCCACCAGGCAAAAGCCTTTTCGTATCCCGGATCTGTCGAGAATGGCTGCGGCGGCAGACTTGTAGGGCTGCACGGCGAGCCCATTGAGAAACGCGAAATCCCGAGACGCTTGGGCAATAACCATCGGGCGGGAGTTTTGCTTCCCTCCAAAACAGTAAATCTCCCCGGTAGTCGAACTGGCGAAAAGCCGGTCGTCCCCAATGGACGTTCCGATGATCTGGCCTTTGACGTCAGCCTTCCACGCTGACTTCCCGGTCTTGGCGTCGATGGTCTGGACGATGCCCCTTCCTCCGCAGGTGACGGTGTCGCCGGCGAGCGCGATGGTGGTGAGCTTCTCGTGCGGGAATTGCCACTTGTTGCGGGCGAGAGTCAGGGCGGACTCGCGTTTGGTCAGTTCTGAGAGTTGCCTGGTCAAGTCCGACAGCCTGGCAGTCGCGACTTTGGTGTCTTCGCCCTTCTTTGAGGCGGCTTTCATTGCATCGCGGGCGTCGCCAATTTGTTTGGCCAGGTCCTTGCGCTGCTTGGCGATCTTGGGGAGTTCGGCGGCGGCCTTGGCATAGGCGGCGCGGTCGATGGCGATGACGGCGGTCTCGGTGAGTGTGTAGGCGGTCTCCTTAGTGAGGACCATGTCGATGCCGGGGAAACTCGCGAAGATATCGCCGCGGGAGCGTTGGGTCTTTTCGTCAAAAACAATTTTGGTCGGCTTGCCGGTGTTGTTGTCGCCGGCGACGAGGTTGCCCTGGTCGATCAAAGCCCAGGAGCCGCCGGCCTTGCCTCCGCCGGAAAGGAATTTGATGAACTTCCCGGTCTTGCGGTCGAAAGCTCCCGGCATGGCGCGGCCGGACGGAACGTAGAGCGTGGATTCGGAGGCGATCAGATAGCCCTGCGGCGCCATGCCGCCGTATTGAAGTTCCCATGCGAGATCCCCGGCGGTGTCGTTCTTCCAGATCTCGCGTCCGGTCTCGGCATCCACCGCGCAGACATAAAGCCCCTCATAGGGGAAGATGCCGGCGGCCACGTAGACCACGCCATCGTCCACGAGCAGGCCCGTGCGCACGGGCCAAAGCGAGATCATGCGGCCGTTGCCGATCACCCGCTCGGTCATGGGACTGGGCTGGTAACGCCAGACCTGTTCGCCGGTGTCCGCCTTCAGGCAATAGGCGTAACCGTCGTCCGCGCCGAAGTAGATCTTCCCGTTCACCACGTGCGGGGCGAAGCGGATGGAGCCCTCGGCGAAGAAGCTCCAGCGTTCGCCCCCGCTGCGGGTGTCGATGGCGCGGAGCTTGTTGTCGGCCGAAGATCCGAAGTAGGCGGTCTGTCCGACGACCACGACATGGAACGCGCGGTCGGTGTGCATGCGTGGTTTTTCTTCGCCGGGCATGGGCCAGGCGGGCACAGGCGGGTGCGGCGACTGCCAGGTCCACTGGAGGTTGAGCTCGCCGGGCAATGGGGAGGCTGTGGCTG
Source organism: Verrucomicrobiales bacterium (assembly GCA_038126035.1). GTDB lineage: Bacteria > Verrucomicrobiota > Verrucomicrobiia > Limisphaerales > JAYPEY01 > JAYPEY01. The sequence goes on along the minus strand of JAYPEY010000002.1, from coordinate 120,149 downwards.
CGCTTCGGTTGGCGTCGTGGCGGTAGGCGGGCCAATCCTTGGCGGGGTCGGCGAGCGTGGCGTTCGCAATGCCAAGAATGGCGGCCAGAGAGATAGGGAGAAGGCGTCTTGCTGTCATGATGTTTCGTGAGAGCGGATGTTCGGCGGCAAGGTTCTGCTTGGCCGGAAGCGTGATCATGTTCGATCGCGCCAGATTGGCAATGGAAATTGCGGGATTTACAGGGAAATGGAGACAAAGGAATCAATGCATGCCGTGTCTCAATTCCTGTGTTGAAAACGTGGATTGTCCCTACACCCCGGCTTCGCATTCCCGGAGCGCGGCTGTGTCGAAGACCAGCCGCAGCAACGTTGTCGGCCACCAAAGCCAGGGTGGTTTTCCAGCGTTTACGTGCCGGAGGCCGCTGCGGCTGACCCCGAAGACGGGACACAGCCGCGCTCCGATCGTGGTTGCGTTGCATTTCGAAAGCGCTTCGCAGAACTGACAGGGAATTGGGACAAGGGAATCAATGCATGCATTCCCGTGTCTCAATTCCTATGTCTGCTGGCGTGATTGCAGGAGGGCGTTCGGACGAAAGTGGATCATTCGATCATTCCCGCATCCTTGATCTGCGGCCAGCGGAGATCGAGAAAGCGGAGCAGTTTCTCGTTTTGTGTGTCAGTTGCGATCGCCTGGATATCTTCCAATGGAATGCCGTCGAGAAAGTCCAAGTTGTTCTCTTTGGCGACCCGTTGGTTCCGCTTCTGCAGGGCCGCTTTCGCCAGGCGTTCGACGTGCCACAAGACGAGATCGGGATCGGCGGCCAGGCATTCCTTGAGAAACTCGCGGGCGGCGGCGATGCCGACTTTCAGATGCAGCGCATCCAACCGGTCGGTCTGATCGAAGTTCCGCAGCGCATGAAGTTTTGTGAGCGCGAGGGAGATGGGGTCGAGGATCTGAATTGCCGCATCATTCAACGTTTGCCGGACGGAGCATGCGTTCCGCGACGTCGTATCCAGACCGGGGACGGTGTGAAGAAATTCGATCTGGGATGGGCGATCTTCGATTCTGATGTCCGCAACTCCCATGAGAACAGTCAGTTCGTAGCGGTGCGGGCGTCGAGCTTTGAGGCGCGTTCGTTCGAGGAAAACCTCCATGTCTTCGCGCTCCGTCCAGAAATCGATATCACGACTGAGGATCGGAGATTGCGGCTTCAAGTAACGCTTTTCCCACCATGCGACGGCCTGGCCGCCGATCAGAACGAGGTCGCCAGCCTCAGCGAGGTAGGAACCGAACGCATCGACTGAAAATGTCGACCTGTCAGAACTCACGATTCCGCCGGGTTAGACTCAGGGATCTCGACCGATTTCCAGTGGATGGGCGCCCGATTCAATTCGGGGAGGTGTTCGGCGAGGGAAACCTCTTTGCGGGAAAGCTCCCCGGAAGCGCGCGCGGCGGCGTCCTCGCGCTTCATGCGATATTCACGCTCGCGCAGTTCCTTCACCGATGTGCGGTCCTGATCCATTCTGCGCGCACTATGCCACAATCCTCGGGGCAGTGAAGGGGAATTCGGATGGGGTGGCGAGGGGCGTTGAATTGACGTTCGCCGTTCAGCCCACGGTTGCACTGCGCGTAGAGCCATGGACTGAGGCGGCTTGACGCCGCCTTTTCGTTGGCATGACGAAACGTCTATGCAACGCGGCGGCGATGAGTCGCGGCAGGCTCTGTCGCGCAGGGGTGAAAGGAAACTGAGGAGTGGGCGGGGGCGGTGCAAGGCGTCGTCGAGCCGCCGCAGTCCATGGCGCTTCGCGCGGCGTTATTGGAACTTCGGGGGCGAATTCGAGATCCCAGATTCCGGGATTCAATACCCGTGCCCCGGCAGTCTGAAGAACCTCCGCGAATTGGCGGTCGTGGTCGCCGCCAATTCTTCGAAGTCCACGTCCATGTAATGCGCGATGCGTTTGGCGATGTGGGGGAGGTGGACGGGTTCGTTGCGGCGGTCCTTGGGCTTGGGGCGGATGTCGCGGGGGAGGAGGTAGGGCGCGTCGGTTTCGATGAGGAGCCGATCGAGGGGGATGTGCTTCACCAGTTCCTGCAGTTCGCCGCCGCGGCGTTCGTCGCAGATCCAGCCGGTCACGCCGATGTGGCAACCGAGCGAGACGTAATGTTCCATGGCTTCGCGACTCCCCGTGAAGCAATGCACCACGGCGGCGGGGAGGTTGGCGATGTGCTTCTGGATAATCCGCGCAAAGGGCTCATGCGCGTCGCGTTCGTGGAGGAAGACCGGCATCTGCAGTCCGACGGCCAGTTCCAGTTGGGCGTCAAACCAGCGCTCCTGCACTTCCGGCGGCGAGTAGTTGCGGAAGAAGTCCAACCCGCATTCGCCGATGGCGACGACTTCGGGTTCGGCCGCGATCTCGCGAAGCGACGCGATGGTGGACTCGTCGCAATCAACCGCGTGGTGCGGATGGACGCCGGATGTGCTGAACAGCAGTCCGGGTTTTGTGCGGGCAAGTTCGAGCGCGTGGCGGCTGCATTCGACCGTGCTGCCGGTGAGGATCGCGGCGACCATGCCGGCGTCTGTCGCGCGTTGCAGGACCTCGTCGCGATCCTTGTCGAAGGAGTCGTGGGTGAGGTTGAGGCCAATGTCGATGACGGGGGGCATGCTCAAAAATCCGAAATTCTGAATCCGAAATGCGAAACAAATCCGAAATCAGAATACTCAAATTCGAAACCCGGAGGCTGGGGCATCGTGTTTCTTGGGGGCGCTCACGTGGCGAGGTTTCGGGTTTTGGGAAGTTGAATTTCGAATTTGTTTCGGATTTCGGATCTCGTTTTTCGGATTTCCTACCTTCCTTTCTTCCGCAGCGCCTCGTCCACGTAATCGAAGGTGGAAAGGATGTCCGGTTTGCCATTGATAATGGCGACGTTGTGTTCGAAATGGGCGGAGGGCTTGCCATCGGCGGTGACGACGGTCCAGTGGTCCTTGGAGATCATCTCCTTCACGCCCATGTTGATCATGGGCTCGATGGCGAGGACCATGCCGTCGACGATTTCCTCGAGTTCGCCCTTGCGGCCGTAGTTGGGAATCTGGGGGGCTTCGTGCATCTCACGGCCGAGGCCGTGGCCGACGAACTCGCGGACGACGCCATAGCCGTAGTTTTCGGCGTGGGTCTGGATGGCGTTGGCGATGTGGCCGATGGTGTTGCCGGCGACCGCCTCCTTCACGCCGAGATCGAGGCACTTGCGGGTGACGCGCAGGAGCTTCTCGACCTTGGATTCGATCTGGCCGACGGCGAAGGTGAAGGCATGGTCGCCGTAGAAGCCGTTCTTCAGCGCGCCGCAATCGACGGAAATGATGTCGCCTTCCTTGAGCGGCTTGTCCGTGGGGACGCCATGGATGATGGCGTCGTTGACGGAGATGCAGAGGGAATTGGGGAAGTCGTAGAGGCCGAGGAAGCCGGGTTCGGCGCCCTGGCTGCGGATGTAGTCCTCGGCAAGCTTGTCGAGTTCAAGCGGAGTGACGCCGGGTTCGATGGCCTCGGCGACAATACCCAGGGTGCGGGAGACGATCTGGGCGCTTTCGCGCATGAGTTCGATCTCCTCGCGGGTCTTCAGGACGATCGGACGCTCCTCCTCCTCCTCGTCATCTTCGAATTCAAGCTCAGGGTCAGGATGGACTTCGTAGGTCATGGATGCAATGGGGGGGTAAGCGGGTTCAACCGAGAGTCAGGCCGACGGGGCAGTGATCGGAGCCCATCTGTTCGGGCATGATGAAGGCCTCCTTCAGGCGGGGGCGGAGCGCTTCGGAAATGCAGCAGTAGTCGATGCGCCAGCCGACGTTCCGGGCGCGGGCTCCGGCGCGATAGCTCCACCAGGAGTAGTGGTCCGGGCCTTTCTCAAATTCGCGGAAGGTGTCGATGAAGCCGGCGTCGAGCAGTTCGGAGAAGCGGTCACGCTCCTCGATGGTGAAGCCGGCGTTGCGTTGGTTCGACTTCGGATTCTTCAGGTCGATCTCCTTGTGCGCGACATTGAGATCGCCGCAGAAGATGACCGGTTTCTTCCGGGCCAGTTTGGCGACGTGTTCGCGGAAGGCGACATCCCATTGGTTCGTCCGGTAGTCCAGACGACGAAGTTCATTCTGGGAATTGGGGGTGTAGACATTGACGACGTGGAAGTCCTCGTATTCCGCCGCGATCACCCGGCCCTCGGTGTCGTGCTCGGGGAGGTTCATGCCGCGGGCGACCTTGAGCGGTTCCTGCCGGGTGAAGATGGCCGTGCCCGAGTAGCCCTTCTTCTCGGCGGGATTCCAATGGATCTGGAAGTGGTCGGGGAACTCAACGTGCGGGATCTGCTCGGGCAGAACCTTGCATTCCTGCAGGCAGACGACATCGGCGTCGGTGGTCGTCAGCAGGTCCATGAGCCCCTTTTCAAGGGAGGCGCGGACGCCGTTGACGTTCCAGGACAGCAGTTTGAATTTCTTGTTTTTCGGCATGACTCGCGGAGTGGATTCCGTTGAGGGCTTGCTTTCATATACGAACCACCAACAATAACCAAGCCCATGAGTCATACCGTTGTCGCACAGCTTGAAGAGTTTCCGGTCGATCACAGTCGGATCGTGGAAGTGGCCGGTCGGTCGGTCGCCGTTTTCCACACGGAGGAGGGCGTGTTTGCGGTGCAGAACGACTGCCCGCATGCCTGGGCCCCGTTGGCGAGCGGCAGCGTGGATGATTGTCGCGTGACCTGTCCGATGCACGGGTGGTCGTTCGATCTGCGGAACGGGGAGCCCGTGGATGCGCCGCCCGGCGCGACGCTGCAATGCTACCAGGTGGAAATCGCCGATGGAGAGGTAAGGCTTTGCGTCGATGGCGGGGAGGCGGAGCCGGCGTCGTGATCGCGATCGAGGCGGACATCACGGTCATCGATTTCGAAACCACCGGAGTGGTGGGCGATCTGCCTTCAGAGCCGTGGCAGATCGGCATGGTGCAAATGACCGGCGGCAGGGTTGATCCCGCGCGTCAGTTCGAAAGCCTTTTGCGGGTCGGGAATCGGCCCTTCAATCCCAAGGCTCCGGGCCATCATCACAAGTTGCGCGACGAGATCGCCGCGGCTCCGACGGTGGGCGAGCTTTGGCCGGAACTGCAGAATTGGTGGCTCGGACGTCCGCTGGGCGCTCACAACGTGTCCGTCGAAAAGAACATCGTCTGCGCCGCGGCGCCGATGCATCGACCGGGACCGTGGATCGACACCCTGAAACTGGCGCGGGTGGCCTACCCGCGGACGGAATCTCACGCCTTGGGCGATCTGTTGGAGCGTCTGGGCCTGATGGGACGGACGCGGAGCCTGTGTCCCGACCGGGAACCGCACGACGCCCTGTTTGACGCGGTGGGCTGCGCGGTCCTGCTTGAGAGCCTCCTGTCCCAGGACGGCTGGGCCGGAGTGACGGTGGAGCAACTCGAATCCGTGCAACCGGAGGCCTACCAACGGATGGTTGCCGGCCGGGGCGGACCAAGGCCGACGTAGATCGCCGCTCCGCAATTTCCGTTGCAATCCTTCGATCAGCCCTGAGAATGCGTCAATCAGCCACTCATGCGCGATCGATTGAAGACAGTTTCGTTTCTTGTTCTTGTGACCTTCGTCCTCGCGTCGCCGCGATCGCTTGACGCGGCGGCGGAGCCTGATTTTGCGCGGGACGTGCAACCCCTCTTGGCCAGGCATTGCTGGGAGTGTCATGGCCCTTCGAAGCAGAAGGGCGGGCTGCGATTGGACCATCGGCTCGGAGCCCTGACCGGCGGCGATGGCGGTCCCGCGATCAAACCGGAACAAGGAACTGACAGCCTCATGATCCGGAGGATTCTAGGAGAGGAGGGGCCTGACAAGCGCATGCCCCCGAAGGGCTCCCCCTTGTCCACGGAATCCGTCGATTTGCTCAGGCGTTGGATTGATGCCGGAGCAGATTACCCGGCCGATCGACAGACCGCCAAGACGGAATCAGCTCATTGGTCCTTTCAAGCGTTGAAACGCGTTGAGCCGCCCAAAGTTGGGGACCTGTCCGCTGTCCGGAACCCCATCGACAATTTCATCGTGTCGCGTCTTGAGAAGGAGGGGTTGACGCCGTCGCCGGAGGCGGAAAAGGAGACATTGATCCGGCGGATTTATCTCGATCTGATCGGGTTGCCGCCCAGCGTCGCCGAAGTCGATGCCTTCCTGAACGACCCTTCTCCGGACGCCTTCAAGCGGGTGGTGGATTCGCTGCTGGACAATCCGCATTACGGCGAACGTTGGGGGAGGCACTGGCTGGATCAGGCGCGCTTTGCGGATTCGCACGGTTACACCTTCGACAATCCACGCACCATGTGGCCCTATAGGGACTGGGTGATCCGCGCAATCAATGACGACATGCCCTTCGACCGCTTTACCGTCGAACAGATTGCCGGCGATCTACTTCCAGATCCGACCACGGAGCAACTCATCGCCACGGGCTTTCATCGGAACACATTGATCGCGCAGGAGGGGGGCACGGATCACGAGCAGTTTCGCGTCGAATCGGTGATCGATCGCGTGAACACCACGGGCGCGGTTTGGTTGGGGCTGACAATCGGTTGCGCCCAATGTCACACCCACAAATACGATCCCATCACCCAGCGGGAATACTACAATCTCTACGCCTTCTTCAACACGACCGAGGATGTCAACAATGTGGGCCCCACCGTGCGTCTTCGTCCTGATGGGCACGCGGCCAGGGCGAAAGAGATCGATGCGCAACTCGAGTCGGCGAAAGCAAAACTGGCGGCATACGATCGCGGACACACTGATGGCCAGAAGGCCTGGGAGACGACATTCCTGGAGCGCGAGCCGTCGGGCGAAATCTGGCGCCGACTGGATCCATCCGGGTTTTCCGCCCGCAACCACTCCGAGATGCGCAAGCTTGAGGACCATTCCATCCTGGTTGGTCCGAAGCATCCGGAGCACGACGTCTATCACGTTCAGGCGGCCGGCGATCTGGAGTTGGTGACAGCGGTCCGGTTGGACGTCTTGACCCACGACTCACTGCCGAAGAACGGCCCCGGACTGGCGGGCAACGGGAACTTCGTCATGACGGGTTTTGAACTCAAGGCGGGAGGGAGAAACGTAAAGCTGGTTCGCGCCGTCGCGGATCACACCCAACCGAAGTTCGATCCCATGAAACTGCTGGATGGCGACGAGACCACCGGCTGGGCGATCAATGTCGGGAAGGGCTCGAAGAAGCGGATGAACGAAAACCACTGGGCCTGGTTCATTCCGGAGGAGCCAATCCGGTTGAACGGCGGAGCGCTGGAGTTCGTGATTCGCCACGAGAGCGTCCGCAATCGAAACTACATGGTCGGCCGCTTTGCGGTGTCGGCGACCGACGCCCCGGCGGAACTGCTCACATCCGGCGATCCCAAGGCCCTGCTGGCCGCGTTGAAGACGCCCGTGGAAAAGCGCAGCAGGAAACAGCAGGAACTGTTGCGTGATGAGTACCTGGGGCAGGACACCAAGCGGAGACCGCTCAAGAACGCGGTGGCGAAGCTGGAGAAGCAGAAGGCGGAACATGACAAGATCGGCGTTTCGACCATGGTCATGCGGGAGATGGCGAAGCCACGGGAGACCCGCCTGCACATCCGCGGCGACTTCCTGCGCAAGGGCGATCCCGTGAAGGCGGGCACGCCGTCGGTCTTTCCGGCGATGCGGGCTCCGCAGAAGGATCGCAGCCGGCTGCACCTGGCCAGGTGGCTGGTGCGGGAGGATAATCCCCTGACGGCGCGAGTGACCGTGAACCGTGTCTGGATGCGCTACTTTGGGCGGGGGCTGGTCGAGACCGAAAATGACTTTGGAACCCAGGGAGCCCCGCCGACGCATCCGGAGTTGCTGGACTGGCTCGCCGGGGAATTCATGCGACGCGGCTGGTCTATGAAGGAACTGCATCGCCTGATCGCGAACTCAGCGACCTATCGACAGAGTTCCCGCGCGCGTCCGGAGTTGGTCGCCGCCGATCCGAAGAACCTCCTGCTGGGTCGGCAGACAAGGTTGCGCGTCGACGCCGAGGTGGTCCGGGACATCGCCTTGGCGGTGTCCGGGAAACTCAGCGGGAAGATTGGCGGGCCCAGCGTGCGTCCTCCGCAGCCGGGCGGGGTCTATAATTTCACCCAGGTGAAGAAGAAGTGGGACGTCAGCCCCGGCGAGGACAAGTTCCGCCGGACGATGTACACGTTCTATTACCGAAGCGCCTCGTATCCGATGCTCGCGACCTTCGATACTCCAGACTTCAGCCAGACCTGCACAGCGCGGATCCGCTCGAACACGCCGCTGCAGTCCTTGACCCTGGCCAATGACGAGGGACTGTTCGAACTGGCGCAGGCCTTTGCGGGCCGTGTGTTGCGGGAATCGGGCAAGGACGACGCCGAGCGCATGAACCGGATGTTTCAATTGGCCATGGCGCGGACGCCGAAGAAGCATGAACTGGATCGGTTGCTGACATTCCACAGTCAGCAGTTGCAGGACTTTGAATCGGATGTCGCCGGCGCCAGCAAGATTGCTGGAACAGCGGAGGAGTTCGCGGCCAATTACGCCGAAGCGGCGGCCTGGACCGCCGCCGCCCGCGCGATCATGAACCTCGACGAATTCATCACCCGCGAATGAAACGCTTTTTGACCACGGATAATGCGGATGAGTCGGGTTTGCTTCCGCGGAGTGCCGAGCATTGCTCGGCAATGGCCGTGGCATCACGCTCAGGCCGAGCAATGCTCGGCGCTCCGATTTCCGAAGGAAGAAATCTCCGATATTCGTAGGACCCGCAGTTCCCCCCCCATGAACAAGATTGAAGAACTGGAATCGGCGATCCTGCGGGACATGACGCGGCGACAGTTGTTTGAACGCTGCGGCGTCGGACTTGGCGCCGCGGCGCTGGGCAGCCTGTTGAACCGCGATCAGGCTTCCGCCGCAAGTCTGAATCCCATGGCCGCACGGCCGACGCAATATGGCGGCAAGGCGAAGAATGTCATCTACATGTTCCAGGCTGGCGGGCCCAGTCAGTTGGAGTTGTTCGACCACAAGCCCAAGTTGACCGAACTGCATGGCAAGCCCACACCGGAGAGCTTCCTCAAGGGGAAACGTTTCTCCTTTCTCAAGGGGACCCCGCCGTTGCTGAAGTCGGTTCGCCAGTTCGAGCGTTGCGGTCAATCCGGCGCCTGGATCAGCGAGTGCCTGCCCAAGCTCAAGGAGATTGCCGACGATGTGATATTCATCAAGGGCATCAAGACCGAGGTGTTCAATCATGGCCCTGCCAAGATCTTCACCAACACCGGCTCGCCGCAACCCGGCCGCCCGAGCATGGGCTCCTGGGTGACCTACGGCATCGGCAGCGAATCGGACAATCTGCCCGGCTTTGTCGTGCTGCAATCCGGCCCCCGAGGCCCGCGCGCCGGCGCCACCTTGTGGTCGAGCGGTTTTCTGCCCACGACCTACCAGGGCGTGCCTTTCCGCGGTTCCGGCGATCCGATCCTGTTTCTCACGAGTCCGGACGGCTTCAACCGCAAGCGACAACGTGACTTCACCGATGTGGTCGGCGATCTGAATCGGCAGCGACTCGAAACAACCGGCGATTCCGAGATCGCGACGCGGATCGCCGCCTACGAGATGGCCTATCGCATGCAGACCAGCGCGCCGGAGTTGATGGACATCTCCCAGGAACCGCAGCACATCCTCGACATGTATGGCGCCAAGCCCGGCGCCGCCTCCTATGCAAACAACTGTCTGCTCGCCCGCCGACTCATCGAACGCGGCGTGCGCTTCGTGCAGCTCTACAACACCGACTGGGATCACCACGGTGGCCCCAACCAGACCCTGGGCAAGGATCTCGACAAGGTCTGCTCCCTGACGGACGGGCCGTCCGCGGCCTTGGTGAAGGATCTGAAGCAACGCGGCCTGTTGGATGAAACCCTGGTCATCTGGGGCGGGGAATTCGGTCGCACGCCCATGGGGGAAACCCGCGAGTCCAAGATCGGCGGCCGCGATCATCACATCGACGCCTACAGCATCTGGATGGCCGGCGGTGGAACGAAGCCCGGCATCACCTGGGGCGATTCCGATGAACTCGGCCTCGTGGGCGCTGAGAACAAGTCACACATCCATGACATTCAGGCCACGATCCTGCACCTGCTTGGTTTGAATCACGAGAAGCTGACCTTCCGCTTCCAAGGACGGGATTATCGGCTCACCGATATCCATGGGCATGTGATTCATGGGGTTGAAGCGTGAGGAATGCGGAACTCGGAGTTCGGAATGCGGAATGGAAGGCAACGGAGCGCTGGAGTGATGGAGTGTGCAGTCATGCTGGAGAAGTGGCGGGGCGCGCAGCGCGGTCCAAGACGCTGTCGCGCGAACGCGGGTGCCTGCCCGCCAACGTTTTGTCGTAGTAATCGAGGCGTAGCAATCGGCGCGTGGATTTCCGGAAACAGGCGGTAAACCGCGCCATCAGAAATGATATGAAAAGACGCAGTTCAGTTCTTGTTGGAATCCTCGTCGGCCTTTGCGCGCAAGCGGTGTCCGGCCAATCTGCCGACGATCGAAAATCCCAGATCCACGGCCTCCAGTTTCACCCCGGTCCCGTCAACGGCGCCTTGATCGAATCCGGCGGCCAACGTGTCGTGGTCTACGGAGATCTGGCGAATGCGATCGAGGGCAGGGTGAATTCAGTCCTCTTCACGCATCATCGGCGCGACGTGGTCTGGGCGGGGCGCGGATTGGTGGAGCAGGGAGCCTTGGCCTACGTGCCGGAGGGGGAGCGGATGTATTTCGAAGAACCCGCGAAGCAGTGGGAGGATTTCATCAAGATCCGCCTGAAAGACACGCAGCAGCAGACGACCAAGATGCTGACGCGGCCGATGAAGGTCGGCCTGGGATTGCAGGAGGGCGATGTGATTGAGGTTGGCGATGTGACGCTGAAGGTGCATGACACACCCGGCTTCACGCGGGCCGCCATTTCCTACGTCGGGAAGATCGACGGCAGGACCGTGGCGTTCACCGGCGACCTGATCTATGGCGACGGCAGGATCCTCGATCTCTACAGCTTTCAGGACAAGATCCCCGAGGCAAAGATCGGCGGTTACCACGGCTATGGCGCGCGTCTGGCGCCCCTATTGGACAGTCTGCGAAAGATCAAGGCCTTGAAGCCGGACCTGATTGTGCCGGCGCGCGGGCCGGTCATCCGTGATCCGGCGGCGGCGATCGACCGGTTGATCGGGCGGATCCAGGAACTCTATCGCAACTACCTCTCGACCAACGCGCTTTACTGGTATTTCAAGGCGGACCGCATGAAGGCCTGCGCGGAGCGCATCCTGGGCGAGGGCGCCGAATACGAATTGATGCCCTATTCACACCACGAGGAGATGCCGGGTTGGGTGATCGCGACGGGCACGACGCGCATCGTGGTTTCCGAGGACGGCTCCGGCTTCATGCTCGATTGCGGCAGCCAACGCTATATCGACTTCGTCAAGAAGCTGATGAGCGATGGCCTGCTCAAGAAGATCGACGGCATTTTCGTCACGCACTACCACGGCGACCACACGGATTACGTTCAACGCGCCGCGGAGGAATTCAAGTGCCCGGTCTATTCCACGGTGGAGTATGAGGACATTCTCGAGAAGCCGGAGGCCTATCACATGGCGGCCATGACGCCGAACGCGATCAAGGAGGTCATTGGCAAGAAGGATGGCGCCACGATGAAGTGGAAGGAGTTTGAACTCACCTTTCACTACTATCCCGGACAGGCCTTGTATCATGGAGGCCTCTTGGTCAAGAAGGCCGGTGAGACGCCCATCTTCTTCATCGGCGACGCGTTCACGCCCTCGGGCATGGATGACTATTGCGCGTTGAACCGAAATCTTGCCCGCGACGACCAGGGCTATCTGCTGTGCTTCAAGAAGTTGCGCGAGATGAAAGGCGACTACTGGCTGATGAATGAGCACGTGAACTTCGTCTTTCGCTACACGCCCGCGCAACTGGATTACCTGGAATCGCGCTATCGGAAGCGCATTGAAATCCTCGCGGAACTGTTTCCCTGGGATGATCCGAACTACGGCATCGATGAGCAGTGGGCCTGGATTTACCCTTATGGCTCCGAGACGAAGACCGGGAAGCGATTGACCTACGAGGTCCAGATCTGGAACCACTCGACCAAGGAACGGACCTATTCGATTCAGTGCAATGTTCCGGAAGGGATGACACAACTGGACCATGCCTTGAACACAACCGTGCCCGCGCGGGGACGGAAAACGATTCCACTGCGGGTCTATGTCTCCAGGGACGCGAAGCCTGGGAACCATCTTGTCACCGCGGATGTCTTCACAGAGGGGATGGCGTTCCGGGAATGGGTCGAGACGATCGTGACGGTGTCGGAGTGAAGAACCAGAAATCAGTGATCAGTAATCGGCATTCAGTGGACAGGTGTCAGAGAAGGGAAGGGCGTTCGATTTGATTGAAAAGGTCACATTGAGGGATATTGCGGGACGGATCGGTCGCTTCCGGGCGGGGCTGAGTTCGTTTGAGGAGTTGGTCGAATGGTCGCGCGAGGCCATCATGGCGCCGGAGTTTCCCGAGGACGAAAGCGACCTCATCATGGAGATGCTGCAGGACATCAGCGCCAGTTCCGAAGCGATGTTGGGGAAGGCCCTTGAGACGCATGACACCGTCCTGAAGGCCCTGAGTTCCTGCGACCCGCCGGATGTGTCGAGGAATTGAGGATGGTGAAGACGAGTGCGCAGCAGATTCGGAGCGCCGTGCATGGCGCGGCCAGGGCCGTGGGCGCAGGTTCCTGCCGAGCAATGCTCGGCGCTCCGGCCTGCCTGTTGCTTCTGATCGCTGCATTGTGCCTTTGCGGCTGCGCCCCCGAACCGCCGGCCATCGACCCCGCTGACCGGGTTACCATCGATCTCACCTCATCCAGTTTCACAGCCAAGGTGCGAAAGAACGAAGGCGTGGCGTTGGTGGATTTCTGGGCGACCTGGTGCGGGCCCTGCAGGCAGGTCGCTCCGACCGTCGAAGCCGTGGCGGCGAAATACGAGGGACGGGTGGTGGTCGGCAAGGTGGATGTGGACAAGGAGCCTGCGCTTGCGAAGGAGTTTGGGGTCCGCGGGATCCTTGTCCTGAAGGTGTTCAAGAACGGAGAGGTTGTCGGCGAGTTGGCGGGGGTGAATTCGCAGAGGAGGATCGAGGCAATGCTGGACAAGCATCTGGCCGAGTGAGAAGGAGTTGTTCAGTCGGTGGGGCAGGAGGGGGGGCATCAAGAACGTGCGACTCTGCTCGTTGGTCCTGGAGGGACCTTCCGAAGGTAGCCGGTCGGTGGAGGTCGCCGTGCGACCGGAACCACCGGAAACAGGACAGGACGGAATGGGCCCCGGCGGGGCGCGAGAACCTCCCGCATCAGCTTGATGGCCGACTCCTGTCAGTGAATGTTGGATGTTTCGGAGCGCCCCTGCCGGGGCGCGGCGGCGTGTTGGCTGGATGACCGGTGGTTCCAGGCGTTTCACGCCTTGCACCGACCGGCTACCCTCTTTGCGCTCCTCCGGAGCTGACGCAGCCCCGGTCCCCAAAGCCCGGCTCAAGAACAAAACCGGCGTGTATCCCGCCCTTTTGCCTCATTTCGCAAGGTTGGCGCGGACCATCCAAACCCGCTATATTCGCCGCATGCACCCGGCTCTGGAACTCATCCTGGCCATTCTGTTGATCGTCCTTGCGGTCGCGCCGCTGTTTCTCGGCCGGCGACGCGCCGGTGATGCATTCCATTCCGCCTTCGTGGTGTTTCTGCTGGTCGGCGCGTTCGTTGCATTGGGATGGGGGTGGGTTCGCTCCAGGGAAGTCCGGACTTCGCCGCCGGTTGCCGTAAATCGGCCGGTCGAGAAGAAGACGCCCGGCTTCATCACGTCGGATTCCTGCCGTAGTTGCCACCCGCAGCATCATGAAACCTGGAGCCATTCCTACCACAGCACGATGACGCAGTTGCCGTCGGCCGAATCCGTGATGGGCGACTTCAACGATGCCGAGGCGCATTTCAACGGAAGCGCCTTTCGCATGACTCGAAAGGGGGGCGACTATTGGATTGAGATGCCGGGATTGGCGGCGGACGGCTCGGTTGACAGGAACCGCCCGGCGCAGGAACGGAAGATTGAACTCGTGACGGGTTCGCATCACTACCAGGTCTACTGGTTCTCCGCCGGGCACACCGCGCGCATGGATCAGTTTCCGCTCGTGTGGTTGATTGAGGAGCAGCGCTGGGTTCCGCGGGAGTCCTCTTTTCTGGTGCCGCCGCATCAGGGCATGTCATTGGAGGAGGGGAGGTGGAACGAGGGCTGCATCCGCTGCCACACCACCGGCGGCAATCCCAACTGGCAAAGCCACTTCGAAATGTATCCGACGGCGGCGGAGTTCGGCATCTCGTGCGAGGCCTGTCATGGTCCGGCCGAGGAGCATGTTGAGATCAACGGCAACCCGCTGCGACGCTACTCAAGTCGCGGAAACGACACAGGCGACGAGACCTCGACGCTTCCGACCCGGCTCAAGGCGCCGCTCGACTCCCAGGTCTGCGGACAATGCCACAGCGTCAATGTCGAGGCTTCCGTCGCATTGCGGGAGGAGTGGCGGCAAAAGGGCTACGCCTATCGTCCGGGCGACGACCTGCACAAGGAACGCGACATATTTCGCCCGACGGATCCGGCGATGGTCGAGGCCTATGGCGGCAAGGATTCGGATTTTATCCGCAATTTCTTCTGGAGCGACGGCATGATCCGCGTGGCGGGACGGGAATACAACGGCCTGTTGGAAACGCCCTGCCACCAGCATGGGGACGAGAGTCGTCGCATGTCCTGTTTCTCCTGTCATCTGCTTCATGGAAACGCCGGAGGAGAGGCGGGGTTGAAAGAATGGGCGAACGATCAGTTGAAACCCGGCATGCGCGGAAACAAGGCCTGCCTGCAATGCCATGAGGACTTTGCTGACGATGTCAGCGCGCACACGCATCACGCCACGGATTCGAGCGGCAGCCTCTGCTACAACTGCCACATGCCCCATACCACCTACGGATTGCTGGGCTCCATCCGCAGCCATCAGATCGGATCTCCGGATGTGAAGGCCAGTCTTTCCACCGGGCGGCCAAACGCCTGCAATCAATGCCATCTGGACCGCACGCTGGCCTGGGCGGCGGCGCGCTTGAATGTGTGGTACGACATCCCATCCCCTGAACTCTCGGCCGAGGAGAAGGAGGTCGCCGCTTCGGTCCTCTGGACGCTCAAAGGCGACGCCGGCCAACGGGCGCTGATGGCCTGGAGTCTCGGTTGGGAACCGGCGATCGAGGCCTCGGGGAATGGTTGGCGTGAGCCGTTCCTGGCCCACCTGCTGGACGATCCCTACGACGCGGTCCGCTTCATGGCGCATCGGTCATTGAGGAAATCGCCGGGTTTCGAAGATTGGAAGTACGATCACCTTGCGGATGAGGCCTCGCGCAGGAAGGCGGCGGGAAAGGCGCTTGAAATCTGGAAGGGGCGCGCAACGGAAAGCGACGCGGAGGAGAAATCGTCCGCAACATTGCTGAAGCAAAACGGAGAATTGGATGCAGTGCGTTTCGGCGCCCTCGCCGCGCAGCGCGATGATACGCCGATCGTATTGAGCGAGTAGGGGGGATGCCGTTTCGGAGCCCCGGGCATTGCTCGGCATGGGCGTTGAAGGCGAGCAGCGCCGAGCAATGCCCGGCGCTCCGAGACGCCTAAAACAACTCCGTCAGCGGCCGGCCATCTTCGAGGAGGTTGAAGGGGCGATCCTGCGCGTCCATGGCGGCGAGATCGTGGATGCCCATGGCGTGGTAGACGGTCTTGGTGATGTCCTCCGGCCCGACGGGGTTTTCCGCGGGATATTCGGCGTTCTTGTCGCTCCTGCCGTAGGTCTGCCCGCCGCGGATGCCGCCGCCGGCGAGGACGACGCTTTGCAGCGCGGTCCAGTGATCGCGTCCGCCGCCGTTGACGCCGCCCGACCTGCGGTCGCCGATCTTGGGGCGGCGTCCCATTTCGCTGTTCACCATGACCAGGGTCTGGTCGAGCAGGCCGCGTCGGGAAAGATCCTCCAGCAGCGCGGAATAGGCCCGGTCGAACTCGGGAAGCAGGTTTTCCTTCAGGCAATTGAAGTTGTTGCCGTGAGTGTCCCAGCCGCCGGCGCTGCGGCACTTCTTGTTCAGCTTCGTGTTCTCCTTCCAGAACACGGTGATGAAGGGGACTCCCGCCTCCACGAGTTTGCGCGCCATCAACAGACTCATGCCATTCATGGTCTGACCATAGCGTTCGCGGACGGATTCCGGTTCGCCGGCCACGTCGAACGCTCCGGCCGCGCCGGTGGAGGCGAGCAGGGAGAAGGCCTTCTGCTGTTGGCCGCTGAAGTTGACCGCAGAGGCGACATGGTCGAGATCGCGGCGCGCCTCGTTGAAGGAATTCATCAGCGCCTTCTGGGCGTCGAGCCGATCGAGATTGCGGCCCGCCTGAAGCGTGAGGGAAGGGGCCGTGAAGCGAAGGGGATCGTTTTCGCTGCCGTAGACGTAGAACGGATCGTGCTCGGAGCCGAGTCTCGCGGCGAACTGGCCGGGGCGGGTGTAAGGCGCCCGGCTGGGCTTGTGGGGCAGCGTGATGATTTGAGGCAACGACGGGTGCGCCGGAAGTCTCGAACCCACGACCGCGCCCATGAAGGGCCAGTCATCGGGATAGGGGCGCCGGTCGTTGCCCTGGGTCTTGAAGGTCAGGTCAGGGACATGGCCGGTGAGATTGTAGTAATAGCCGGCGTGATGATCGCCGGTGGTCTGGCCGCGGTCGGTCACGGTGCGGACGACCGCCAGATGATGCGCCTGTTTCGCCGTCAGGGGAAGGTGCTCGCAGAGTCGGATCTCCGGCGCCGTTGTGCGGATGGAATTGAAGGGGCCGCGATATTCTGACGACGCGTCCGGCTTCATGTCCCAGGTGTCGATGTGGGACGCGCCGCCGCAGAGAAAGAACAGGATGGTGGATTTCGCCGTGCCCTTCGCCGCTGCCGGGGCGCCGCCTCCCGGAACAGGCGACGCGAGACCTGAGCGATGAAAACGGTAGCCGGCGACGCCGGCTGCGGAGGCAACCAGGAAGGTGCGGCGAGATGTCTTCGGCGACCGCTTCATGCGTTGTGGCGCGAAGAATGGCAGGTTGCGGGCGGGGATTCAAGAGCGGGGCGATGCATCGATTTGACGCATGAGTCGGCGGGTCGCAGCGCCGGCTTCAAATCTTCCCCTGCGCGGCGAGATCTGTTTCGAGCTTCCTCTGATAGGCGGCCTTCGCCGTCCGGTCCTCCCTGGCTCTCGCGGCGTAGTAGACAAAGCCGAGGGCCGGTCGCGGACGGGTGGGGGATTGATTGCCGTCGGCGCGATGAATGGTCAGGGCATGATGGGCGAGCAGATCGCCGGGAGCCGCGTGGATGGCGATTTCCTTCTCAGCTTCGCCGTCCCTGCCATAATCCGCGATGCCCTGAGAGAAGCCCAGTGTCGTTGTTCTGTTGTGATCCCGCATGCCGCAGCGATGCGATCCGGGGAGATAGCGGACGCAGCCGTTCTCCTCGTCCACATGCTCGAGCGCGAGCCACATCGTGATCGCCTCGCAGGGATCGAGCATGAAGTAATAGCCGTCCTGATGCGGCGGGGTGGGTTTCCCGATCCCGGGCGGCTTGCAGAAATATTGGAGATTCATGCCGACGACCTCGTCCTGCAGCAACTCCCTGGCAAGTTGCTCGAATCGACCGCCGAACATCAGCTTGTGAAAGAAGGCGTCATTCCTGGCCAGTCCCTGGAGTTGCTTGAGCGTCGCGGGGTCGCCCTTGTCCTCGTAGAAGACGTGTTCGCGCGGCATGCCGGGGACAATATCGCGGATGAAGCGGTCGAGGTTGGCGCGGACTTCCGCGATCTCTTGCGCATCGAGGAATGCGGGCAGGGCGACGAAGCCCTTGTTGTTGAAATCTTCGGTCATGGTTTGCGCGGCGTTGCATCCCGGAAACGCGCGCCGTCCGACTTGCGCATCCAGGAATACGCGCCGGGATCGAACTCGTAGGCGCCTTTCTTTGGCGCCGGTTCGGCCCAGTTCTTGGGGAGCCAGCGGGAAAGGTCTTCAATGATGGCGCGGTCCTCACGGCGGCCGGCGCGGTTGTTCCATTCGTTCGGGTCGCTGCGGTGGTCGTAGAGTTCCTCGGCACCGTCGGAGTATCGGGTGTAGCGATGATGAAGGGACCGGACACTGGCTTGTCCGGGCTTGAAGACAGTGATCGCCGGGCGCGGCCGGGGTCTTGTCGGATCGTCCAATTGGGGCGCCAGCGAGAGGCCGTCGAGATCGGGGACGGGGGGCAATCCGCAGAGGTCGATCAGGGTGGGGTAGATATCCACGAGGCTGACGGGTTGCGCGCAGGTCGATCCATTGCCGGCGGCTCCGGGCGCCACGACAATGAAGGGCACGCGCGTCGCCTCCTCCCACAGCGTGGACTTGTGCCAGTGTTCTTTCTGTCCGTGATGCCAACCGTGGTCGGACCAGAAGACGATGATGGTATTGGCGGCGTGGGGCGAATCGTCCAGCGCCTTCAACAATCTCCCCACCTGCGCGTCGGCAAAGGAAATGCTGGCGAGGTAGGCCTGGACGGCGTGTCGATAGCGATCGGCCTGCCTGATCTTCTCAAGATCGGAGCGTCGGGCCTTGGCCAGGTTTTGGGCCTCCTTGGGCACGTCGTTCAGATCGAAGGGCCTGTTGACCGGAAGCTGGATGCTGTGAAGGGGGTGGCGATCGAAATACTTCTTCGGCGCGTACCAGGGCAAGTGGGGACGGAAGAGACCGCAGGCGAGGAAGAAGGGCTTGTCGCGCCTTCGGGCGAGCTGCCGGATGGCGAAATCGACCGTGCGCGCGTCGTCGTAATCAGACTCATCCCTGTTCGGCAGGGCGCCCCAATCGTTTTCGTGCGGAAGCTGCGGAACCTTGCTGAAAGGAAAGCCTTCCGGGAACGGCTCCACCTTTGACCAGGGGTAGTTCAGTTCGTGGCCGCGGAACCAGGGGTCGTCATTGAAGGCGAGGCGCTGGAATTCATCCCATTGATCCGGCGGGTTGCTGCCGGCCGTGTGATGAAAGATCTTCCCGGCGCCGACGACATGGTAGCCGTGGGCCTTGAAGCGCATCGGAATCGTGACAAGCCCCGGTCGGTGAGGCCGCCACCAGTGCCCATTGTTGTAGACGCCGGAGCTCTGCGGCATGAGGCCGGTCAAGACCGCCGTTCGGCTCGAACAGCAGACCGGCGAGGCGCAATGGGCGTTCGTGAACGCGACGCCGCGTCCGGCAAGCTTGTCGATGTTCGGCGTATGAACCCTCCCCGGATAACCGCCCATGAAACCGACCCAGTCGTTCAGGTCGTCGACGGCAATGAAGAGGACATTGGGAGGATGAGAGGAAGGGGGAGCCGCATGGCAGCATGCGAGGGACATCAGGAGGACCAGGGTCGAGGCGATCGTCGCGCAGACCCCTTTTGCGCGCTCGTTCCGGGTCGCCTTTGTGGCCGGGCAATGCCCGGCGCTCCGATCGGGCGGATGGTCGCCCGCGGATTTCAAGCGCTTCCTGAAAGCGAGCGATGAGCCCATTTCACAGCTGGGGCCAATAGGTGATGGTGTCCTGCAGGTAGGATTCGATCCAGTTCATGACCACATCGACGCCGTGGGCGCTGTGCACGCGCTCGTGGCCGCAGGAAGCAATTCTGACACGGTAGTCGGGATAGGCCTGCAGGGTCTGGATCTTCTCCGCCAGGTCGATTTCATCGCCGGCGAGAAAGGTGAGGGCATTGTCCTCGTTGAAGAGGAAGGAGCCGATGCCGCCGCGCAGCGTGCCGATCACCGGCAGGCCGCAGGCCATGGCCTCGAGCGGCGTGGTGCAGAGCGATTCGTCGCCTTCGGTGGGGTGGAGGAAGATGTCGTAGCGGAGGAGAATGTTGGGGAGTTCCCGCAGAGGGTCGGAGATCGGGTGTATCTCCAGCGGGATGCCGTTTTGCACGGCGAATGATCTCAACCGGGCGATGTATTGGGAATCTCCGTCTCCAAACATGTCCAGGGAGGCATCGGGGTTGGACTCGCGGATCTTGGCAAGCGCCTTCAGGGCGGTCATGGCGCCGCAGCCTTCCACCAACGTCCGAAAGAGCAGCATCCTGTTTGCCGGCACGGATTCCGGTTTCACCTCGCCCCGGAAGAGATCCGTCCGGATCAGCGGTTGGATGACGTCGGCATGATTGATATTGAATCCCGCGTGCCATGCCTGGTCCTTCATCGAGAGCGAACAGAAGTAGATCCGCTTGAAGGCGAAGGTGTGGATGGAGCCGGGCTCGACCTCCTGCGCCTCGCGTCCGCCGGAGTAGAGGTAGGGCATGCGCTTGATGCTCCGGTCGAACCGCGTCGGAGCCTTTCTGTCCCAGGCGTCGCGCTGGCCGGACATCTCCAGACTCTTCCGCACCGCCGCCTCCTTGAAGGAAAGCTTCTCGGCATTCCAGAAATCCAGCCAGGGATCCTTCTTGAGCTCCGAGACCAGCCAGTCGTCAGCGACGTCGTAGACGGTGGGTATGCCTGATTGCTCCAGCGTGAAGATCATGGATTTCGAGAGCCCCATGAGGCTCCAGACCAGAACCACATCCGGGGAGAACTCGTCGATGGCTTCGCGCAGGGCGGCGTTGTTGGCCTCTTCGAGTTCCTTGAGTTCGAGGAACCCGCTCCGCTGCTCGACGCCGAACTGCCCGTTGAGCAGCAGTTGCCGGACCGTGTCGCCGCTTTTCTGCTGGCCGGTCAGGCCGTGATTCGAGGTGAGCGCGCGCACGCGATGGCCGCGGGCTCGGAGCTCGTCACAGGCGATCTGGCAACGATAGTCGTAGGTGCCCGCATGATGCGGCGGATAGAGATTGGTGAGGGTCAGGATATTCACGTCAACGTGGCGGGTGTTTTAACCGCGCGCGGTCGTCTTGGCGAGAGCGATTGCAGGGGTATTCCGACGTCGGGGTGAATGAAACCGGGATCTGGCGCCTGGAGTCTGGGGTTTTGTTCCCGCAACCCCCATCGCGACATGGGGGCAGAAGGCCCCCTTTTCATCCCGGTTGCAATCACCTGGCGACCTGACGTCCCGGTCTTGCCCTCGGTCGGGCGCGTTCCTATGATCGGCGGATGTTCGATCTGAAATACATACGGGAGAACTTGGACGAGGTTCGCGCGCGTCTGAATTCGCGCGGGGGCGGCGACGGCGACAAGCTGGTCGAGGCGTTGGAATTGGATGAGAAGCGGCGCAAGGCGATCACCGAGGCGGAGGCCTTGAAATCTCAGGCGAAGAAGGCGTCCAAGGAGATTGGGGCGCTGATGGGGCAGGGGAAGAAGGAGGAAGCCGAGGCCAGGAAGACCGAGGTGCGCGAGCTGAACGAGCGCATCGCAGAGCTGGACAAGGCGGCAAAGCAGACCGAGGACGCGCGCAACGACATCCTGATCCGTCTGCCGAACCCGCCGCATGCGAGCGTTCCCGAGGGGGGCGATGCCGAGGACAATCCGGAGGTCCGCGCCTGGGGAGAAAAACGGAATTTCGATTTTGAGCCGAAGCCGCACGTGGATTTGTGCGAGAGCCTCGGACTGGTGGATTTCGCCCGCGCCGCCAAGTTGTCCGGCAGCGGCTTTGCCCTGTATACGGGATGGGGCGCGCGCCTGGAGCGGGCATTGATCCAGTTCATGCTCGATCTCCATACCAATGCCCATGGCTACACCGAGGTTTCGCCGCCGTTCATGGTGAGCCGTGACTGCATGGTCGGCGTGGGGCAGTTGCCCAAGTTCAGCGACCAGGCCTACGCCGTGCAGGAAGGCGAGGATGGCGAGACCCTGGGCAGGACTTATCTGATTCCGACCGCCGAGGCTCCGGTTGCGAACATTCACCGCGAGGAGATTCTCGACGCTGAATCCCTCCCGATTCGTTATTGCGCCTACAGCCCCTGTTTTCGGGCGGAAGCCGGAGCGGCCGGCGTCAATACGCGCGGCCTGATCCGAATGCACCAGTTCGACAAGGTGGAGCTGATCAAGATCGTGGACCCGGCGCAGAGTTACGACGAACTGGAGTCCATGACCGCCAACGCAGAGGCCGTCTTGCAGGCTCTGGGACTGCATTATCGGGTCGTGTTGCTGTGCACGGGCGACATGGGCTTCGCATCGGCGAAGACCTACGACATCGAAGTCTGGGCGCCGGGGCAGGGCGCCTACCTTGAGGTTTCCAGCGTGTCCAACTGTGAGGACTTTCAGGCCCGGCGAATGGGGCTTCGTCAACGCACGGAGAAGGGCGTGTCGCACCCGCACATGCTGAACGGCAGCGGCACGGCGCTCGCCAGGATTTTTGTCGCGTTGGTTGAGACCTGGCAGCAGAGTGACGGCTCGATCGAAATTCCGGTAAAACTGCGTCCCTTCATGAACGCGGACAAGATCCCCGCATAGACCGACTCCAGTCATGAGGGTTCTACAGGCCTCCAGCGAAGTCTTTCCCTATTCCAAGACCGGAGGGCTAGCGGACATGGTCGCCGGCCTGTCGAAAGCCCTGGCCGCCGATGGGACCGCGACGGACATCGTCACGCCGTTGTATCGGGGGATTCGTGAGAAGCATCCCGAACTTGCGGATTGGGGAAGTCTGGAGATCCCGATGGGGTGGAGTTCCCGCACGGGGCAGATCCTGCGACTGGAGGCCGGGCCGAACCTGACCGTGTATTTCGTTGATGAACCCGGCTACTTCGATCGCGATGGGATCTACAATTCGGATGGCGTGGATTTCGAGGACACCGCGGAACGCTACATCTTCTTTTCCAAGTGCGTCGTCGAGCTGGCGCGGCGATTGGCGTCAGACCTGGTTCACATCCACGACTGGCAGACCGGACTGATTCCGGCGATGGTGGAACAACAGGCGGGCGAAGGTCGCTGGGAACGACCGCCGAAGATCTGTTTCAGTATTCACAATCTGGTCTATCAGGGGATCTTTCCTTACGAGGACTTCCGGCGAAGCGGGCTGGCGGACCATTATTTCCATTTTGAACGACTGGAATACTTCGGGCAGATGAACTGCCTCAAGGGCGGCATCACACTGGCGGATCGCATCTGCACCGTGAGCCCGACCTACGCCAAGGAAATCACCACGCCGCTGTATGGCGCCACTCTGGACGACGTGCTCCGGGCCCGGCGGCATCGTCTCAGCGGCATTTTGAACGGCGTCGATTACGACGAGTGGAAGACCGAGGGCAATCCGCATTTGAAGAACGCCTATAATGCCCGCAATCTCCGCGGCAAAGGTCTGCAGAAGCGCGCGCTCCAGAAGGAGTTCGGGCTGCCTCAGAACGCCAAGATCCCGCTGTTCGGCAGCGTCACGCGACTGGATCCGAATCAGAAGGGCATCGACATCCTGCTGGACGCCTTGAAGGCGGGTCTGGAAATGGAATTTCAGTTTGTCCTGTTGGGCAGCGGCGACAAGGGGTTTGAGCAGGCCTTCCGGGAACTTGCCGACGAGAATCCCGGGCGCATCGGCTGCCGGATTGGTTACGATCATTCCTTGGCGCATCGCATCGAGGCGGGTTGCGACTTCTTTCTGATGCCCTCGAAGTACGAACCCTGCGGTTTGAATCAGATGTACAGCCTCCGTTATGGGACGCTTCCGATCGTTCGCGGCGTCGGCGGCCTCGAGGATACGGTGATCGAGCTTCACGAGGATCCGGAACTCGCCAACGGGCTGAAGTTCCAGAACTACAACGCCGAAGCCTTGGCGAAGTGCATCCGGAGGGCGCTGATCGTCTTCGAGAATCCGAAGCTGTTGAAGCGGTTGAGGCTGGCCGGAATGCTGGCGGATCATTCCTGGAATCGCACCGCTTCAGAGTATCTGGATCTGTACTCGGATATGCTGGCCGGTTGAAGGCTTCAACAGAAGGGAATCAGAGAAACTCCTTTTTTCAGGCATTTCAGCGCAATTTTACACAGCAAAACTAAAACTAACAAACATTGTGCGTAAAATAGGTATAGGTCAGTAATGCGTCTGAGTTACAGATCTGAGGAATATGAACAAGCGCCAAAACGAAGGGTTTCAAACCAAGTGTCACCGGTGGCTCCAGCCAAACCGCTTGTTGAACGGCCAATACACGAACGCGGATTTTCCGATGACGTTCTCCCGCGGAAAGTCTCCCCATTGCCGCGAGTCCAAGGAGTTCATCGTGTTGTCACCGAGGACGACATAACGATTCTCGCCGATCGCGAACTCCGAGTTGTCGTCGAAGAAGATCGGCGAAAGATTCTGGCGACGCAACGCGAGGCTGACCGTTCCGTTGACATGGCCGAAATGCACGTGTCCCGAGTCACTCCATTCATCCGTGAACGTGTAGACATTCTCGAATCTGGGAGTTGCGGCGTCCAGCCGCTCGCCGTTGATCCGCACGTGCTGATCGGAGCCGATCTGCATCCGCTCTCCGCCAAGTCCGACCAGCCGCTTTATATAGAACAACGACTGATCCAGGCCTTCGATTCCGGCCGTTTTAAAAACGATGATTTCCCCGCGTTTCGGACGCCTGAAGTTGTAGGTGAAGCGATCGACGAACAAGTGGTCGCCCTTGACGACCTTCAGTTTCAGGATGTCCTCGCCGGCAGCGAAACGCTGCCCGGGACGGACGAAGCCCCGCTTGTAATCGAAGAGATTGTCTGTCGGAAACCGGACCTTCAGCGTCTTTCTTTCACCTGACGCCATCACAATCCCGATCTCCTGCCACTTGTTGAAGATCATGTTGCTGTGGATCTTGGGGCTTGCCGTTTCGACGACGCAGTCCTCCGGCGCGGTGACATGGTAATAGCTGACGCCGTTGAAGCAGGTGTCGATGAACCGTTGGATGCGCCCCGGGATCTCCTCCTCGGGATTGTCCTTCAGGTTCACCGAGGTGATTCCATAAAGCGTCGGCTGCATGGATCCGGTCGGTATCTTGAAGGGCTGCAGGAAAAAGGTGCGGATCCCCAGGGCCACCGCCACCGCGACGAGGATCACATCGATGTTCTCGCGGATGGAGGCGTTGGGATACGGGATCAGCTTCTTGTTGGCGACCTCCTCGAGCTTCTTCATCCGCTCCTCGAGGACCTTCCTGTCCGCGTGATCGTCCAAGGCCGCCTTCAGTTCGTCAACGGCCTCCTGGATCTTGTCAATCGACTCCGCCGAGTGCAGATCGCGCTGATGGTTCAGAAATTTCTCCACCTGCTTGCGCATGTCGACGGCGTGACGAACGGTCGAGGACAGGAACCATCTGATATAACCCTTCATAAGCGCTCAGGCTTTCATGACCTTGACGAAGGCGTCCTGCGGAATCTGCACGGAGCCGACCGACTTCATGCGCTTCTTGCCTTCCTTCTGCTTCTCGAGGAGCTTCCGTTTGCGTGTGATGTCGCCGCCGTAGCATTTGGCGGTGACGTCCTTGCGCAGCGCGCCCAGGGTTTCACGGGCGACCACCCGGCTTCCGACAGCCGCCTGGATGGCGATCTTGAACTGTTGTTTCGGAATGACCTCCTTCAGCTTCGATGCCAGCGCCCTGCCCCGTGTCTCGGCCTTGGAATCGTGCACGATGCAGGAAAAGGCGTCGACGGACTCGCTGTTCACGAGCATGTCGAGCTTGACCATCTTGGAGATCATATAGCCCGCGTGCTCGTAGTCCATGGAGCCGTAGCCGCGCGTGATGCTCTTGATGCGGTCATGGAAGTCGATGAGGATCTCATTCAGCGGCATCCTGCTGGTGAGCATCACACGGCGCGAATCGATGGTCTCGGTGTGATCCACCGTGCCGCGCTTCTCGCTGATGAGGGCCATGAGGTCGCCGATCTTCTCGTTCGGGCACATCACGTAGGCCGTGACCATGGGCTCCTCGATGTAGTCGATCAGACTGGGGTCCGGCAGGAACAAGGGGTTGTCGATCTCCACGGTCTCGCCGTCGGTCTTGGTTACCTTGTAGACCACGCTGGGATACGTGGCGATGATGTCCATGTCGTATTCCCGTCGCAGGCGCTCCTGGACGATCTCGAGATGCAGCAAGCCGAGGAAGCCGCAGCGAAACCCGAAGCCCAGGGCGACCGAGGTCTCCGACTGGTAGACAAACGCCGAATCATTCAACTGCAGTTTACCGAGATTCTGCTTCAGGCGTTCATAGTCGGCGCTGTTCAACGGATAGATGCCGCTGAACACCATCGGATGAACCTCCTGAAATCCGGCCAGGACCGGCGAGGGGTTGCGCGCCTCGGTCAGGGTGTCGCCCATTTTCACGTCCTTGGGCGACTTGATGTTCGCGATCAGATAACCGGTCTCGCCGGCGCAGAGCCGGTCCCGTTTGTAGGGACGCGGATTGAAGCTGCCGACCTCCTTGACCTCGACGTTCTTGTTTGAGTGCAGCCACTTGACCTGCTGCCCCTGTTTCAATTCGCCGTTGAAGATGCGGATGTGCGTCACGACGCCCTTGTAGGTGTCGTAGTAGGAATCGAACCCAAGCGCCTGAAGCGGCGTTCCGGGCTCGGCTTTCGGGCCGGGCACGCGATCGACAATGGCCGCCAGCAGTTCGTCGATTCCGATGCCCTCCTTGGCGCTGCAATGGACGGCGGTGTCGGCGGGAATGGCCAGGATGTCCTCCAGTTGCTGGTGGCACATCTCGATGTTGGCCGTGGGCAGGTCGATCTTGTTGATGACGGGAATGATCTCGAGATTGTGCTCCATGCACAGGTGCACATTGGCGACGGTCTGGGCCTCCACGCCCTGAGCGGCGTCCACGACCAGCAAGGCCCCGTCGCAGGCGCTCAGGCTGCGGGACACCTCGTAGGCGAAATCCACGTGTCCGGGCGTGTCGATCAGGTTGAACTCGTAGGTCCTTCCGTCCGTATGCCGGTAATACATGGTGACCGGATGCGCCTTGATCGTGATGCCGCGCTCCCGCTCCAGATCCATGGAATCCAACAACTGATCCTGCTTCTCGCGCTCCGAAATCGTGCCGGTGCGTTCCAGGAGGCGGTCGGAAAGCGTCGTCTTCCCATGATCCACATGGGCGATGATGCTGAAATTTCTTATGTCGGTCAGTTCCATCGGTCGTCAAACACGAACGAATTCCGGGGGATGCTCATTCGCTCACGGGAACCCTCGCCGGAAAATCGAAGCCGCAAAAGATACCGGTGTATCCCGCCAAGCCAAGGCAATTCAGCGGGAGAAAGACAAATTGCAAGGGCCCGACTGTTCCTTCGAACGCCAAACTCCGATGGGAGGGATGCGCGGCGTGCCCGATGTCCCAGCTTCGATGATTGAAGTTCAAAGTTGGCCGTTTGAAGTTCATTTTCGCACCCACGATTCCCCTTTCTCCCGCGGCCTTCCCCGGCTACCCTCCCCTGCCCTATGAGTGAGAAGAAACTTTCCGACAAGGTGGCCGTGATCAGCGGCGCGAGCAAAGGTTTGGGCAGGTCCATGGCGGAGGCCCTGGCGCGCGAGGGCGTCAAGATCGCCCTTGTCTCACGCAATCTCGATCTCCTGAACGAGGTCGCCGAGGGCATCCGGACGGAGGGCGGCGAGGCGGAGAGCTTCGCCTGCGACGCCACGGACCAGGGCCAGGTCGCGGCCGCCGCGGAGGCGGTGGTCGGGAAGTTCGGCAAGGTGGACATCCTCATCAACAACGCGGGCATGAACAACCGCAAGCATCTGACCGAATTCACCCTGCCTGAATGGCGCGAGATCCTTGACACCAATCTCACCAGCGCGTTCCTGATGAGCCAGTCCTTTGTCCCGCACATGAAGGGACGCGGCTATGGCCGCATCATCAACATGACCTCGATCATGAGCCACGTGGCCATCGCCGGTCGCACCGGCTATTGCACGACCAAGTTTGGCCTGCTGGGCTTTACGAAGGCGTTGTCGATGGAGCTCCTCGACGACGGCATCACGGTCAACGGCATCAGCCCCGGGCCCTTCGCGACCGAGATGAATCTCCCCCTGATCAACGATCCCGAGAAGAACGCCGATTTCCTCAAGCGGATCCCCATGGGCCGCTGGGGCAAGCCTGAAGAGATCGGCAACCTGGCGGTCTACCTCTGCTCCCCTGAAGCCGGCTTCATCACCGGAACCGACATCGTCATCGACGGCGGCTGGACCGTGCAGTAGCAGGGCGGAGCGCTGCGGTCATTCCAGAAAGTTCTGGGCGCATTCCTGCACGCCGCGTAGGGTCCGCCTCGAACCACACTCAAGTCCCCCACCCCATTACGCACATGTTTATCGCCCAAAACTCCGTCGTCGCCATGCACTACAAGCTCACCGACGACGCCGGCAAGACAATCGATTCCTCGGAAGGCCGCGACCCGTTGCATTATCTCCACGGCCACGGCAACATCGTCCCTGGTCTGGAGAAGGAACTCAGCGGGAAGAAGGCGGGCGACAAGCTTGAGGTGAAGGTTTCCGCCGAGGAGGGCTACGGCATCCGGCGCGACGAAATGATCCAGCAGATCCCCAAGACCGCTTTCAAGGCCGACGGTGAACTGGAACTCGGCATGCGCTTCCAGGCGCAGACGCCCAATGGAGCCCAGATCTTCGAGATCACCAAAATCGAAGGCGACACGGTCACCGTGGACGGCAACCATCCCCTCGCCGGACAGGCGTTGAATTTCGCGATTGAAGTGACCGAAGTCCGCGAAGCCACCCAGGAAGAGATCGAGCACGGCCATGTGCACGGCCCCGGCGGGCATCATCACCACTGAGATTCTCTCTGGCGTGTGATCGGACGCAAGGCCGATCACACCTCTGGCGACCAGGAAGGCTTGAACGGACTCACGTCCGTTTCCACGCCTATTTCATCGTTTCCAATTCCTTCGCCGTCCAGGGCGTCTCCCTGCCCTCGAACGCCTTTCTTGCCTTGGCGACCTGCTCCGGTGTGACGGGATCGCCGCGGTGCTCCCATTCGCGGCGGGCGTAGGTGAGGATGGCGGCGATGTGCTCGTCCTGCAGTCCCTGCACGCCGGGCATGGTCATGTTGTAGACGCGACCGTGGACCTCGATCGGTCCGGTGATGCCGTGCATGACGACGCCAACCATGCGCTTCGGAGAGCCCAGCAGGAACGGCGAGTCCAACAGCGGCGGGGCTTTTCCCTCTTCACCGAGGCCGGAAGGCTGATGACACGAGGCGCAGATGCCGAGGTAGAGATTCTTGCCGTCGTCGAACAACTTCTGCTCCACGGCGGTCAGTTTGCGCGGCGGCGGCGGCGGGGCGGCCGCGGCGCCCCAGGTGATGAAGCCCTTCAGGCCGTCGATCTTCTTCTTCACCGAACCGCTCCTGCTCTTCGCCAGCTTCGAAAACGCCAGAGGCTGGGTCTTGTAATGGACCGGCTTCGGCTTCCTTCCCTTCCCGCCGGGAGCGGCGACATCGACCAAGCCGTCAAGGATCGCGCCCTGTCGCCAGGCCTCCTCCTTTGATTGTCCGGCCGCCAGTCGCAGCAGCTGATCCACCCGGTAACTGTTCCGTTCCCTGGCGACGCATCCGGCGAGGTGGCGGATGAAGCGTTGCGCCGGTTTGGAATCTCTGGCGAACAGGGGATCCGCGAGCGTGCGTTGAAGAAATTCCAATTCGCGCCCGCCCAGGCCGGTCACGGCGCCGTCACGGATGACATCGTCGTCGCCGAACTCCATGACCAATCTCCGCAAGGCGGCGGCGGCCTCCGCGCGTTTGACGCCGCTCAGGGACAGGGCCGCCTGCCGAAGGACGGCGAGGTCGGCTTCCGGTTTGATCATGGCGTCCACGGTTTCCAGCAGCGCGACGCGGGCATTGGATTCCTCCTCGTCCTCGATCGGTTCGTTGACGAGGAATTCCGCCATACGGACGGCCGCGGCTTGCACTTCCGCACGAGGATCCGCCAAGGCCTTCTCAACCGTGGCGGTATCCAGGGAACGCAACCCTTCCAATGTCCACAAGGCCTGAACGCGGGTTGCGGGCGATGGGGCCGTTGTCGCGAGATCGCGCAGGGCCGGGGCTGTGGCCTTGTCGCCGGCATCGACCAGCAGTCGTTGCGCCGTGTCGCGCTGCCAGCCATTCGGGTGTTTCAAGACGGCGACCAGTTCGGCGGGCGTCCTGGCCGACAACGCCGGTTTCGCGTTGGTCGGTCTTGACTTGTAGCGGACGCGGTAGAGGCGTCCGAGCCCCAGCGGGCGGTCGAGATGCCGTTCCAGAATCTGCTTGCGAAGGAAGGTGGTGACATAGACGCGGTGCTGCAGGATGCCGCGGTACATGTCCACAATCATCAGGTCGCCCTCCGGGGTGTTGTAGAGATTGACCGGGCGGAAACGCTCGTCGGTCGAGGTCAGCCACTCGGATTTTCTGTAGGCGTTGTCCCCGGAAACGCCCGCGCCGCTGAAGGACACCTTCTGGTGACGGATCATGTTGCCTGAAGGTTCCGGGATGAAGGCGTCGCCGATCGCGTCTTCCGGGTAGTTGTCCCCGCGGTAGATGACCGGTCCGCTGGCGGCGGTGAACACGGCGAGTTTCCCATCGCGGAGCATGTTCGATTGATAGCCGCGGTTGATGCCGGGATTCACACGGCTGGTCCAGACATCCTTCGACCTGAAAACTGGACGGTTGACGCCGGCTTTCGTTGAAAAATTCCGGTTGCGGACGAGGTAGTTCCCGGGAACCAGGTCCACGTAGACGGGGTTGGAATTGTTGTTGTAGTAAAGGCGTCCGAAGTTGTCCTGGGTGATGCCCCATTGTCCGCGGAAGATGTCTTCCTCCACTTTCCAGACTCCATCGATCAGGCGCAGGCGCTTCGTGCTCTTGGCGTTGTAGAGCCAGTTGTCGAGACCGCGAAGCAGACCGTTGTCGGTGTGCTCGACCGGCCCTTGTCGCGCATAGTTGGTCAGGACAGCCTCCTTCGTGTCGCATTGCAGGTCGCCGTCCGTGTCCTGGCAGAACCAGAGATTAGGAGGTTCGGCCACCAGGGCGCCCCCCTTCACCATGGCGACGGCGCGGGGCATCCGGAGCTGGTTTAGAAACTCAGTGCGCTTGTCCATCCGGCCGTCGCCGTCGAGATCCTCGAGCACGGCGACCACCCCATTTTTCACATCCTCGCCCGTTCCATCGACGTTCGGCATGAAGCCCCGCATCTCCACGACCCAGATACGGCCGTCCGGGTCGATGGTCGCGGCGACGGGATCTTCGACCAAGGGTTCTGCGGCGATGAGGGAAATCTCGTAACCCGGTTGGAGCCTGAAGGATTTCAGGGCGTCCTCCGGCGACAACACCGGCGCCGGGGGCACGTTCATGTCGCGCCAGACCTCGGGCATCTTGACGCCTTTCTTGTCGCCGGACTGCGCCAGGATCTGGGTTGAGGACAGGGCGATCGTCATCAGGATCGCCAGGGCGGCATCGGGTGTTCTTCTCTGCATAAATCTGGTGTTTCTTGAAATGGGGCGCGCGGCGAATAGACGAAATCTCGTGGGGCGCGCATTCAATCCGGCGTCGACCGGGACCTTGCCGCAGGTCGGGGATGGAATGCCGGTCAGTCGCCCGGAGCTCCGGTTTCGGCCAGGTAATTTCGGGCCCGGCCCAGGGCCATCAGAGGAAAGTAATGCCGGTACATGTTGTAGTTGATCATGAAGCCCCGCGCGAGTTCCCGACCCTGATGCGTATTGGGGTCGCCTTGCAGGTCGATCCTGTGACCGACGCCGTAGCCGGGGAATCCGGTGCCGGTGTATTCCTCTTCATGCCAGGAGCCATTTTCCAGCTGAGTCTTCTGAAGCCATTGGACGCCCCGGCGGACGGCGTCCCTGTATTCCGGAGAGCCGGTCGAAATCAGCGCCATCAAGGCCCAACCGGTCTGGGACGCGGTCGAATCACCCACTCCGCGCAGTTGGTCGTCCATGTATGAAGCGCAGGATTCGCCCCAGCCGCCGTCGGCATTCTGCTTGGAGGCGACCCAATCCGCCGCCTTGCGAATGTAGGGCTGGCGCAAGACCTCGCCGATGGCCTCCAGGCCCGGCAGCACGGCGCCCGAGCCCTAGCTATGATTCACCCCCCAGCGACCGAACCAACTGCCATCCTCCTCCTGCTCGTCGCGGACATACTCCAACGCAGCGGCGACAACGGGGTCGCGTGCAGTAAGGCCATTCACTCCCAAGGCCTCCAGCACATGCGCCGTGACATCGACCGACGGCGGGTCCAGCACCTCGCCAAAATCGCAGAATGGGATCTTGCAGACCCACTCGGAGGTGTTGTCCTTGTCGAAGGCCGCCCAACCGCCATTGCGGCACTGGAACCCGATCATCCACTTGACGGCCTTGTCGATCGCGGTTTCCAACCGGGCGATGGTCTCCGCGTCGCCCCCGTTCTTCTTCAGACGCTGGAGTATGCGGGTCAACACGATGACCGCGACAGAGGTGTCATCGACATCCGGATAGGCGGCATTCTCGTGTTCGAAGGCCCAACCGCCCGGTTCCACATCCCTGACCCGGACCTGCCAGTCGCCGCCGGTGAAAACCTGTTTTCCCAGGGTCCATTCGAAGGCCTTCTTCATGGACTCGCGCGCCTCGATCGTCTCGTCGCAATCCTCCTGCGCCAGAAGGGTCAGAACCGTGTCCCAGACCGGCGACATGCAGGCCTGGATGTAGGTTCCCCCGTTCTTCTCGTAGGACCAATGCGTGTCCCAAGCCTTCAGGGAACGATCGATCACCGGGTGCGACAAGGGCCACCCCTCGAAATAGAGGGCCATCACGGAATAGATCCAGGGGGGTTGGATGCCGCCCCAGGCTCCATCCGCATCCTGATGGGCGACAATCCAATCGCGGCATTGCGCCATGGCCGTGGCGCGCCCGGGCTTGTATGGCAGATTCTGATAGATCCGACCGAAGAACAGGTCGAAACGCATGAAGACCGTCTCCCAGGAAAACAGCCCCGCCTTGGCCGGCATGGAGAAATCGAAGTTGCCGCGTCCTTCCGGAAACAACTCGTCCATGCGGTGTTCCGGGGCCAGCGGCGTCACCGGGCGGCGCGCGGACAACAGGCACAGCGGAACGAGCGTGGCCCGCGCCCAGGAGGAGAAATCGTAGATGTTGAAGGGCAGCCAGGGCGGGAGCCAGATGAGTTCGGGAATCAGCGTCGGGGTCTTCTCCCAGGGCCACTCCCCGATCAGGGCCAGCCAGTACTTCGAAAAGACCCTGAGCTCCTTGAGTCCGCCATGCGCGAAGATCCACTCCCGCGCTTTCACCATCGGTTCGCTGTCCGGATCGATATCGGCGGACCGGAGGGCGGCATAGCATTCCACGGTGGTGTTGATGTCCCCCATCGTGGCGTTGTGATAGATCTCCCAGGAGCCATCCTCGCGCTGTTCGTTGAGAATGCAGCGGATGACGCCGTCATATTTCGGGTCGTCCTTGATGCCCAGGATGTGCATCGCGAGAACCCATTGCGCCTCCATGCAGGAATTGGATTCCAGGTTGCCGCACCAGAATCCCTCCTCATGCTGTTGCTCATCCGACCACCGCAACGCGCGATCGATGACGACGTTGAGCGAAGCCTCCGACGCGGGGGGCTGACTGCTGCTGTCGATCTTGTCCTGCTCGGCGGCGTTCATTCCCGATTTGACGAACAGGCGACCCGGCCAGCCCCTGATATAAACGCCCCTTTCCGATTTTTTGCGCATTCGGCGGCGGCACGCCACGCCTCGCCGCGACAGGCGGCGGACGTATTTCTCGTGTCACTTGGGCAATAAAGCATCGCCGATCAAATTAGGTTCATGCCGGGTCCGTCAACAAAATTCCGGAAACACGGAGAACGACAAAGGGATCGGCAGTGGGTCGAGGCGGGGGCGCCCTACGGGAATGGATCTGCGCCGGTTGCGGAAAGACTGTCTCAACCTGCAGACCAGGGCGATCCAGGGCACCGTGCATTTCAGACACCGCGGCGGCCGGGCCCGACGACAGGAGCGCGGCCGCTCCCTGATCAACGCCGACGCAGGCGGCGTTCGCCCTCCTTCTTGAGGCGTTCAAGCCGGACGCGGGTCCGGTCCACGACGGACTCGAAGTTCTTGAACTGCCGGGCGGACTCCACGAGAAGCCGGTGCATCGCGGTCGCGTCGTCCGCGCTGACGAATTCCTCGCGGATACGGTCGCCCGTTCCGCAGTTATGGTAGTTTCCCAAGGCCACGCACACCGCGGCCGTGCGGTAACCGAATTCCTGGAAAGCCGTCCCTTCGCAACTGCCGCCGGCCATCAAGGCGCGCTGATACTGGAACCCGTCGCCGCGCCTAGTCAGGGCGTCTCCCACCGCCCCCAGGAAGCGCGTCCCATGCGAATCGAACACGGACGAGCGATCCCCCACGCGGACGATGACGCCCTTCCCCATCTTCACTCCTGGAATCTCCTTGCTGGTCTCCAGTGAGATCACCAACGAACTGTGCGGAATGCCTCCTGCTCCCGCCGCCGCCAACGCTCCCTGGAAACCGACCTCTTCAGCGCGGGAGATGAAGCCGATCACGTGACACTTCGCCCGCCTGCGTTTCAACTCGATCAACGTCGACAGGATCACGGCGACGCCGATCAGGTCGTCACAGACCCTGCCGCGGATCCGGCCGCCTCGGGACGAGAAGTCCCGCAGATCCCAGACTGCGAACTCCGGCTTGTCGGATCCGGCTTTCACCTCGCGTAATTCAAATCGCTTCTCCCGTTTGTGGGGGCGCCGCCTGCCGAGAACCGCCGGTCGACCCGACGGCAGAAGCTTCAATTTAACCCCCGGTTGAAAATAGCGGTCCGGGACGTCGCCGAGAAACCTCGCTTCCCAGCGTCCCCTGCCCAGACGGCGGACAATCTCAAATCCCGGATGATCCATGTGCGCCGCCAGGACGATGGGAGGCGTTTCAGAGCCGGCGTGGTTCAGGACGGCGTGGAGATTGCCGAAGGCATCGGTCGCGACATCGATTCCGGCTTCCTTGCAGATCGCGAGGACCTCCGTCGCAACCAGTGACTCGTGGTAGGGCGCCGCCGGTTGACGCATCAGTCGGCCGGCTGTCTCAAGCAACAATTCCTGCATCATCTTCCTGGTTTCTGAGGAACAGTTCCGCCGCCCAGTCCGCGTAGCGCATCCCCTGCGGTGTGAGCTGAAAACGTTCGCCGTCGCGACGAGCATGGCCGAGCTTGACGAGTTGGTTCATTTCTTCGGCCCAAAAATCGCGCAGATCGAAGCCGGTGACACGTTGAAACTCGTCGAAGGCCCACCCCGGGTTCATGCGCAGGCCGAAGGCGGCGGTTTCGCCGGCGCGCGCCAATGGCGGAAGCTCCTCCCGGAAGTCAACGGCGCGTTCGCCTCGTTCCAGCGTCTCGCAATACGCCTGTGTGTTGGAGACATTCCGGATCCTTACACCGCGTTCATAGCCCGACGCGCTCGGCCCGAGTCCATGGTAGCTGCCGGCGCGCCAATAGTTCACATTGTGCCGACAGGCCCGCGCCGGAATCCCGGCGGCATCCACCCCGCCGCGGGCAAAGTTGGCGACCTCGTATTGAATGAAGCCGTGTTCCGCCGCAAATCGACACAACTCCGAGTGCATGTCGCCGGCGAGTTCCTCGTCCACATCGAATTCCCCCGCCTGCAACTGCGCGTACAGCGCGGTGTCCTCCTCGTAGATCACCTCGTAGCATGACAGGTGTTCGCTGCCGAATTCGACGACCTCCTCAAGCGTGCGGCGCCACAACTCCATCGTCTGGCCGGGAATGGCGAACATGAGATCCAGGTTGATGTTGTCGAAACCCGCCCCGCGCAAGGTCTCGAAGGACTTGAGAACCATGTCCCTAGTGTGAATGCGCCCCAGTCGTTCCAAGAGCGAGTCGTCCATGGACTGCACGCCCATCGAGATGCGGTTGACGCCGTGGCCTCTCAGCAACTCCGCCTTGTCACGGGACACGGTGGCCGGATTGCACTCCACGGTCCACTCCTTGGCCCCGAGAAGATCGAGCCGTTCCATGGCGGCGAGGATCTTCCGCCAATGGGAGACGCTCAAGAGCGATGGCGTCCCACCCCCAAAAAAGACTGACTCCGGTTGCTGGTCGTCGGCGATCAACTCCATCTCCCGGATCAGGGCGGCCACATATCGATCCATCAATTCCCCGTCCGGCTCCTTGGAATAGAAGGCGCAATAGGCGCATTTCTGGGCACAGAACGGGACATGGATGTACAGATTATGCAAGGGAGCTGTTGCGGGATCGGTCACGGGAGAAAGGAGGTGCGGCTTTGCCGCGCGCGGGAAGAAATTGTCCCTTCGCAGGTAAGGAGGCGCCAGCCCGGGCGCCGAAGACTCAACTTTCGGTGCGTTCGACGTTCTGGGCCTTGAGGCCCTTTCCGCTCTCAAACACCTCAAACTGAACGGGTTCGTTCTCGTTGAGCGTCTTGTAGCCGTCGCCAAGAATGGACGTGTGATGCACAAACACATCTTGGCCGGAGGTCTCATCGATGATGAATCCGTAGCCCTTCTTGTTGTCGAACCACTTTACTTTGCCTATCGCGCTGGCCATGACTTTACTGCTGCTTGGTGTTGGTTGTGTCGGCGATCCGGACCGCAGCCGCCTGAAAAGCAAAAAGGCACGAACAGCAACGTCTCTGTTCATGCCTTGTCTTACGACGATTGTTACTTCTCAAAACTGCTTCCATGCGGGCCCAGCTTCTAGAGCGCATTAAAGAATCTCATTCCGCCGACCGTCAAGGGAATGTTTCGGATTTGTTACGCGGATTCCCCGAAGGCCTCCATCCCCTCGCAGGTGCAGACCAGGTTGCGATCCCCATACACATTGTCGATGCGTTCCACGGCGGGCCAGAATTTGTGTTCCTTCAGCCAAGGCGCCGGGAATGCCGCGTCCATCCGCGAGTAAGGGTGATCCCATTCCGTCTGCGCGACGGTTTCCGCGGTGTGCGGCGCGTTCTTCAGCGGGTTGTTCGCCGCGTCGATACGGCCCGATTCGACGGCTTCGATTTCGGCGTGAATCCGGATCATGGCCTCGCAGAAACGGTCCAGTTCCGCCAGCGACTCGCTTTCGGTCGGTTCGACCATCATGGAGCCGGCGACCGGCCAGGAGATGGTGGGCGCATGAAAACCGTAATCCATGAGCCGCTTGGCCACATCCTCGACCGTGACGGTCTTGAAGCGCCGCAGGTCCAGAATGCACTCGTGGGCGACCAGGCCATTGCCCCCCTTGTAGAGAACCGGAAAAAAGGGATCCAATCGACGGGCCAGGTAATTGGCATTGAGGATGGCGACCTGCGATGCCCGCTTGAGTCCGTCGCCGCCCATCATGGCGATGTACATCCATGAGATGGGGAGAATGCCCGGACTGCCCCAGGGGGCCGCAGAAACCGGGCCCGAGGCGCCCCGCCCTTCCTGTTCCACGACCGGGTGGCCGGGGAGAAATGGCGCGAGGCGCTCAGTGCAGCAGATGGGGCCCATGCCCGGACCGCCGCCGCCATGCGGGATGCAGAAAGTCTTGTGGAGATTGATATGGCAGACGTCCGCTCCGATTTCCCCCGGACGACACAGTCCCACCTGCGCATTCATGTTCGCCCCGTCCAGATAAACCTGGCCGCCGTGTTCGTGGACGATATCGCAGATCTCGCGCATACCCTCTTCGAAGACGCCGTGGGTCGATGGGTAGGTCGCCATCAAGGCGGCCAGGTCCGTCGCGTGTTCCTTCGCCTTTGATCGGAGGTCCACGACATCGATGTTGCCAAGGTCGTCGCAGGCGACAGGGATGACCCGCATCCCGGCCATCACTGCGCTGGCGGGGTTGGTGCCATGTGCGGACATCGGGATCAGGCAGACCTTCCGGCCGGCGTCGCCGCGGCTGGCATGGTATCCCGCAATGGCGAGCAATCCCGCGAACTCGCCCTGGGAACCCGCGTTTGGTTGCAGGGAGCAACTGTGGAAGCCGGTGATTTCGCAGAGCCAGGCTTCCAGATCCGCGAACAGCGCCCGGTAACCCCGGGTGTCGGCGGCTTCCGCAAAGGGATGCAGGGCCGCGAATTCCGGCCAGCTCACCGGGAACATCTCGGCGCTGGCGTTGAGCTTCATCGTACAGGAACCCAGCGGAATCATTGATGTCGTGAGGGAGAGATCCTTCGCCTCCAACCGACGCAGATACCGGAGCATTTCGGTTTCTGAACGATGCCGCTGGAACACCTCGTGTGTCAGGATCTCATCGCTTCGCTCCACCCCCCCGCCCCACGCCGCAACAATCGCCGTCCCGGCCTCGGCCCGGACTTCGTCGGCGGACAGACCGCGTTCCGCGGAATCGAGCAGTTCCCACAACGCCACGACGTCCCGTTCGGCGCTGGTCTCGTCAAAGGTGACGCTGAACCGG
Organism: Verrucomicrobiales bacterium; assembly: GCA_038126035.1. Classification (GTDB taxonomy): domain Bacteria; phylum Verrucomicrobiota; class Verrucomicrobiia; order Limisphaerales; family JAYPEY01; genus JAYPEY01. Next base: position 81,725 of record JAYPEY010000002.1, on the reverse strand, counting down.
TTCCCTCCGAGGGGCCGCAACGCCATCCCCCGTTCATTGGCCGACTGCGAAAGGCCCGATCGCGCGGTCTCGAAGGCGACCGTATCGAAGAACGGCCCCGAGTCCGCCCGGCAACCTTCGAGGCGGTTCAGCCCCGCGGCGAACAACGTCGCGAGAAATCGTGCCCGTTTCGCGATTGCGCGCAATCCCTCCGGTCCGTGATAGACCGCATACATGGCCGCCATGTTGGCCAGGAGCGCCTGCGCCGTACAGATGTTGCTCGTGGCCTTGTCGCGACGGATGTGCTGTTCCCGGGTCTGTAGCGAGAGTCGGTAGGCCGGGCGGCCGGAAGCGTCCTTGGAGACGCCGACGATGCGTCCGGGCATCTGCCGTTTGTGTTCCTCCCGGGTGGCAAAGAACGCGGCGTGTGGGCCGCCGAAGCCCATGGGCACGCCAAAGCGCTGCGCGCTGCCCACGGCGATGTCCGCGCCCAATGCACCGGGCGGCGTCAGCAGAACGAGGGCGAGCGGATCGCAGGCCGCCGTGGTCATCACGCCATGTTCCCGGGCCAGTTCGAATACCGGGGCGATGTCTCCGATGGCTCCGGCGCTTCCCGGATATTGCGCAACAATTCCGAACAGTTCCGACTTCCCGTCGCCGTTCAGCCGCTCGTGAAAGTCCGCGACGCTGCCGCATGCCGTATTGACGCCGAGCGCCGCGGCGCGCGTCTGCACGACAGCGACAGTCTGGGGATGGCAGTCATCCAGGATGAAGAAGATATGGCGGTTTTCCCCGGATCGTCTGCGACGGACGCTGTTCAGGCTCATGGTCATCGCTTCCGCCACCGCGGTCCCCTCATCCAACAGGGACGCATTGGCGACGTCCATTCCCGTCAGGTCGCAGATCATCGTCTGGAACGTCAGCAGCCCCTCCAGTCTGCCTTGGGCGATCTCGGCCTGGTAGGGTGTGTATTGGGTGTACCAGCCGGGATTCTCCAGAATGTTACGTTGGATGACCGGCGGAACAATGCAGTCATGATATCCCGCGCCGATGAAGGAACGCCGGACGACATTCTGCGATGCGATTTCCCTGAGATCCTCCAACGCCTTCGCTTCAGAACGCGCCTCCGGCAACGAGAGCGGCCGTTTTGTCCGGACCGTTTCCGGGACGGCGGCGTCTGTGAGGGCGTCGAGCGATCCGTAGCCGCAGGCGGCCAGCATCGTTTCGATCTCGGCGTTCCCGGGGCCGATGTGCCGGCGGGCAAAGCCGGACTCCCCGGCCTCGTTCGTCGAGCGGGACTGACGAGAGGGTTCGGGGGTGGCGGATTCGGGGGCGGACATGCGGGGAAATTAAGAACGGACCTCCGCAAAGCAAGCGCGATCTGCGCCGCCGATGGCTCAGGCCCCAAACAGCCGCTGCAACGCCCACAACACTCCCAGCGAGCCGATCGCCGTCGACCCCGGGATGACAATCCACCTGCGATAAAAGGCCGGGTCCCTGAATCCGACCGTGATTCCGAAAGCGATTGCCAGGACCGCCAACTGCGCGAACTCAACGCCGACATTGAAGCCGATCAGTGAAACGGCGAAGTTGGTTGGAGAGAGGTCCCGCTCGGCGAATCGGCCGGCAAAACCCAGCCCATGAACGAGACCGAATGCAAAGACCACGAACAGACGCCAGCGGGTGTATTCCTCCCGGCAGATGTTCTCGACCGCCACAAAGGCAATGCTGGCGGCGATCACGGTCTCCACAACCGCCGAGGGAGCCCTCACCAACCCCAATGCGGACAGGAACAGGGTGACGGTGTGCGCGAGCGTGAACATCGACACCTGCCAAACCAACGGCCGCCACTTCCGACTCAGCAGAAACAGCCCGAGAACGAACAGCACATGATCCGGCCCCTCGAATGCCACGTGAATGAAGCCGACCTTCAGCGAATCCCACAAGGCCGCGCAACGATCCCCCGCGCCTCCTTCCGGCCCCACGGCGTCCGTGGGATTGGCCGCCCCGTCCGCTCCTTGGGGAGGAGAGGCGCTGCCATGTCCGCTCAGATCAAGCAGGAAGCTCTCCTCGCCGGGAAACAACGTCGCCAACCGCTCGATCTGTCTCCCGTCGAAATGGTTGATGAAGGGAATGGCAAGCTCCCCGTTTTCCCTTGCCTTGATGCGGTAGCCGTCCACGCCTTCGGGAATCGTGGTCCTCCAGACCCCGGTCAGAACAACCGGATCGTCCTCCTTCGCCAGTTCCTTCCCGGCGTGCGAGGTGAAGATCCACTCGAACTGCGGCAGCGTCCGGCCCAGAGGTTCGAAATGGAAGGAGATCGACTCGCGCGTCAGCTGGTCCGCCGCTTCCATCCACTCCCGCTTCTCCGCCTCGGACGATTCGTCCAGAACCCACTTCAGCAGGTAGGGTTCCTTCTCCGGATCCTCCGCAAAACAGCGCAGGTCAACCTCGACCTTCAGGACCGCCTCGCCGCCCCGGTGAAAATAGCCGCGCACCGGAATGTCCGGAACCGGATGCGCCACCGCGCCGACTCCCGCCAGACAAAGCAGCGCGCAGAAGAAGCCGATGTGAAGTCGCTGGGACACTGCCGCGCAATCTGCCGAATGCGACCGCCCAACGCACGTCAATATTGCGCCGGCGCGCAGTTCGATATTGCCGAAGCTCCGAACGGCGCGTAAACAGCCTGCCCGATGAACATGAAGATCCCAGCCATCCTCGCCCTCACCGCCCTGCTCCCCCTTTCATCGACCGCCGCCAACTGGGCCCACTGGCGCGGGCCCGATGGCAACAGCGTTGCCCCCGGAGCCAAACCGCCCACTGAATGGAGCGCCACCAGGAACGTGAAGTGGAAGGTCGCGATTCCGGGGCTCGGTTCCGGTTCACCCGTGATCTGGGAGAACAGGGTCTTCGTCGTCAGCGCCGTGCCCATCGACGCCTCCGCCAGCGGACGCTCGATCACCAGACTGACCTTCAAGGTGTTCTGCTTCGACCGGAACACGGGAAAGAAGCTTTGGGAACGAACGGCCGTTGAAGCCACGCCGCATCAGCGCACCCACACCACCAACGGTTTCGCCTCCGCCTCGCCCTGCACCGACGGTGAACGCGTCTACGCCCACTTCGGCTCCCGCGGCCTCTACTGCTACACCCTGGATGGCAGACTCGTCTGGAAGCGCGACGACTTCGGCCGGATGGAGACGCGCAGCGATTTCGGCGAGGGCAGTTCGCCGACCTTGGCGGGAAACAAGATCCTTGTCCCCTGGGATCACGAAGGGCCTTCCGCCCTCTACGCATTGGACAGGCTGACCGGCAGGACGATCTGGAAGGCGGACCGCGACGAGCCGACCAACTGGTCGACGCCCCACGTCGTGGAGCACAACGGTCGCAGGCAGGTTGTCGTCAACGGAGAGAACTTCGCGCGCTCCTACGATCTGGAAACAGGCAGGGAACTGTGGCGCTGCGGCGGCCAGACGCAACGTCCGGTCGCCTGCGCGGTCTCGGCCGACGGATTGGTCGTGGTCGGCAGCGGATTTCGCGGCAACTACATGGGAGCTTTCCGGCTCGGCGGCAAGGGCGACATTCAGGGGACCAAACACGTCGTCTGGGAACTGGATCGCAACACGCCGGATATCGCCTCCCCCCTGCTCTCCAACGGTCGCGTCTACTTCCACAAGGGCAAGTCCGGCATGCTCAGCTGCGTCGATCTCAAGACCGGCAGGCCGCACTACAGCTCCCAGCGCATCCAAGGCATCGCCGCCACCTACGCCTCACCCGTGGCCGCCAACGGCCATGTCTACCTGACCGGCCGCCGCGGGACGACCGTCGTCATCAAGGACAGCGACAAACTGGAAATCGTCGCATCAAACTCCCTCGGTGAAACCGTCGACGCCACCCCCGCCCCGGTCGACAACCAACTCTTCATCCGCGGCGAGAAACACCTGTTCTGCATTGCGG
>JAYPEY010000002.1:53182-77782 GCA_038126035.1 Verrucomicrobiales bacterium | reverse complement strand
GGTCCCCTCTGGGGATGGGATATTTTCATTCGCAGCGCAGCGTCGGCGAATGAAAATCGGGGTGGGTTCGCGGGACTTGCCCGAGGCCTTGAAAACTGAGCCAAGCGTGAGGCTTTCTAGCCAGCGCCCCTGCGCATCGTAGGCTCAGCGGGAGCTTCGCCCCGCCAACGGTCGCTTTCACTCCCGGACAGTTCAGCTCCAGTCCTCGATCTTCAATCCACGAACCCGGGAAAACTCACCGGTGTTGTTGGTGACCAAGGTGAGATCGAGCGACAGCGCGTGCGCCGCAATCAACTGGTCCAGCGGACCGATGGGAGTTCCCGCCTTCTCCAACTGGCTTCGGACATGACCGTAATGTCCCGCCGCGGCGCTGCCGAACTCAACGACGGGCAACACCAGGAGCATCCGGTCAAGCAATTGATGGTTTCTGCCTGGAGCGGCGCTTTTGTCGGCGCCAAACCTGAGTTCCGCCTCCGTGATTGCAGAAACCGCCAGGTCTCCCACTTCGAAAGTCGAACCTGGAGCGGATCGACGGTTCCCGGTTGCGAATCAGGAAGACACAAATCGACGTGTCCAGAAGATGAGTCACGGTCAGAACTCAAGATCCCGGACCTGCTGTTCACGTGGTTGATCTCGATCTTCCATATAGTCGCCGCTGAATCCGTCCAAGGCATCAAACAAGACATCCCACGAATCCTTCTTGGGAATCAGCACGACCGCCGAGCCCATCCGGGTGACGAAGACCTCGTCGGAGTCGAAACGGTACTCCTTCGGCAACCTCACCGCCTGACTCCGCCCATTCGGGAATACTTTCGCCGTGGTCATGACTTGTGGTATATACCAAAGATAACCATCTTGCAATTCCTATCTACGGATCTGAGCGCGACATTCACCGAACTCCGCCCCCTCCTTCGGCCCTCAATCTTCTGGCTTCACATCCAGGGCCTGGATTCCCTTCTGCTTGTCCCGAAGGAACATCCCCCCAACCTCGATGACGACCGTCTCGCCCTCCGCTTTGGCCGTGGCGCACTGAGGACTCCCGGAAGGGTTGTAGTTTACCGTGGCTTTTTCCAGCGGAGGACGGGCCCCATTGATCCGGGGGTAGCCAAATGTGACGATCACCTTGGGGATTCCGGATCTGCGAATCTTGGCGGTTGAGTAGACCTCGACAAACGCCGCGTGCCGCCGCCAGAACGAAAAAGCCTTCCCCTCAAAGCGAAGGCTACCGACATAGGTTGTCATTCCATTCGCATGATCCCGGACCAGGCAGTGAAACCAGGTGTGGCCCTCCCCTTTGATCACTGCCGTGTCCCCCTTGATGATCGAGTAGGTGTAGGATCCTTTTGTCCAGGCGAATGGTCTTCGCACACTGCAAAACTCGCCCTCGTAGCCGGCGCTCTCGCACAGACCATCCGCCGCCATCCGGACGTGATCGAGTCCGATGGGCGTCCCATCCTTCCCCGACCATCTGGAAAAGATCGCTCCCTTTCCCGGATGGACCCGTTCCCGACTCTCCTTTGACGCCCAGCCGTTGATGTTTGACTGGATGCCTCCGTAGAACTTCAGGCCGTTGATCTCAGCGATTCCGACAGGCGCGATGTACAGGTTGTAGGATTCAGGAATATCGCGGTCGATGGCGACATCGACGGAAAGGCTTTCGAACGCCTCAGTCGGTTCGGGAAACTGCCACCAAATATCCGCCAGATGCCAGGGAAGGCGCGGCAACGCCACACCCAGTCCCTGCGCCATTTTCTCAGGCGCGGGTTGGGCCGGACTGAGATCCGCAGCGGAGATCTCGGCAGCCAGAAGGAGCGGGACCATGCCCAAGGCGAATCCCCCGAGTGATTTTGGCGCGTTGAAAGGAGGCGTCATTCTTGCGCCGAACATACCGATCAAAGCCTCCGCTGCCACTCTCGAATCTCGTCCACGACATCAGCGGGTCCTGTGATCTTCCACTCTTCCCAGTTCGTCCATTCCATCCTGATCCTTCGGTCGGCGCGCTTGAGGGTGTAGAAGTCGAAATCAATCCCCTTATCGAACATCGAATCGGGATATTCCGAGACCACCCGCCAGCCCTCCTCAACAAGTCTTTTCAGCAGGGCGTTGCCCGCGTCGGTCTTGATTCCTTCGAATGGCATGGCTTCCTGAGTCTCCATTCACTTCGCGCGGGCGCGGAGATCCCGTTTCAACCGTGACGGCTTCCGCCGAAGGTCGAGGACGGCGATCACCTGAATCTCCTCTTCTCAATCCAGGTAAAAAATGCCGTAAGGGAACTTCCGGGACAGCAACCGGAAGGCTCCCCAATGAACCTTGTGGAATCCATGCAGCCGTTCCAGGGACGCGATCTCCCCAAGCAGGGTTTCTACGAAGTAATCGCCGATTCCAGGCTCCTGCCGATCATAGAAATCCCTGGCCAGCTCAAGATCCGCGACCGCCTCCTCCAGCACACGAACCGGTTTCATTTCATTCCCGGTTCTTGAGGCGCGTTCTCGCCTCGTCCAACGACAGAAACACGGCCTCCCCCGATTCCATCTTCTCCATGCGTTCGGCTATCACATCGCCATGCCATTCCGGAGAGGCGGGTTCCTCCGATTCCGTGAGCAACGATTCCCAGATAAGGTCCATCACCCGCAACCGTTCGACCTTGGAGAGTCGGGAGATTTCTTCCGCTTCAATCACGCCGCCAAGCTACCAGCCGCGTCGGCGGGTTTCAAGGACGACGGCGGCAGCCACCGCCATCATGAAACGACCTCCGCCTGCGCTCCATTTTTCGGTTTTCCCATCGAATGAAATCCGCAACCCTCGCCGTCCAAATGCAGCCCATGAAAACACCACACCGAATTCCCCGTCTGGCGATCGACATCATCGCCGTCATCGCCCTGCTGTTTACCTTTTCCGCCGTCGCCGCGCCGAAGCGTCCGAACGTGCTGGTCGTGTTGACCGACGACCAGGGCTGGGGCGATCTGAGCGTGAACGGCAACAAGAATCTCGACACGCCGAACATCGATTCGCTGGCCCGCGACGGCGCGATGTTTGACCGTTTCTACGTCTGCCCTGTCTGCTCCCCCACCCGCGCGGAGTTTCTCACCGGCCGCTACCATCCCCGCGGCGGCGTCTACAGCACCTCCGCCGGCGGCGAACGACTCAACCTGGATGAAAAGACCATCGGCGACACCTTCAAGGCCGGCGGCTATCGGACCGGGGCCTTTGGCAAGTGGCACAACGGCATGCAATACCCCTACCATCCGAACGGCCGCGGCTTCGACGAGTATTACGGTTTCTGTTCCGGCCACTGGGGCGACTATTTCAGCCCGCCGCTCGAACACAACGGCCGGCTCGTCCAGGGCGAGGGTTTCTGCATCGACGATTTCACCAACAAGGCGATGGATTTCATGGCCGACTCGGTCAAGGCGGGCGAGCCGTTTTTCTGCTACCTCCCCTACAATACGCCGCATTCCCCGATGCAGGTTCCGGATCGTTGGTGGAACAAGTTCAAGGATTTCGAACTCAAGATGCACAACCGCGAACCGGGGAAGGAAAACCTTGGGCACGTCCGCGCGGCCCTGGCCATGTGCGAGAACATCGATTGGAATGTCGGCCGCCTGCTCGACAAGCTCGACGACATGGGCGTCGCCGACGACACCATCGTGATCTACCTCTGCGACAACGGCCCCAACGGCACGCGCTGGAATGGCGGCATGAAGGGCCGCAAGGGTTCCACGGATGAGGGCGGCGTCCGATCGCCCATGCTGATCCGCTGGCCCGACAAGATCGCCGGAGGCAAAGTGGTCAAGCAACATGGCGCCGCCATCGATCTTCTCCCCACCCTCGCCGACATGGCCGGCGTCAAGGTCGCCAGCACGAAGCCCTTGGACGGCGTTTCATTGAAGAACTACCTCCTGGGCGACAAGCGGATCATGAAGGACCGCATGATCTTCTCCCATTGGCGAAAGCGGGTCAGCGTCCGGACGCATCAGTATCGTCTCGATTTCCAGGGCAAGCTTTACGACATGTTTGCCGACCCCGGGCAATACAAGGACATTGCCCGACAGAAGCCGCAGGTCGCCAAGCGGTTGCGCGCCGCGCAGAAGAAATTCCAGGAGGAGGTCGTGGCGGGTTACGACGTCGACAACCGTCCCTTTGTCATCGGCCATCCCGATTACAAATACACGCAGATTCCGGCGCGCGACGGCGCCGCTCACGGGAACATCAAACGGTCCAACAAGTTTCCGAACTGCTCCTTTTTCACCAACTGGGTCAGCGTCGACGACAAGATCACCTGGACAGCCGAGGTCGGCGCTTCCGGAAAATACCAGGTCGATCTTGAATACGCCTGCCCGAAGAAGGACCTCGGGTCCACGATCGAACTGAGCTTCAATGACGCCAGGCTGACAACCAAGATCACCGAGGCTCACAATCCCCCGCTCCGCGGTCACGAGAACGACCGGGTGCAGCGCGTTGAGTCCTATGTGAAGGATTTCAAGCGTGTCTCCATCGGGACCATCGATCTGAAGAAAGGCTCGGGGGAACTGACGTTGAAGGCGTTGGACATTCCCGGTTCACAGGCGCTGGAGTTCCGCCTCCTCATGCTGACGCGGGTGGAGTGAGCGGGAACGCCCCGGACCGCGGCTCTGTGAGCCGCAGCGACCTTGAGAACTCGGGGCGTCGGGCAGTTCGGACGCCCTGCCAGGTCGCAGGTCGCTGCGGGTCACAGACCCGCGGTCCGGCACGCGTAGCGCAGGCGTCTCGCCTGCGGGTTCTCCGGGCGTCCCGCCCGGCTTGCCCATTCCCGGTGGGGCGAGAGTCCCTCGAGCCCAAATCTATGTCCTGAAAGGACAAGAGCGTCTTCCAATTGGGTTGCGCGCCCAATGCAAAGGTTTCTTTCACCCTTTCAGGATCTTGAAATCGGCTCGACGGACTCTCTCCCCACCGGCTTCGAATTCGCAATTTCTTCCGATTTCCCTTTTCGAGATTCGAAATTGTTTCGAAATTCGGCCTTCGTATTTCGAATTTCACCAGGCGTGGCTCAACTTTACTTCTACTATTCGGCGATGAACGCGGGGAAATCCACCGTGTTGCTCCAGTCCGCCTACAACTATCGGGAACGCGGCATGCGCACCCTCGAGTTCAAGCCCCGCTTCGACGACCGCGACGGCGAAGATATCATTGCCTCCCGCATCGGGCTCGAAGCCCCCGCCCTCGCGTTCGACGACACGGACGACCTGTTCGCTGTAACGAGCGCGGAGCACGAGCGCGACGCGATCAGTTGCGTGCTCATCGACGAGGCCCAGTTCCTGACCGAGGCGCAGGTCCGTCAGTTGACTGAGATCTGCGACCGTTTGGACATCCCCGTCCTCGCCTACGGCCTACGCACGGATTTCCAGGGCAACCTGTTTGAGGGCAGCCGCCGCCTCCTCGCCTGGGCGGACAACATGGTGGAGATCAAGACCATCTGCCACTGCGGCAGCAAGGCCACCATGGTCCTGCGCATTGACGATGACGGGAATGTCGTCGGCGAAGGGGATCAGATCGAGATCGGCGGGAATGACCGGTATGTCTCAGTGTGTCGCAAGCACTTCAAGGACCGCAATCCGCATGGGGAGTGAGGCACAAAGACGAACGTTCAACGTTAAACGCCCAACTTCAAACTGAGTTTTGCGCGCTTCGCGCGGTTACTTTCTTGAAGCTTCGGGCTGAAGGCCCGACCGCACAAAGCCGTGGTCTTCAGGCCTCGGTTTCACCCAACCCCGAAAAACGCCTTCGCATTCTCCGAGCAGATCTTTCGCGCCAATCGTTCCGCCGCCGCCTGGTTGAAATATCCGTTGGCCACCTTCTCCGTCAGCGCCTCCCCGATCAAACGCCGCGCCGTCTTCATGGAGGCGTAGGTTTCCTCGGCATGCCAGTTGTCTCCGCCCAGCATCATGCGGGACTCGTCGGGCAGGATCTCGATGGCCTCATGGAACGCCTTTGTGAAATGGGTGGGGCTCAGGAGAAAGGACCAGGTCAGGTCGATCCAGACATTCCGATAGACAAAGGCCATGCCCAGCAGTTCTGAACTCCAGGGATAGGCCAGGTGCATCAGGAGGAATCGCGTTTGCGGATGTCGTTCGATCAGGCCCGCAGCGTTCAGCGGGTGCGACCCGCGGATCAACGCTGTTCCCAGATGCATCTGCATCGGGATGTCGCGTTCACCCGCCAACGCGCAGAGCCGATCCACGGCGAAGTCACCGAACGCCTTCCGCGCTTCGGGGGCTGGATCAGGATTGCCCCAGGCCTCCCGCGCGAGCTTCTCGTCCGGTTCGTCAAAGCAGATGTCCCGGTCATAGGCCAGGGCGTTCTTGAGCGCGACCTGGTTGCGGGCGGTCATAGAATCAACGCAGGTTTCAAGCAACGCGTTGAAGTCGTCGAAGGACTCCAGTTTCACGCCAAGACGGTTGGCGAAGTCGAAGGGCGAATTGCCATTGTGATCCCGCGCGTCCGGATGCCAACCCATGGCGAATGCATTGATCCGCATCACGGAGCGATACCCCTCGCCAAAGGCGTCGCGCGCGTTCAGGAGCGGGTCGGTGTAGGGATCGGTGACAACGCCTGCGATGTTGGCCCTTCGCAGGACCTCGCCGGTCCAATCGGGGTCGGCGTGACGCTCCCGGATGCGGCGGTCGAGATCGCGCCAGTTCGATTCCGTGATCCCTTCGTCGTCGAGTTCGTAGAGATCGGTCAACCCGGCGATCAGATTCCGCACGAAGCTGTTCGAGCCGCTGCCTTCCACGAACGCCTGAACCTCCTCCCAAGCCCCCTCCCCGTTCCCGGACAACATCGGGTCCTCCTCCCGCAATTCCGACGGCAGCGGATAGGGCCGCGCCTCCGTCCAGCCGGCGTAGCTCTGCCGCAACAGATCGAGCAGACCGACATCGCGATTGAGGCAGGTTTCAGGAAGGTGGTGTTCGTGAACATCGAAGATCGGGAGCCCGGCGACGAGTTCCTTGATGGCATTGGCAGTCATGGCGCTTGGATAATTGCCGTGAGTCACCCTGGTTGCAACGAAGGAAAGACTGATGCCGGCGTGACGCGTTTGAACCTGACGGGGCGCGGATGTGTCCGGTCTTCGGGATCAGTCGCAGCAATACGGGAAGTGGAATCGCGCTGAGCAAATCCCTTGATCGTGGTCACGGCCGGCGTTGCTGCGGCTGGTCTTCGACTCAGTCGCGCTCCGGTCAATCGACGAACATGAACTCGTTCGAAAGCAGCAGCGCCTGCGCCAGTTGCTCCCAGGCGTCGAGCGGATCCTTCCTTGGATCGGAAAGCGGGAAGTCCTTTTGAGCCGACCATTCCGTTTCGCCGTCATTCAGACGGATCCGGGGCGCCCATTCGAAGGTGTCCCAGCCTGTATTGCCGACGCAATCCACGACGAAGTCGATGGTTTCTCCGCGTTTGACGGAGACGCTATTCAGGTTGGTCACGGACTCGCCGTTCTTCACCGACCATTCACCGATCTTGCCGCCTGCTCCGGTCACGATGCGACCGCGGACGCCGTCGCCCTGATCGGAGGGATGCTTCAGCCTGCCGACGATCGAAACGGCGGCGTCCTGCGGGGCAGTCCAGCGCAGGATGGCCTGCTTGTCGGGATTGTCCCCGGTGTGCCCCTGCCGGTTGCTCCAGAACAGATATCCCAGAGTTGGATCGGGGCGCTCTGCGCTGCCCTGCCATGCGGAACCGGAGTAATGCGGCAGTTGGATGAAGGTCGTCACCCGGTTGCCCGCCTCGTCGTATCGCCCGTAGCCGCGGTGCCACCGATTGGGAAGCTTGTCGCTGTTGGGCTGCATCGATTCCAGGAACGCGATCGCGGATTTCGATTCGTCGGCAGTCGGCCGTCTTTGCAACGTGAATTCATAGAGTTGCTGGACGCGCATTCCCGGCGATTCCAGGAGGGCAAACTCCGGCCTCCACGCCAGTCTGCGGGCCTGCTCGATCGCAAAGGGGCTGTTCATCAGGTAGAGGGCCTGCTGCGGAACGGTGGTGCTGAATCGACCGGAACTCGAGGCGTCCGGATTCGCGAAGTCGAAGGTGCGGAACATGCTCGCCAGATTCTGGCGTTCGATCAGGCCATAGACCGTGCGTCGGTTTGAATAGGGATGATCATTCAGGTTCACCGAGATGCCGCCCATTCTGGTATCCAATGCGCCGGAAGCCTTCAGCAGCGAGTCGCGCATGCCTTCCAGATCCAACCGCTGCCGGTTCATGCGCCAGAGCAGCCGGTTGTCCGGATCGCGTTGTTCGAACTCCCCGGCGGCGGCTGCGGTCGGAATGCTGCTCTGCTTCCACACCGAGCTGTTCAGGATCAGGCGGTGCAGCTTCTTGAATGACCAACCATTCTCGATGAACCATGACGCCAAGTGATCCAGCAGTTCGGGATGGCTGGGGGGATCGGACGTCAGCCCGAAGTCGCTCGGTGTCGTCACGAGGCCGCGGCCAAAATGCTGTTTCCAGACGCGGTTCACAATCACGCGGGCGGTCAGCGGGTTTTCCGGGGACGCGATCGCCTGCGCCAATTCCAGCCGGCCGCTGCCATTGCTGAACGGCTTGGCGCCCTCGCCGGCAAAATACTCCGGAAACTGCCGCGGCACATTCCTTCCGCGATTGCCGGCGCTGCCGCGGATGAAGATGTAGGGCTCGATGGGCTTCGGGCGGTCGGTCATGACCATCGCCCGCGGCGGCGCGCCTGGATGAGTGGCGTCGAGCTTGTCGACCTTCGCCTGCAAGGCGCGCAGGCGCGGTTGCGCGCCGCTGATCAACTGGTTGTGGAACTGCTCAGGAATGTTCGGCGGACCGGCCTCGGAATAGAGAACCTGGCGCAACGGCTCCCATTCGGCGTCGTCCAGTTTTTCCGGTTGACCGTCCTTGGCGGCCTTTCTGGCCTCCTGCCACTTCTTGTCCGCGCCGTTGAACAGGTCGCTGTAGACCTGGGCCGCGTCTTTCAGCGACTTGGGCGGGTGATTCTTGAACGCCCGCGCCACTGCGCCGTTGACCTTGTCCGGCGAGGCGTCGGCCTCGCCGGCGAGTTTCTCCAGAACCTCCCCGGCCCTGGACTCAAATTCCTCCGCGGGAAGCTTCGTCAATTCCACCCAATGCCTGAACACCGGATGCGGGGCCTTCGCAACGCCGTCCAGGAGGTTCTTCCAGCGGATCACGGCGCTGGCGTGGAGCTTGCGCTTCTGGATCTCCTTCATCTGCACGCGCCGGTCCGTCCAGCCCCCAACTTCGTGCACGCCGAGCATGTAGTCGCCGCAACGGCTGCGAACCTTGGCCAATGCCTCAGCGACCTTTTGCGCCCGAAAATCGTCGCGTTCCTTTTCCCGTTTGGCGCGTTCAGCCTTCCACGCGGCGTTGTCCTTGGGATCCGGTTCAATGCCCAGCAATGGCAGTTCGCCCGGTTCCTGCGAGCTGTTGAAGACGCCGTAGAGCGAGTAGTAGTCCGCCATGGTCACGGGATTGTGCTTGTGGTCGTGACAACGGGCGCAGCCCGCGGTCAAGCCCATGAACCCGCGCATCACAACATCGATCCGGTCGTCGATGATGTCGTTGCGGTTGTTCAGGAAGCGGCGCCCCAGGGTGAGGAAGCCCAGGGCGGCCAGGGGGCGTTTGTCCTCGCCCAGTTCAAGCCGGTCCGCAGCGAGTTGTTCCAGGATGAAGCGGTTGAACGGAAGATCTTCGTTGAAGGCGCGGATCACGTAGTCGCGGTATGTCCAGGAATAGGGATACCGACGTTCAACCCCGCCCGGCAGGTAGCCCTTGGTGTCGGCAAACCGCGCGACATCGAGCCAATGTCGCCCCCAGCGCTCGCCGTAGCGCGGTGAATCCAACAGTCGATTCACAAGCTTCCTGAAGGCGTCCGGAGCCTCGTCGGCCACGAATGCGTCCACCTCCTCCATCGTTGGCGGCAGCCCTGTCAGATCGTAATAGGCGCGACGGATCAGGGTCCGTTTGTCCGCCTCCGGGGACATTGTCATCCCTTGGGCTTCCAACTTCCCGAGAATGAACGCGTCAATCTCCGAGGCAATCCGCGCGTCGTCCGCCGGTTTTGGCGTCGCGGGCTTCTTCAACGGCCTGAAGGCCCAATGGTCCCTTCCGTCGCGGCGGATCTCCTCCATGGGGGAAAGCTTCACGCCTTTTCCGGTCCGGCTGTCCGGCGCGCCCGCGGCAATCCACTTCTCGAGGTCCGCGATCTGCGCCGCTGTGAGCCGATTCTCCTTCTTGGGGGGCATGCGCAGATGCTCGTCCTGGTATCGCACCGCGCGCAGGAGAAGGCTTTCGCCGGGTTTGCCCGGGACGACCGCCGGGCCGGACTCGCCGCCGGACCGGACGCCGCTCATCGAATCCAGCGCCAGACCTCCTTTGATCTCCCTGCCATGACTGTGGCAACCGTAGCAGTTTTCGACCAGGAGTGGTCGGATTCTGCTCTCAAAGAAATCAATTCCGGTTGCGGCGGGCGCAGCGGCGACGACGGGGAGCCCCGACAGCGCGACGCCGAGGAGGACAAGAGCCTCCCGGAGCCCGGCCATGGGTGCGAATCTGGATTGAAGCGGCTTCAACACGTGTTTCCAAGACAAACGAAATTGACGGGGGCGACATTCGAAAAAGCGGGGTGAAGGGCGTTTCAGCCTTTCAACAGCCGCCAGATATGATCGGCGGCCCGCCGGCTGGCGCCCCGCTCACCGAGTGTCTTGATGACGCCCGCCAGTTTGCGGCGGACCGATTCGCGATACTCGTTGTTCTCCAGCACGTAGAGGCTTTGGCGCGCGATGTTGGCGCCGGTCGCCTCATCCTGGATCAGTTCCGGATAGACCGTCTCGTCGGCAATCAGGTTCGGCATGGCGAGGAAACGGACATTCGCGATCCGCCGTCCGATCTGATACATGAGCCAGTTGGCGATGTAGATGACCACTGCGGGCACGCCAAAAAGCGCGCATTCCATGGTGACCGACCCCGATTTGGTGATGGCCAGATCCGCCTCCGGAAGAACCTCGCCCTGCGTCCCGATCTGGATCTCGATCTCGATCTGCTCGCCGATCAATTCCTTTGCCAACGCGGCCAGGGCTGAATTGGGCAGGATCATGATGATTCGGATAGGCTGTTCCGCCTGGATGCGCTGGAGCGCGTCCAGCATGACCGGCACATGCCGTTCCACCTCCTTGCGGCGGCTGCCCGGCAGGGCGACAACCAACGGCTCCTTGCGATTCTGCCGGTGCCCCTCCGCCGCCGCTCCCAGGGCCAGATAGGTGTCCAGGAGCGGGTAGCCCACGTATTCGACCTTCAATTGCGGGACGCGCCTGGCATACCAGTCCTTCTCGAAGGGGAAGATTGAGAGCATCAGGTCGATGTTGTCCGCGATCTGTGCGGCGCGTCCGGGACGCGAAGCCCAGACCTGGGGGGATACGTAATAGACGAGTTTCGGATTCCAGTTGTTGAACGAACCCGGGGCAATCCCCCGCAACCGCTTCTTCAAGGCCTTGGCGAAACGCAGGTTGAAACCCGAATAATCCACGAAAACCACCACATCAGGGCGCTCCTCAAGGGCGACCTGCAGCAACTCGTCGAAAAAGCGAAAGAACTTGGAGACCCCGCCGCGGAGAAAATCGAGGTGACCGATCACCGCGTGCGCCGTCAGGTCCAGGGCCATCCTGGCGCCGCCCCTCTCAAGCGCCGGTCCGGTGCCGATGAAGGTCGGCATGGCCTCCTCTCCGTGCGCGACGGCCGCCTTGCGGATGGAGCGCACAAGCTCCGCCGCGCGGACATCCCCGCTCACCTCCCCCGCCAGAATCATGAATTTTTTGCCGTGCACGCGTCGAGAGTGTATCGCTTCGCTCCGGGATATCCAGTCGGGAATGATCTCCTCAGGACACTCCGATTCTACTTCAGCTTTTCTCCTCCGGCGATCTGCCGGGATATCTCCAGGGCCAGATCCAATGCCTGTTTGGCCGACTCCCCGGATACCAGGGGCGCTGTCCGGGCCTTTACCGATTCCACAAAGTGCTGCAACTCCAGTTTCAGTGGCTCTCCCTTTTCAATGGGGACGGGCTCCCGCACGATCTTCCGACCGGCGAACTCGCTGACAATCTTGGAGTCCCCCGCGGCGATCAGTTTCTTCAACAAGGAGGATTCCTTCTCATCGCCGCGCCCCAGGCGATACAGGTAGCCCTTCTGTTCGCGGTAGTCCAACGACACATAACTCGGCCGCTCCCCGCCGCTGAAGACCCGGATCTTGCGCATGCGTTCCGGACTGATCCGGCTCGCAGTCACATTCGCGACGCAGCCGTTCTCAAACTTGATCCGCGCGTTGGCGATATCCTCGGATTCGCTCAGGACCGCGATGCCCACCCCGTCCACGCTCAGCACCGGCGACTTCACGAAGGCCAGCAGGACGTCGAGATCATGGATCATCAGGTCCAGCACCACGCCGACGTCCATGCTCCGGGCCGGATAGGGAGACAATCGATGCGCCTCGATGAACTTGGGCTCGCTGGCTTCGCGCTGCAGAAAATCAAAAACGGGATTGAAACGCTCGACATGCCCCACCTGCAGGGTGCAGTCGCGTTCACGGGCGAGGCTGACCAATCGGGCCGCCTCCTCGCCCGTGTTGGTCATCGGCTTCTCCACCAGCACATGGCGACCGCGCTCCAGCAGCATCTCCGCCAGCCCGAAGTGGCTTTCGGTCGGGGTGACAATGCTCAATGCCTCGGCGGCCTCGGCCGCCTCCGCCTCCGACGCAAACAGCGCAACGCCGTGCCGTGCCGCAATCTCCCCGCCCCTGGCCCGGTCCCGGTCGTAGACGCCGACAAACTCCACTTCCCCGCTCTCCGCCAATTCGGCGTAGATCCGCGCGTGATGCGTCCCCAATGATCCTGTTCCCAGGACCGCAACTTTGATCTTGTCCGGCACGCGGGGATGTATAGCGGGGCAAAGCCGGCGCGGCAAAGAGGAATGTCCGCTTTCCAACAAGGAACTTGAAGCCCGTTCTCGGATGGGCCTAAAGTCCGCGCGTGGAACCGCTGGGTTACGCCGTCGTCGCCATTGACGCCTATTTTCTGGGTAGTTTCCCCACCGGACTGCTGGTGGGGAGAGCGCGTGGCGTCGATATCCGAAAATTCGGCAGCGGCAACATCGGCGCCACCAACATCACGCGCGCCCTGGGGAAGAAAGTGGGCGCGGTCGTGCTTCTGGTCGATGCGCTGAAGGGCTGGCTGGCCTGCTATTTCGCGCCGACCATGGCGTTGCAGATTGCCGGAGGCCTGCCGGAACTGGACGCGGACATCCGCGAGTGCCTTCAATTGACGGGCGCCGTCGGCGCGATCCTCGGCCACAACTACACCTGCTGGCTGAAGTTCAAGGGCGGCAAGGGCATCGCCACCACCGCCGGAACCCTGCTCGCCCTGATGCCCGTCGGCGGCCTCATCTGCATTGGGACATGGATTGTTTTCCTGGCCTTGAGCCGCTACGTGTCCATCGCCTCGATCGCCGCCGCGGCGGCCGTGCCGTTGTCCGCATGGCTGACGGGCCGCAGCCCGCTGATGATTGGGGTGGGTCTGACAGTCGGCGCCCTTGCAATCTACAAGCACAAGGATAACATCCGCCGTCTCATCGCCGGCACGGAGCATCGCATTGGCGGAGGCAGAACGAAAACAACTGTTGATAGTCCACCCACGGAAGAATGAAGGTCACAGTACTCGGCGCGGGCGCCTGGGGCAGTTCACTGGCAAAACTCCTGCACGAAAGCGGCAACGACGTCACCCTTTGGGCGCACAACGCCGAACGGCTCGCCGAACTCGCCCGGACCGGCTGCAACGAGCAGTATCTCCCCGATGTCCAGCTGCCCACCGACTGGACGACGGAATCCGACATCGGGAAGGCGGTTGCATCCGCCGAACTCGTGGTCATCGCCGTGGCGTCCAAGGCGTTCCGCTCCGTCACCAGACGTCTGGAGGATTTTGACGGCATTGCCCTCACCTGCACCAAGGGCATCGAATTCGACACGGGCAAAACCATGTCCGGCATCCTTGAGCAGACCATGCCCAAAGCGAGGGTCGCGGCCCTGTCCGGGCCGACGCTCGCCCTTGAAGTCGCCAGGAACGTTCCCGCCGCCACCGTCGTCGCGAGCCACGATGCGGAGGCCGCCAGGACCGTTCAAGGCGTCTTCCATCGCCCCACCTTCCGGGTCTACACCAGCGACGATCTGCAGGGCGTTGAAATGGGCGGCGCCCTGAAGAACGTCATCGCGATCGCCGCAGGTTGCGGCGACGGTCTGGGTTTTGGCGACAATTCGAAGGCGGCCCTTGTGACCCGCGGCATTGTGGAGATGACGCGGCTTGGCGTGGCGAGCGGAGCCAAGCGCGAGACCTTTTCCGGTCTCAGCGGCATCGGCGACCTCGTGGCGACCTGTTATTCGAAATTGAGCCGCAACCGCACCTTCGGCGAGCGGCTGGGACGCGGAGAGGACCTGCCGCAGATCCTGTTCAACACCGCCAACGCGGCCGAAGGATACCACGCCGCCTGCTCGGCCCGTCAACTCGCCCAGCGACTGAAGGTGCCCACCCCCATCATCAACGAGGTCTATGCCGTGCTTTACGAAGGCAAGGACGCCCGCAGCGCCGTCATGGATCTCACAGCGCGGGACGCCGGAGCCGAAGGCGTCTAGTCCGGCCGTCGTGCGACGGGAACCCCGGATCTCGAATGTCGCAATCCGATCCTGTTCATCCTCCGAAACCACAGAAGCCCATGAAACGAATCACGAAACGCCTCATCGGCGCGCTGGCGGCCTTCCTGGCGTCCCTTCAATTGGGAGCCCAGCCTCACGGCGACGCGCTGCCGGAGATCGACAAGCCCAACTTCATCGTCATCTTCTGCGACAATCTGGGCAACGGCGACATTGAGCCCTTCGGCTCCACGATTCACCGCACTCCCAATCTCAGCCGCATGGCGCGCGAGGGGCGGAAATTCACCCACTTCTGCGTCACGGCGGGCGTCTGCACGCCTTCACGGTCCAGCATCATGACCGGGTGCTATTCGCAGCGCGTCGGCATGCACCACAACGAACGCGATGGCCATGTGCTCCGCCCGGTCTCGCCCCACGGCCTGAATCCCGATGAGATCACGGTCGCCGAAGTCTTGAAGGAGCAGGGCTACGCCACTGCCTGTGTCGGCAAATGGCATCTGGGCGATCAGTTTGAATTCCTTCCCACCCGGCAGGGCTTCGATGATTACTACGGCGTTCCCTACAGCGACGACATGACCGAGGCCGTCGGCAAGCGCCTGGCACAACGTCCCGGCAATCCTCTCGACGGAAAACGCTGGCCGCCCCTGCCCCTGATGGATGGCGAGAAGGTCGTCGAGGCGCCGACCGATCGCGATCTGCTCACAAAAAAGCTCAACGACCGCTCCCTGAAATTCATTGAACAGAACAAGGACAAGCCCTTTTTTCTCTATATCCCGGAAGCCATGCCCGGCAGCACGGCCACGCCATTCGCCAGCCCCAGATTCAAGGGGAAGAGCAGGAACGGCCCCTGGGGCGATTCCATCGAGGAACTGGATTGGGCGGCCGGACGAATCCTGGACAAACTCACGGAGCTCAAGATCGACAAACGCACCCTGGTCATCTGGACCTCGGACAACGGGGCGCCAATTGCGCGCGACATGAAAAGCCCCTCGCGCGGCAGCAATCTCCCCTACTACGGCCGGGGCTACACGACATCCGAAGGAGCCTTCCGCATGCCGACCATCATGTGGTGGCCTGGGCAGATCCAACCAGGCACGGTCTGTGACGACTTTTCCACGACCATGGATTTGTTGCCGACCTTTGCGCGGTTGGCGGGTGGCAAGGGGCCCTCGGATCGCATCATCGACGGTCATGACATCACCGCCCTCATTCTGAACCACCGCGGGGCGCGCACGCCTTACGACGCCTTCTTCTACTACTACCAGGACCAGCTTCAGGCAGTCCGCAGCGGTCCCTGGAAATTATTCGTGCCGCTCAAGGAACTCGTGCGTCACCCGCACTTCAAGAAGGGGGAATCCGACAAACCCTTGTTGTTCCATCTCGTGAACGACATCGATTCCAGTGAGAACCTCGCTGACCAATATCCCCACATTGTGGAAAGTCTCATGGCCCATGCCGAACGCGCGCGCGCCGATCTCGGCGACAGGGGAAGGCGCGGAGCCGGACAACGCCCGATCGGAACCATGAGCAATCCGACCGCCCGCGTCATGGCGCGGTAGACTGGGCTCCTCCATCCATGCCCCGTAGAAACGAACGTGAGTTCGTTCATCTTGATTGGAAGCCGCTTACGAGGGCGAATCCGCGTCAATCCCGCATCCCCCGCTCCTTTTCCGCGTCTTCCGTCGTTACCCCATTCCGCTCAGACCGGCGCTCACTTATGCACGCCTGCCAGAACGTCACGTTCTCCCAGCGGCAGTTCGAACGGCTCCAACGGCGTCGGCTCATCATTGTCCAGGAAACGCTCGCAGATCCCGAAGAATCCGGACTCCGTCTCCGCCCGCCGGATCTCGTGTAGAAACTGCCCGCTCGCCTCCACCCCGATACCGACGAAGTTTATGTATTTCTTCATCTTGCGGACGTGCTGGTCGGGTTCGATCCCCGCCGGTTTCACCGATTCGAACAGATCACGGATATAGGCCAGCACATCGCGTCCGGTGGGAACAAATTCCGATTCGCCGCGTTGCCGCTGCCGGATCTGCTCGAAGAGCCAGGGGTTCCGGATCGCGCCCCGGCCGATCATGACGCCGCCGACGCCCGTCGCCGCAATCACCGCCTCGGCCTTCGCAGCCGAATAGACATTGCCGTTCGCCAGAACCGGACAATCCAGCGCCGCTGCGGCCTGGGCGATCAGGTCGTAGTGAACGGCGCTCTTATAGGCCTCCTTTACCGTGCGGCCATGCACTGTCAGCAGATCCAGGTCGTGCTTCGCAATGATGGGCAGCAACTCGTCGAACACCTCCGCGGAATCGAAACCCACCCGGGTCTTCACAGTGAACCGGCCGGCGATGGCCTCCCTCAGGGCGCCCAGAATCCGGTCGACACGCTCAGGTTCCCGCAACAGTCCCCCTCCCGCGCACTTCCTGTAGACCACCGGCGCCGGACAGCCCAGATTCAGGTCCACCGCCGCGATCGGATGCCTCTCCAATTCGCGCGCCGTACGCGTGAGCCATTCGATGTCATTCCCGATCATCTGCGCCACCACCGGCCGACCGGTCCTGTTCTCTGTAATCGATCTGAGGATATGCCTGTCCAGGCGACTGTTCGGATAGACCCGGAAATACTCCGTGAAATAAACATCCGGCGCGCCGTAGCGTCCCAGCAATTCCATGAACGGCAGGTCTGTCACGTCCTGCATCGGCGCCAGCGCCGTGAAAGGCGCGTCGGCGGCAAGCAGGTCGCTGAATTGATGCTCGGGCGTCATGGGATACAAAGTTGTTGCCGCGGTGAGTTTCCGGCGTCCGACGAACAGTCATCCGCTGGCGTCAACGGAGGACAACGTTCACCGCTCAACGTTCAACGCTCAACTTTAAACTTGGTGATTGCGCGCCGAGCGCGTGGTCCTTCGTTGGATGTTCAAAGTTGGAAGTTGAGCGTTCCATATTCGCCTTTGGCCGGCTCAATGGAAGATTTGCGTGGGCAAGCCATGCCCTTCCTGATTAACTCCGCCGCATGGAAGAACTGCTCAAACTGCTGGAGAAAAACTCTTCGCGGAAACCCTCGCAGATCGCCGACATGCTGGGCGTTTCTGAAGAGGCCGTCCATGACAAGATCAAGGCCTTCGAGGACGACGGAACCATCCTCGGCTATGGAGCCATCCTCAACGAGAACAAGGTCGACTCGGGACTCGTCCGCGCCGTCATCGAGGTCAAGCTCACCCCGGAGCGCGATGGTGGATTCGACCGCGTCGCCGAGCGCGTCGCCAAACATCGGGAGGTCAAATCCTGCTACCTCATGTCCGGGGCCTACGATCTGCTCGTCATCGTCGAGGACGACGACCTGAAAAAGGTCGCCTCCTTCGTCTCTGAGAAACTCTCCACCATCGACGGCGTCGTCTCCACCTCCACGCACTTCATGCTCAAAACCTACAAGTTCCACAACATCCTGATGAAACAGGAGCACAACGAGGAACGCCTGGCGGTGAGCCCGTAGAAGCGCGTTGCAACTGCCTGGGGGATGAACGCTTCTGCCATTCTGCTTTACCAGTTTGGTCATCGACGCTCCATTGAGGCGGTTGCACGGTCGGCATCCGCCTTCTGGATCGGGTTGTTCCTGGTCCTGATCACCGCCATCCCTCGAAACTACGATCAGTTCCACATCTCGGAACACACCGCCAAGTGGATTTTTGGGCCATTGCTCTTCTCGACGGCGTCCGGATTCCTGGTGTGGTTTGCGGCCTACCGTCTTGGAACTCGCCGAGGCATTCGGAAAGCGGAACTCAAACGCACATCCGTCGGCAATGATTGGATGTCCTTTATGGGCCTGTTCTGGATGACCGCCCCGATCGCGTGGCTGTATGCCATCCCGGTCGAGCGCATGTTCGATTCGTTGACCGCCGCCAAGGTGAACCTTGCCTTGCTCGGGATTGTCTCCGCATGGCGCGTTGTTCTCCTCACACGGGCCTTGCACGTGGCGTGCGACTGGGGATTTGGACGCGCATTTGTCAGTGTCTTGGCGGTGGCCAGCGGCGAGGCCTTTGCCGTCACCTTTTTTGGCGGCGCGTTTGGGAAGGCCTTGATGGCGGCTATGGGAGGCATGCGAAATTCTCCCGAAGAAGAGATTCTCCTGACTGGATTGATGAGCGTCATGGGCGTCTCCATGTGGCCCTGCCCCATCGCCGCCATCGCGGCGACCATCCTGAATCTGCGCTGCACGGCACAGCCGCTGCCAAAGCGAGAAGGCGGAACCTTCCCAACCGGAACGGCCGTCATTCTGACCGGCATGGCCGGACTCTGGATCTACGCCTCGATCGGTCCGCAGCGCGAGGTGGCGCATAACGCCCGAGTTGATTCCTTGATCGCCGAAGGCGCCTACGAAGAAGCCGTGCGCTACATGAGTTCACTTTCGCGCGACGACTTCGCGCCCTCCCGGCAACTGCCGCCCAAGGCCTACGAACACACCGTCTACGAACGACTGCCCAGGATGATCGCGGCGACGGATTCGGATACGGCGACCTGGGTGAACGAGCATCTCGTCGATCGCCTGGATATCATGATCTCGCATTTTCACGACCATGGTAAAACGGAGGCTCGCATTGAAGGACTGCAAGAGAGCCATGTGGAGGACGCACTTGTTCGGCAGTATCACGATGGCAAGGCGTGGACCTCGCGCTACAGTGACAACGACTGGGCCGAGATGCTTGCAGCTCTGAACCAAACCGCCCCGGGGCGTCGCTGGATACGCGACCGTTCAACGTTTCTTGGGTTGCTCTTACAGGCTTTGGAGAAGGCTCACGACAAGCCGAAGAGTTCAGGCGGCGGCGAACCACCTGGTTGGACCAATGCGATTGATGTGCTCCGATATCAACTTGGCGTCAGGACCAACCTTGCGCACGAGATACTAATGGAAGACGAATAAGGCGGCCGGGGGCAATTCGATGCCCCGGAACAACTCCGGCGCTTGATATAACCGAAGGAAGCCAGGAGCGGTGGGGCGAGAGTCCCTCGAGCCCTGATCAAAGCTCTGAAGGAGCGAAAGAACCACACGAACTGGTTGCGCAACCACATCGGAAGACGCTCTTGGCCTTTCAGGACATTGGTTTGGGCTCGAGGGAATCTCGCCCCACCGGCTTCCCACTTCCTTCGGGCAGCTCAAGCCTCGGATTCAATCACGCTCCCAAATTCCCCATCATGCACGCGCGTCCTGATTTTCCGTCCCGGTTGGGACTGTTCCACTGAGCGGATGGTCTCCCCGGTTTCGGCATCGACCGTGATGGAGTAGCCGCGCTCCAGGGCGTTTGCCGGCGAGAGCAATCGCAGTCGTTCCACAGCCCGCTCCAGGCGCGCCTGTCGATCCTCGAGCGCCTGCGCGCAGGATTCCAGCAGTTGTTCATTCGAACGCGTCAATTCGGCGCGTTTCTGCTCCACGAGCCGCGAGGGCTTCAGGCGCAGCAACCGGCCGCAGACTTCGCGGCTCTGATGCCCCGCCGATTTCACGGCGTGCCTCGCGCATCGCGCCATCACGTCCATCAGGTCGTCGAGGCGTTGCAGATGCTCCTCGATTCGCCGGGAAGGACGCGCCAACTGCAGTCGCCGCGTCAATTGCGCCGCGGAAACCTGGGCATCCTGCAACGAGCGGGACGCCGCGGATGCGAGTCTGCCCGGGGCATCCAGGACAAATTCGCGGACGGCGTGAACGCCCTCGGTGATCAACTCCGCCGCGGCGCTCGGCGTCGCCGCGCGCAGGTCGGCGGTAAAGTCGGAAATGGTGAAATCGATTTCATGCCCCACCGCGGATACGACGGGCAATCCGGACGCGAAGATTGCCCGGGCCACGGGTTCCTCATTGAACGCCCAGAGATCCTCCAGACTGCCTCCGCCGCGCGTGACCAGGACAAGATCGAGCCCGGCGCCCGCGGTTTGGGCCGCATGCCATTCATTGAGAGCCTCGATTGCGTGGGCGACCTCTCTCGCTGCGCCCGCTCCCTGCACACGGCATGGCGCGAGCAGGATGGATAATCCGGGATCGCGGCGCTCAATCACGTGCAACACGTCCCGCAAGGCCGCGGCGGTCGGCGAGGTCACGACGCCGATGCGGCGATTGAACCGCGGCAGTTCCCGTTTCCGCTCCTGCGCGAACAACCCTTCCCCGTCGAGTTTCCTTTTCAACGCCTCAAACTCGGCCTGCAATGCGCCGACGCCCTTGAGCTCAATCTCCCGCACCAGCAACTGATATTGCCCGCGGGCCTCGTAGACGGTGATCTCCCCGCGAAGAATGACTTCGCTTCCATCCTCCAGCAGATCCCGATGTTCCACCCGTTGCCCGCGAAACAGGACGCAACTCAACTGCGCGTCGCGATCCTTAAGCGTGAAATACATGTGCCCCGAACTCTGTCGGCGAAGATTGGCGATCTCCCCCGAGATCCAGACTTCACGAAATTCCTTCGACAGGAGCGCCTTCACGCGTCCAGTGAGGTCCCCGACGCTCCAGATCCGGCGCGTTTCCTCGTCCGGAAACAACTCCCCGAAATCCCACTGACTGGCGGCTTTCTTGCGCGGCATGGCCGAGGGCGTCAGGCGATCTGCGGCGGCATCGGTTCGGAGACGCGTTCGATATCGACCGCCTTTCCGGTGGCGTCGTCCACGGTGATGATCACGCCCTGGAGAAGAACCCGGTCCCTGGCCACCGGAAACCGGCGCGGCTCATAGGTGAGAAAGCGCTCAATCACCGGTTCAAAGTCCCGCCCCAGAACGCTGTCGTGCGGCCCGGTGAATCCGGCGTCGCAGAGGAAGGCCGTGCCGCCGGGGAAAATCTGTTCATCCGCGGTCTGAACGTGTGTGTGTGTGCCGACGACAGCGCTGACCTTCCCGTCGAGCATCCGCCCCATCGCAATCTTCTCCGAGGTCGCCTCGGCATGGAAATCCAGGAAGATCACCGGGGTCGTCTTGCGCAGTTCCCTGACGGCCTCCTTCACCATGGTGAAGGGATTCTCCAACGCCGCCATGAAAGTCCTGCCCTGCGCATTGATCACTCCCACCGGCGGCGCCCCCTTCTTCTCACAGAGCGTCCAGCCCTGCCCGATGGTTTCCGGCCGGTAATTCAACGGCCGCAGGAATCGCGGCTCCTCGTTCAACAAATGAACGACATCCTTCTGATCCCACAGGTGATCGCCCGTCGTGATCACATCCACACCGGCCTCAAAAATCTCCCGGGCCGTGCTGGGACTGATCCCCGCCCCGCCTGCGGAGTTTTCGCCGTTCGCGATCACCACATCCAGCCCATGCTGAATCCGCAACTGGGGAACCAGCAACTGCACCGCGCGCCGCCCCGGCCGCCCGACGATGTCTCCGATAAACAGTATCTTCACAGGCCCCAGATTAGGCTCAAATCCGTGGGATCCCAAGGACCGAGTCGGGTGAACGAAGACGAACTTCCACCCCAACATGAAACGCCAAACGTCAAGCGGAGGCGTGACGCGCACAGCGCCCCAATCCCGCTTTGCAGCTTCAAGGTGGGAGTTGAACGTTTGACGTTCGTGTCCCCTCCTCGGTTTTCCCTTCATTTCCCGATGGCCGACTGATAAAAGCCTCGCATGTCAACGGACCTTACCATCGGATTTCTGGGCTCCGGCAGGATGGCCGCCGCCTTGGCCAAGGGGTTTGTCAAAGCCGGGATGGCCTCGCCGGACAAGATCGTCGCCAGCGATATCTTCGAGGGCGCGCGAACGGCCTTCGCTGACTCCGTTGGCGCCCGGACAACCGAATCGAACGTGGAAGTCGTCAGCCATGCCGATGTCGTCTTCCTTGCCGTCAAACCCCACCAGGTCGAGGAGGTTCTGCGTGGGGTCGGCGATCATTTCGACAGCGCGAGGCTGCTGGTGTCCATCGCGGCCGGCGTCACACTGGAGAAACTCCAGTCCTGCCTTCCCTCAGACGCCCGGGTGATTCGGGTCATGCCCAACACCCCGGCCCTGGTGGGCGAGTCCGCGAGTGGATTTGCCATCGGCGCCAATGCGACTGAAGACGACGCCGCCCTGGTCGAGCGGTTGCTTTCCTCCGTCGGCGTGGCGTTTCAGGTGAAGGAGAATCTCCTGGACGCGGTCACCGGCCTCAGCGGAAGCGGGCCGGCCTATGTCTATCTGATGATCGAGGCCTTGAGCGACGGGGGCGTGGCGGCCGGGCTGCCACGTGATGTCGCCACCCGCCTCGCGGCGCAGACCCTGCTCGGCGGCGCCAGGATGGTTCTGGAAACAGGTCAGCACCCCGGCGCGCTCAAGGACATGGTCACCAGCCCGGGCGGCACCACCATCGAGGGCGTCCACGAACTGGAGAAGGCCGGCCTTCGTTCGGCACTGATCAACGCCGTTCGGGCGGCGGCCCGCAAATCCCGCCGCCTCGGCAAACAGGCCAACCGACGCCCGAAGTCCTCGTCGTGAGAATCGCTCTGCAGCATTGTAATTCTCGCTGAGCGACCACTGCGTCACGGTGCGCCAATGGACATGAAATTTCCCGCCCCTTCCGAGAAACAGGCGCGCGTGCTGTGGTTCGCCGCCACCAGCGTCGCCGGCGCGGTCGTGCTGGTGTTGTTGGGACTGGTCTGTTGGGGGCTTGCCTGGACCGTCAGCCAGTTGGCCTCCGTTCTTCTTCCCCTCGCCGTTGCGGGCATTCTCGCCTACCTGATCGACCCGGTGGTGGACTGGGTGGAGAAGAAGGCCGCCATCCCTCGCACCCGGTCGATTCTGTTGGTCATGTTCGCCGCCGTCGTCCTTTCTCTCTCCGTTCTCACCTCCTTCATCCCCACCCTGGTCGTGGAGATCGACGGCCTGTTCGACCGGATCACCGAAACCAACTACGCCTCCGCGATACCCGATCCCGATGCCGTAGAAGCGGCCCAGCCATCCACAGATGGGAACTCTCCCGAAACCGAAGTCCCTGCCGAGGCAGCGCCCGCCTCGCCGACCCTGCTCGACGACGCCAAGCATCGCTTCGGCGCCTGGCTCAAGACGACGCCCTTTGGCGACAAGGCCGCCGAGGCCTGGGAGTCGGGCCTCGACGACACGGTGGAGGAATGGATCACCTCCAGCCTTCCGGTCGTCTTCGAATGGTTCCAGGAACAGATCGCCAAGATCGCCTCCTGGGGCGGCCTGATGATCGGCATGGCCATGGTCCCGGTTTACCTGTTCTACTTCCTCTTGGAAAAGCGCGGCATCCGCAGCAACTGGACCGACTACCTCCCGGTCCGTGAATCCCGCATCAAGGAGGAGGTCGTCTTCGTATTGCGGGAGATCAACGAGCGTCTGATCGTCTTCTTTCGCGGGCAGGTCCTGGTCTCGATGTGCGTGGGAGTCCTGTTGATCATCGGCTACAAGCTCATCGGATTGCCCTACGCATTTCTCCTCGGCGCGCTGGCCGGCATTCTGGGGATTGTCCCCTACCTCGGCGTCATGCTCAGCATCGTGCCGGCGTTGGTCATCTGCATCATCCAGTTTGGCGACTGGCTCCATCCGGGGTTGCTGGTCCTCCTCTTCATCGCCGTGCAGGCGGCCGAGGGCTTGTTCATTTCCCCGAAGATC
Source organism: Verrucomicrobiales bacterium (assembly GCA_038126035.1). Taxonomy (GTDB): domain Bacteria; phylum Verrucomicrobiota; class Verrucomicrobiia; order Limisphaerales; family JAYPEY01; genus JAYPEY01. The sequence continues at coordinate 53,507 of JAYPEY010000002.1, read as the reverse complement.
ATCGGCGACCGCGTCGGCCTGCATCCGCTGACGATCATTCTCGCCGTCATGGTCGGCACCACGCTGCTGGGCGGCATCATCGGAGGCATCCTGGCCATCCCCCTGACCGCGGCGCTCCGCACGCTCATGTTCCGCTACGTCTGGACCCGACGCGATCTTTCGCACAATGGCGGTCCTCCCGGAACACCGGAGGCGTTGGAAGCGGTGATGGATTGAGCGCAGCAAGGTCGCCTGGAATGCATCCATTGCCACACATCGCACGCATGCCCCAGATTCGGAGCGCCGAGCATTGCTCGGCATTCGCTATCGAACAACACCCCGGCCG
>JAYPEY010000002.1:5134-53172 GCA_038126035.1 Verrucomicrobiales bacterium | reverse complement strand
TTGCCACAAAAGCCCACGATGCCCCACGTTGCGGCGCGCCGTGCTTGCCGGGCAATGCGCAACCAAAAACCCCCCCGGCCGTCCATGGCGGGGCGCTCCAATCGGGGTGAATGCACATCACTGCCCGTCCTAATCCGCAAACACTTCCCCCAATGCCCTTCATTCTCGAAAGCCGCCGGCGCAAGAACAAGACACTGAGGAATCGTTACCCCGATGCCACTGTCATCGATCTCACCTCCCGGGCGCACAAGCCCTGGGTGAAGTTCAGTCCGTTCTACCTCCATGGCGGCATCCCCATCCCCAATACTCCCGGCGTCACCGCCATGAGCGTCGAAGGCGTCTGGCAGGGGCTGAAGGTCTTCAAGGGCGAGGGCATCGACACCTCACGCTTCGAACTCAAACAGATGCGCGGCGTGAAACGCACGACCAAGACCCACGGCCCCGTGCTGGGCCATCAGGCCGGCGTCCGCGACGAAACCCTGCTCAACTACGTCGCCGCCCGCAAACAGATCTACCTACCCACCTACAAGTGGGTCCTCGACAACAAGCTTCAACCGGAACTCGAGGAATTGAGGAAGCTGTCGAACGAAGGCGACGTCGTCCTCCTCGACTACGAAACCAACGCCGACATCAACAACGTAAATCACCCGCTCTCCCACGCGAGCCTTGTGATTCGTTGGATTGAGGGGAATTGGCCATCGTAAGGGCGGAAGTCCGCGGCGAATGCCAGTCCGCGATTGCGGCTCGCACACATCCAAGCCGCAGAGCGGCGAAACATGAATAGCCGTGGTCGAGGAACGAGGCCACGGAAACCAGGCAACGAACGGGATGAGCCGCGTAGCGGCGTCACCCACGGGCGTTGATTGTGACGGCGTTTCGAAACTGGCCGGGTGTCGCCGCTGACGCGGCTTGGATTCTCTCGTCACGACAACCGTGGCCTTGGCGCAATGCGCCTTCGACCACGGCTATTCATGTTGGGCCGCTACGCGGCCTGGTAGCAACGCCGCCTTCACCCCTTCACCCGCTGCGTCACTCCTAAAATCATCAACAATGGCACGATGTTGGTGACGGTGGATTCCGGATCGTCATCTTCCTGTTCGGCAACCACCGCGATCGTTGATTTCGGCGGCAGGAGAATGAAGTCCCGATGAGGCGCTTCAAACGATCGCCCATCGGCATCGTGCAGTGTGAACGGAACCCCCTCATCAATACATTTCCTTAATTCTGCATATTCATGACATCCAATCTATTCCCGCCCAAGCGCCTGTCAACGGTCGGATCGGCGTTCCCTAGTGCGACCGTCCCGGTTGCGGGTTCTGGCGGCGTCTCGCCGCCATGCGCCAACGCCGGGCGAGGACGCCCGGCAAACCCGCAGGCGGGACGCCTACGCTACCGCTCCCAAACGGCCGGCAGCTTCTTCGACGCCTCCCCATACGTCTGCGAAACCACGAACCCGCTGGCCTGCGAGGTGTAGAAGATCCGGCCGTTCGAAACCACAGCCCCAAGACACTCCCGGGAATCGATCGCCGGCCCGGTCGAAACCAGCTTCCCATCCTGCGAGAGGTCGATCATGTCCATGTTCGCGCCGAGGACGTAGGGCTCTGACAGCGTGAAGCGACAGCACGCATAATTGTGTCCGATGCTGGCGACGACCTTGCCGGTCTCGCGGTCGAAGACATTCCCCTTCCCGCGCAGCGCGTTGGAGAAGATGTATTTCTCGCCGACGGTCACCACATTCAGAGCCGAGGTGACCGCCTCCGACTTCCAGATCAGCTTCCCTGTCTTGGCGTCGAGCCGCCAGACAAAGCGGTCATTCGTCCCCTCCCTGGCCACATTGTAGCCGCCGATGTAGATGCTCCCATCACGCGCGCTGAGGGTGCACTTGGAGGTGAGGTAGTAATCCGTGGTCAGCCACAGGACCTCGCCGGTCCTGGGATCAAGGCAGGCCGTCAGGCCATTGTGATCGGTCTTCAAACCGCGACGCTTCTTCTGGCTCGTCGCGTAACCGAAGAAGACCGAGTAATAGAGCTTTCCGTCGAGGACACTGATGCCGCAGTCGTTGCCGCCATTCCCATACTCCGAAAAGTCCTTTTCCCAAAGCAGCCTGCCGTTCTTCACATCCCAGGCCCAGGCCCGGGGGCGATGATCCTTGGGATAATATGGAATCGTGTTCGCGTAGATCCAACTGTTCACCTCGCGCCCATCCTTGGTGGGTTTGGGATCGCCCTTGAAGGTGAAGGCCTTCTCCGAGCCCTGCGCCGCGTATTTCCCGGAACCGGAGGCGTACATCGCGATGCCGTCATGCACGACCGGCGGAAACTGCCGACTCCAGCCCGGCGACCCGGTGAACGGCGCCTCCCAAAGCAGGTCGCCGGTCTTCGCATCAAGGCAACGCACAAGGGACTGCTTCAGACCGCCCTGGGGAATGAGCAGTTTCTCATCGATGTACAAGGGCGAGGTGAAGGAGAGATAGACGTGGGGGAAATACCTCCGCCAAAGCAGACGCCCGGTATCCTGCTCCACCGCGATGACCTGGCCCTCGGCGGTGTGTGTGTAAAGCCTTCCGCCGCCGCAGACCGGCAGGTGCTTGACCGTGCCTTCCAGGCGACGAGCCCAGCGCATTCGCAACGGCGGCTCAAGGCCCTGGTCGTTGGCGTTGGAGCCGGCCGCGTCGCCGTAGTTGGTATACCAATCGTATTTCGAGCCGGCCATCGGTCCCGTCAAGGGACTGCGGATCTTTGAGATGCCCAGATCCTTCGTCGGCATCTTCGCCTTTCCGCCCTTGGCCCACGAATAGAGATGGCCGTCCTCGCCGGCCGCGTAGATCCGGCCATCCGCCACGGCCAAAGGCGCCGTGATTGGCGTATTGAACGCCGTGCCCAGCGAAAGCCCGTTTCCTCCATCGATCGGAACGACATGGACGCGTCCATCAAGGCCGCCGTAGACCACGTGATTCTTCGTCACCACCGGCGGGGTGATCGAAGGATGCTCGCTGAGCGTCTTCGATTCTCCGTTGGCCTGGTTGTATCGACTCAGGCCGATGCCATGCTCCGGGCGGGTCCGAAAGACCTCCCCGTCGCGAACCGCGACCGACGACATGCTCAAGAGTCCGTGCATGTGAATGGCGGTCTCGGTGCCCTTCACAAAATCAAAGACCGCGGAATCCCCGACCTGCCTGATCTTCTCCACGCGACCTGCATTGTCTCGTCGATGCCACTGCACGTAGACATTGCCTTCCGCATCGGCGCTCTGGCCGAAGGTGGCGGGGTATTCCTTTCCCGCGTAGGACGGAATCTCCGCCACGACGCGCAACCGCGGCTCCTTGCCGATGTCTTTCAAAAACACCGTTCTTCCCCCCGCCGGCATCACCACCACGTCATCGACGAGGCAGATGTCGCGCGAGCAGACAAAGTGATCCTTCCAGTTGACCCGGTCGCCGCGGAACTTCACCCAGTCCGCGCCCAGCCAGCGGTTGCCCTTGAAACCGACGATCTCCTTCACAAAATCCCACGTCCAGGCGACTTCGCCATTCGGTTCCAACGCATAGACCCGCGCTCCCAGGGTGGCGAAGTAGACGCGTCCGTTTCCAACGGCGGGCGCCGAGAAGATGGGTTCCCTGCAATCAATCTCCCGGACCAGCCTGCCTGTTTTTCGGTCGAGCACATGATAGTAGCCGGCGGTTGTGCCCACATGCAGGTAACTGCCAACCACCGCCGGCGCCGCGACGTTGTTGCAGTTCCCCGCCCCGCCCCTGGTTTCAAATCGCCAGAGCTCTGCAAGCGATTTCGCATCCAGGGCAAACACCACCCCGGAGCCGTCGATTGCGTAGACCGTCTCCCCGGCAACAATCGGAGCCGCGTAGATTCCGTCAGTCAGGGCGGCCGTCGCGCTCAGCTTCAGCGAGGCGGGCAAGGACGTGTCTGCCGCGTTGCCGGAACGCAGCGCATCGCCCTGCAGTTGCCGCCAATCAGCGGCCGTTCCCAAAGACATCGAGGCGGCGGCCGTCAGCGTGGCCAGCGTCACGGAGAGAAATCGAGTCCTGCCGGTTCTTTCACTCATGCGGGCATTCTTCCGTCCCGTCTCCGATCAGGCAAAACCAAATTCGGGAATTCAGCCTTTCGCTGCGTCCAAAACCCTTGAGTTCCGCAGGCGATTCGCTAGCGTTGCCACGGCAAGCAGCTTTCCGGGCCGCCTTCCCGCCTGCCAGCGTAACCGCGGTTGATTGCCTGACCTGTGAGCGCCGAAAGCGACATCGACAATTCCGCTCCCTGTCTCGATCCGAATTCCCGCGACGAGGCAATCGATCTGCTTTTTCAGGCCAACCCGCAACCAATGTGGATCTACGACGCCGAGACCACCCGGTTTCTCGACGTCAACCAGGCAGCCATTGACGCCTACGGCTACTCGCGCGACGAATTTCTTTCCATGAAGGCCGATGAGTTGTGGCCGGCTGGATTCCAGGTGGATTTCTTTTCCGCCGTATCGGACGACGTCGGCGAGTCCCGGTCGCTCGATTTCGAGCATCGCCGCAAGGACGGCCATCCATTGGAGGTCAAGGTCGCAACCCGGCCGTTGACCTACTCCGGCGTTGCGGCGCGGCTGGTTTCTGCGATTGATGTCTCCGAACAGAAGCGCAGCGAGCGCGCGCTTCGCAAGACCCAGGAGGACCTGGAGCAGCGCATGGAGGAGCGCACGGCGGAGCTGATCAAGGCCAATGAGGAACTGCTTCAGGAAATTGCCCAGCGCAAACAGGTCGAGAAGACCCTGCGCGAACGCGAGGAGTTCTTCCGACTGCTTTCCGACAACATGACCGACATGATTGCGGTCATCGATCGCGATGGGCGCCGTCTTTACAACAGCGCCTCCTACCGCGATGTCCTCGGGGAGGCGGAGGGGCTCCACGGCACCGATTCCTTCGCGGACATCCATCCCGACGACCAGGAACGGATGAAGCAGATCTTCCAGAAGACCGTGGAAACCGGCGAGGGCCAGCGCGCGGAATTCCGCTTTCTTCTGCCTGACAGGTCCGTCCGTTACGTGGAATCCCTCGGCAGCGTGATCCGCGACGACCGGGGCGAGGTCTCCAAGCTTGTGGTCGTGTCCCGGGACATGACCGACAGAAAGCTGGCCGAAAGTCAGCTGAGCCGCCTGGCGACCGCCGTGGAGGCCGCCGCCGAAGCCATCATCATCACCGACGCGAACGAAACAATCGAATACGTCAACCCCGCCTTCGAACACCTCACCGGCTACTCAGAAGACGAGGTGGTCGGACGCACCCCGCGTTCCCTCAAACGCGCGAACGATGTGGAACTCGCGGAATACTCCAAGGCTTGGGACCGGTTGAAACAAGGCATCGCCTGGACCGGATCCCTGACCGACCACCGGCGCAACGGCTCCCCTTTCGCGGCCGAGGAGACCATCGCCCCGATCCGTGACAACCAGGGTTCCCTGATCGGATTTGTGGCCGTGATCCGCGACATCACCGCCCGCCGCCAGGCCGAGGAGAACGTCCGCAAGCTCAACGAGGAACTCGAGTCGCGTGTCGAGCAGCGCACCGAGCAGCTCAAGAGCGCCTACCAGGAACTGGAGGCGTTCTCCTATTCCGTCTCCCACGACCTTCGTGCCCCCCTTCGCGCCATCGACGGCTTCTCGCGAATTCTCCTGGACGACCACAGTTCCGATCTTTCGCCGGAAGGGCAGCGCCTGCTGTCCCGGGTGCGGGTGAACACCCAGCAGATGGGCGAGCTGATCGATGATCTCCTCACGTTTTCCCGCCTCAGTCGACAACCCCTGGAACGTCAGTCCACCGCCCACCGCGAGGTGATCGAGCGGGCGTTGTCCGACCTCCGCGAGGAACGGCAGGATCGCAAGGTGGAATTCCGGATCGGCGAACTTCCCGATGCTGAGGCGGACCCGGCGCTGTTGAAGCAGGTCTATGTGAACCTGTTGTCCAACGCCCTCAAGTTCACACGCGACGCGGATCCCGCGGTGATCGGAATCGGCTCCTCCCAGCGCGAGGGCGAAACGGTCTACTCCGTGAGGGACAACGGCGTCGGGTTTGACGCCCAATATGAGGACAAACTGTTCGGCGTCTTTCAGCGCCTGCATCGCGCTGAGGACTATGAGGGCACCGGCGTCGGGCTCGCCATCGTGCAGCGCATCGTGCAGCGTCATGGCGGCAGGGTCTGGGCCGAGAGCCCCTCCGAAGGCGGGGCCGCCTTCCACTTCACCCTCAGGGAACCGGAGGCGGATCATGGGTGAGGAAATTGACATCCTGCTCGTCGAGGACAATCCGAACGACGTCGAACTGACGCTGCACGCCCTGCGGCGCCATCACCCCGACCTCAATGTCGAGGTGCTTCGCGATGGCGCCGAGGCCGTCGATCGCCTCTTCTGCACCGGAGCCTACGACAATCGGAACATCCAGGACCAACCACGCTGCATCCTCCTGGACCTAAAGCTCCCCAAGGTCAATGGCGTCGAGGTGCTTCGGCAGATCAAGACCGACGAGCGGACCCGCGGGATTCCGGTGGTCGCCTTGACCACCTCCACCGAGGCGCGCGACATCGCTGAGAGCTATCAGCTCGGCGTCAACAGCTACATCTCCAAGCCGGTTGATTTCGAGGAGTTCAGCGAGGCGGTTCGAAAGATCGGCGACTACTGGCTGTCCCTGAACCGGGCGGCTGAACTTTGACACGACCATGCCCACCCCGCTCAAGCTCCTGATCCTGGAAGACCGTGAGGACGACGCGGAACTCCAGGTCCACGAACTCCGCCGCGCGGGCTTCGCCCCCGACTGGCGTCGCGTCGATACCGAGGCCGCTTTCGTCGAGGCGCTCCATCCGGGCCTTGATGTGATTCTCGCGGACTTCCGGCTGCCTAACTTTGACGCCCTCCGGGCCCTGGAGATTCTGAAGAAGCAGAACCTGGATGTCCCTCTTGTCGTCGTGACCGGCGCCCTCGGCGACGAGACGGCGGTCGAATGCATCAACCGCGGCGCCGCGGACTACCTGCTGAAGGACCGCCTTGCGCGGTTGGGACAGGCGGTCTCCCAGGCGGTCAAGGAGCGTCAACACAAGGAGGAGAAACTCCAGTCCTCCAAGATCATCCTCAACACCGAGAAGAAATATCGCAGCATTTTTGAAAATGCGGAGGAAGGCATCTTCCAGACCGACACCAAGGGTAACTTTCTTGTCGCCAACCCGACCGGGGCGAGAATTCTCGGTTACGACTCGCCCGGTGAACTCACCAGGGACCTCATCGATCGGCAGAACCGTTTTCACGTCGATCCCGCGCGAAGGGCGGAACTGCTGAAGATTCTCGAGCAGGAACGCTTTGTCCGCGGCTTCGAGACCCAGGTCTACCGCAAGGACGGGGGCATCATCTGGGTCTCGATCAGCGCCCGTGCCATTGCCGGAAAGACGGGGGTCGTCTCGCACTACGAGAGCACGATGCAGGACATCACGCAGCGCAAGGAGGCTGAGGAGCAGATCCGCGCGCAGGCCAACCTCCTGAACCTCGCGCACGACGCCATCGTGGTCCGCGACATGGACGAGACCATCCGCTTCTGGAATCGCAGCGCGGAACTCCTCCACGGCCGGCCCGCAGACGAGGTTCTCGGAAACAAGCTCACCGCCCAGATCTACCTCGACAAGGTTGCGGTCTTCTCCGCCCGCGAGCAACTCCTGAAGACCGGCGACTGGCACGGGGAACTGCGCCTGCCCGCGCGCATGGGGGCCGAACGCGTCGTGGACAGTCGCTGGACGCTCGTACGCGACAAGTCCAACAACCCCAAGTCCATCCTCGTCATCGACACGGACATCACCGAGAAGAAGGAACTTGAGAAGTTGGCCCTGCGCTCGCAGAGAATGGAGAGTATCGGAACCCTCGCCAGCGGCATTGCGCACGACCTGAACAACATCCTCACCCCGATACTGGCCTCCACCGCCCTGCTGCGGGCCAACCCTTCCAAGGAGACCTTCGAGCGCACCCTGGGCACCATCGAGAACAGCGCCCACCGCGGCGCGGAGATTGTAAAGCAGGTGCTCAACTTCGCCAGGGGCGTCGAGGGCGATCACAAACCGCTGCAGTTCCTCCCCCTGATGCGCGAGGTCGTTGAGATCGCCAGCAAGACATTCCCCAAGTCCATCACGATTGAAAACGAGGTTGAGCCCGGGATCTGGCCGGTCATTGGCGACGCCACCCAGATCGAACAGATGCTGGTCAACCTCTGCATCAACGCCCGCGACGCCATGCCCGATGGCGGCTCCATCAAAATAGACGCCGGGAACGTGAACCTTGGGCGGGGCGAGCGCCGGCTCAACACCGAGGTCGCACCGGGGCCCTACGTCGAGATCATGGTGAAGGACGACGGAACCGGCATTCCGGATCACATCATTGACAAGATCTTCGACCCCTTCTTCACCACCAAGCAGCCTGGCCACGGCACCGGGCTCGGATTATCCTCGCTGGTCGGAATCCTGAAGGGCCACAAGGGCGCCGTCCGGGTCGAAAGCGCCGTCGGACAGGGCTCCTGTTTTCGCCTCTATCTACCCGCGCTGCCGGACGCCTCGGCCCGACCGGCCTCAGCCGGATTCGACCGTGTTGAAATCGGGGATGGCGGACTGATCCTGGTTGTCGATGACGAACCCAGTGTCCGGGAGATCACGCAGACCATCCTCGAAGCTGCGGGATACGAGGTCATCGTCAAATGCGACGGGGCCGAGGCTCTCGACGTTTTCCGGGAACGCGCCTCCGAGATCACCGCCGTCCTCACCGACCTGCTCATGCCGTCCATGGACGGCGGGGAACTGATCAGGGCCATTTTCGAAATCGCGCCGGAGGCGCGGGTGATGGCCTTCAGCGGATTGATCGACAGGCGCGCCACGGCGGTCAAGGTGGAGGAGCTTCGTTCCATGGGCGTCAAGGCCTTCATCCGGAAGCCGTTCCGTGCGGAGGATCTGCTGCAAGCCCTCGAAGACACCTTGAATTGAATGATCCTGAAGCCCGCCAACCGCGAGGAACTCCCCGGCCTTCTCCGTGAAATCTCGGATTCCCGCGGCCGGGTGACCGGCTACGACCTGTCCCGCGTCGCGGCGTTGATCCACCATACTCCGGAAGACATGACGGCCACGGTCGAGGCGGGCATGTCGTTGGCGGATTTCCAGGCCTTGCTCCGCGCCCGGGGGCAATGGCTGCCGATCGATCCCCCGTTCGCCGAATCCCTCTCCATCGGAGCCCTGCTGGCCGCCAATCCCAGCGGCCCTCGGCGGTTCGGCCATGGAACCATTCGCGAACATCTCATCGGCATCCGGGTGGCGCTCGCCGACGGCCGCTTGATCAAGGCCGGGGGGAACGTGGTGAAGAATGTCGCCGGGTACGATCTCTGCAAACTCTTCGTCGGCAGCCGGGGAGCCCTGGGCTGCATCGTGGAGGCGACCTTCAAGCTCAGACCGCTCCCGGAATCAGAACGCTTCCTGAAGACCTCCGCCGAATCCCTCTCCCGCGCCGGCGAACTCATCGGGCGGATCCTCGACGCGAGGCTGAATCCGACGGTGTTGGATGCCGCCGGAAAACGCGGGAGCGCCCCCGAGATCATCGTCGGATTTGACGGCTCTGTCCGGGAAACGGACTGGCAAACGGAACGGGCCGCGTCGTTGGGGATTTCGACGCCGGCCGACCTGTCCCATGACCCGGATTTCTGGTCCGCGCCGGGCGCGGTCAGCTCCGTTTCAACCCTTCCTTCCCGCCTTCCGAAAACCTTGGGCGATCTCGACGCCGACGTCTTCGTGGCCCGGGCCGGGGCCGGACAGATCTGTTTTCGCGGCGGCACCCCCCCCCCGCCTCCGCGCCTTCCATCAACGCTCCTCAAGCGACTGAAGGAGGCCTACGATCCTAGCGGCATCCTGCCCGTTCCTGACTGGCAGCCGACATGAGCGCCCCCACACCCACCGCGCGTTTTCTGGACGAGGCCAAGGCACTGACCTGCATCCACTGCGGCCTCTGCCTTTCCTCCTGCCCCACCTATCTCGAGAACGGGAACGAGAATGACTCCCCTCGCGGCCGCATCCACCTCATGCGGGCGATCCAGGATGGGCGCCTGCCCCTGAACGACACCGCGGTCCGTCATGTCGATCTCTGCCTGGGGTGCCGCGCCTGCGAGGCCGCCTGCCCAAGCGGCGTCCACTACGGCGAACTTCTGGAAACAACCCGGGATCACATTGAAAGGAACCATTCCCGATCCTGGTTTCAGACCCTGCTGCGCCGCTTCGCCATCGAAAGGACATTCCCGCATCCATGGCGTCTCAAACTGGCGCTGCTGCCCGCGATGGCCCTCCGAGGACTTCGTCTGACCGGCCTGCTTCCGAAGTTTGCCCGTGACGCCCTGGACCTCGTGCCGGAGACCTGGGCCCGCGACGATCCCCAGGACCTGACGCAACACATCGACCAACCGGCAAAAGGCAGGGTCGGTCTCATTGACGGCTGCGTCATGAGCGTCCTTTTCGCCCGAACCAACGCGAACACCATCCGTTTGCTCAATGCGGCGGGCTTTGAGGTTGTGATCCCGAAGACCCAGGGTTGCTGCGGCGCGCTGCATGCCCACAGCGGTCGACTGTACGAGGCGCGGACCAATGCGCGCCGCAACATCGACGCCTTCGACACGGCCTCCCTCGATGCGATCGTGATCAACGCCGCCGGTTGCGGTTCCACACTCAAGGAGTATGCCCACCTCCTCAAGGACGATCCTGACTACGCCGCCAAGGCCGTCGAGTTCAACGCCAAGGTCCGGGATCTGACCGAGTTCCTTGTTGAACATCCGCCGAAGGAGACGCGGCACGGAGCTTCGGGGCGCGCTGCCTCTCCGGCCCACGCCCACCTGGCCGCGCACAAGGCGACCTACCACGACGCCTGCCACCTCGCCCACCCGCAGGGGATCACCCGCGAACCACGGGAACTGGTGAGGAAGGTCGCCGGCGACCGCTTCGTGGAGCTTCCCGAATCCGATGTCTGCTGTGGCAGCGCCGGAACCTACAATCTCACCGAGCCGGAGATGGCGGCCCGACTCCAGCGACGCAAGATCGAGAACATCCTCAAGACCGGCGCCCTGACCGTCGTCACTTCCAATCCGGGCTGTCTGCTGCAGATCCAGGCCGGACTGCGCAAGGCCGGCCGGCCCGATATCAGGGTCGTTCACATCGCCGATTTCCTGCTCGGCGACGACGCCTGAACCCGGAAGCCTCCAACAGTCCCGATTCCCCCGTCTCACCGCGTCAAGCCTGTAATGCCGACTGCGTTTTTTAAATGCTTTGACAGGGCGGGCGTTGGGCGGGAAACGTTCCCCTGCCCGCGGCGGGACATGACCTCCCGCGGGTTTGTCGATGTTTGCAGCCAATCCATCCTGGACCGCCGAGATTGAGGCCTTCCTCGGCCAGCAACACCCGCTGGTCGAACAGTTGGAGTCCGCCGACGGCTTGTCGGACATGCAGGCGCTGGCGGCGGAATTGACTTCGATGAGCGCCGCCACGAGGGGCGCCCTCCGCCGGTTTCTGGCGCATTATCGGGACGAGGTGCTCTTCCCCGTCGAACTGGCCGCCATTCAACGCGCCCACGATCATGCGATCCGACACGAGACCCGGGAGTTGATCGCCTTTGACGCAAGCCTCTCCGACAGCGAAGGACCGGCCGCTTTTGCCTCGGCCAGCAGACGCATCGGCCGACATCAACTCGCCTGCCTGCGTCCGCTGCGCGACCAACGCCTGGTGCAGCGCTATCTCGCGGCCGTCGAGGAGGGCGACGCGCATGGTTGGCACACACTGGTTTACGGCGTGACGCTGGCCGTGTATTCGCTCCCGATCCGGCAGGGACTGCACGCCTATGCCTCACGCACCCTGGAAGGGTTCATCAAGTCCCCTTCCAGTCCCCTGCGCCAGGATGAAGCCGCGGCGAATGAACTCCTGGAGGCGCTGCTGGTCAACGCTCAGGAAACAATCGAAGCGTTGCTGGAGGATGAATCCAGAGAGTCTGCCTTCGCGCGCAGCGCGCAAACCTCCGTTTAGGGTTCAATGTTGAGCGTTTGGCGTTGAGCCGGCTTCGCCCGGCTGCGGCGCGTCAAGCCGTTCGTCTTCCCTGCAATCGGGCGAAGTTCATTCCACCTCTCCCTGCTGAAACCATCGCCGCCGCCGCAGGTCCTGATAGACCCACAACCACCTCCCGCTGCGGGTGCGCGCGTAGTAATAGACACGGACCACCTCCCTGCTCCACCACCCGCCGGAGACGACATGCGGCCCGTGCGTTTCCTCGACCGGGCCATCGATCAGATCCCCCAGCAGCCAGCCGTCCGGTTCATGCCGGGCGCGCGACGGCAACGCAACGGCCGGCAGCAGGATCCTCCGCACCAAGGGCCTCTTGGACTCGGCCGCTTCTTCCGGACGGGGACGGGGAAGCTCCTTCATCGGCGACAGGGCAAACTGCGCCTCCGGCAGGTGTCCCTCGGCCAGATGCGCCTGTTCCACTGCGCCATTGCCCAGTTCCGCGCGAATTCTGGCGAAGGCCCGATGGATGGCGGCCGGATCCCGCTTCGGCTTCTCCCGAAACAACTCCAACTGCCGTTGCGTTGCCGGCGTTCCTTTTGCCCTCAGCCACAACTCAATCACCCCGGCGGACACAGACAACGATTCCAGCCGCAGTCGCAGCAGGTGCAGCAGTTGACCGGAATCCAGGGTTGGCGTCGCCGGCTCCAGCGTCTCGTCATGGCGGCTCTTGTCGTCGAGTTCCAACCGCAACCGCAAGCCGGCCAGGGCCTCCCTGCGCTCCGCCAGCGACTCCAGCATGGAATCCATCAACGGTTCGGCGAGGCGCAGCAGGCGCTCATGATTTGTCTCGGCGTAATCCAGAACCGTCTTGCGCGCGACGGGCTCCGGGATCTCCACCGGCTTGAGCGGCGTCCAGTCCCGGTTGCCGGCCAGCCGGTGCAACTCATGCGCCTCGGCTCCAAAACGCCTGCGGACCCCCTCCGCCGGCAGGTCCAGAAAACCGCCCGACGTCCGCACGCCCAACTTGTGCAGGGCGTCCCGCAACTGACTCGCGAAGCCGAGTCGATCAATGGGAACCGATTTCAGATGCTCCCGCTCCTGCGCGTCGTCCTCGAACACCAGATTCCGGCCATTCCTTTGGGAAACTGCGGCGGCATAGGTCGCATACTTCGAAAAGCCCGCCACGACCACGGAATGAAACCCCGCCTGCCACAGATCCTCCTGCACGCAGTCCGCCCATTTGACGAGGGAGGGATAAAGCAGCCCCAATCCGGAGGCGTTGAGCCAGAAGATGCCCGGCTCCTTCGAGGAAGGCTCGATCTGCGGGCTGTAGCGGGCCAGGCGACGCGTCAGGCGGACGACCTCGTTGTGGATCATCGACTCCGTCACCACGTCGGCGCGGAGTTCGTGCGTCAGGGCCAGCCCCGCCGCGTAACGCATGCCGGGCAGGATGCGACAGGCGCGGGCCCTCTCGTTCACCCATCTGATGACGCCGTTCGGCTTGTCGCGATCCACCACCACGGCGGGCAGTCCCCGCCAGTCCGGATGAATGCGCAGCAGGATCTGCAGCGGCAGACGACGCAGTTCAACACAGGCCACCCGGTCCACGACAGGTCTCCGTGTGCTTCCAGCTTTCACTCTGCCGTTTGTCCTTGATCGCCCGGAGTTCGCACTTGAAACGGTCGAATCCGGCGCGAACTTTTCGGGCCTCGCCGCGCAGGGAAATCAACGGCCCAAGGGTCGGGATGCTGCCGCGGGTTTCGGTGATGCAGACCAAGGCCGTATGATGCTTCTTTGCCAACCCCGCCAGGCGTGTCTGCATGGGGAAGGTCAATTGGGCGGCGTCGCCCAGATCCATGATCATCACGCCGAAACCGCCGGAGCGCAGCATCGTGTCCGCCATCCGCGCCGCCTTGGCCGCCTCCGTCACCCGGACAATCGGCAAGGCCTTGAGATCGATGCCCCGGGCCGCAAAATCAGGCGGAAAGAAAAGTGAGGGACGGACGGCGAGCCAGGCCGCGGGTTCGTTGCGCCACTGCGCTTCAAGAATCAACGAGGCGCAGATGGTCAGGGCGCAGGTGTCCGCCGGGCTGGAGATTTCCACCAGTCGGCCGGCCACGGCGTCCAGTTTCCAGCCGACGTCGATCTCCTCGCGTTCGATGCGGTTGGCTGGGACCACGCCTTTGATCGGAGCGCCGAACATTGCTCGGCTTGGGCGTTTTGCGGAAGCTGCCGCCGGGCAATACTCGACGCCTTGCTCTGAATCTTGCGGCGGGACGCCGCTCGAACCCGCAGCCGGGACGGCTGCGCTACGCCGCCCCACCAGCCCTTCCTCTCCCGCTTCGGCGACGGCGGAACCAAATTCCAGCTCCAAAAACCGGTCGTCGCCATGACGGTTCCCGGAAGCTGCAACTTGGTCACGCCGTCGCCGAAGCGAGGCATGAACCTCCTGGTCGCTCATCGTCTCATGGAGGCATCGGGCGTTGCGGTGGTTTGAATCAGAGCGGCATTGCTCCTGGTCTCATCGTTCGCCGGCAGCGGTTCCGGCAGGAAACACCACAGGACCAAGGCAAAGCACCACAACAACGCAAGGTCCCAGATGCGGAGGCGTTCGGGGGACGGGGCTGAGGTTGTTTGTCTGGCTTTTGGGGTGGGGTCAGCGGGCGACGGGGCAACAGGCAAGTCCGGGCGAACCCACCCCGATTCCGCTCTCGTTTTCCGCTTCGCGGGAGAGCGGAATATCCCCTCCACGGAGGGGACCAGCAAAGGGGCATGCCCAACGCGGCGCTCCCCTCCTCGGAGGGGATATTTCAATCCGCCGCGCAAGCGATAGCGGATTGAAATCGGGGTGGGCTTGTCGGAACTTACCTGTGCCTGTGGCTCTTGTATTGTCATCATCTTAAAATCTCCCCGGCTCCAGGGCGCGCCGGACTTCAATCACCTTGCCCAGAATCGAGCACTCCTCCGGTTCGGGAATGATCGGCTCGAAATCGGAATTCTCCGGATGCAGCTCGATCCGGCCGTTTTGGAGGCGGAGGGTTTTGACCGTGGCTTCATCCCCCACCAGGGCCACCACGATCTCACCGGATTCGGCGGAAGGTTGTTGCCGGACGACGACGATGTCATCCGGCAGGATGCCCGCTTCGATCATGCTCTCTCCCCGCACCCGCAAAGCGAACAGATCTTCATGGGATTTCGAATGCGCGGGGACATGCCCCTCCAGATCCTCCACCGCCGTGGTCAATGAGCCGGCCTGCACCCGGCCCAGTACGGGAATCAACGCCGGAATCGGCCCCGGCAGTTCGCCGCCCGGCAGGCAGTAACCGCGGGCCGCTCCGGCCCGCTTGGCCAGCTTTCCCTCGGCGACGAGCTTCTCCAAGTGCTCGCGGGCGGTCTGCACCGCGCGGAAGCCAAGCGCCTCCTGCACCTCCCGCACTGTCGGAGCCAACCCCGCCTCCAACCGCTCACGCACGAACCGATAAACACGTTCGCGAGTCTCGCCGGGTTTTGTCTTCGCTGACATGCCCAGACAAATACCAGACATTTGTATGGTATCAAGGGAAAGTTTTGGGATTTTTTCGAAAAACTACGGAATACGCTGAAAACACGGGATTTGTGAAAGTGGTTTCCCTGAGCGAATGCTTCCTTGTAGCCCTCGAACCGAGCGCTTGGAGCGCCGGGCAATGCTCGGCATTGGGTGTGCATCCCCGCCGAGGCCGGGCAAAGCAGGGGGCTACGGGCGTGGTTTCCCTCATGCATTCAAGTGGCGTCCCTTACCGGATCTCCCTCCGCTCAAACTCTTTATTGACCAGTCTTGGTGATGATGTGGACGTAACTGATTGTCTTCGTGAATTGCGCCTCTGCCTGGGCATGCCGGACAAACAAGGCAATCGCCAGCACGACGACTCCGGTTGTCAGGATGATCAATCGTTTGCGCATTGGGTGGCGGGCTTCGGGGCGTAGAACGGAATTCATTCCGTTTGTTGCGCGACCAGACTGACAAGTCAACGGCGGGCCTCCCTCCACAGCCACACCGGCATCCCGAAGCGCTTCGCCTTCCGGCGCGCTGCAAACGGGATGAATCCCGTTCTACTCCACCCTCACCCGCCCGCGAACACCGGTTTGAAGCCGGCATCAATCAGGACCTGCTTCACCTGATCGCGCTTGTCGCCCTGGATCTCGATGTTGCCGCCTTTGATCGCGCCGCCGACGCCGCAGGTCTTCTGCATCTTCTTGAGCAGTTCCTTCTTCTCCCCAGCCTCGATCGGCGGGAAGTTGGTCACGACGGTCACCGCCTTGCCGCCGCGGTGCGCGGTCTGGCGGATGATGTCCACGCGGCCGCGGTTCGTGTTCTTCTGTCCGCGCTTGGAAGTCTTTTCAACCGGCGGGTTCTCCTTGGCGGGTTCCTTCGGCCCATCCGGCAGACCGCCGAGACCATCCAGGGCGCCAAAAGGATTCTGCGACAGCCTCTCGCCGCCGTCCGTTGCAATGCGTTGTTTCTTGCGGCTCATCTTGCAAAGGGATTTTGACTACGGAATACGCGGAAGACACGGAAGAATTTTTCTGCTGCCTCCTGCATTTTCTTTCCGTGTCTTCAGTGTATTCCGTAGTTCTCTCACATCACCAATCGGTGGGTTTGTAGTCCTTCAGGAACTGCCCCCAGATATGGGCGCCGGTGTTGAAGCCATCAATGATGGGATCGACGATCCGGGCCGCGCCATCGACGATATCCAGCGGCGGGTGGAAGCGGTGTTCCTCGCGTTTCATCTCGGTGATGTGCGCGGGGTCCTCGTCGGTCACCCAGCCGGTGTCGACGCTGTTCATGTGAATGCCATCGGCGTGGTATTCGGCGGCCGAGGTGCGGGTCATCATGTTGAGAGCGGCCTTGGCCATGTTGGTATGCGGGTGGCGCGTGGTCTTGAACTTCCGATAAAACTGCCCCTCCACCGCCGAGACGTTCACGATGTGGCGATCCTTCTCCGGCCCGCGCATGAGCAGTTCCTTCAAACGCGCGTTCAACACAAACGGCGCCACGGCGTTGATCAACTGGGTTTCCAACAGTTCCACCGACGACACTTCCGCCAGCATCAGTCGCCATGAATTGCGGTCGCGCAGATCGACCTGCTGCAAATCCTGATCGAGTCGCCCTTCGGGAAAGAGATCCTTCTGCGCCTGTCGCTCCTCGGGAAGCAACTTGGCCTGCGAAAGTTCGGCGGCGCGGGTGAGGCCGGCGACCGTGGCGTCATTGCCGGCGACCAGCGCCGTCTCCCCTTCGGGCAGCATGTGATAGCCGCGCAGGCCTTCATAGGCGCCGAGCAGTTTCTTCGCCGGCTCCGGCAGCGAATCCACCGAGGCCTGCTCGAGTTCCATCATGTGCTCATAGAAGTCCGGGGGGCGACGCACGGTCTGACAGGCGTTGCTGATGATAAAATCCAGGCGCTCGAGCGTTTCCAACAGGTGTTGGCAAAAGGCCTCCACGCTCGGCGTATGGCGCAGATCCAGACCGAAGACCTCCAGGCGGTCCTTCCAATCCTCGAAATCCTCCTCCTTCGCATAGCGGTCCGCCGCGTCCCGGGGGAAGCGCGTGGTGACGATCAATTGCGCCCCGGCGCGCAGCAGTTTGATCCCGGCCTGATAACCGATCTTCACCCGGCCGCCGGTGAGCAAGGCCACGCGGCCGCTCAGGTCGGCGGTCTCGGTTCGCTTGCGGAAATTGAACTCCGCGCATTCGGGGCAGAGCTGGTCGTAGAAGTGGTGGATCCGGTTGTAGTCCTGCTTGCAGACGTAGCAGTTCTGCGGTTCGACGACCTCGCGGAAGTCCGGTTCGTCTGAGACCTCGACCTGCTCGTGGTCCTTGGGCGGGTAGACATTGGGCGACATGTAGACCGGCTTGCGACGCAGTGAACGGATGCCTGTCTCGTTCAACTCCGCCTGATCCTGCTTGAGCTTGCGATGGCGGTTCTGGCGCTTCTTGGCCTTGAGCAGTTTGCGGCGTTCGCTGACATCCGGCGCATAGACCTCGCCGGCCGCCTTCATCAGCCGCGCGCGCTCCTCCTCGGTCAACCCCAGGAGCTGGGTGCGATCGGCGACCAGCGACTCCAGGGTCGTCAAGGCGTCGCGCAGGCGCGCGGCGCCGGTCTCGGAGGCGGCAACAGATTGTTCAGTTTCAGACACGCGCCGGAGCATAGCGGCAGCGTCAAGAGTGTAGAACGGAATTCATTCCGTTTGTTGCGCGTCCGAGCTTTGATGCCGACAACGAGCCCTCTCCAAGGGCGTCGGCAGCAGCAAGCGCCTCTTCACATCCCCAGCGTCGCAAGCGGAACAAATCCCGTTCTACATGATGCGCCCGCATCAGACTGAAGCGCCGGATTCTCCTTGCGGGCGGAGGCCCCGAACCTACGATCGGCCACCATGACAAAACCGGGCTTCCATTTCCGCTCCACCGCCGACCCCGATCCCGCCACGCCCGACAAAGTCCGGAACGCACACAAATCGCGCCCGGCATTCCCGAGTCGTCGGGAGTTCCTCGGGGCGGCCATGATTTCACTCATCGCCGCCGCCCGGACCTCTCGTGGAGCCGCCCTCGACGAGCGTCCGCTTGCCGAGGTCTCGCGACTGATCCAGGCAAAAGTCGATGACAACACCCTTCATGCCGCATCGCTCCGCGTTGAAACGGATTCGTTCGTCTACGCGCGTTCCTTCGGGCCGGGCATCCGCACGGATGCCGTCTTTCTGCTGGCCTCCATCACCAAGCCCATGACCGTCGCCGGCGTGATGCTGCTGGCGGATCGCGGGGAGCTTCGGTTGAACGACGAGGTCGTGAAGTTCATTCCCGAATTCAACGAGGGCCCGCGCAGGAACATCACCATCAAGCAACTCCTGACCCACACCTCGGGATTGCCTGACCAGCTTCCTGAAAACAGCAGACTGCGTCAGAGTCACGCGCCGCTTTCCGAATTTGTGAACCATGCGATCCGAACACCCCTGCTGTTTGAACCGGGAACGCGCTACAGCTACCAGAGCATGGGCATCCTGCTGGCGGCCGAAATCGTCCAGCGCATCACTGGGAAATCGTTGGCGGACTTTCTTGCGCGGGAAGTGTTCGCCCCTTTGGGCATGACGCGCAGCGCGTTGGGGCTTGGTCGGTTCAAGCTGGATGAAGTCGTGCGCAGCCAGACCGCGTTTGCCGCGCCCGAGTCCGGCTCCGGAGCCTCCCTGGCCAGGGACTGGGACTGGAACAGCCAATACTGGCGCGCCCTCGGAGCGCCCTGGGGCGGTGCTCACGGGACAGCCGGGGACACCTCCCGATTTCTCCGCAGCTTCCTCCATCCCGACGAAAGCATCCTGCGCGCTGAAACCGCGCGCCTGATGATTCAGAATCACAACCAGGAGCTGAGTCGCAGACGCGGCCTGGGATTCGATCTCAGCCCGGAAACCTTCGGCAGGAATTGTTCGCCGCAAACCTTCGGGCACAGCGGTTCGACGGGAACGCTGGCCTGGGCCGATCCGAAGTCCGGCCTGTCCTTCGTCCTGCTCACCTCCCTGCCGGCCCGCGTCTCAAGGGAATCCATCCTGAGTCCGGTTTCCGATCTGGCTTCAACGGCTCAGGCAATCTGAGAGACAAAGGCCCGCGGGGATTCTCACCCACGCAGGAAATGCCTGCCCAACAACGCCGTCAGCCCCTTCATCCTTTCCCTCAGCCTGTCCGTCCTGCGGCCGCGCTTTCCGCCTTCTTCCGATCTCAGAACAGTTTCTGAAACACGCTCCGCCAACGGCAGCCCCTCGGTCTCGCCATCTGGATCCAGAGCGCGAAGCAGGCGCAGTATCTCATCCCGTTCCGTCCGCGCCCCGGCGACGGTTTCCAGCGCTTCACCCAATGGAACGACGCCGGCTGCGACATCCTTGAGCAACCGGCATTCAAACGTCCGGCAGGTCCGCGGGCGATGTTCGTAGACCGAACACCTCGATCCGCACAGGGCGGCGCAGGGCAGCGGCAGAAACCACGCGTCGCGGCCGTCGTCGTCGCCCTCCTCCGTTTCAAATCCCAACGCCTCCAGTCGATCCGCCTCGGTTGAACCGGCCAGTTCCACTTCCGCCAACAGGGAGCCGTCGCAACAGAGCCCGCACTCTGTGCACAGGGCCGCGGGCAGGGAATCTGGAGCGTTCATCGGTCGGCTTCGATCAGGCGGACGAGAACCTGTGACAGGTTTTGAGCCGCGTTCTTCAGTCGCCCCTGGAATCGCATCAGTTCCGGGATCTTTCCCGGGGACCGGATCAATGCGCCGGCCAGCTTCAGATAATCCATGCTCATGTCCGCCTTCATCAGGGAGTTGAAATCAAGGGGCAGGCTTTCGTTTGCGGCGTCGGAGATCACCCGCACGGTGGCCGACGGGATCCCTCGTTCGGCACAGATCTCCCGAATGACACCCGATTCCATCTCCACTGCATCGGCTTCGGTGGAATCCCGGAGCTCCGCCTTCTCCTGCGGCGTTGTCGCCACCCCCTCAGCGCAGTGAAAGGAGCCCGACGTCACGCGAACCCCTTTCATTTCCGGAAGCGGAAGAAAGGCCGCATCCGCATCAATCACCACATCGCCGCAGACGAGGTCCGGATTCAGGCCGCCCGCGAACCCCGCGGTGATCACCCGGGCAAAACCCCCGGTTGCCAAAGCCTTCTCAAAGGCTTGCTTTGCATTGTCCTTCCCCATGCCGACGTGAATCACGCGCAAGTCATGTCGCCCCTTTGTCCTGCAATGAAACGGACCGCTTTCCTGGGGAACGGCAAAGCAGACGAGATGGGTATGGGCGGAGGAACGCATGCGGGGGTGCAGAGTGGGAACAATCACGCCGGTCCGCGAGAAAATTCCCGGCGCGCCCGGATGGCATTGCAGCAAACGCCCCATCTCAATCTCAAGGAAGTCCCGCCGCGATTTGGCGCCTCTTCCGCCTTCGCAAAGCCTCGTCGCGACAAGTTGGGATCTGGAGCTTGGGATGTCTCCCCGGGGCTACTCCATGTCCCTCAGTTGCCAGGCAAGTTCCGGGGAGATTTTTTTCAACGAATCGACTGCAGCCAGGCGCAACACATCGTCGTCTGCGTGAAGCATCTCCTCCAGAGCGGGAACCAGCGATTCATCCGACGCATCCATCGCGATCAGGGCCATGGCCGCCGCATGACGCACCGTGGTCGATTTGTCCTTCAGGAGCGCCCGCATCGCGGCGCGCTCCGCCGCTCCGGCCAGGTTCCCGGCGTCGCGCAACGCCAGGGCCGCGCCGATGCGGGTGTTCTCGTCCCTGCTGCGACACGCCTGCAGCAGGGCGGGCCAGGCAGGGGCTCCAATCCTTCCCAGAGCCAATGCCGACAACGGCGGATCGCGGAACGGCCGGTGCATTGCCTCATCCTTCAAGGCCGTGATCAGAAACGGGATGGCAGGTTCCGCGCTTGCCTCCATTGAGGAAATGACCATCACCGCGCGCCAGCGGACCGAGGCGTCGCGCATCGCTCCGACCAGGGGCGGGAGCGCCGCGCGACTGTTTCCGTCGATCTTCCACAAGGCCTCCGCCGCGGCGATGCGGACCTCCGCGTTGTCGTCAAGGAGGGCGCCCTTCAACGCGTTTGAAGCGCGTTGCGCCCGCGGCCCGAATTCGCCCAACGAACGGGCCGCCGCCTCACGAACCCGGGCCGTTGTGTCGGCGAGAGCACGGACGAGCGGGGCGATGTTTGCCTCGGGCGCGCCCACCCTTCCCAGGCTGACCGCGGCCTCGCAGCGAACGTCCGGCGCATCGTCCGCAAGGGTGAGATGCAGCGCCTTCAAGGCCTCCGCCGAAGTCGACTGCACATCGCGAATCAGACGCACGGCAGCCGTTCGTTCCTTTGCGTTGCCGTCCTCCAAGGTTTCAAGAACCCGGGGAATGGCAGGCTCGCCGATCATCCGCAATGCGCGCTCGGCTTCCGAGGAAACGGCCGCGTCCTCGTCGGCCAACAATCCGCACAATGCCGGAACCGCGGCGGCGGCGGCCTCCGGGATCCCGGCCAGGGCCGTCGCCGCGGTCGATCTCCGACGAGCGGCCTCGCCGGACGGAACCGTCCCAAGCCCAAACCGGGCGGCCAACGTCGCAAGTTTGCCGAGAAATTCCGGTTCGCGTTGCTGCAATTCGTGGACCAGATGCGGCGTGACCGCCAAATCCATCTCCCCGATCGCCGCAAACGCCGCCGAACGTTTCGTGTAATCCTCCGCCCGCAGATCCTCGATCCAGGATTCAACGCTGCGCCCCCGATGATCGAAGGACTCCGGCGCCGCTGCCCGGAAGCCGCAAAGGACAAGGAGACACGCGCCCGACAGGAGAAGAACTGGAAGAATGACCCGCGCGCGTTTCATGGCATCGCCGTTCAAGGACTGCCAAAGGTAGTTGACGCCGCGGAATTGCGCAATGGCCATGGGAGAACGCGCCTTCGAGCCGGGGAGACGGCCACGACTCCTCCTCCCTCGCAGCGTTCACCCTTTCAGGGTTTCGAAGTGGGCTCGACAGAGTCTCTCCCCGCCGCCTAGACGATTCGCTGCCGCTGTCTTCATGGCTTTACGTCCCATGTTGGAACCAGCCCCAACTCCGCAGTCAACGGCGCCCGCAACAACCGGACGGCTCGTAAACCGGTGGGGAGAGACTCCGTCGAGCCCATTTCAAGGTCCTGAAGGGACCGTCCGATGGCGCCGCCTGGACGACTCGCTATCGCACCATTCCGATCGCCTTGGACGGCAGCCAGCAGCGGCGGGAGTCGGCCAATTCCACATGCTTCCAGTCGCCGCGGTCTTCGATCAGGACGAATTCCGTGCCGGCATGCAGGGGCTCCTTGAAACTCTGTTCATAGGTCTCACTGTCGCCCTTGCGCGCCACGGCCTCCTTGGCGGTCACCACGCCCGGACGCTGCGAGCTCAACTGCGCCATTTCCGCGATCAACGACGCCAGGAACATCAGTGACAGGACCGCCGAGACGCCGATGATCCATTTCAGAAACGGACGAGGGAGGAACAGTCGGGCGGCGGCGGCGCCCCAGACGAGGAGGAAGCTGATGGTGAAGATGGCGGAACGCGTCTTCGCCGAGAAATCGTAGTGCCAGAAGAAGACCGCCCGCATGGCCTTCGCCTTCTGGGTCTGTTCCAGGCGATCGATCCGTCGCTTCCGCGCGTAGTCCAGATTCTGCTGCAGGTTGACGTCGTTGGGGATGTATTGCTGCGCCTTGCGGTAGTTGAGGATGGCGCGACCGATGTCGTTCATCCGGAAATGGGCGTTGCCGATATTGTAGTAGAGGCGGCCGTTTTCGACGCCGCCTTCCCTTGCGATGCGCTCGAATCGCAGGGCCGCCTTGGCGTAGAGTTCCCGCGCCTGTTGAGGGTCCTTGATGGCAATGTCGTTGGCTTCACGAAACAACTCCTTTCCCTGGCCGTACAGATCGGCGATCTCCGATTCCGTCAGTTCCGCGGAACAAAGCGTCGCGCAGCAACACCAGGCCGCGAGAGCCATGGCCTTCCAGGCGTGGATCAGACCGGGTCTCACTTGAGAGCCTCCTCAAGTTTCTGCGCCAGTTCCCGGCATTCCCCGACCATGGCCTCCGGGTTCGCTCCCGCCGCGCCCGCATAGCGGCTGGCCTCGCAGGTTTCAAACACTTGTTTGACGCGCTTCAACAGTTCTTCATCCACGGCCTTCCCTTCCAGCGCGCTTTTCACATCGGCGAAGGTCAGGGCCCCGGAAGTCCGGCGCAGCCTGGCCCCAAGATAGTCCCGGAAGGCCTGCAGGACGCCGTCCAGATCGCTGACTCCGGGCAGGGCCGCATTCAGGTCAGAAAGGGCCCTGCGTGACTTGACGGCCAGGGGGTCGGCATTCCGCCGGCGCATGGCGACCACAAGGATCAGCAGGGCGAAGTAGGCGGTTGGCGGCGCGCTCAACATTGCCAGAGAACCAGGGGATTTCAGCCAGCCGCGGGGACCGAACACCTGGCTTTCCAACACATCGAGCCCCTCGTAGTTGTGCGCGATGCCCTGCGTGACCGCTTCGACATCGCTGGTCTGTCCCAGCGGCGTCAATCCTTCCGCGTCGCTGGCGGTGACCACGCGCGTCGCGTTGACCTTGAGCGGGATCGCCTGCGACTTTGCGACCCGGTATTCCCCCGCCCGAGTGTCGAAGAACGGCAGTTCAATCGGCGGGATCTCCGCGACCTCCTCGTTCAGCGCCCGGATGGTCTGGCTGAAGATCTTGCGGTTGCCCTGCACCTTCCCCGATTCGCGTTCAGCGGGAATCTTGAAATGGCTGGCGAGCCGCGGTTGCCGCCCCAGGGCCGGCAGGTTCACATGATCGAGATAGGGCGGCCCCGACAACGCCACGGTCAGGGTGATCGGGTCCCCGACATTCACCTCGGTCGGCGAGGCCTGCGCGTGGATCTGAAATTCCCCGATGTGCCCGGCGAAGTTGGGCGGTCGGCCGGCGGTCGGCACGTCCAGCACGTCCAGGGTCATCGGCTGCGACGCCACGATCTGCCGCTCATATACTGGCTCCCGGACGACCTGCCCGAAGAAGTTGCGGACATTGCGCTCTCCGGTCTTGGCATAGAACACAATGGTCGCCATGCCGAGATCGACCGGCCCCGATGCCTTGGGAATGAGGATCTTCCGGAAGACGTGGGTGTTGAACTGCTTTCCGTCCAGGACCTCCACCCGTCCGCCCGCGCCCTGGTCGCCGTCGGGATCGTAGACGTGAAACGCATCCAGCTTGTCGAACGGGGACATCGTGGTCTGGATGTTGTTCTTGAGCTGCGCGCGGTAGTAGAAGACGAGCGAAACCTCGATCGGCTCGCCGACATAGGCCCTCCTTTTCGGGGCCCTGACCCGCAGCTTGAAATCCGGCAGGTCCGGAGGGGCCTGTGAGACGATTGTGCGGGCCGGTGTGGAATGGGACTTTCCATCGACGGTCACCTTGATGGGCGGCAGTTGCAGGACGCCCGTCTTACGCGCGATCAGCTCGTAATCGTAAATCTGGCTGGCGTTCCCCCGCTGCACGGGGCGCCCGTTGATGATGATCGTCGTCCCGCCTGAACTGTTCATCGACCCCGTCTGCCGCACGGTGAAATCCTTCCATGCGCCCAGGTCCGGAGCCGCGACGCGGGAGGTCGTGGAGATCTGCAACCGCAGGGTGACCGGTTCGCCGACATGGACGGTCTGTTTCGACAACGCCATCTGCACGACGGGCGTCTGTTGGGCGACTGCGGAGCCGGCCAGACCTGCCAGAAACAGGATGAAAACGACGATTGTCGTTGACCATGTGACTGACTTTGAGCGCGCGTTCCGCATGATCACCAGTTTTTGTCCACCGCCCGAAAGCGCACCGGCATCTGACGACGACGTTGTTCCCGCTGGTCCTTTTCCTGGTTCAAAATGTCCTCAGCCTTGGCAGCCTGCGCCTCCTGCTCCTTTTGTTCCTCCTCCTCCTCGCCTTGTTTCTGCTCCTGTTCGCCCTGCTCCTGCTCCTGTTGCTGTTGATCCTGCTGCTGCTGTTCGTCCTTCTTCTCCTCCGAATCCTCGTTTTCGTCCCCCTGTTGTTGTTGCTGCTGCTGTTGCTGTTGCTGATCCTTCTCCTGCAATGCCTCCAGGGCCTTCTTCAACTCCTCCTCCGAAGCCTGTTGATGGGGCTGGGCCTGAGGCAATTGTCTTAGCGGCAGTTTCTGATTCGCCTCCTTCTGCTGACCGATCGCGTTGTCGACGTGCTCCTTTACGGCCCCGTATTTCTCCAGCATCTGGTCGCCGGGTTGCTGAGGCGCATGGGCGGCGACAGGAGGCTGATTGGTCGCTCCGGGCATTGGGGGCATGGCCTGCGCCTGTGCCTGTTGGGCGTGTTGATTGATCGCATCCAGAACCGCCTTTGACACAGCCTCGGAATCCGTCTGAATCGACGCCTGCTCCCTGGTCAGGTCCTCCAAGCCCAGAGCGATTTCCTGTTGCTGTTGCGCCGCGCTGGGTTGATTTGCCTTGGTGAGCAGGCTCCGGTTGTCCGCCAGCGCCTTTGCCTGCCGTTCGATCAGCTTCTTAAGTTTTTCAGCCAGGTCCTCCTGCTGTTGTTGTTGTTGTTGCTGCTCTTGTTTCTGCTTCTCAATCTCATCCAGCAGCGCCTTCATGTAGAGGCGGACGATCTCGATGTTCTCCGCGGCCTTGGTCAGATACCGGTTGCGACGCAGTGCGTCCTGATAGTGTTTGATGGCGGCCTCGCAGGATTCGAGGGATTTTTGCAGGTCGCTGTCGCGCTGGCGTTCAGCCTCACGGAACGCGCAGTTGCCAAGGTTGTAACGGGCGCGGGATTCAAGGACCGGCTCCACGCTCTTCAGCGCCGCCTTTTCGAAGGCCGCCCTCGCCTGTTCGTAATCCTCCTGACGGTAATACACGGCTCCCCGGTTGTAATAGATCTCCGGCGATTCCGGAGCATCCACCGAAGCCTCGTCGTAGGCGGACAAGGCCTGCTCGAGCCTGCCGGACTGATAGGCCGCATTGCCCTGCTGGATCAATTTGCGCGCGCTGACGGCGTGGGTTGAAAATGAGCCGGTCAGCAGCCCGCATGCCGCAAGCAGCAGGACAACGAAAACCCGGCCACTGACCGGAGTCACTCCGAAACGCCACAGCGCGCCATGCCGAGCAATGCTCGGCGCTCCGATGCGGTTTGTTTTCATTCGCCTACGCATTGGCTTCATCCCGATTGCTCGAACGTTCCGAAAGCATCATTTCCCCCAGCAGCAAAGCAAACGCAAAAAACAGGAATATCTGAAAGCGTTCCTGGTATTTCCTCACTGTCCGCGACTCCAGTTCCTTCTTTTCCGCCGACGCGATCAACTGCCGGTAGACGGCCCCCAGATCAATGGCTCCGGTGGCCACATTCAGATATTTGCCGCCCGGCGTCATGTTCACCATCTGCCGCAGGGTGTCGGCATCCAGGCGCGTCCAGACCTCCTGCCCCTGGTATTGGACAAAGGTCTTGCGGCCCTGTTCATCGGTGATGGGGATCCGCCGCCCCTCGTTTTCATCGCCCAATCCGATGGCAATGATCCTCACGCCCCGTTCGCCTGCGGCCTTGGCCGCCTCGACCGGAAAGCTGTCGTGATCCTCTCCATCCGTGATCAGGATCAGGTCCTTGTATTGCTTGAACTGTTCGTCAAAGACCTCCTCCAAGGTCTTGCGGATGGCGTCGCCGATCATCGTGCCGCCGCGCGAGATGCTCTCCGTCGAGACATCCTCCAGCATCAGCTTGAAGAATCCGTAGTCATGGGTGAGCGGGCACTTGACCAGGGCGTTGCCGGCAAAGACCACGAGGCCGACGCGGTCCCCCTGCAATCCTTCGACCGCGTCCTGGATCGCCAGCTTGGCGCGCTCCAGACGGTTCGGGGCCAGATCCTCCGCCAACATGCTGCGCGAGACATCCAGCAGGAACACGACGTCCCGCCCGCGACGTTCGATGGTCTCCGCCTCGGGATTCCAACCCGGCCGCGCCAATCCCACGGCAATGAAGGCAACCGCCGCCAGGGCCAAGGCCGTCTTCCAACGGCGCCGCACCGGGCTGACCGAGATCCTGATGCGGTCCATGATGCCCGCCTCGACGAACATCGCCAGCGCCGCCTTGCGGCGATTTCCCGCATAGATCGCCAGGGCCAACAGCGGCGGAAGCAGCCACAACCAGTTCAGCATCGCCAGATTGTGAAAATGCACGCCGCTCATGGGATCCTCCGAAACACGGTGTTGATCAGCCCCTGCTCCAGAGCCAGCAGGACAATCGCCGCCAGGGCGAAGGGCAGAAACAGCTCCTTGTAGTCCACGAAACGGATCGACTCGATCTCGCTGCGTTCAAGCTCGTCAATCTCCCGATAGATCTGGTCGATGGCCTCGGCGTCCTTGGCGAGGTAGAACCTTCCGCCGGTTTCCTCGGCGATCTGCTCCAACACCCTGGTGTCGATCTGAGGCCGCATGCCCCGCGTGAGAAAGGCTCCAAAGATGTTCTGCTGCGCCTGGACGGACTCGTCGTTTCCGACGGCGATGGTGTAGACCTTGATGCCCCATTCGGCGGCCAGCTTGGCGGCTTCGACGGGTTTGCGTTTGCTGGCGTTGTCATCGCCGTCGGTCAGCAGGATCGCGATCTTGCTCTTGATCTCGTAGTTGTCCTCGCGGTCGGGAGCCTGCTTCTTCAGGGTCTCCTCCGCGGTTTTCAAGCGGGCCGCCGCGAGGGCCAGCCCATCCCCGACCGCCGTGCCCTGTTCGGGGTTCCGGTCGCCTTCGACCAGTTTCACGGACTCGAGAAAGCGCGGCAATGCGCCGTGCGCCAAGGTCAGCGGGCAGACCGTGTCCGCATAGCGCGCGAAGGTCACCATGCCGATCAGGTCGTTCGGGCGTCCTTCAAGTTCCTCTTCATTGCCCATGACGAATTCCTCAAAAACCTTCTTCACCACCTCCAGCCGGTTCATGCGTTGTCCGCGAAAGGTCATCTCCGCGCCCATCGAGCCCGAGCGGTCCACGATCATCTCGATGGCGATGCCCTTGTTGATGTCGCGCACGCGCTCCATGCCCTTTTGGGGCCGCGCCAGCGCGACTGTCAGCAGGATCAGGGCCGCCACGCGCAGGGCCGCCGGAAGAAACGACAACCGTTGCCGCAGCGAACGGCCCGCCCGCGCCGCGCCTGCTGTCGTCGAAAAGCGGATCGCCCCGGACCGGCGCCTCCGTCGACGCCACCACACCGCCGCCGGCAATGCCAGCAGCAGCAGAAACATCCATGGAGTGGCGAATTCCATAACCGTTAGAAAGCTCCAAATCCCAAGCTCCAAATCCCAAGCTCCAAACGGGCCTCTGCAAGTTCCTCGGGTCGGTTCAGAACCCGGCCGGCCAACCGTCTCGAGTCGTTCGCATTCGTGGCAACCTCCTGCGTGACGATCCATTTGAGATCTGAAGCTTGGAACTTCTTTGGGATTTGGAGCTTGGAGCTTGGAATTTTGTCCCAGGACGAGATTCGTGAACTCATGCCGCCCTCCTCTCCCTCAGTTCGCCTTGCGAAGCGCCCTCGTCCACTTTCGTTTCCCCGATGAAGTTCCTGCAGCTGTCGAAGGTCTTCTGGATATCCTCGGTCGTCGGTTCGTGTCTGGCGAATTTCACCAGGTCGCAGTGTTGCAGGAAGTTCTTCAGGAGGCTCTTGTGGCTCGGCGCGAGGGTCGCGTCCGCGCCAAGGGCCGCAAGAAATTCCTCGGTTGTCTGCTCCGGCGCGTGGAGTCCAAAACGGTTCTCGATGTAGCGTCGAAGGATGTCCGATATGCGCTGATAGAATTCCTTGATCCGCCCCTTGCCGGGGAGGTCATCGGCGATCAGACGCTCCAGTTCCCGATAGGCGATTTCGTGCGCAGGCAACTGGACGACCACTGTCGCGCGGCCCCTGGCGCGCAGAGCGAGATACAACGCCCCCGCAACCAGCAGGACGGCCAACGTTCCCATTCCAATCCAGAGCAGCGGTCGCTCCGAGGCCTTCGGTTTCGGCATTTCGACCGGCTCCTCGATATCGTGGATCTGCAGGTCCGCCACATCCTCCGGCAACAGGGATTTGATCGTGATCCCGATCTCCTCCGTCTCCAGTTCGTGTCGTTTGGCGTTCTCCTCATCCTTCTTCCAGAACTCCACCTTCATCGGCGGGATCACGTAGTCGCCGGACAGGAACGGCTCCAACACATAGGTCCGCGTCCGCCGGGTCCGATTGCCCTCCACCAGCTCCGGCTGGGGCGTTGTGTAGTCAACAATGCCGAATTGATCCAACTTCTCGCCAAAGGCGGGAAGCCGCGCCTCGTAATCCTCCTCGGAAAACACGTCAATCGTCAGGTTCAATCGATCAGCGATGGTCGCCTCCTTCCTGTCCACATGCAGACGCACGCTGACCGGCCCGCGATCGAAGACCTTCTCGATGCCGCTTGCGGCTTCGGTTTCGACATCCGTCTTCGGCTTCGCGTCATTTCCGCCGCACCCGGCAAGCAACACGGCAGCCATGGCAACCAGGCACAGACGCCAACCGCCTGCAGCAGCCGACCTAGGGAGGCTCACTTCTCCACGCGACGAAACGGCCGGGGCCTCCTCGCGTCGGCGGCTGCTCGATCTGGCTGAAGCGATCCGACTCATGGATGACGCTGCCGCTGTTTCCCTGACGTTTCCTCCTCCACGGGAAACTGTTTCGTATGAATCACGACGTTGTAATCCTCCTTCAACTCCTTCAGCAGCTTCTCCTGAAGTTCCCCTTCCTTGATGCGGCGCAGTTCCTGAGACACCCGGGACTGGATTTCGTCCAGCTGAGGCGTCCGTTCCGGAACGCGCTCGCGCACCAGGATCAGGTGCGCCCCTTTGTCCGTCTTGACGATCGCCTCAGCCACCTTGCCCGCTTCCGTCGCAAACACGGCTCCGGTGAATTCCTCCGAGGCACCGATGCCGGGAACGGGCGCGCCCGCGACCACCTCTCCCGCAATCTCCCCGCCGGTTGCCTTCGTGGATTCGTCCAGGGACAACTCCTTGGCGAGATCCGCGAATCGCCCGCCCTCCGCCAGCTTCTTTTGAACGGCTTTGGCGGCTTCCTCGTTCTCCAGGAGAATATGGCTCACCTTCGCCCGGGCCGGCTCCTTGTAATGCTCCAGGTTCGCCTTGTAGTGGTTCACCAGATCCGTGCCGGTCAGTTCCACCCCCGCAGTCACTTCACGGGCGATCACCTGCTGCGCCAGCAACCGGCGTTCCGAATCGCGCAGCAGTTCCCGCACTTCATCACTCTCCGGCAGCCTCGTCTCACGCGCCCGGCGATAGAGAACCTCCTCCCCGATCATCTGCTGCAGGAACTGCAACCGCTGCGACGCCGGGGAAAAACGCTTCAGCATCTGCTCCTTCTGCCGCTTGCGGTCCGCTTCCGGAAGCATCGCCGCAAACTGCGCCAGTTGGTTCTCGATCGCGGACTCGATCCGTTTGTCCAGATCCGCCTTGGTGATTTTCTGGGCGCCGATCTCGGCCACCACATCGTCGCCGGCCCTGCCTGCCTCCTTGTCCAGACTCACGCGCTCGGCAAGATCGTGCTTTAATGCGGCGAATTTGCCCATGGCCTCAAGGCACTCCTGGGTTCGGCGGGCGATCTCGGTCTGAATCTCTGGAATCGCGGCAAAACTCTCGGAACGGTAGTAGCAGTTCAGAGCCTCCGCGTGAGCGCCGGCGTCCTGTCGCAGTTTGCCGACGCGATACCAGATCTTCGCGGCTTCCTCGTCTGTCGCGCCGCTCTTCGCCAGATACTCCCGCCACGCCTCAGCCGACACTTCGGCCAGCCCCTGCTTCTCCGTCCGCATGGCAAGTTCCTTGAGCGATTCCGCTGACAAGGACGCCCCGCCTCCCGGCGCACCGGCCGCGGCCCGGCCTTCGCCGCCTGCGTCCCCACGCTTCAGCAACGTTGCGGCCAGATTGACGATCAGCAGCGCCAGGATCGCGGACAGCAGGCCTTTGGATTGACCTCCTCCCGATCCTGCGGACGGTTCGCGCTCCGGCAGACTGAAATCCAGTTTCTGTTCAGACATGATAGTCCTTTCACCCCGCGGCGCGTCTTTCTCTCGTCCGGAAGAACTTCACCAGATCGCGCACGTAATCCCGGTTGGTGAAGATCTCGATCAGATCGATGCCCATCGAACGGAACATTTCCGTCAGCTTTCCCGCCCGTTCGGACCCGAGGGCTTCGTAACGGCTTCGGAAGCCGGCGCTGCCGGTGTCGATCTGGATCAACTCGCCTGTCTCGGCGTCCTCCAGTTCGACCAGTCCCACATTGGGCATCGACACTTCCCGCGGATCAGTGATCGAAACCGCGATCACGTCGTGTTTCTGACCGACGACCCGCAGCGGCTTCTCAAAATCGCTTTCCAGGAAGTCGGAGACCAGAAACACCACGCTCTGCCTGTTCGTCACGTGCCCGAGATACTCGATGGCGCCGGCGATGTTCGTCCGCGCCTGTCGCGGCTTGAAGCTCAGCAGTTCACGGATCAGCCGCAACACGTGCGTCGTGCCCTTGCCCGGCGGCACGAACAACTCGATCTCGTCGGTGAAGACGATCAGGCTCACCTTGTCATTGTTCTTGATGGCGGAAAACGCCAGCAGCGCGCACAGTTCCGCAGCCACCTCGTTCTTCAGCTTGTCCGAACTCCCGAACGCCCCGGAAGCCGAAAGGTCCACCAGAAAGGTCACTGTCAGTTCCCGCTCCTCCACGAAGCGCTTCACATAGGGGTGCCCCATGCGGGCGGTGACATTCCAGTCGATGGAGCGCACCTCGTCGCCGGGTTGGTATTCCCGGACCTCCTCAAACTCCATCCCCTGCCCCTTGAAGACGCTATGGTACTCGCCGGCAAGGATGTCATTGACCGCCTTGCTGGTGTAGATCTCGATGTAGCGGATCTTCTTGGCCAGCTCGCGGGGAATCATGGCACGTCGACGGTCGCCAGAATCTGCAGGATGATGTCCTCGGAGGTCTTTTCCTCAGCCTCCGCCTCATAAGTCAGGATCACGCGATGACGCAGGACATCCTGGGCGATTGACTTCACATCCTGTGGCGTGACGTAGCCGCGTCCCTCGATCAGCGCGTTCGCCCTGGCCGCCATCGCGAGGAAGATCGTGGCGCGAGGCGAGGCTCCGTAGCGGATCAATGGCCTGATGTCCATCTTGTAGGCCTCGGGGTTGCGCGTGGCCTCGATGAGATTCACGATGTACTCCTCGATCTTCTCATCCATGAAGATCTCGTCGGCCAGTTCACGCAACCGGATGACGTCCTCCGGCTTGATGATGGGATCAACGCTGGTGGACGGCTTCGTGCGGGCCATGCGCTTCAGGATCTCGTGCTCCTGCGCCTTGTTCGGATACTCGACCTTCAACTTCATCATGAAGCGGTCGACCTGCGCCTCGGGCAAAGGATAGGTGCCCTCCTGTTCCACCGGGTTCTGCGTGGCCAGGACCAGGAACGGGTCGTCCAGTTTGAAGCTCTCGTCGCCGATGGTCACCTGCCGCTCCTGCATTGCTTCGAGAAGGGCGCTCTGAACCTTCGCCGGCGCGCGGTTGATCTCGTCCGCCAGGATGATGTTCGCGAAGACCGGCCCCTTCTTGATCGTGAACTCGCCGTCCTTGGGGCTGTAGATCAACGTTCCGATCACATCGGCCGGCAGCAGGTCCGGCGTGAACTGGATGCGCTTGAATGACGCGTGGATCAGGTTTGCCAGCGTTGTCACGGACAAGGTCTTCGCCAATCCGGGAACGCCCTCGATCAACACGTGATTGTTGCACAACAGCGCCATCAACAACCGGTCCAGCAGGGCTTCCTGCCCCACAATCACCTTGTGCGCCTCGGCACGGATCCGACTGATCGTCTCCGCTTCCTTCTCCACCCGTTCGCCAATCTGTTTTACATCAACTGCCATAATCTCCGTCCTGCTGTGACTGTTTGCCAATCGGGCCCCTTCCGTTGCGCTTCAGGAACCTCGTTCCTGTTGACAAGACAAGTTCGCCCGCGTTGAAAATTTCTTCCGGAAAATCGGGGCCGCCGGAAAGCCGCGCAGCATCCGTAATGCGACGGTGAATTGCAATGATGGAAACCGCCCTTCGGCGACGCCCAGCGCCCAGCGCCTAGCACCCCGCACCCCGCACCCCGCACCCCATATCTCGCACCCCGCATCTCGCATCTCGCATCTCGCATCTCGCATTTGCCAACCACCCGGATCCGCGCTAAGTTCCGCGCCTCGATTTCGGATCGGTGGAGAATCGCTCCCGCAGGCTTCGGCCGCGCGGGGGAGGAAAGTCCGAACACCACAGGGCACGATGCCGCGTAACCCGGGTACGGCCCGGGATACACGCGGGAGACGACGCCGCGAGGCGTCCCGACGGAAAGCGCCACAGAAAACGAACCGCCCTCCGAAGCCTCGGCGGAGGAGGGTAAGGGTGAAAAGGTGGGGTAAGAGCCCACCGCTCCAAGAGCAATCGCGGAGGCACGGCAAGCCCCATCGGGTGCAAGACCAAATAGGAGATCCAGGAGTTGCCCGCTCCGCGTCCCTCGGGACAGGATTTCGGGTAGGGTCGCTGAGACAAATGATTCTCTCCCCCGGCAACGGGGCAGACAGAACTCGGCTTACAGCCGATCCGAAATCGAGACCTTCCCCTTCTTTCTCTCCGTAGAAACGAACGTAAGTTCGTTCACTTCCATCCATAACGACCGTTCCCTGCAATCCGCGACCTTCAAAAGGAGACGCCCTCCCCGCGGCGTTTTCACGACCGCGAAGAGGGCGTCCGCCCCAACCAGGCACACGGAACAAGATTCAGATCATTTGTTGTCGCCTTCCTCGACCACCAGATACCGGCTTCCGCCTCCGCTCCAGATCCGCAGCAGCACGGCATCCGTGTCCAATTTGCGGCTCAGTTCGACCGCATCGTCCGCGCCGGACACGGTCTGGCGGTTCATTTCCAGAATGACATCGCCGGGACGAAGTCCGGCCTCGTAGGCTTCCGATCGGGGATCGACCGAAGTCACCAGGGCGCCGGAGACATCCGACGGGATGCGATGTCGGCGGCGCGCCTCGCGATCGAGATCCTCGACGCCGACGCCCTTGAGTTTCTCGTCGCTCGCCGAGTTGCGCTCGCCGCGGTCCGACAAGAGCCGATCCTCTCCCGGGAGTTCCTTGAGACGCACCTGAAGCTCCATGGCCTTGCCGTCGCGGACAATCTTCAGCGGGGTTTTGGACCTGGGCGAGGCTCCGGCCACCTTCAGCTTGAGGCTGCGCACATCCTTCACCGTCTCGCCGTTGAACTCGACAATGACATCGCCGACCTTGACGCCCGCCTCGTCCGCGGCGCCGTCCTCCTGCACCTGGGAGACCAGCGCGCCGCGCTCCTCGCCCTTCAGGTCGAACGCGGTCGCCAGCGCCGGGGTGATCTCCTGGATCACGACCCCCAGGTAACCGCGCACAACGCGTCCGTGCTCGATCAGGTTCTGCATGACATTGCGGGCGAGGTTTACCGGCACGGCGAATCCGATGCCGTGATTGCCGCCGGTGCGCGAGAGGATCGCGGTGTTGATCCCGACCAACCGGCCCCTGGCGTCCACCAACGCCCCGCCGGAATTGCCCGGATTGATGGCGGCGTCGGTCTGGATGAAGTCCTGGTATTCCAGGTCGTCGCCCATGGTTGCCCGTCCCTTCGCTCCGACCATGCCCATGGTCACGGTCTGGCCGATGCCAAAGGGATTGCCCACCGCCAATGCCAGATCGCCGACCTCCAGCTTGTCGCTGTCGCCCATGGTGATCGCGGGCAGGCCTTCCGCGTCCACCTTCAAGACCGCGATATCGGTGCCCTCATCCGCCCCGACCACCTCGGCCGTGTACTCCTTTTTGTCAGGCGAGAGCACGACGCGGATCTCCTCCGCGCCCTTCACCACGTGGGCATTGGTCAGGATGTAACCGTCCTCGGTCACGATGACCCCGGATCCCACGCCATTGCGCCGCGGCAGCGGCATGTCCCGGCGGGGCGGAGGCGCCTCAAAACGATCGCCAAAGAAGCGGCGAAACAGCTCGTCATTTGGAAACGCGCCGTTGAATGACGTGTCACGCATCTCGACCTTGGAGGTCGTGTAGACATTGACGACGCTCGGACCGACGCGCTTCACGACCGGCGCAAAACTGACGATCCGGTCGCCCGTCCGATCAATCGGCGAGTTGTCGACGATCACCTTCGCCGGTTTCCTGTCATTCGCGTCGCCGCTGAAGGCGCTGAGGCTAAGACTGCCGACCAGCGCCGCTGCGGCGACTCCCAACACTACGGCCCGCATGCGGGGGCCAAACGCTTTCTTGTCCGTTTTCATGGCTTTCTTCATTCGGTTTGTTTTGACACTCTCAGTTCTGTTTTCGTTCGCCGGAAAATGCATCCCAGACTCACTTTTCCGCTTTCATTGAATGAGACACCCGCAACCTGACGGGAAACTTTCGCCAACATTACACGTGTGTAAGAAAGCGGACTCCGGTTGAATCCCCGCCATGGAAACCGTCACCCTCGCCCGCCATGCCATGGCGACCCGCTTTGAGATCGTCCTGCACGGCGAGAACGAATCCGCCCTGCGCGCCGCGGGCGAGGAGGCGCTCGATGAGATCGAACGCCTCGACCGGCAGCTCAGTTTCTATGATCCCCACAGCCAGATCAGCCGTCTCAACGCCCTCGCCGCCAGCGAATCCGTGCGCATCGAGCCACGTCTCTTTGAGCTGTTGCAAAAGGCGAAGAAGCTGAACGCCGCGCTCGACGGGGCTTTCGACATCACCATCGCCCCGCTCATGAAAGCCTGGGGACTCGCCGGTGGATCCGGCCGTGTCCCCGGCGAAGAGGAACTGGAAGCCGCCCGCGCCAGGGTCGGCATGGATCACGTCCTCCTCGATGAAGCAACCTGCGAGGTCCGCTTCGCGCGCGAGGGCGTCCTGCTCGATCTTGGCGCGATCGGCAAGGGCTATGCGCTTGAGGAGGCCGCCGAAATTCTGCGCGACGCGGAAATCGAAAGTGCCTTCATCCACGGTGGGACGAGCACGGCCCACGCCATCGGCGCGCCGCCGGATGCCGACTCCTGGAAGGTTGCGGTGGAAGATCCGAAATTCAGCGAGCGCGCCATGCTGGGTCCCGGAAGCATCAGCGAAACAGAGCGCGCCGCAGCGCAACTCACAACCATCGAACTGCGCGATGAGGGGATCTCGGTGTCAGTTATCTGGGGCAAGGGGTTCCAGTCGCAGGACCGAAGTTATGGCCACGTCCTCGATCCGCGGATCGGCCGCCCCACCGAGGGGGCCGCGTTGGCCGCCGTCGTCAGTCCTTCGGCCACAGACACCGACGCCATGGCCACCGGATTGCTGACCCTGGGGAGAGAAGGACTGGGCAAACTGGGCGACTGCGGGGAGGGAATCCGCGCCCTGGTCGCCGAACGCGGCGAAGGTCCCGGAGAGTTCGTGATTCACACCCTGGGCATTGACTCCCCCTGAGCGATCGCTTCCCGACAGACCGTCTGCATCCCGCCATTGATCGCCGGTCTTTCACCCGATTCGGAGCGCCGAGCATTGCTCGGCATACGCCGCCAAACCATGCCAAGGCCGGGCAATCCCCGGCGCTCCAACCGATCGCAAAAAATCCCTCTGTGGTTCTCTGTTCCTCTGTGTCCTCTGTGTTGAGAAACCAGGCCAACAAACCGCCGAGTCGAGAGCATTCCCCCAATCCGAGAGACCAACCACGCTCAGCCCTCTCATTTTCCTTGAACGCGACGCGCGACAAAGGAAGATCCGCGAATGAATTGGAAACAGTTCCTCTGCCCCCGCGGTTTCGCATTCCTGCTCTTTACCGCCCTGACTACATCCTTCCTCTCTGCCGCGCCCACGGCCGTTCCCGTCCCCGGCCCCTGGGAGGAGGCCGCCCCGAACCTCGCCAACCACGACGGCCACGCCTGGTATCGCTGTTTCGTGAAGGTCCCCGACCGCTGGATCAGCGCCAGTCGCAATCTCTGGGTCGAATCCGTCACGCTGAAGGTCGAAAAGGTCGCTGACGCGCACGAGGTCTACATCAATGGAACGCGGATCGGCGGCGCCGGCTCCTTTCCCCCCAACGCCCAGAGCGGCTTTGACGTCGCCAGCCGCTACAAGATCCCGGCCGGCATCCTGAAGAAAGGCGAATACAACTGCATCGCATTCCGGATCCACGATCAGGGGGGCTCCGGCGGGTTCCTCGGAGAGGCCCCGGTCATTTCCGGCTACTTCCTTGAATGCGTCCTCTCCGGCGATTGGGAATTCCAGACCGGCGACGACAAATCCTTCGCGTCCGACGCCGCCAGGACCAAACCCGCCAGGGCCGCCTTCGACCAGTTCCGCGACGCGGTCACCTCCATCGAACGCCCGGACAAATTGCTCAGCGGAACCGGGCTGCCTCCTGGGGAATCACTCAAGAAGACCCGCGTCATGGACGACTTTGAGGTCGATATCGTCCTTGCCGAACCGCTGGTCGCGCAACCGCTGCAGATCAGCTGGGACGAACGCGGGCGCATGTGGGTCGCACAATACCGCCAATACCCCTTCCCCGCCGGCATCAAGATGCTGAGCCGCGACAAGTATTACCGGGCCACCTACGACAAGGTTCCGCCGCCCCCGCCCCACGACGCGCCCGGCATGGACCGCATTAGCATCCACGAGGACACCGATGGCGACGGGGAATTCGACAAGCACAAGGTCTTCGTGGACGGCCTGAACATCACCACCTCCTGCGCCATCGGCCGCGGCGGCGTCTGGGTTCTCACCCCGCCCTATCTGGTGTTCTATCCCGACGAGAATCGCGATGACATTCCCGACTCGGATCCCATCATCCACCTCGCCGGCTTCGGCTTGGAGGACACCCATTCCGTGGCCAACAGTCTTCGTTGGGGGCCGGACGGCTGGCTCTACGCCGCGCACGGCAGCACGACCTCCAGCCAGGTGCGCCGACCGGGACTGACCGATGAACCGGTCTACATGGAGGGCGCGGGCATCTGGCGTTATCACCCGACCACGCGCCGCCTGGAAACCTATGCCGAAGGCGGCGGCAATGCCTTCGGCGTGGAGTTGGATTCCAAGGGCCGTGTCTTCTCCGGCTACAACGGCGGCAATACCCGCGGATTCCACTACTGGCAGCGAGGCTACTACAACAAGGGCAACCACGCCAAATACGGCCCCGTCTCAAACCCTCATGCCTACGGCGAACTTCCCTGGATCGCGCACGACAAGGTTCCCCGCTTCACCCACACCTTCGTCGTCTACGAAGGCGGCGCGCTTTCCCAGAAATACCATGGGAAAATGTTCTGCATCGACCCGTTGCATCGGAATGTCGTCCTTACCCAACGGGACGACAATGGATCCACACTCAAGACCAAGGACCTTGGCTACCCGCTCGAAAGCGACGACACCGCCTTTCGCCCGGTCGACATCAAGGTCGGGCCCGACAGCGCGATCTACATCGCCGACTGGACCGAGGAACTCATCGCCCACGGCCAACACTTCCAAGGCCAGATCGATCCCTTCAACGGACGCATCTTCCGATTGCGGGAGAAAGGCGCCGCGGCGCTGAAGTCCTTCGACCTCGCCGCCAAGACCACGCCTGAACTGATCCAGGTTCTCAAGGGCGACAACAAATGGTTCCGGCAGGAAGCCCTGCGTCTGCTTGCCGACCGGCGTGACCGGTCCGCGATTCCAGCGCTGACCGACCTCGCCTTTGGCGATGACGCCCAAAGCGCCCTCGAGGCCCTCTGGGCATTGAATGCTGTGGGCGGATTCAACGAATCGGTTGCATTCCGTCTCCTTGAAAAGAAGGACGAACACCTGCGCGCCTGGACCGTCCGGCTCGCCTGCGATGACGG
Organism: Verrucomicrobiales bacterium; assembly: GCA_038126035.1. Taxonomy (GTDB): domain Bacteria; phylum Verrucomicrobiota; class Verrucomicrobiia; order Limisphaerales; family JAYPEY01; genus JAYPEY01. The sequence continues at coordinate 13,697 of JAYPEY010000002.1, read as the reverse complement.
CGTCGTTTCCGAAGCGCTGGCCGACCGCCTTGCCGCGTTGGCCGCCGCCGATCCCGCCCCGATCGTCCGCGCCCAACTCGCGGTTTCCTCCCGTTCACTACCGACCAACGCTGCGCTCCCCATCGTCAAGGCCCTGATCACACACAACGCCGACGCTGACGATCCGCATATTCCCATGCTCCTCTGGTGGGCGACGGAACGACTCTACGAGCAACATCGCGGGGAACTGGTCGGTTGGTTCGCCGCGCCCGACGCCTGGAAACAGCGTCTCGCGTCCGAGCATCTTCTCAGCCGCATCATGCGACGCGCCGCTTCGACCGAGAAACGCGCTGACCTCCTCGCCTGCGCCAGACTGCTGCGACAATCCCCAACCAAGGAACACGCCGAAACCCTCATGGCGGGTTTTGAACTGGCCTTCAAAGGGCGTTCCCTTCCGCCGCTCCCGGATGAACTCGCCGAAGCCATGGCCGCCGTCGGCGCGGAGTCGCTTGGACTGAAGATTCGCAAGGGCGACACCGGGGCGATCCAACAAGCCATCGCCATTCTGAAGGATCCCAAGGCGGACTTGAACAAGCGCCTGCTTTACGCCCAGACCTTTGGTGAAATCAGCCGCGCCGAATCCGTGTCCGCCCTTCTGGAGCTCGCCGCCAAGGAAACCAAGTCGCCCGAACTCCGCAAGACCGCCCTGGCTTCGCTGCAACGCTACAATCTCCCCGAGATTGGCTCACGAATCGCCGACCTGCACGGCGACTTCGATGACGCCTCCCTGCCCGCCGCCCACAACCTCCTCGCCAGCCGCGCCTCCTGGACCCGCCAGTTCCTCAACGCCATCGATGCCGGCAGAATCGACAAACGGACCGTCCCCAATGAAATCGTCGATCGCCTCCGGGGTCACAAGGACGATGAGATTTCGTCATTGATCCAACGCCACTTCGGAAAGAAACGTGTCGCGACCACCAAGGAGATGCAGGATGAGATCCAGCGTCTGACCAAACTCATCGACGCCAGCAAGGGCAACATCTACGAGGGCGAGAAGCATTTCAATGTGCTCTGCGCCCCCTGTCACAAGCTGTTCCGCAAGGGCGGCCACATCGGACCGGACCTGACCAGTTACCAACGCGACGACCTCGGAACCATGCTCGTCAGCATCGTCAACCCCAACGCCGAGATCCGCGAAGGTTTTGAGAACTATTCCATCGAGACCAACGACGAACGCAGCCTCACCGGGTTCCTGATCGACCAGGACAGCAAGGTCGTCGTGCTGCGGGGCCTCGACGGGCAGAACATCTCGCTCCAGCGAAGCGAGATCAAGGAGATGCGCCCCGCCGGTCAATCCCTCATGCCCGCCGGACTTCTCAGCTCCTTCAACGACCAGCAGATCCGGGATCTCTTCGCCTACCTGCGAACGGGGCAACCGATCAGTGTGAAGTAGCCCGCGTGATGCGCAAAACTCACAGCGCCGTCGTCTGCCTTCCTCCAAAGTCGCTCATCCAGAGTTGGGAATGGTTGGATTAGGGCGTTTCAACAAATTTCGTAGCCGCAACCTTTAGGTTGCGCACCGTTCGACATGGCCAATTGGCGCGCGATTTCACGAGCTGCGCCCGACGCAGCCTGAAGGCTGCGGCTACGAGATTATTGAGTGCCCACAAAAGTCGCCAGCATGCCCATGCCTTTGGCCCAAAGGCACCACTTCAAAGCCGCACAGCGGCACCAAAAAATGAAGCAGTTCCGTCAGGCCTTGCCGCCGAAGGTGACATGGTCGTCCAGATCGAGAAAATCGAACCAGGTGATGACATCCTCGCGGGTCTTGCTGAATTCGCCGACCTTTTCGGCGAAGAACTCCAGCGTCTCAACATCGCCATCGGGACCGCGTTCATTGTGATAGGCGCTCCACTGGCGGATCTCCCACGGCTCCCGCTTGTTCGGCGCACTTTCCTGCACCCATTCCAGGATCTCGCCGTCCCCTTTGCCCGAGGCCAGCTCGGCCTTCAGTTCCTCCGCCGTGATTCCGGTAAAATTGAACCAATGGCGGTCGATCGGATTGTTGTATTTGAATTCACCGGCCGTGCCGGCCAGTTCCGCGCGGCCCTTGTCGATGATCCGCGCCAACAGAACGTAACCGCCAAGCCGAACGCGGCAACTGCGGGGCGGACGTTGGTTCAGATTCGGAGCATGAGTCAGTGAGTCAGTCATCGCGGCAGGATAGGCCGCAATCCGAAGTCATGCAAAGACTCATCCGGTTTCAGAATGGCTTGCCGTGCGGAGGTAAGTTCCATGCAGTCGGTGGTCTGACACGCGGGGCTTCGCTACGCTCGCACGCTGAGATATGGGTATTGCTGCAGAGACTGTCTCAAAAATCCAAAATCTTGGTAGACGCCGACGTGAGTCGGCTCATTTTAGAGCGAATTCGTAGATTTGAGCGGACTCACGTCCGCTGCTACCCCCTTTTGAGACAGCCTCGGCGGCAATACCCCGCCACAGTGGAGCAAACTGCTTGTCGCGCCGACCTGTCCCGCCGAAGCTGCGCGAAGGGGGAAGCTGCAAAGCGAAGGCGGACCGGTTTGCCCATTTCTCAGCCAGAGCGAGCAACGCGATGCGCAGGCGTCCCGGGGCCGCCATCCGCAACAAGCGCCGCGCCCCCTGCCCTCCCAATCACCACACTTCCCCTTCCCCGGCATCCCCGTTTTCGCTACGCTGTCCCACGCAAGACCGAGCATTCACATTCACTCCGTGAACTTCTACACCCAACTGATCCAAAGCCTTGAGGCCGACGCTCCCTTCGCCCTTGGCGTCATCACGGGGGTGAAGGGCTCCAGTCCCCAGAAACAGGGCGCCAAGGCCTTGTTCTTCATGGACGGGACCATCGTCGGAACCATGGGCGGCGGCTGTTTGGAAGCGGAGATCCAGGAGCGCGCGCGACTTTCCCTGCACACCGGCAAACCCGCGACTTTCGACCTCGTCCTCGATCACGATTTCGGCTGGGACGACGGCCTGATCTGCGGCGGGCGCGTCTCCGGCCTGATCCTCCCCAACGCACAAAAGGCCGCAGACATCTGGCGCGCGCTCGAACGTCCGACCGAAGCCCGGACCTGGGGCGTCAATGCGGGGCATGAAGTCGCCTGGGCCGAAGGCGACGTCGATGCCTCCGAATGGCTTTACCGCGAAACCGTCGCCCCGCCATGCCAGCTTTGGATCGCCGGCTCCGGACATGTGGCCCAGGCCGTGGCGCCGATTGCGCGATCGTTGGACTTCAACGTGGCCGTCTTCGACGACCGCCCCAGTCTCGCCAACGCCAATCACTTCCCAGCCGAAACGGAGTTCCATGTCGGCGATTGGGATTCGATCCTCGAAGCGGGCCTGCCTGAGCAGCCCACCTTTGGCCTGATCGTCACCCGGGGCCACAACCGCGACGCGCTGGTCCTGCGCGAATGGATCCAACGCCCCTTCAGCTTCCTGGGAATGATCGGGAGCCGCCGCAAAAAGCGCATCATCTTCGAGCAGTTTCTCAAGGAAGGTCTGGCGACGGAGTCCGAACTGGATCGAATCGCCTGCCCGGTCGGGCTCGACATCGGCGCGGTCAGTGTCGCGGAAATCGGGACCAGCATCGCGGCGCAATTGGTTGAAGTTCGCGCCGCCAGGGTCTACAAACGCGTGAGGAAATGAACTTCGGGGTTGTCATCCTTGCCGCAGGGGCCTCTCAACGCATGGGCCGTTCCAAGCTCATGCTCCGCTGGCGGGACACGACCGTGCTCGGCCATGTCCGCAAGACATGGAACGATCTCGGAGCCCTGCAGACCTGTGTCGTCCACTCCGCCAGCGACGCGACCATCCTCTCCGAACTCGACCGCCTGAAGCATCCTCAGGGCGATCGCATTCCCAATCCGAATCCTGAGACCGGCATGTTTGGCTCGGTCCGCTGCGCCGCCGGCTGGAAGGGCTGGAACCCCGATCTCACGCACTGGTTGATCACGCTGGGCGATCAGCCTCAAATCCGTTGGGACACGCTCAAGGCCCTGATCCAACACGCTTACCTCCACCCCGACAGCATCTGCCAACCCGCCTTCGACGGGCGTCCCAAACACCCCGTCCTTCTTCCCCAATCAATTTTTCGCGAATTGGCCGCCTCAGAGGACTCCGATCTCAAGGCATTCCTGGAGCGGCGCCAGGCGCAGGTCGCGCTCCTGGCCTCCAGCGATTCCGGCCTGGATTTCGATCTCGACACCCCGGCCGACTATCAGGAAGCGCTGCGACGTTTCCCGGACAGCTGATTTCACATCGCCAAGCCGACGCCTCGCCGATAGTCTCCGCCCATGAACCGTCGCCTGTCGCTCGTTTCCGCTTTACTGCTCGCTGCGCTTGCCTTCACCGCCTGCAAACCCGGCGCTGACACCTCGCTGCCGGCGGCCGGGCCCGAGGACTGGCAGGCCTTTCGCAGTGATTCAGGAAAGTGGGGATTCAAGAACGGCGACAAGACCGTCATCGAACCGAAGTTCGACGCCGTGATGCCCTTCCGTGGAGACCGAACCCGCGTCCGGCTGAACGGCAAATTCGGATTCATCGATCCATCCGGGAAAGTCGTCATCGAGATCAAATACGATGAGGCCGAGCATTTCCGTGAGGATCGCGCCATGGTCAAACTGGGCGACAAATACGGCTTCCTCGACCGGGCCGGAGAAGCAGTCGTCCCGCTGGAATACGACTATGCCGAGTCCTTTGAAAAGGGCCACGCCATCGTGAAAAAGGGCGATGAGGTCGGTCTTGTTACGGTCAGCGGCGAGTTCAAGGCGGGCGATCATCCCAGCGCGTCCGCCGAGGCAGAGGCGGAAAACTGAGCGGCCGCTTCAGTCGAAAGCCTCGAACAGATCCGCCTTCGGCCAATCCTTTACCGCATTGGCCGCCCGATGCATCGCCACGTCGATCGCGCCGTCCGGCAGTTTCTTGTCCCGGTTGCGCTGGTTGAACAAGACCGCCCAGCTCAGGCCATCCCAGCGGCGCACCAGCAGGGTGTTGGTCCCCGGCAAACTGCCGCCGTGCCAAGAGTTCGCCTTCCCGTTCCCCTTCGGCCGCACCAGCCAACCGAGTCCGTAATAGTACGCTTTCAGCCTGCCGTCCTGGCGCGAGACCGGAGCCGCTGGCGGACGGTGGAGTTCGCGATTCGACGCCGCATTCAACACGCCCGCCTTTTGAGGCTGATCCATCGCCGCAGCAAAGCGGGCGAGGTCCACGGCCGACGCAATCCAGCCCCCATGCGCGTCCATCGCCTCCAGATGAAATCCGCCATAGGGCCACGGGACCTTCCCCGGCCCCTTGGAAAATACATTGGCCGCCGGCTTGTCCTTTCCTTCCGGCATGTAATAACGGGTCTCCCCCGCCGCCTGAAAGCCTTCCATGCTCCGGCCAATCTGCATACGCCTGATGCCCATCGGATGAAGGATCGCCCGCTTCACATGATCGGCGTAGCGCGCCCCGGTCACCTTCTCGATCACCCGCCCCAACACACAGTATCCAAAGTTTGAGTAGGCGTATTTCGTTCCCGGATCAAAATCCAGCGGCTTGCCCAGCATATATCGGATGACCGCATTGGCGTCGGCCGGACGCTCCACGCCGACCGCCCCGGCGATCCTGTCGGAACGGAACATCGGGTCGAAGCTCGCGTCGCGGTCCCAACCGCCCGTGTGCTGCAGGCATTGCCGGATCGTGATGCGCTTCAGCCTCGCGTCCGGTTTCCCGCCGGATTCCACAACCGGCTCCAGATCGATGTAGTCGAACACCCGGTCATCCAGCTTCAACCGCCCCTCCTGAACCAGCCTCATCACCGCGACCGCCGTGATCGGCTTCGAAATGCTGGCGATGCGGAACAAGGTCTCCGGCGTCGCGAAACTCTCCCTGTCCCGGTCCGCATACCCGTAACCCTTCGCGTAGACCAGTCGCCCGTTCTTCACCACCGCCAAGGCGCCGCCGGGGATTCCGCGCGGCTCCATGAAGGCGGCCATTTCGCGATCGAAGCTTGCGAGAACAGGAGCATCCGCGGCCCGCGAATGAAACGAGCCCATCCCAACGCCGCCAAGCGCCGCCCCGGCCGTCCCCAGAAACCGGCGACGGCTGAAGGGCTCCACGCCACCCTGTGATCGCGACGGCCCGCTCGTTCCAATCGAACCTGCGCCCCCGATGACTTTGATTGCCTTCGCGCCAGTATTCATTTCAAGTTGGTTCCGTGGCGACTGTAGGAAACGATCCCTCCAAACGCAATTCACCAACCTGCCCGCCATTTGCTTCGGCGGTTCTTGATCCCCGCCTCCGTCCGAACGACCAATGACCGATCCCGCCCTTCAAACGCAAAAGGACTACTACGAAGCCCGCGCCCCGGAATACGACGACTGGTGGCTGCGCCGGGGACGCTACGATCGCGGCCCGGAAGCGACCGCCGCCTGGCGGAACGACGCCGAAACAATCGAACGTTGGCTGAAGGAATCCAACCCTCACGGATCCATTCTCGAACTGGCCTGCGGCACAGGCATCTGGACTGAGAAACTCGCACGCTGCGCCGCCGAATTGACCTGCGTTGACGCCTCAGCCGCCATGCTTCAACACTGCGCCAATCGCGTCGGGGCTTCGGCGGCTCGCTTCATTGAAAGCGACATCTTCGAGTTTCAATCCACAGCGAAGCACGACGTCATCTTCTTCGGATTCTGGCTGTCGCACGTCCCTCCGCAACGCTTCGACGAATTCAGGGAACTCGTCCGAAGCGCCATGAAACCCGATGGCCGATTCTTCTTCGTGGACTCGCTCTACAACGGGAACTCAACGGCATCCGACCATACGCTGACCGCCAAATCCGCCCCGCGACAGAAGCGTCGCCTCAATGACGGTCGCGAGTTCGAGATCTACAAGGTCTTCCATGAACCGGATGAATTGACGCAACGCCTGGGGTCGCTTGGATTTGAAGCGAAAATCCGCGCCACGCAGGAATACTTCATCGCCGGTTCGGGGAGACTCAAAGCCTGAGTCCTCCCTGACGCATCTTCACCGACAATTCCGCGGCGGGAGGAAATTCCCGCTGCGCCGAATCTGCAATGCGGCAGCCCACCATCAATTCACCGGCGCCAGCCGGATCTGATAGAAACGCCGCGGCATGCCTCCGACGCCGCTTTCGCCGAAACTCACCAACCCGGTTGGCCCCGCGGTCACGGTCTGAACCAGCGTCCAGTTCGGAATGTCGTTCGCGCCCCACAGCTGATACACGACATTCGGGTCCCCCTGAAAAACCCCGCGAACGTCCCCGTCAGGATCCGGGAGGAACAGGGCCAGGTGATTGTGCGGCGGCAGTATCTGCGAAAGCGTCGTCAATGCCACGTCATTGCCGTCGCCGAATTGATCGTCGATCCCGGCGGGATCATCGACAGGTCAAACTTCAACAGACTCCACCCCAACCCTTCGAGCCCATCGGCGCCCAACACGCCAGCCCGCAGGGTCAGGTCGCCCCCGGCGTTGTTGAGCGGCGAGGCGCTGTAGAGCGTCGTGTCCTCCACCGGGTTGAATGTGGTCTGGGAATTCACCGTCACTACGGCGGCGCCCAGAAATGCCGCCGCCAACAGAGAACGGAACGGGGGCATTGCCGAAACTACACGGGAAGTCTGCCTCATCATGAGAGTGCGCGATTGGAATGAGAGTGTGTGCGGATCGGCCGGCCCCATGCAAACAACCTGCGGGCCGTTGCCAAGCGCCTGACCTCCCTACACCACTATGCGCTGCAAGTCGAGAATTCCCTCTGTTCAATCCCCGAAACGGGGCTAAGATGCCGCGCCCGTGAACGAAAGACGCAACCTGCTCATCCCGATCCTGCTCATGGTCGCATTGGCGATCACGCGCTTTGTGTTTCTGGATCGTGAGGGCATGCCGCGCAACTTCAGCGCCGTCTACGCCCTGGCCTTCTGCGCCGGCCTCTACCTGCGCGGCCCGTTGGGCTGGTGGCTGCCGCTTGGAACGGTCCTGACCACCGACATCATCCTCAATGTCGCCGTCTATGGCGCCCCCCCCATCGCAGGATTCATGATCGCCAATTACGCCGGCTATGCCCTCATCATCCTGGTGGGCAGGCAGTTCCAATCCCGGGACAGTTTTGCCTCCATCCTCGGAGGCGGCCTCTTTGCCGCGATCCTTTTCTACCTTGTCAGCAACACCGCCTCCTGGCTGGCCAATCCCATGTACGCGCCCAAGTCGTTGATGACCCTGATCCAGGCCCTGACCACAGGACTGCCCGGATGGCCGCCAACCTGGGAGTTCTTTCGCGGTTCACTCATGAGCACGGGCCTCTTCGCCTCCCTTTTCGCCGGCGTCATGAAACTCTTCGCCGCCGAACCCGCAACCGAAGAAGAAACCGAAGAAGCCGAAGACGAGGCCCCCGATGCGGAACCGGAAGAGAACCCGGCTTAAATACGGATTCTCGATGCTGGATTCTGGATCCTCGATCCGGGAGTTGTCGGACAACTTGAAGTGAAGACACCGCGGTTGTGCGTTGCGCCCGGAAATGCGCCCACGCCTCCCTGAGCGAACACCCTTTCAG
>JAYPEY010000002.1:0-5124 GCA_038126035.1 Verrucomicrobiales bacterium | reverse complement strand
AACCATCCATCCTCAACCAGAATCCAGATTCGAGGATCGAGCATCCCTCCCATGAAACTCGGCGTCATCTCAGACACGCACGGCGACCTGGACCCCAGGGTCGCCACGCTGTTTGCCGGCGTCGATCACATCCTCCACGCCGGCGACATCGGCCCCCATTCCATCATCGTCGAACTGGAACACATCGCCCCCGTCACCGCCGTGCTGGGCAACACCGATTTCGGCGGAACCGTCCGCGAAACCGAGATCGTCACGCTCGGCGGCCTCAAGTTTCTCCTCAATCACATCGTCGATCCGCATCGACTGCCCCCCATGCTCAAGGAACGCGTCGAACGCCAACGACCCGACTTCATTGTCTTCGGGCACACGCACAAGGCCTTCGACGAAACCATCGACGGCATCCGCTTTTTCAATCCCGGTTACGCCGGCGCGCCCCGCTCCAACGCCCCCCGCAGCGTCGCCATCCTCCACTGCGTCAACGAAGCCGTCCGCGCGGAGTTCTTCGACCTCGACCAGCCTCTTCCCCATCAATGAACCGAATTGCTCTCGCCTGCCTCCTGACGCTCGCAACGATTGCCGCCGCTGCAGCCGCCCCGTCTTCACCGGGTTTCGAATCCATCACCTCCGACGGCATCATGCGCCACCTGCGTTACCTCGCCGACGATGCGCTCGAGGGTCGCGACACAGGCGAACCGGGCAACGAGGCCGCCGCCGCCTACATCGCCCGGCGTTTCCGCGAACTCGGTCTCAGGCCTGTCGGCGACAAGGGCGGCTTCTTCCAGGAGTTCCAGGTCGACCTCAATCCGAAGGCCGGCGACGGAGCCAAACTCATTTCCCTTATCGACGGCAAGGAGACGATCCACAGACTGAAGGCGGATTACGCCCTTTTCGACAACGCCACCCTCTCCGCCGCGTCGGGCCGACTCGTCTTCGCCGGCTATGGCATCTCGTCGAAGGAACACGACTACGACGACTACTCGGGGCTGGATGTGAAAGGCAAGGTCGTCCTGATCCTCCGCCGCACACCCCGCTACGGAACGAAAGACGCCATATTCAAGGGCAACCCGCCAACGGAGGCGACCTTTCTTCAAAAGCTGAAAACCGCGCAACAGCATGGCGCCGCCGCCATCCTGCTCGCCGACGCGTCGGACACGCGCAGAACCGTCGCGCAGGAATCGCGCGACGGCGTGAAACCCATCGGCATGGGATCGCGACAGGGGCCGCCCTTCGCTTTCGTCGACTTCAATCTCGCTGAATCGTGGATGAAGGCCCACGGCGCCAACCTCCCGGAAATCGCCGCCGCCATTGATGAAGATCTCAAACCCCGATCCCGCCCGCTCGAAAAGGTCCGCATCGAGCTCACCTCCGACATTCGCCGCGAAAAGGTCGACACCCGCAATGTCGTCGGTCTGCTCGAAGGCTCCGACCCCGGATTGAAAGACGAGATCGTCGTCATCGGAGGGCATCTGGATCACGTGGGCTACGGGCCAAACGGCGCAAACCGCGGCCAACCGGAGTTCATCCACAACGGCGCCGATGACAATGCCTCAGGCACGTCCGCCGTGTTGGCGCTGGCCGAGTCCTTCGCTCTCCATTCCGCCTGGCCGAAGCGCAGCCTTCTGTTCATCAATTTCAACGCCGAGGAACGCGGACTCCTCGGCTCCCGCCACTACGCCGACCACCCACTGCTGCCCCTCACCAACACCGTCGCCATGGTCAATCTCGACATGGTCGGCCGCGGCGCCAGCGGGCTCGATATCGGCGGCGTCGGAACCTCGCCGAGGTTCAAATCGATGGTCGAGACCATGGCCAGGGATTTCAGCTTCAAGTTCGCCACCACTCCCGGCGGACGCGGCGCCAGCGACCACACCTCGTTCTACAACAAGAACATCCCCGTGCTCTTCTTCTTCACCGGAAAACATGCCGACTACCACAAGCCCAGCGACGAATGGGAGAAGATCAACCAGCCCGAGATCCAAAGCGTCACACGCATGGCCTGGAGGCTCATCGATCAACTCGCCAACGCGCCCGAGCGTCCGGCGTTCACCAAGTCCGACGGCAATCCCGTGCGCCGCGGCCGGCCTCGCATCCAACTCGGCGTGCAATTGAATCCCAGGCCGGATGAGGCGGGCGTCCGCATCGACGCCGTCCTCCCCGACACCCCCGCCGCCAAAGCCGGGATCCAGCCCGGCGACGTGATCCGCTCCCTGAACGGGCGGCCGATGAGAAACCTCCGCGACGTCACCCTGGCGATCGGCCGGATCAAGAAGGGCGCCACGGCAAATATTGAAATTCAACGTGGAGACCAGCCGCTCAACCTCGAGGTTAAGCTCTGAAATCCGGTTGCCTCCATTTCCCGCGGCCCCGTAAGATTCCGGCATGAAGCCGATCCGCCGTCGCCGCAACCTCCGTTTCCGCCCCCTGGATCTCCCGGCTCTCCGCCGCCCCATCCTCCACGATCACCCTCGGTTTCATCGGCGTCGGAAAACACGGCGTCGCCCGGAATCTCCGTTCCTTCCTCCCCGAGAAGGACTGCCGCGCCGTCGCTGTCTGCGACGTCTTCAAGAGCCGCAAGAACGCCGCCAGGGATCTCATCAACAAGACCTACGGCAGCCGGGACTGCCGGGGATTCGACGACTTCCGCGATCTGCTGGCGCGCAGCGACATCGACGCGGTCGTCATTTCCACGCCGGACCATTGGCACGTCCACATCTCCATCGCCGCGCTCCAGGCCGGCAAGGACGTCTTCTGCGAGAAGCCCACCCTGACCATCGGCGAGGGCCGCGACCTTGTAAACGAGGTAAAGAAGCGGGACGCCATCTTCCAGACCGGGCTGGAGGATCGCTCCGTCCCTCAATACCACCGCCTCTGCCAGGCCGTGCGCAACGGCGCCATCGGCAGATTGAAGCGCATCGATGTCGAACTTCCCGTCCACACCAAGGTCTACAAGGAGCAAAAACAGGCTCCGCCCGCCGACCTGGACTGGAACATGTGGCTGGGCCCCGCGCCTTGGGCTGATTTCTCCCCGCAACGCATCGACTGGATGGGATGGCGCATGATCCGCGACTACTCCGGCGGCATCCTGACCGACTGGGGCGCACACCTTGTCGATTCCGCCCTGGTCGCCAACTTTTCCGAGAAATCCGGACCCGTCGAGATCAGCGGCCGGGGCGCCATTCCCGAGGGCGTCATGAATACGGCCAAGCAGACCTTCGACGTGCACTACCGCTTTGCAAACGGCGTCGCCATGCGTGTCAGGTCCGGCGGTGTAAAACTGCGTTTCGAGGGCGAGAACGGCTGGTGCGGCAACGACGGCTGGCGCGGCGAACCCGTGGCCCATGATCCCAACCTGTTCCAGACCAGACGCACGCCCGACCGCATCTGGCCCCTGCCGCCCGGCGAACACAGGGACTTCCTCAACGCCGTCAAATCCCGAAAACCGGCCGCCTACACTGCCGAGGATCTTCACCGCCTCAGCGCCACCCTCCATCTGGGCGCCATCGCAATGGATCTCGAGCGCAAGCTTCAGTGGAATCCCGACACCGAAGCCTTCGTCAACGACCGCGAAGCCGATGCGCTCCGCCGCCGCAAGGCCCGCGATTGGGTGAATGCGTAAGTCTCAGTGTTGTCACCGGCCCCCGACCGGACTACCTTGGCGCCGTGATCCGCATGATTGCCTCCTCCTTCGCCCTGGTTCTCGCCCCCTTGGTCTGCCTCGCCGCCGATGCCAAACCCGGTCCCGACAAGCCGTCGCCGGACGAGCAGGTCAACGCAGCCTATCGCCGACTCCTCGAGGAGGATGACAAGGCGCAGGAGGAGATCGACAAATGGATCCTCGACGAGGGCCGCCTGCGCGACAAGGGCGCCGGCATCCCGGTCTCCACCCTCGAACTTCGCATCGAACAACGCAGGAAGAAGGTCGAGGACGCCTACCGCTCTTTTGTGTTTCACAATCCCGAACACGCCGCCTCCCGGCTCGCCTTTGGCAGTTTCCTCAATGACCAGGGGCGGGAATCCGAAGCCGCCGAACAATGGGAGAAAGCGCGTCAGATCGCCCCTGAGAATCCCGCGGTCTGGAACAACCTCGCCAACTATCACGGCCACAACGGCCCGATTGCCAAGGCCTTTGAATACTACGAGAAGGCCATCGAACTGAATCCCAAGGAACCGGTCTACCGCCACAACTTCGCCGTCACCGTCTACCTCTTTCGCAAGGACGCACGGGAGTATTTCAAGACCGATGAGGACGGCGTGTTCAACAAGTCATTGGCCCTCTACCGCGAGGCTCTGAAGCTGGATCCCAAGAATTTCGAACTCGCCACCGATCATGCCCAATCCTATTACGGCATCCGCCCGCCCAGGATCCAGGACGGATTGAAAGCCTGGACCGAGACCCTCAAGCTCGCGCGCGACGACTTCGAACGCGAGGGCGTCCACATCCATATCGCCCGGTTCGAAATCAATGCCGGCCAGTTCGAATCAGCCAGAAAGCGACTGCTGGCAATCAAGGACGAACGCTACGGCCCGCTCGTCAAACGGGTCTTGGAATCGCTGGAACGCAAGAACCTCGCCGCGCAGGGCATTTCCGATGAATCTGCCGCCGCCACGAAATAGACCGGGCGACTGGCCCCTCCTTCACACTGCGACCGGGAGTCCGGGCGTTCAGCCTGTCGGATTGGCGTCGGCTGTCGGGTCGCATTCGGCGCCGCAGGAGTCTCGCCCCTCCGTATTGCCAATTGCCGCTCCCTGCGGAAGCCCTGCCCTCGGCGATCGACATGAGTGACGATGCCATCCATCACCGACCGGGGTTGACCAAGGCCAAGCGCAACCTCCTTGCGGCCGCGCTGCTCGGAGTCATTGGCTCCGCCTGCTATTCGATGTGGCAGACCAACCTCGACACGCCGCTGGTCCCCCAAAGCTGCCTCCATTCCATCCGCGCCGCCTTCACCTGGGATCCCGTCGAGCGCGAATACCGGCGCTTGCTCGCAGCAGACAAGCGTTCTCTCGAAACCGTGACCCTCTGGATCCAGAATGGCGACGCCTTCGAGAACTTTGCCAGGCGAAACGACATTGATTGGACCCCACGGTTTGGCCCATTCCTTATGAGACAGTTTCCCGTGGTTT
>JAYPEY010000001.1:158331-161304 GCA_038126035.1 Verrucomicrobiales bacterium | reverse complement strand
CACGAACACACCCGCAATCAACCCATCGCCCATGAACCGCGCGTAACAAATCTCCCGCACCATGCCCAACACCCGACTACACAGGGTGGCAATCCCCATCGCGCCGCTGGATTTGAGCATCTGGGACATTTGATTCGTGTTGCGTTTTGCGTGTTGCGTGTTGGCCATAGGCCGTTGTCTGCTTCTCAGATCTCCAGCACATCGCCGTCGTTTGGAATCCTGATCTCGACGCCCGGCAATTCCGCCTGCGCCATCGCCAGAATCGTGTCACGCTTTTCCCAGAAGTCGCCTCCCAAATGCACCAGGGCCAGGCTTCTGATTTCGCGCCCCTTCAAATACCGCAACAAGGCCTCTGGCTCGAAGTGCGCCAATTCGCAGATCAGCAGATCCAGAGGCTCGCGCAGCAGCGGTTCCAGGTCCTCCGGAGCCCCCAGATCCGCGCTGTGCCCGATCCGCATCCCGCCGGCCTCAATCAGAAAGCAGAAACATTCGAAGGCCGCGGGATCTTTTTCCGGCATCGCCGCCTGCAGTCGATTCAAGTGGGTCGTGTGAAACGGCGTGATTTTGACGTCGTTGATCAAGGCCGCCATTCCTCCGGTCAGCGTCTTGAAGTCCATCCGGAACCTGAGTTGCTCGTCGATGAACAACGAGTTCTGCAGCAGCGACTTCATCGGCTCCATCCCGTAGCGCGGCAGATAAATGGCGAGCCCGCGGGAACGGCGTTCGATCCACCAGCCCTGGATCAGCATGAACAGGCCGCCAATGCGATCGAAATGGCGATGCGACAGGAGAATCGCATCCACCTGATCCGCTGGACATCCCGTCGCCCGGAGGGAAGAACTGACCGGCTCCCCCGCATCGAGGAGCAACGTCGCATCGCCCAACCGGTAGAGATACGCCGAGCGCCCGCGCCCCTCGCTGGCCGCCCCGTCGCCCACGCCCAGACATGTCACCGAGAACCCGCTCATCCCCTTGTCAGTCCAACTCCCGGTTCCGGTAGCGGACAATCCGGAAATCGTCGCAATCCCGGATCTCCCCCGCATCGCGAAAACGGTCCTCGAACGACGGAAAGAAGACGTCCCCTTCAACCGTCCGTTTCACATGTGTAAGATAAAGGTCCGAACAGCGAGGCAGGGCCAGTTCGTAAATCTGGGCGCCACCGCAGATGAACACCTCGCCGCCATCGGCCGCGGCCAACGCCTCGTCCAACGTCGCCACAACCTCCACGCCATCGATGGCCCTCGCCGTTCGCGACAGCACGACGGTCTTCCGGTTCGGCAGCGGCCGCCCGATGGACTCACAGGTCTTTCGCCCCATGACAATCGTGTGCCCGGTGGTGGTCTGCTTGAACCACCTGAAGTCCTCCGGCAGATGCCAGGGTATGTCAGGCCCGTTGCCAATCACCCGGTTCTCCGACATCGCGGCAATCGCCTTGAATGGGAATTTCAAATTCTCCATAACTCCCCGCCCCTCAAATCGCAATCGGCGCCTTGATGGCGGGGTGAGGATCGTAGCCTTCGAGTTCGAAGTCCTCATAGCGAAAGGCGTTGATGTCCTTCACATCGGGATTGATCTTCATCGTCGGCAGCGCGTGCGGCTCCCGGGAAAGCTGCAGGTCCGTCTGTTCGATGTGATTCTCGTAGAGATGCAGATCGCCGAAGGTGTGCACGAAGGTCCCGGGTTTCAGGCCGACCACCTGCGCCGCCATCATGGTCAGCAGCGAATAGGAGGCGATGTTGAACGGCACGCCGAGAAAGAGGTCCGCGCTCCGCTGATAGAGCTGGCAGCTGAGTTCGCCATTGGCGACGTAGAATTGAAACATCGTATGGCACGGGGCCAGAGCCATGCGGCCGTTGCGGGCGTTCTCATCCGGCGGAATCGATTCATCGGGAAGGTCTGAAGGATTCCAGGCCGAGACTATCAGGCGGCGGCTGTCCGGCTTGGCCCTGATCTGCGCAATAACCTCGTTGATCTGGTTGATCCGGCGGCCATCCGCAGTTTCCCATGCCGTCCATTGCTTCCCATAGACCGGGCCAAGGTCGCCGGTCTCATCCGCCCATTCGTCCCAGATGGTGACCCGGTTGTCGTTGAGATACCTGATGTTCGTGTCGCCGGCCAGAAACCAGAGCAATTCGTGGATGATGGAACGAAGGTGCAGCTTCTTGGTGGTGACGCAGGGAAACCCCTCGCTCAGCTTGAAGCGCGTCTGCGCCCCGAACACGGAATAGGCGCCCGTGCCGGTGCGATTGGGTTTCAACACGCCCTCGCTGCGAACGAGGCGGAGCAGATCTAGATATTGGCGCATAAGCGGAGCGGTGTAGAATCGTCGAACAACGAAAAACAGTCGCGAAGTTTGGTTGAACCGTCGCCGACCGCCAAGGCTTATGTCCGAAATCAATCCCTGGTCTTGGCCGCTGATCACGGACTACCGGGCGCCGGCCGTCTGCTCCCGCTTCTTCTCCTTCGCCTTGGCCATCTGTTCCGCGTCCAGTTTGGAGAATCCCAGATCCTTCCCCACCGAGCCGAGAAACAGGGCGATGATCCGCTGCAGCCGGCGGCGCTGATCGGTCAACATCCAGGCCAGCAGAAAAAGGGACGCCAACATGCCTATGAAGAGCCCCAGTGACGGTTTCATGAAGGCAAATGCGACTGCTTCGGTCGTCGCAACCAACCAGAAGACCAGCATCGCGTAAAGGCTCCACCCGGCCTGCAACCGGCAACGCAGGAGCTGCTTGCCGTTCCTGTGGATCTCGGACGCCGTGGTCAGGCGCAACTGGCACCAGCGGCTCCCGTGAATCTCGACGTCATAGCCGCTCCAACCGGCGTCCGTCCGAAACCGCCACTGTTGTTCCTCCAACCCATCCACCACGCGCCCGATGAAGCTCAACCGGTCGCAGCCGGCCTCCCCCCAGAACATCATCTCGTTCAGGTCTCTCCGCTTCAGATTGAGGTCCATCGCGTCAAGCGTTTCGT
>JAYPEY010000001.1:147848-158321 GCA_038126035.1 Verrucomicrobiales bacterium | reverse complement strand
CTTCTGGTTGAACTCCAGCCTTCCGCGATATCGCGCCCAGCCCCGGACAATCGGCTGGAACAGAAACAACAGGGCCACCAGCGGTCGCGACAGGGAGTTGAGCTTGCGCCGGGGGATCTCCGCCTGCAGGGCCGCCGTCGCGCACATCACCGGGGGCGCCAACAATCCCAACGCGGTCAGTGTAAGAAAGTAGGGATGCCCCTGACTCAGGGCCAACAGTCCGATCACAACGAGCGGAAACGCCACCACGATGTAGTATTCGAGGCTCGTGAGGAACATCAACGCCGCGGAACTCTGCGGCCGGTAGATTGACTGGAACATCGCGCCGCCAAAGGCCCCGTGATAGATGATCGGAGGGCCGGTCTCGATGCCGGTCTTCGCCGGCGTGTAGATCCGCCCCCGCCAGACGCTGCCGCCGATATTGTTGAAATACTCCGGATGCTTGCGGACCAACAGGGCCTCCGCCTCGCCGTAACCGGCCTGTTGCTTCAGGTAGGCCCGCACGGTTGAACGCCGGTAGTGCCAGACAAAGCCCCCGTGACTGAAGCCGATCTTGTAGCCGCGCTCCTGCAGGCGCCAACAGACGTCCACGTCGTCCCCCGCCCTCCAGAAGACGGGATCGAATCCGCCGATCTCATCCAACGCCCATTTGTAGAACGCCATGTTGCAGCCGGGAATGTGCTCCGCGATCCGGTCGGTCAGCATCACATGCGCCGGTCCGCCCGGGGAGACCATCACCGCCGACGCCACCCACGAATCGTCCAATGGCAGGAAGTTGTGTCCGCCGATCGCCGCAAACTTGCTGTTGATCAGGTCATGCGCCAGATACCTCAGCCAATCCTCGTCCGCCCGGCAGTCCGAGTCCGTGAACGCCACGATCTCCCCCACCGCCGCGGCAATCCCAAGGTTCCTTGCAACAGACAACCCCTGATTATCCGCATAACGGATGGATCGAATGCCCTCAAACTTCGCCGCAATCCTGGCCGTGTCGTCCGTCGATCCGTCATCCACCAGGATCGTTTCGTAGTTCGGGTAGTTCAACCGGCCCAAGGACTCAAGACAGGCTTCCAGCGTCGCGGCCCCGTTGTAAGTGGCGACGACGACTGAAACCTTCGGATAATACGCCAGATCAAAATCCGCGCCCGTTTCGAAAGCCTTCTTCACCGCGCTGAAGGACGCCTTGGGTCGACGGTCCCTTGTGGTCAGGCCGAAGGCCCAGTCGTCGATCTGCCTGCCGTTTCGGACCCAGTCGTCCGTATAGCTGAACACCACGACGCCAGCCAGTCCGTTGCGGAACGCGCCATCAATCTGCCAACCGAGAATCTCGCATTTCGCGGCCTCTCCCTCGCGGATGGAATCGATCCCGCATTCCCCGAGAATCAGCGGCTTGGATCCCGCCAGGGTCTGCAGTCGGACCAGATAGTTTTCAAAGGGCTTCCGGTTGTGCAGATAGACATTAAAACAGAGGAAGTCGATGTTCTGCGGATTCAGGAATTCCGTCGGCGGATAATTCGCGTAGGTGCACAGCAACCCGGGATCCACCTCCTTCACGCAGTCGATCAGTTCGTCGATGAACTCCGAAACGCCCTCCGCGCCGCTCCAGCGCACGATGTCCGGCGGGATCTCGTTCACGACGCTCAAGGCCATCACGGCGGGATGCCCGGCGCAGGCCCTGGCCGCGGATCTCACCGCCTCGAACGCCGCCCCGCGTTTTTGCTCGTCCTCCAGAACACAGACGTGCTTGTCCCAAGGGACGTCCACTATCACCCGCAGATCGAATGACGTCGCCAGATCGAGAAACCACTTCTGCGGCACATGGTAGATGCGCAAGAGGTTCGCCCCCAGACCGCGGATCTGCTCGAAGTCCTTCCGTGTCTGCTCGGGGGAGGCGAACGGCTGGCCGTCGAGATTTGCCGCAAACGGACCGTAGGTCACGCCCTTGACGTGAAACTTCCCATCCCCCGCCCGGAAGAATTTCCCATCAACGCGAATGCGATTCCTGGAAACGACGGGCTCAGACATGCGGAATTTGGACGTAATGGACGCAACCGTTCATCAAGAGGCGGATGAATTACCAGATCGGCGCATGGGATACAAGCCGGCGCCGCCCGTCCAAGACGATCAATCCGGGCGACGAGGCGTCGTCAACTCCCCCAACAAACGCGACAGTCTCTCCCGCTCAGCTCGATGGGCGTCCTTATGGGCCACATTCTTGTCCTCGAGGGGATCCGCAGCATGGTCGTAGAGCTCGACCGCGACCGGTCTGCCCGTCTTCCAGTCGCGCCACTCCGTGTAGCGGAACCCGCCGCTCCGGACTGAGTATCCCATGACATCGGGATTGCCCTTGTAGTAGGCCGGCCTCGGATGCTGCGTCAGCGCCCCCTCCTTTACCGCCGCTCCCGGATCCTCCAGAAGCGACCTCAAACTTACGCCCTCAAGCCCTGCGATGCTCGGAAGACCACACAGATCGACGAGCGTCGGATACAGGTCAATCAACTCCACGGCGGCCTGCGTCGACTCGCCGCGCTGCGCCATCTCCGGCGACGCGATGATCAGCGGAACCCGCGCGTCCAACTCATAGGTCGAGGTCTTGCACCAGAGCGAATGCTCTCCCAGGTGAAAACCATGATCCGACCAGAGCGCGACGACGGTGTTGTCCGCCTCGCCCGATTTGTCCAAGGCGTCCAAAACACGCCCGATCTGGGCATCGACGTAGGAGATGGCGGCGAGATATCCGTGACGCAGCTCCAAGGTCTGTTCCCGCGTCAACCGCCCCTTCTTCGGCATCCCCGCGTAATTGCGCAACTCCCGCCAATCATGCAGCGCAATCTCCGGGCCGTCATGGGGGGCGTCGGGACTGGCCGGCGACGCGATATCATCGCGATCATACAGATCCCAATACTTCCTCGGGGCGTTGAAGGGCAGGTGCGGCTTCCAGAAGCCCACCGCCAGAAAGAAAGGTTGGTCCCGTTTCGCACACGTCCCCAAGGCCGCAATGGCATCCGAGGCGATCTGCGCATCCCAATACGCGTCGTCCGCGACATCCAATCGCTGCACAGGGCCGCCCTTCTTCTTCGGCTCCTCCCCCTTTTCACCGCCGACCACGACCCAGTCCTTCCAATGCGGAGCCCAATGCCAGGACTGCGGGACGCTCCACGAAGCCGGATCGCCCTGTGGCTTGGTCGTCCCATTGTGGAATATCTTGCCGATTCCCTGCGTGAACCAACCATGGCTCTTGAAATGCTGCGGCAGGGTGACGATGTCCGGAAACGTATCCCGAAAATGCCGCCGAAGATCCCAGACCTTGAGAGTGTCCGGCCGTCGCCCCGTCATCACCGAAGCCCGCGACGGATTGCAGACCGCCTGCTGGCAATAGGCGCGCTGGAACAATCTCCCTCGTGAGGCCAATCGATCGATGTTCGGAGTCCGGGCGGCCGGGTGTCCCATGCAGCCCACCCAGGCGTTCATGTCATCCACGACCAGCATGAGAACGTTCGGTCTCGAAGCGGATGCCGCCGAAACGGAGGCGAACACAATCGTTGCGAACAGGCAGGCAAGAATCAGGAAAATTCGTTTCATCGGTTCGAGCGTTTAGCAGTTTTGCCGGCCGAACGCCACACTTGAGGAAGGCGCCCAAGGCCCTGAATTCGAATGTCGCGGAGGGCCCCAGACCCGCGTCCCGGAGCCGGGAGGTTCCGTCAGCTCCAAAACCCATTTACGCGATGCCTCCCCTCGCCTACTCTCCCTCCCGCAAAATGGACGAACAACAACACAATCTGGTTCTGACCAAGATCGTCGCCACCCTGGGTCCCGCGTCGAAAGACATCGACACGATGGTCCATCTGATCGAGGAGGGTGTGCGCGTCTTCCGCGTCAATTTTTCCCACGGGACACTGGACGAGTTCAATGAGGCCATCGCCTGCATCCGCAAGGCATCCAAGATCACCAGCCGCTACATCGGCGCGCTCGGCGACCTTTCCGGCCCCAAGCTCCGCGTCGGCCAGGTCATCGACGGCGGCATCGAAGTGAAAGATGGCGACGTCATCCAACTGACCGCGGAGTCGGTCATCGCCGGAGCCCGGGGCACGAACGCCCCCCCCGTCTTCTCAGTGAACCAGCCCCGACTGATCGCCGAGGTCCGCCCGGGGGAAAGGGTGCTGATCAACGACGGCGCCGTTTCGCTCCGCTGCACGGCATCAGCCGACGAGAACGACGGACTGCTGCAATGCGAAGTCCTGCATGGCGGCCTTGTCACCTCCGCCAAGGGCGTCAACCTGCCCGACACCGACCTCTCCCTCCCCTCCCTCACGGACTGGGATCTGCGCTGCGTCGATTTTGCCGTGGAAGCCGGTTTCGACTTCCTGGCCCTGAGCTTCGTCCGCAGCGCCAACGACGTGATCCACCTCAAGGAAAGGCTCCGGGAACTCGGAGCCCGCCCCGAGTCCGAACCGGCAACCAACAAACAGTCCTCCTCCTACGGCCGCGGATCGGAGTCCTTCATCCCGATTGTCTCCAAGATCGAGAAACCCCAGGCCCTGGACGACCTGGACGCCATCGTTCAGGAAACCGATGTCGTCATGGTGGCCCGCGGCGATCTTGGCGTCGAAATGGAACTCGAGCAGGTGCCCATCTGCCAGAAGCAGATCATCCGCTCCTGCCATCACCACGGCAAACCGGTCATCGTCGCGACCCAGATGCTGCAGACGATGATCGAGGCCCCCATTCCAACACGCGCCGAAGCCGGCGATGTCGCCAACGCCATCTTCGAGGGCGCCGACGCCGTCATGCTCTCAGGCGAAACGGCCGTGGGGGCTTATCCTGTGGAGGCAGTGCGAACCATGCGCCGCATAGCGAGACGGACCAATGAATTCCGCAAGACAGAGGGATTGAACTTCGACCCGCCGAAGTCTCCCCGTCACTCCAGGTATCGCACCGCGGCCCTTGCCGCCGGGGTCAAGGCGATCGTGCAGGAACTCGACGCCAAACTCGTCGTGATGTGGTCCCAAACCGGGGGGGGCGCCAGCTACCTCTCACAGAACAAGCTCGCCGTCCCGATCATCGCCTACAGTTCCAGCGACGAAACCCTGCGCCGGTTGTCCGTCCTCTACGGCGTCGCCCCACGCTTCATGAAGAAGCCCGGAAACACCGCCGAGTTCGTGCAGGAAATCGACGCCATGTTGACCGAAAACCGATGGGCCGCAGAAGGCGACGCCGTGGTCCTCGTCCTGGGCGAACCCATCGGCCACCCCGGCCTGACAAACAAGATCCGAGTCCACTACGTGGGGGACATTTGACATGAACCTCCAGCAAGCCATCGTCCAGGTCGAGTCCCATCTGGATGAAGCGGACCAGGCCTATGGCACCGTCCTGTTCGACGAATGGATGTTGGTATGGCTGGCGCCCGGCCATCGGGACATGCTGCACTACTTCGGCCCGCGGACAAAACAGACGAAGGAGGAATTCAACGCCGACCTCGGCCCCTTGCGCGCCGAAATCCTCAGCGGCGACTATCACACCGGAGACCTCGAATTTGCCCGCAACGCCGAAGGCACGCGCTTCGACGCGTTCATCGCCGTCGGGCCCGGCCGTTTCCTGATCCTGAACAACGTGGAGAAGACCATCCAACAGATCACCTCCAACCCCAGGTGGCACGCAGCCCAGGTGGCGGTCGTGAAGTTGAGCGAAGCCTTCCGGCGCGATCCGCTGGTCACGCGCGCAGCGTCGTAGAACGGAATTCATTCCGTTTGTCGCGCATTCGACATTTCAAGCCAAGTCCTCCGCGACACCCCGGGCGTGGGGACAGGTCCAAGCGCCTTCGCCTCCCCATGCAAGGCAACCGGGATAAATCCCGTTCTACTCTCTCGGGCGCCCGCCTCACTCAATCAGCCCGGCGCAAACGAAGTAAATGTAGGCCGCGATCAACGTCCCGCCCATCACTCGCGGCAATCGTCCGCCAATGCTCACGCACGCCAGGTGCACAACCGCCGCGCCGACCACAATCCCCATGCTGACCGCAAACCCCTTGGGCATCGGCATTTCCTGACACACCGCGAACAATCCGAGACACAACGGGATGCAGATATCCCCGTCGCCGACCTGCGAACTGTAGACAACGTCAGGTCGTTGTTTCCACCCATACCACATCGCCATCGCCGCATTCGGCAGGACCAGCAGCCAACCGCTCAACCAGCCCAGCCTGTCGGCGCTGAAAAAGCCTTCTTCAACCTCCCCCAGCCAATTCACCAATCCCTCAAGGCTGACCACCATGATGTAGCCGCTCAGAACGAGTATCAGGAAATCCAACCACAAGCGCTCCGGCAGGGATTGGCTCTTGATGACATTCAATTTCATCACCTCCACCACCTGCATGCACTGCCAGAACAGGAACAACCCGATCAGCACAATCCCGTCGCCGCGACCGAGCTTCCCTTCCAGGGCCAGGGCCCAGACACATCCCGAAAAGAACAAGGCCGCCGCAATTGTCAGCGACAACGACAGCCGATTCACCCGCTCAAACCGCTCGCGAAAGGCCGTGTCCTCAGCCAGTCGCTCCGGCAGGATCTTCAGCGCAACATACCGATCAAGCTTGGGTTGTCGGGCCTTGAAAACAAACCCCATGCCGCCCTGCCCGATCAAGTCGATGACCTCCAGTTGCGGAAAAGCCTCGCCCACGCGTTCGATCGACGGCGCCTCTGGCGCGTTGAGTCCCGTCCCTCTCTCCTCGGTCTGCGCGGTCACGCCCTCAAGCAGACACTTCGGGCAAAGTCCATGCGGGGCCTCCGTCGGGATCTCCGCCCCGCATCCGGTGCATTGTCTGGCATTCGATTCTTCGCTCATGCCCTTTCCTGAGGAATCCGCCCGACGAGGTTTCTTGCCAAAAGCAGATTTTGCGAAAAAGTTCGAATAACCGCTTGCACCTGAGACTCAGTCTCATTAGATAATAATCCCATTCATGAGACCCGGTCTCAAGACAGCCCAAAGATTACTGCATTCGCCTGAAAAAACGATGAATCCGCGACTTGAGAGAACCTACGGACGCCTCATCTGCTTCGCGTCCGCCACCCTTGCGTTCGGCGCTTTCGCGCAGACCAATTCAGTTTCCACTTCGAAATCGACTTCGGACGACTTGGCCATCCTCCTGCCCGAAATCGCGATTATTGGATCAGAAGAGGCTGTCGCAACATTACCGGCCTCAGGCGCCTACATTGACGCGGAAAGCATTGGTCGCTACGGCTCCGCGGACATTGGACGGGTGATCCAAAGCGTGCCAGGCGTCTATTCACGAGGCGAGGACGGCTACGGTCTATTCCCCAACATCAGCCTCCGCGGCGTGACCACCGAGCGCATGAAGGCGGTGACCATTATGGAAGACGGAATCCTCACGGCGCCGGCGCCCTATTCGGCGCCGTCGGCCTACTACTCCCCCAACATTGCCCGAATGAACGGATTGGAGATCCTGAAGGGATCCAGCCAGATCAAATTCGGCCCCCACATCACCGGCGGCGCAATCAATTACCTCTCCACCCCGATCCCCTCCGAAAGGAAGACCTACCTCAAACTCCAATATGGCTCCAATCACGAACTGCTTGCCCACGTCTGGCACGGAGCAACCGAGGAACTGGACAAGTATGGGACGGTGGGCTACGTCGTCGAAGGCTTCTTCCACAGAACGGATGGCTTCAAGACCATCGACACAGCGCCTGGAATCAATGATCGCGACGACACCGGCTTCACCAAGTTTGAACCGATGGCAAAGATCTCCTGGGAACTGCCCTTTCAAAAACTCCACCGCATTGAATTGAAATACGGTCACACGGACCTTGAGGCCGACGAGACCTACCTTGGCCTGACTGTCGGCGATTTCCGCGCCAATCCCAATCGCCGCTACGCCGCCTCGCGCTTCGACAACATCGCGACCGAAAACCATCGCGCCTCCCTCAGACACGTCATGGAACTGACGCCCAACCTTCGTGTGGCGACAACCGGATACCTCCAGTATTTCAAGCGCAACTGGGAGAAACTCCAGGATATCGATGTCACGGGAACAGGGACCACCGGCGTCAATCCCGCCGCGGCGCTGCTGGACGCGACGGCAGGCGGCGGCCTTGCAGTCCTGCGCGGCGCCGCCGCCGGCGTTCTCAACGTCCGCAACAACAACCGCAGCTACAAGATCTATGGCGTTCAGTCCGCCGCCACTGCGACATTCGATGTCGGCGAAAGCGAACACACGTTGGAGGCCGGCGTCCGCTATCACTTCGACGAGGTCGATCGGTTCCAATGGGAGGTCGCACACACGCAAAACGCCGCCGGCGCCATCACCGCGTCGACAACAGGAGCTCCAGGCTCATCAGGCGACCGCCTTCAGCAGTCACACGCGATCGCCCTGCACGCGCTCAATGAAATCAGATGGAACAAGTTCACCCTGACACCCGGAGCGCGCTTCGAGACCATCGACCAGGAATACAACCAGGACATGCGCAGGGCCGCCGGCGGGACTCCCGCATCCGGCGAAGGACGCATTGACGCCTTCGGCGGGGGGGCCTCCCTCGGCTATGAGATCACACCGGAGTGGAACGCGTTCTTCGGCGTTCATCAGGGCTTTTCCATTCCCGGGCCGCGTTCCACAATCCGCAACGGCCTCGACGAGGAAACCTCACTCAGCTTTGAATTGGGAACCCGTTACAACAACGCCGACAAGGCCCTGCGCGCCGAACTGGTCTTCTTCCGCACGGACTTCAACGACCTGGTCGTGGGCGGCAACCTGGGCGGCGGCGGCGCCACCACCATTGAGAACGTCGGCAACATCGACTCCATGGGCGTTGAAATGCTCGTCGCCTACGATCACGGCCGGGCCAACGACTGGGCCATCCGCACGCCGGCGCGCCTGTCTGTCACGCTCACGGACGCCTCGCTCGACGGCAACGCCACCAACACGGATCCGGAATCGCTTTTCCAGGGCGGTGTGGATGGAAACCGGGTCCCCTACATTCCCGAGTACATGATCAACGGCGAACTCGGCGTCGAGTACAAGAAGGCCGGAGCCTATCTGAATCTGACCTACGTCCCACAGACCTACTCCCCCGCCAGCAACATCCGAGCCCCCTTCCGCGGCAACGGCGCGGGAGGCACCGTCGCCGACGCGCGCGTCGGCAAAACGGACAATTACTTCGTCGCCGATCTGAACCTGCGCTACCAGTTCCGTGAGAACACCATGCTCTTCGGCGGCGTGAAGAACCTGTTGGACCGCGAGTATATCGCGTCACTGCATCCCTACGGACCGCGCCCCGGACTGCCCCGGTTCTTCAACGTCGGCGTCGAGATGCGGTTTTGAATCCCGCGTTCTCCCGCGAACCAGCCCGCGCATCCCACGATGCGCGGGATTTCTTCTTATCGGACCGCGGGTCTGCGACCCGCGGTCCGATCACGCTCCATTGACTCAGGTCTCCGCGCCAAGCAGACTTTGCCGGTGGACCTTCACAACAAGAAACTGGGCCTGCTCATCTCCGTCGCTCCGGGCCAACCCAATTTCGACCATGGCGTCAGGCTCGCCGAAACCGCCCTCGCCGCGGGCGTCAATGTCTATTGCTACTGCATCGACGACGGCGTCGCAGGCATCCGCGACGAACGACTGCAGTCATTGCGCGGCCGGGGAATGAAGCTGCATGTCTGCGCCATGGGCGCCGAAAAGCGGGATCTTGCCATCGACGATTCGGCCGTCTTCTCAGGCCTCACGGTCGTCGGCGATCTCATCGCCAACACCGACCGTTTCGTCAGTTTCAACTAGCAGGCGCCCCATGGAAACCAAGCCCGCCGTTCTGTTCCTTGTCGACAGCGATCCCCGGACGAGTCATCGCCCGGCGGAAGCAGCTCGCCTCGCGGCCGGCATCGCGGCCTGGGGGCAGGCCACGGTCTCCATCTGTTTCTGCGGCCCGGCGACAGCCGCTCTCAGTGAGTGGCCCGAGGACATGATCGACGGCAACCACTTCGAGCGCCACCTGCCCTCCATCGCCGAAAGCTCCGGAATCATCGCAGCCTTGGAGGTCCGCGACTCGAGCAGCGTCGCCAAACGCGACGGCATCGAACACAAGTCGATCAACGCCACAGAACTGTCGGAACTCTCGGCGAAGGCAACGCAACTCCTGCGATTCTGAAACCATGGGCAGAACGCTCCATATCCTCACCCGTCCGGACGACACCCTCGCGGAAGAAGTCATTTCCCGACAGGAGCAAGCGGAAAACGCGCCGGAGATCCGAAGATTCGATCTGGCATCCGTCTCCCCCGATTACGAACGGTTGCTGAAAGAGATCTTCGAGGCTGATTCCGTGCAGGTGTGGTGATGGATGGACGAATCGTAACGCAGCAGAATCAAGCGGTTGGAGCGCCGAGCCATGCTCGGCCTTGGCTGTGAATCCACTCCCCCGCCGAGCCATGCGCGGCGCCCAGTAATAGATCTGCATGTCGGTGCCGCAGAT
>JAYPEY010000001.1:120445-147838 GCA_038126035.1 Verrucomicrobiales bacterium | reverse complement strand
TGGGGTTGGAGCGCCGAGCATGGCTCGGCTTTGGCTGCCAACCCACTCCCCGGCCGCGAATTGCTCGGCGCTCCGATGACAAAGCCACGACCGGCTCAGCGGGAGCTTCCGCCCGCCTATCCGGCTCACCTCACCCGCCGCATCTCGCGCACGCGATGGGCGAGGCTGTCGCCGATGAAAACCGCGCCGTCCGGATCGACCCACACCCCGTGCGGCCGACCCATCCTGCATTTGAGCGGATCGCCGTCCGGACCGTCGCCTTTCTCCCCCGTGCCGCAGACCAACTCCAGGTTTCCAGTCGACACGTCAACCATCCGGATACTGTGGCTTTCGGTGTCGCAAAGATAGATATCGCCATTGGGCGCGATGGCGATGCCCTTGGGGCCGGAGAGCGTCGCCGTCTTCGCCGGGCCGCCATTGCCCGTGAAGCCCTTCTTACCCGTTCCGGCAATGTGGTGAATGGTTCCCCGCTTTATATCCAGACGCCAGACCTGGTTGCCCTCGCGAAGAGCAAGCCACATGCTCCCATTCCTGTCGAAATCAATGGTGCGCGGCCCGTTCAACGGCGCCCCTCTGAACTTCCCGCCATCTGGAGTCTTCGCGCGTTTGCCGTTCCCGGCGATGGTCTGGATGACGCCGCTGTTCTTGTGAACCCGACGTATCCGGTGGTTGCCGATGTCGCAGATGTAAAGGTGGCCATCCGGACCAAACGCCAGACTGTGCGGCTGTTTCAGTTGAGCCTTCGTCGCCGCGCCGCCGTCTCCGGAGAATCCCGCCTTGCCTGTGCCGGCGACGGTCGAAATGACGCCGCTCTTCATATCCACCTTGCGAATGACATGGTTGGCCATGTCGGTGAAAAACAGATCCCCCTTGGAATCGAAGCGGATCTCGTGCGGTTTGTTCATGGTCGCCCGGGTCGCCGGACCGCCATCGCCGCTGTAGCCGGTTCCGCCCGTGCCGGCGATCGTCGTGATCAGCCCCTTCGAATCAATGCGGCGGATCACCTGCCCGTCGTATTCGCAAAAATAGATGAGGCCATCCGGGCCGCGGACAACGCCGAAGGGATTGTTGATCTTTGCCTTGTCCGCCGGGCCGCCGTCGCCGGAATGACCGGCTTCGCCCGTGCCGGCAATGGTGTGGGTGCGCCAGGTTTCGGCGGCGGGGGAAAGAGTCGCCACGCCAAGCAGGGCGACGCCGATGAAGGGGAGAATAGGATTCCGCATTGCGAACGCACCGTAGCGGAACGTGGGCGGGTGGGCAATGCCTTGGAAAGAAAGACGAACGTCCGACACTCAACATCAAACTCCCAATTTCAGGACCGGGCCTCAAAGTTCGAAGTTGGGCGTTCAACGTTGGACGTTCAACGTTCGCCTTTCTTTGAACTCCCCCAGCGCCGCCAGCAGCTTCGCATATTCGTCCGCCTCAGCCACCAGGCCGTGGTCGCGACAAAACTGTTCCAACGCCCGACAGCGCCGATTCGGATCCGCCCGGACGTTCCAACACACTTTGGCATTGCATTCGGCGCACAGCAGCAACGGATGACGGTCCGTCTCGCGAAGATTGTTGCTGCCGCACATGTTGCATTCAAACAACGCGCAGTGAGGCAACGAAAACATGTGCCCGGTCTCGTGGGTCGCCACCTTCAACGTCCGCAGCAGACACAAACGAAACGCCTCAACACTCTCATCCGGATCGCCAAACCGCGCCATGGACCACACCCCCACGCGCTCCTTCAACGAGGCCTGACCGAAAACGAAATTCCATTTCTCCGCCGGATAGAGGTCCACCGCCGTCAAGGCGATGAAAGCGGCCGCATTCCCGGGCAGCTTCGGCTTCAACACCTCATGCAGGACATGGGGCGTGCGGATCTGCTCCCGTCCGTCATGCACGCGACGTTGCTCTTTCGGCACAACCGACAGGTCCAACGGCTCCATCAGCCGGACAGGACAGCTGAAGTAGGCGTTCAGGAAGGAGGCTGTCAGGTCGACTATGCGGCGTTCGTTTTCCGAGAAGGAGCCCAGGGGTTGGATCCAGATCGTATCGCGCATGCCTTTCGGACGAACCGGTCGACTTTTGATATATTGACGAAAGGTCTGCTCCTCCTCCTCCCGCATCGCCAACCAGTCGATCGGCCCCGGTTCGCCCAACGGCGGACTCAGCGGCCGCAGCGTCTCGACCACCGCATCCAACTCCCTGGCGCGTCGCACATCCTCCTCGCTCTGACCGAGGCGAAACCCGGCAAAGTGATGAGCCCCGGCAAACAGCATGACCACGACTGCAAAGAGCAGGACGACGAGCGGGGTCGCTGTTTTCATAGGCAGGCAGGCCCCATACTGTTCACCGGCATCTTCGCACGACTCGACGGATATTCAACCTCTGCCGCCTCCTTTCGGATTGTTGTGGGGAACCCGCCGGCGGACCGCAGCCCCCCTCTCCATAAAAACTCGCGCGGGGCTTGGGTATTCATGAGAGGAGTTCTAGACTGCCCCGCATGAACCTGAAGTTCCGCCCTGCTTCAATTCTTGGAGGGAGCGTTCGTATGTCCGCCTTCATTCTATCCCGATGGATCAAGGCCGCTCTCGTCCTCACCCTGGCGCACTCCGCAAACGCCGCGCTTCACATTGGCGTCGCTGAAACCGACATCACGCCGAAACGCCCCATCCACCTGATCAATCAACTGACCGCCAAGGAGTCGGAAGGCGTCCACCAATCGCTGCAGGCCAAGGCGCTGGCATTCACCGATCCAGAACGGAAATCCACGAGCGTTCTGATCGTCTTCGACGGCATTGGCGTTCCACCTCGGGCGACTTCCGAAGTGCGCCGGCGACTGGCACCACGACTCCCCCCGCAGAATATCACCCTCTGCGCCACCCATGACCACTGCGCGCCGCACCTCTCCGGCCTGCTGCCCGGCATTTTCGGAGACGCGCTTCCCGCCGCCCACCAGAAACGCGTCGATGAGTACACCGAGCGCCTGACGGATGAACTGACCGCACTCGCAGACAACGCCATCAAGGATTGCCGACCGCGCCGCCTCTTTCGCGGGACAGGCAAGGTCGGATTCGCCATCAACCGCAGAAAGGTCGTCGATGGCCGGTGGACCGGTTGGGGCGACGATCCCGACGGAGCCGTGGACCATTCGCTTCCCCTGCTTTGTGTCCGCAATCCCGATGGCGGCATCGCAGCCATCCTGGTCTCCTACGCCTGCCACAACACCTCCATCGGCGGCCGGGATTTCGACAATCGGATCAGCGGCGACTGGGTCGGCTACGCACGGGAAGCGATCGAACGCGACCATCCCGAAGCCATCGCTCTGGTCGCTTTGGGCTGCGGCGGCGAATCCCGCCCGAACCAACATGGCGGAATCGAGACAGCCAGACTGTTCGGCGAACTCGTCGGAAACGAGGCGGCGCGCCTGACGGCAACCGGACTGACCGAGATCCATTCGCCTCCAACCTGCAGGACCGGCGCGGTGACGTTGCCCCTTTCGCCACCGCCGGATCGCGAGTCCTTGCTCGCCATTGCCCAAACACGCGCAACCGCCAGATCCCGCCCCGCTAAGGCCCGTGCGCGCATCGCAGCCGATCTGCTCAACCTCCGGGAAAGGAACGTCCCCGCCCCGCTCGGTCTGAACTACGAGATTCAAACCTGGAGTTTCGGATCGGAGATGACCCTGGTCTTCCTCCCTGGCGAGGTGGTCGTGGATTACGCGCGCCGGATTCGGCGTGAGTTTGGCCCGAGCGTCTGGCCGGTCGCCTACGCCAACGACCTGCCCTGCTACATTCCTTCCAGGCGCATCGTTGCAGAGGGCGGCTACGAGGCGGATCAATCCATGGCCTACTACGGCCGACTCCAGACCCTGCTCCCTTCCACCGAGGAGCGAATATTCAAGGAACTCCGTCGGCAGTCGGGAACCGGAAAATAGCGCCCCCGATCTGCTCTCCTCGCTCCGGCGAGCGCCGCTGGCGCGTCGAGATTCGGTTGCCCCTCCGATCGCCTCGTGACTAACCTCCCGACGTGCCCGCGTTTCATCCATTTGAAATCGAACGCCTGATGGCCCGCTGGGAGCATGCGGTGGACTACAACCTGACCGAAAGCGGCGTTCACCCCCTGCCGCTCAGGGACCTGCTGCCCGATTCCTGCGCGCTGCAGGAACTCCTCAACATCGAACTCAGCTATCCCCAGACCGACGGTCCCCTGCCCCTGCGTCGCAACATCGCCCGCCTCTACGAGGGAGCCTCGCCGGAGAACGTTCTTTGCACCGTCGGAGCCATCGAGGCAAATGGCATCACCCTCGAGGCCTTGCTCGCCCCCGGGGATGAAGTCGCCTTCCTTGTCCCGAATTACATGCAGATCTGGGGCATGGCGCTGAACGCCGGAATGAGGATCAACACCTTCAATCTGCAGGAAATCGACGGATCATGGAGACTCGATGAAGAATCGCTCGCCAAGGCCGTCACCGACAAGACCCGCCTCATCGCCGTCACCAATCCCAACAACCCGACCGGCCACATCCTGCGCGAGAATGAAATCAAGGCATTGATCGCCGCAGCCGAACGTGTCGGAGCCTGGTTGCTCACCGATGAGGTCTACTCCGGCACGGAACGCCTCACCGACGTCCAGACGCCTTCGTTGTGGGGGCGCTACGACAAGATTCTGGCGATCGGCAGTCTCAGCAAGGCCTACGGCCTGCCCGGCCTGCGTCTGGGCTGGGTCGTGACGCCGACTGACGTCATGGATCGGATCTGGCAGCGCCACGAATACGCGGCCATTTCCGGAGCCAAACTCGCCACCCATCTCGCCGCCATCGCCCTGTCGCCCGAAGTCCGGCCGAAGCTTGTCGAACGAACCCGCAAATACGTTCGCGAAGGATTTCCACTGGTTGATTCCTGGCTGCGCGAGAACCACAGCCACTTCGGCCCCAGCGAATCGGAGGCCGGAGCATTCGCTTTCGTCCGCGCCCCGGTCCGGGACAATGTTGAAGCGTTTATCCACCGAATCCGCGAAAACAAGAGCGTGCTTGTCGTGCCGGGCACCCACTTCGGCATGGATGGCTATATCCGTTTGAGCACGGGACTCGAAGCCAACTACCTCCAGACAGCCCTGGACCGCATCGCAGCGTTCGTGAAGGAAGGCGCAACCTCCTGATTTCCAGCCATGCCGATTGAGATCGAAGAAGCCAGCCATGCCTTGGGCGAACTCATCGCCCCCACGCCGTTGCGACACAGTCCGGAACTTTCCGAAATGGCGGAATGCAACGTCTGGTTCAAACTGGAAAACCTGCAACCAACAGGCTCCTTCAAGATCCGCGGAGCCTTCGCCAAGATTCTGGCCTGTGAGGAAGGGCGCGCGGATTCCCCGCCCCGGGCCTACGTCGCCGCCTCCACCGGCAATCACGGCGCGGCCGTCGCGCACGCAGCCGGAGAGTTGCGCCGCAACGCCGTCATCTTCGTGCCCGAAGGCGCCGCCGGAGTCAAACTGGCCAGGATCGCCGGTCGCGGCGCCAAGGTCATCAAGCACGGCTCCGACTGCCTGGAGGCCGAAGCCGAGGCCCGACGCTACGCCGCGGAAAACGACATGGTCTATGTCTCCCCCTACAATGACCCTGACGTTATCTCCGGCCAGGGCACGATCGTCGACGAATTGGTCGAGCAGTTTGAAAGCGAGCCGATGGACATCGTGATCGCCTCCGTCGGCGGGGGCGGTCTGATCGGCGGCATCGCCTCGCGCTTGCGGGACTACAATCCGGACGCCAGGGCGATCGGCGTTTCACCGGAGAATTCCTGCGTGCTGATCGATTCCCTTTCCCAGGGCCATGTCGTCCCCGATTCCGGTCTGCCCACGCTGTCCGACGGCACTGCCGGCGGCATCGAGGAGGATTCCATCACTCTCGACATCTGCCGACAACACGTGGATCACTTCACCACCGTCTCAGAGGATGATATCGCGCGCACTTGGAAGTGGTTCCTGAACAGCCACGAAGACCTGAGAATCGAAGGCGCCGCCGCTGTCGCCATCGCCGGGTTCCTCAAGCTGAAGACCAACTTCGCTGGAATGAACGTCATCATCGTTCTCTGCGGTGGGAACATCGATGACATGACGCTGGATCGGTTGATGAACGCCTCTTGAACGGACCGGGCCAGCGCTGGAACCGGCTCAGTCCTGTTCCACTTTGCCATCCTGGCGCTGCCCGGAGTCTCTTGACGCCCCCGGCCCCTTCAACGGCCTCAACCAGACCATCGTGGCGCCCCAACTTCCCTGGAACTCGTGAGCCAACGAATAGGACTCCACGTAGTCCAACCGATCCAGGATCGCGTGCACGGTCCGTCGGAGATTTCCGATGCCTTTGCCATGCACAACACGCACTTCACGCAATCCCTTGTCGCGGCAGGCTTCAAGGTAATCCGGGACCAGATCCTTGACCTCTTTCGGCCGGAAAGTGTGCAGGTCCAGTTCGCCCGTGATGGGAATCTCCACCGGTTCGTCTGTCATTTCGCCATCCACCGGCTCGTGATCTTCCTCCAATCGTCCGACCGTCCGCCCTTGCGGTCACGCAGCGACTCCGAACGCTCGACTGTCTCATCGAAGACCCCGGCAATGCGTTCGGCAATCCGCCAAAGCGCCCGCCGGAAACCCGCCTTATCCGCGGCTTCCACCATCTCCGGATAAGTCAGTCCCTTTGCCCTGCGACTCAGCTCCGGCCGGCACTCCCATCCTTCGCCCGAACGTTTGAGTTCCATATCGCGAAAGACCCTCTGCAGCCAGACCTTCAAATGCTCGCGGTTCTTCGCCATCACCTGCCGCAGCAGGCCCTCAAGCCCCGGCTCCCAGGCATCTGGAAACATCTCCCCCAGGCGACCGCGCCGGGAGGCGCATCGCATGTAGTGGGTCTGAATGTCCTCCACCGGCGTATCGCAGGCGTCGTTCAACAGCGCGCGCCAATCCAACCCAAGTTCCCTCCTCCCGATCTCGTGAAACGAAACAAGATCCTGGATCGGGCGATTCTCCGGAGTGTAGGTCCCATCGAGCAGTCTCAAGTCCGCCCCGGGTATGACCGACTTGATCATCGCGTCGCCAACCGCATGACAAATCCATCCGAAAACATAGGCCAGCCTGCGCTCACCCGGCTCGAACAACTTGACCGCATCATCCGCCACCGCGGCAAAATAATCCGGAAGATGATCCACCGGCACGACCCGATCCCGTTGGGTGGGAGGCCACCCAAGGATCAGATGAGCGCGACCGTAATAAAGCGAGTGAACCTCGCCCGGCGCGTGCGTCCTGCCTTCAAACTCGAGCTTCCACTGTTGAACGGGCTCTCCGTTGAGTTCCGTCACCCCGGAGGGAAGCTTGGCGTATCCGCTTTCGGCCCCCGTCCGCATCCCCACCGAAGCGGGGAGCGTCTGAATGTCGCATCCCAGATAGGCGCCGGCGAGATAGCTCGCGTAATGGCGACGCAGGACGGCCGCGATGGGGTTTCCCCGAGCCTCCGACGCCTTCAACGCCAGGACCGCATACAGACTGTGCCCGATGACTCCGCTCATGGTTCAGATTTGCCAAAACGTAAAAAAGGCCGCCGAACTTCGTCCGGCGGCCTGCGAAATCAATCTCCGTCGCTGCTCAGTAGGCATGCCCGTCATGAGAACAGGTGGGATGTTCGCCGACCTTCCCCAATTTGTACTTGCCGCCGGACGGACAGTAGAGCTGCTTGGTGATGAACTTGACCACACCGTAGATATCGTTCACTGACGGCGTATCGTCCGGCCCCTTCTCGGCATAAATCGCCCACTGCTTCTTCGCGCCCTGAATGCGCTTCAACTGGCTTACACAAATATCCTGAGAAGTCTCCTTCTTGGTGGGAATCCGCCGGTAGCTGGACTGAGACTGCGAACTGCGCGCCGCGTTGAGCTCGAGTTTCAGCGTCTGGATCTGAATCTTCAATTCGGCGTTCTCTGCCTGCAGGGTCGTCTTCTCCGCTTCCGCCAACCCCATCTGCGACTTGATCCGCAGAAGCTCCCGCTCAGCCGCCTGGCGCGCCGCGTCGGCCGTCTTGAGCCTGCTCTTCAGGTCGTCAATGGTCTTCTTGGCGTCCGTGACATCAGCGTCTGTGTTGATCGCCTTGTTGCGCAACTCGCTCATCTGCTGCAACTGCGCCTCGGCCTCCAACAGCTTCTCGCCCTGCTTCTTCTTCGAAGCGTAAAGCACACCGGACAGCCCGACCAGAATGGCCGTCGACAGCCCCAATCCCACGACCACAAGTAGACCGCCCGCCTGACGTCGTCGATTCCGGGCGCGATTGAAGATGAAGGGAAACTGCTTGAATTTCATGATTCGAATCGGTTAACGCAGCCATACCACGACCAATACCCGGCGGTCCAGCCTATTGTCCCAAATTGAGACCCGTCCGTGAAATGCATCGACGAAGAGTCCGCGCCTTTGCTCAACCCGCCAATTCCTTGATGGGCAGGTTTCCGGGGTCCACCAGATACTGGGGACGGCCGTTCAGATCGGGAATGGTGGTTGTCCGGACGTCCAGTCCGAGATTGTGATACAGGGTGGCATGAACCTCTGGGAAGGTCACCGGCCGATCCACCGCCTCTCCCCCAAGGCGATCCGTCTCGCCGATGACCTGTCCGGTCTTCATTCCTCCGCCGGCCATCAGGGCGCACGACACACGAGGCCAGTGATCCCGGCCCGCCTTGTCGTTGACCTTCGGCGTGCGGCCAAACTCGCCCCAGACCACGACGGAAACATCATCCAGCATACCCCGCTGCTCCAGATCCTCCACCAGGGCGGTCACCCCCTGATCCAGCATCGGCATGTCTTCGCGACCGCGCTTGAAGTTGCCGCCATGCCAGTCCCAACGACTGAAGGCCAGAGTCACGCAGCGACAACCGGCTTCCACCAATCGTCGCGCCATCAGGAATTGGTCCAGTGACTTGGGGCCGCCGTCGGCGACCTTCTTCATCGTGCCGCGACCATAGCGTTCACGCAGCCTGGGATCCTCCTTCTCCAGGTCCATGGCGTCCGCCAATTTGCTGGAGGTCAAAACGCCGAAGGCCTGCTGGGTGAAGGCGTCCAGGCCTTCCATCATGCCTGATCGGTCAATGTCGCGACGCAGCCTGTCGAAGCCGGAAAGCAGGGCTTTGCGATCATTGAGTCGCTCGGTCGTCACGCCCTGAAGAACCAGGTCATCCTTGCCCCCGCCGGCGTTCGGAAGAAACGGCCCATGCGCCGGCCCGAGAAAGCCGGGTCTGCCCGGATCCGCCCATCGCATCTCGCCCATTGGCGGCGCCAGCCCCACGAATGGAGGCGTGGCTTCGTTGACGGAACCGTAAACCCGGGAAAGTGAGGCTCCCATCGATGGCCATCCGCCCGCAGGCACAACGCCCTTGCGCGTCCGGCCGGTCATGCATTGGAAGGCGTCATGCGGACCTTCACAGCCGACCATCGAGCGAATAAACGCAAACCTGTCCGCCATCTTCGCAATGCGGGGAAACTGTTCGCAGATGCGGATGCCGGGCACATTGGTCGAAACGGCGCTGAACTCGCCGCGAATCTCGGACGGCGCCTCCTCCTTGATGTCCCACATGTCCTGATGCGAAGGGCCGCCCGGCAGGAAGATCATGATGACCGCCTTGTGGGAACTCCCCGCCCCGGCCGTCGATTCAGCCCGCAGCAACTGCGGCATCGACATGCCGCCAAGGCCCAGCGCCCCAATGCGTAGGAAATGACGACGATTGAGGCCGTCGCAAAAGCGGGTTTCGGATCCAGGTATCGCGATCATTTGTCAGGCCTCGTCGGCTCAATGGAAATCCTGTTCACCGAACCAGCGAGTTTGCCCATTCTCGGCGAGCTGCAACGCGTGTCAAGCGGCGAGACCAAAGCCCGGAGACCTCGCCTCTCCCAGGAAGAGCGCTCGCGGTTCAATGCGCAGCCCAGATGATCGCCAATGCCGCGCCGGGAACTCCCAGAACGAAGAAAGGCCAATACTGCCGCCAAATCCACAGAATGGATCCCAGAACGCCCCCGGGCATGTTCCGCATCTCCCGCTGAAAACGTCGCCGGGCCGGACTCATCACCTTCCCGTCCCGCTTTGCTTGCGTCCATTCAACGCCTCTTTCTCCCGCACAACCTCCGGTTTCAAGAGCGCCGCCTTGATGGCCGCGATCGGTTTCACACGCTCCTCCGGAGTCATGTAGAAGCGGTATCCATGGTCGCGCAGATCGACGCCGAGCATCTCCTCGACGCGCCTTTGCGCGAACTGACGATTCAACAGGAACGGATCGTTCAACATGTGCAGCAGGGAGGGCAGCGCCCAGTCGGCCTTGGCGAGGGCCAGGGACTCGATCGCGACGAGTCGCGTCGGCTCATGGGGATTCTTCAACCACCCCAAGGCGACCGCCCCTTCCCGGAACGGATAGCTCGCGGCGATCTTCCCCTCATCGTAGACATGCTCGTCGCCGTACCACTCGCGCAGATGCCCGATCGTCCAATCGATGGTCTCTTCCAGATGGCAGATGTTGCAGGCGTTGGGTTGATTGGCCTCGATCATGCGCGGCTCAGTCGGATTGAAGATGGTGTGCGTCCGAACCATGTCCTGCATGCCCTCGTTGATCCTGGGCATGTGACAGTTCATGCAGCGACTGCCCGCGCTTCCCGCCGGATGATGCGTGTGCGACGTCAGCGACGCCTCCTCCTTGTATTGCGCGTGACAGTCCAGGCAGCGGGCGTCGTCATCCCTCGGTTTGAATTTCCACTTTGAACCGATCCCTTCGTGGGGATTGTGGCAATCAACGCAGGTGAGGATGTGTTGCGGCCCGGATCCATCCGGCTTCAACTGGTAACAATGTCCCTTCATGGCGTCGCTGTATTCGGTCGAATTCCAGGTCGCCATCCCGGCGGCGTAGTAGGGGCGCTCGCCGCTGTGGCAGCGCACACAGGTCCAGTTCAGATTCTCCCGGGTCTTGCCCCAGGCCTCGGACTTGCCCCCCGCGCCAACGCGCAGATGCGGCGACTCCGGGAAAAACGACGGCAGGACCCTGCTCTCATCCTTCGTGCTGTTCTCAACATGCTCGCGGGAACCGTGGTGACAAGCCTCGCAGCTGATGCCCAGATTCGCCGTGTGCTCCACCGTCGGCAACCTCTCGATCGCGCTCATCACACGCAGGAAATCCTGGTTCGAATCCGGCGCCTTGAAGAGCCGCTCCGGCAGGTTCTTCGCATGATTCTCCCTCAAATAGGCCGACACCTCGAAAGACACCGGATGCGGGGAGGACTTCTCAAAACGGTCCAGACCGCCCACGCCCATCATCCAGTCGCCGATCGGCTTGGTCGTATGGCAGGCGGAACAACGGCCGTCATAGTAGAACTCGTCCGGACGGGCAAAAGGATCATTGCGCCGGCCATCAGGCAGTTCCTCACCCACATGAACAACAGGAATCCATTCCTTCTTGTCGATCCACCAGCCGAAGGGAAGCACATGCTCGAGTTCCCTCAACACGTGGCTCTGCGTCTCCGGCCCCTCCAGCAGTCTCCCGACGTAATACTGGGTAAACCGCGAACCGATCGTGCGGTTGATGTCGAAGATCCGCACGATGTCGTCGCGCTCAAGCTTCATCCGCCGTCGCCCGTTCTCCGTGTAGAACGTTGCCCGACCGCCCAGATACTCAATAAACGCCCCCTCGGAAAAATCGCCCATCACGATCTCATCGGTCGCCATGGCGTTCATCCATCGATGCGGGTGTTGCGACCAACTCTCATGGTTGCCGGGATGACATTCCTTGCAGGACTCCGCGCCGACATAGTCCTTCATGGCGATGTTGCTGGAGCCGGTCGGCTCCACCGTTCCCTTTTCCATCTCTTTTGGGATGCCATTCCACCACAGCTTCCCCTTGGCGTCGCTCCGCCCCGTCAGCGAGAAGACCCTGGGCGCATCGGCGGGAATCACCGGAGGTTGCGCCGTCTTCGAAACAGGCGGACTGACAGGCTCCCCGGAAACTGATTCGCCGCCCGGCTTGTCCGGCGACACAATCGCGCCGCCTGGACGCGCCCCCGGCGAGTCCCTCAGCGTGATTCCCAACGCCACGGCGCCCAGGATGACCACGGCAACCAGCGCATACGCGTAGCCCTTGTCCCGGCTCGATTCATTCCTTCGATCCCGTGACTCGTTTGACTCTCTGTCGTTCATGTCTTCGCTGCTCAATCTGATCCGACAAGCTCCCAGATTCAATCCTCCGGCAACTCCGCGGTCAGCGGGACATGCGTCCGCACCGGTTTCGCCTTGCCCTTGACCATGGCCTCCGGGGCCTCCCGGAACTCGAACTTGGCCCCCACCTTCCGTCGTGTGTCATCCGAGACCAGAATGCTCTCGCCATGCTCCTTGGTCAGGCTCTCGATCCGTGAGGCCAGGTTCACCGCGTCGCCGATCGCAGTAAATTCCTTCCGGTGCGGCGCGCCAATGTCGCCAACGGTCGCCTGACCGGTATGCACGCCGACGCCGATCTGGATTTCCGGCTCGCCCCGGTCAACGCGCTCCTTGTTCAGTTTCTTCAGCTCCTCGTACATCTCGACCGCGCAACGCACCGCCCGCTCCGGATGATCCTCCTGCGCAATGGGCGCGCCAAAGTAGGCCATGATCCCATCGCCGATGTATTTGTCCAGTGTGCCGCCATTGCGGAAGATACAGTCGACCATCCTGCCATGGTATTCATTCAGCAGGGCAACGACGTCCTCGCTCTTCATCTTCTCACTCATGGAGGTGAATCCCCGGATGTCGCTGAACAACAGTGTCAGTTCGCAGTCCCGCCCGCCGCCAAAGCGCTCGTCCAGATGCTCGATCCGCTCGGCCACGCTGGGCGAGAAATACCGCCCCAGACGAGCCCGACGCAACTGCTCGTTTGACACCTGCGTCACCAGATTGCGCCAGTGCCTCAGGGAATACTGACAGATGGCCGCCACCGCCGCGATCAACAGCGTCGCCGAGGCGAATCCCGCCGCAGTGTCCTTGGCAATGATTTGAATCGCCGCGGCGCAGGCGGCGCACATGCCCGCGGTCGTCCAGACCAAGGCGCTGCGCAGGGACAATGCGGACAGCGCCACCAATGCCATGTAGATGGCCACCGTGAATCCCGCGACGCCCTGCGGATCGCTGCCGGCCTGAATGGCCCGCCATTGGAGAATGAGAACAAACGGAACCTCCACGAACGGAATCGAAGCCACGCCGAAACTGGCGGCAGAGGCCTTCTTCCTGCCCATCCAATACCCGAGGGCGACCACCCAATACAGGGCCATCGCCGGCAGGTTGGCCTTCCACGAAGCCAGCCCCAGCGCGCCCCCGGCAATCAGATGCAACGCCAAAAACGCGCTCGCCCACACAAATCGAAAAGAACCGAATCGCCGCGCGTTCAGCGCCTTCTCCTCCCCGATTGCGCGGCGGAAGGACGCTTCGGCCATCGGCCTGACTGACGGTTAGTCATCCACGGGGCGATCATCAATTTCGAGACAGTGGAAGCAAGGGAATTCCTTGGCCGCAAGGCTCCCGCCAAGTATTACTCTTCGCGCTCCCGGACCGATTGAATGCAGATTCCAGAACCACAACCCGAACACAATCCCCGCCCCCGCTGGCTGGTTCCCTCAGTCGTCGGCGTGCTGCTTGTCGGCGCCGCCGTGCTGTTGATCGATCGCGCGGGCAATGTTCCCGCGGAAACCGGGGCTGGCAACGCCGCCCCCGGGACCTCCAATCTTGCGCGGCCGATTTCGCAGGCCGACAGCGTCGCCCTCAGCGAAGGCCGCAAACTGGCGCAGACCATCTGCGCCAGTTGTCATCTCTTCCCGGAACCGGCGCTGCTCGACCGGGTCACCTGGGCCATGGAGGTCCTCCCCGACATGGCCCACTGGATAGGCATGCGATTGCATGACGAGGATCCCTATCTGGCCTTGGGGCTCGACGAGTGCGTCCGCGAGGCCCGGGTCATTCCCGACCGCCCGCCCATCACCGTCAAACAGTGGCGGTCCCTCTGCTTCTACTACCTGCACGAAGCTCCGGACTCCGCCATTCCGCAACCCAAACGCCCCCCCATTGCAACCGGACTCGGCCGTTTTGCCCTCGAAGTTCCCAAACAACGCGGCCGTCCCCGGACGACGATGGTCCACATCGACCCCGCCCAGAATCGGATCTACCTCGGCTCCATCGGCGATCAATACTCGGGGATGCTGTCCGTCTTCTCGCAGCAGGGAATCCACGAGCGAAGCATGCCGGTGGCGAGTCCTCCTGTCTCCCTGACGATCCAGGCCACCCAACTCATGGCCACCCTCATCGGACCTTACGGTCCCTCCGACGAACTGCTCGGACAGATTGTCAGCATTCCGCGCCCCGACACCCCGGCGACCGCGGGCGGCGACCTCCTGACCGGACTGCCCCGCGCCACCCAGGCCTTCCCCGCAGATCTGAATGGCGACGGCAGAATGGACATCGTCCTCTGCGGCTACGGACACATTCTCGGCCGACTCTCCTGGTTTGAGAACAAGGGCGGCGGGGACTACGAAGAACAGATCCTGCTCGACCAGGGAGGCGTGCTGCAGGCGCGCGTCCTCGATTGGAATCAGGACGACCGCCTCGACCTCCTCGTCATGACCGCTCAACAGCGCGAAGGCGTCTACCTCATGACCAACCTCGGCAACGGCGACTTTGAACCGCGCGCCATCATTGAAAAACACCCCGCCTGGGGTTTCGCCTCTTTCGATCTCGCCGACATGAACGGCGACGGCCATCCCGATCTCATCACCGCCAACGGCGACAATGGCGACTTCACCGGCCACCTCCCGCCGCTCAAAGCCTACCACGGCTTTCGAATCCACCTGAATGACGGAGCCTTCAACTTCCCGGAAGCCTGGTTCTTCCCGGTCAACGGCGCCTTCAAGGTTCTCGCCCGGGATTTCGACGGCGACGGCGACCAGGATCTGGCAACGACCTCCTTCTACGCGGATTATGAGAACTCGCCGGAAGAGGGCTTCATTCTCTTCGAAAACACCTCGCCGGCGGCGCTCACATTTCAACCGCGCACCTTTGCCGAGGTTTCCCTGGGCCGCTGGATCACCCTCGACGCCAATGATCTCGACGCCGACGGCGACATCGACATCATCTTGGGATCCATGGGCTCAGGCCCCGCAACCGCGCCAAACAGACTCCTCAAGCGCTGGCACGATGAAGGGCCGCCCTTTGTGATTCTTCGGAATCAGACGGCCAAATAGGACGCCAAAGGAAGGCTTCGCTCAAGAAACGAAGCGAATCAACTGCCGGAAGCATCCTCCGTCGATGCGGGGACGGCTTCTTCGGTGTCTGCCTCCGACTTCGCCGGCAGCTTCTTCAACCCCGGCGGAAGGTAGCCCAGAAACTCGGGC
This sequence comes from Verrucomicrobiales bacterium, assembly GCA_038126035.1. Classification (GTDB taxonomy): domain Bacteria; phylum Verrucomicrobiota; class Verrucomicrobiia; order Limisphaerales; family JAYPEY01; genus JAYPEY01. Next base: position 132,436 of record JAYPEY010000001.1, on the reverse strand, counting down.
ATCAACTTCTCATTGGTCGCCAGGGCTCCGGTCGGGCAGGCCTCGACCACCTGTTCCGCCACCTTGACCAATCCCTCATCCAATCGCTTGTTCAGCGAAACACCGGTCTTGAGATCGAAACCGCGCCCGACAAAGGTGAAACCGAAATCCTCGCCCTCGGCCTCGGTCACCCGGACGCAGAGACCGCACTTGATGCACTTGCCCGGCTCATAGACCGCGCCGGCGTTCTGGTTGACGTGCTCGTGCGTGGCCCGCTCCTCGCCGTTGAAGGCCGCCTGGCGCGCGCCATACTCATCGCTGTAGTCGCGCAGCTTGCAGTTGTCCTTCTTGCGGCAGTCGCAGTGCATGCAGCGCTCGCCCTCCTTCTGCGCGTCATCGTGCCGGAAGCCGTTCTCAACGATGTCCTCGGGATGCAACCGACCGATGGGATTGGCGCCGGAAACAAAGATCTCCAACTCCCCGTCGAGCAGGCGGCCCATCTTGTGGTTATATTTCTCGACCACGCCGACCATGGGCTCGCCCCGCAGCTTCTCGTCGATGCAGGCGGACAGGTTCTTGGCGGTGGTGAAGGACTTGATCAGCGGTTGCTTCGGTTTGACGATGCTGCCGCCGGCGAAGACGTTCTCCACCTCGGTGGCTCCGGTCTTCATGTTGACCTTCATCCCCTTCTCGGTGACGGGCATCCCCATTGCCTGCAGAACCTCCGGATCGGTGGCGCCGCAGGCAAGGATCACCATGTCGGAGCCTTCCTGCAGCTCGGACAAGCCCTTGTCCTTGCCGATTTCCGTATTCAGGTGGACCTCGATCCCCATGCCCCGCAGCACTTTCAGTTCGCCATCATGAATCCAGTCCGGCAGCGGCGCCTTCTCAAACTCCGTGGCGATCCGGCCGCCGATGCGATCGGACTTCTCATAGACCGTGCAGGCGTGACCGAGCTGCGCCAGGTAATGGGCGGACGCCAATCCCGTCGGTCCGCCGCCGACGATGGCGATCTTCTTCCCGGTGCTCTCCTTGACCGCCGGAATATGGGGATTCTCGCGCTTGAGATCCCAATCGCCCGCGTGCCGGGCAAGCTCGCGAATGGCCAGGCCTTCATCGTGCTTCGAGCGGCGGCAACCGGTCTCGCAGGGCGCGTTGCAATGTCGCTCCAACATGGAGGGAATCGGCAGATCGAGACGCACCGTCGCGATCGCGTCCTCCATCTGGTCATCCATGATCTCCCGGATCATCTTCGGCACCTCCATGTGCACGGGACACACCCGTTGGCAGGGTGCCTCGCAGTCTCCGATATGGTCGCTGAGCAGCAACTCCAGGGTCATCTTGCGGGCCTCGCGGATCTCCTCGCACTGGGTGTCGATCTCCATCCCGTCCAAGGCCTGCTGCGAACAGGCCGGGTGCTGGCGGCCGGTCTTCTTGTCCTTCACCACGCACATCATGCAGGAGGTGAAGTAGTCGTATCCCTCCTTGTAGCACATCACGGGGATATCGACGCCGACCTTCTGGGCGGCCTGATATATCGTCAGTTCCTCGTCCGACTCGAACTCGATGTTGTCGATGGTCAACTTCATTGGTCCTTGCCAACAATATGAATGGCGTCCACCGGACAGACCTGCAGGCAGATGTCGCAGCGTGTGCAAAGCTCATCCTGAATCACATGATGGTGATAGGGATTCATCGGGATGGCGTCCGTGGGACAGAACTGCGAGCAACGCGTGCAACCAAAGCAGGTGTCGGTGATGTCGTAGCGGATCAACGGCATGCACTTCTTCGAGGGGCATTGCCCGTTGATGTGCGCCTCATACTCGTCCCGGTAATACAACAGGCTCGACGAAACCGGATTCGGCGCGGTCTTGCCCAGGCCGCAGAGACTGCCTTCGACCGTGATGCCCGCCAGCGTCTCCAGTTTTTCGAGATCTCCCTTGCGGCCCTGTCCGTTGCAGAGGCGCGTCAGGATCTCCAGCATGCGCTTCGTGCCGATCCGGCAATGCGTGCACTTGCCGCAGGACTCATCCTGCGTGAACTCCATGAAGTACCGGGCGATATCGACCATGCAGTCGGTGTCGTCCAGGACCACCATGCCGCCGGATCCCATGATTGCGCCGACCTCCTTGATCGCCTCGAAATCAACCGGCACATCGCACATGCGCGCCGGAATGCAGCCTCCGCTGGGGCCGCCCATCAACACGGCCTTGAGCTTGCGACCGTCAGGAATGCCTCCGCCGATCTCCTCGACGATCTTGTGAATGCTCATTCCCATCGGCACCTCGATCAGGCCGCCCCGATTCACCTTGCCCGCCAACGCGAAGGTCTTCGTGCCGCGGCTCTTGCCAATGCCGTAGGCGTGGAACTTCTCCGCGCCATTGCGGATGATCCAGGAGATGGTGGCCAGGGTCTCAACGTTGTTGATCAACGTCGGCTTGCCCCAAAGCCCCGCCTGCGCCGGAAAGGGCGGGCGGAATCTCGGCATGCCACGGCCTCCCTCGATTGCGGACATCAACGCTGTCTCCTCGCCACAGACGAAGGCTCCCGCGCCCTCGATTACGTGCAGCTTGAGCCTCATTCCCGTGCCCAGAATGTTGTCGCCCAGGTAACCGCGCTCCTCGCACACCGCGATCGCGTTCTCAATGCGTTCGGTCGCCAACGGATACTCGGCGCGAATGTAGAGATAACCCTCGGATGCGCCGACCGCATAGGCCGCAATGATCATGCCCTCCAACACACGAAACGGAAACGACTCCAGAATCATCCGGTCCATGAAGGCTCCAGGATCGCCCTCGTCGCCGTTGCAGATGATGTATTTCAGATCGCCCTCCGCCTTCTGCGCAAAGCCCCATTTCGTGCCGGTCGGGAATCCCGCCCCGCCCCGCCCGCGCAGGCCGCTGTCCAGAATCGTCTTGATGATGTCGTCCGGCGTCAGATCCTTGAGGCACATCTCCAGCGCCTTGAACCCGTCGTGCGCGATGTAGTCCTCGATGTTCACCGGATTCAACTCGCCGGCGTGCTCCGTTGTCAACCGCACCTGCGAGTCGACGTAGCGGAGGTCGTCCCCTCCTCGGACGTCCTTGCTGAATCGCGTCGGCGGCGTCCAGGCCTCGTCGGACAACAGATCGTCCAGCAATTGATAGACGCGCGCGCCGGTCCGCTTGAGCCAGTTCGCCGGACGGAAATGTTTCAGCAGCAACTGCCGCACCTCGCCGACCTTCACGCGACCGTAGCGATAGTGCGATTCATTGTAGACCGCGACCTCGACCAGCGGCGTCTGAAAGGAAATGCCGGAACAGCCGACCGTCCGCACCCGGACTGGAAGCCCCAACTCGGCAACCACCTTTCTCAGTTCGGAATAGACCTCGTCCGCGCCGCCGGCCGTGCAACTGGAACACACGCACATTCGAACATCGCCCATCGCGGACTGAACATCGCTTTCGTCCTGCCCGTCGCCGCCGTCCTTCTGCGTCGTCGCAAGGAAGTCGGTGATGGTCTTCTGCACCTTCCACGGCTCGACATTGCCATAGATGACGTCGTCGATCTGCACCACCGGCGCAAGCATGCAGCAACCAAGGCAGGCGACCTTCTCCGTGGTAAATTTCCCATCCTCCGTGGTGTGCCGGCCTTTCGCAATCTTCAGGTGCTGCCGCATCGTGTCGTCCACGATGTTGGCGCCGCTGACGTGGCAGGCCGTGCCGATGCAGGTCTGGATGATATGCTTGCCGACAGGGTAGTGCCTGAACTGGGAGTAAAAGGTCGAAACCCCCGTCGCCGCATCCGGGGTGATTTCGGTAATCTCGCACAAGCGCTCCAACGCGGCGGGCGGCAGATAGTTGAACTTCTTCTGGATCGCCTGCAGCAGCGGGATCAGATCCTCGGACCGTTTCCCGATCTTCGCCACCATCTCATCGACCGCGGACAGATCGATTTCATCGCTCGTCCCACAGGAGGCCGATCCCGGACAGGTTTGAACTTCGGTTGCTGCGCTCACGATCCGATTCGGTAAAGGTGTTCCACTCCGCGAATGAACAGGCTGTCGCCGCTGATCGCCGGCGTGCAGACGGCCTCTTCGCCAAGCTCCGGCTGCCCGACCGGCTTGAATTCTTCGGCAGCCTCGAAGATGTGCGTCTTCCCCATCCGGTCCATCAGGTAGATGTTCCCGTTGATCAACAGGGGCGAGGCGTAGAACCCGTCGTCCGTGTCTTCGAACCACTTCTCCTCGCCGGACTTGGCGTCGAGGCAGAACATGCTGCCGTCGGCCAAGCCTCCGAACATCAGCCCCTTGGTTACCATCGGGGTTGAAACGCCGGGAATCAGATCCTCGCCCTTCCACAGGATCTCGTGCGACTTGGCGTCAATCGCCGCCACGCACACGTAGTCGCAGGCCACGAAAAATACGCCGTCCGCATGGACCGGCGAAGGAGCAACCTCACCGCCCTTCAGACATTCCACGCTCCAGAGTTCCTTGCCGGTGGCCGGATCGTAGGACGTGACCATCGGATCCGCGGCCAAAAGCAGTTCACTTCCGCCCTCGCCGCGATGCAGCAGCGGCGACGCCCACGACGGGCCGAATTTCCGCTCCACACGCCAACGATCCTTGCCAGTCCCCACATGCAGGCCGGCGACAAAGCTGTGCTCCTCCTGGTCGTATTGGACCAGCAGGATGTCCTCGTGAAGCTCCAGAGAGGAGGAATGCCCATAAGGGTTCTCCGGCACGCCGAGGTTGCGTCCCCAGACCTGCCTGCCCTCCATGTCCAACGCGACGATATCCCCCGTCGAAAAAATCGCGAACACGCGCGTCCCGTCCGTGATCATCGAAGCCGCGGCATAGCCCGTATCGGCGCTCACCTTGGGCGCTTCGGCCGGCGAACCGGGAATGCCCTTCACATCGTGCGTCCAAAGCAGATCGCCCTTTTCCACGCTGTAACAATAAACCTGCCGCGTCTCACGATCGCCGCCGGAAAGGAAGATCCTGTCCTTCCAGATGATCGGCGAACTGAAACCGGTCAAGGGCACCTTCGTCTTCCAGACAACGCCGTCGCCGGATTCGCCGTTCCATTCCGTGGGCGCCTTCCCCATCGTGACGACGCCTCCATGCGGGCCGCGCAGGTTTGGCCAGTTCTGCCGCATCTCTTCGAGCGACGCGACGACCACGGGTTCTGAAGGTTCGGGCTCCGGGGCAGGTTCGACTTCGGGAACCGACGGGGCCGGTTCAGAAACAATTCCGGGCGACGCCGCGCCCTCCGGGGGCGAAGATTTGCCGTCCGCCCCTTCCGGTACGGCTGCGGCGTTCTCATCGCCCAGTTTCGACTTCCAAGGCAGGGCCAGGATAAGCGCAAAGCCAACCATGACCAAGCCGGCCGCCGTCACCGACTTGCGTGCCCAGGCCGCGTTTTCGATCAGATCGTCCTTCGGGTCGCTGCCATCCGGATAGAAATACCTGGCCTTGTAGGTCTCCAGGGCCTTGAAGGAGCTCACCATCACGATCAGCCCCCCAAACAGCATGAACACCGCGATCCGATTGAAACGCTGGCTGGTGAAGAACTGCTTGCGGGTCAGCAGATCGAGATCGCGGATCTCTTCCCGAAGAGCCTCGTTGTTCCGGTCGGAATTCAATGCCTCCTTCGCCTCCAACAACGCCGGGAAATGGATCGGGTCGGCCTTCCTGGTCCCGACGGTGTTCGCAATCATCAGCACCGCAACGATCAGCGAGAAGATGCCCGAACAGACGCCCAGCCCCCTCAGGAGCCGGTAGTTCAGATTGGAGGTGTCTTTCTGATAATCAACGATTCTCATCAGACCTTGGCCTCCTCCGCCCCCTTCTTCTCAGATTGAGCCTCATTGTCCGGATTCGCCAGGGCCAACGCCTCATTGTACGCTGGCGTCCCCGGCACAAAATTGGGCTTGTGCATGTCGTCGCTGGGACAATACCCGCAACAACGCGCGCAACTGAAGCAACTGGGCTTCACCACCTCGTAATCCTTTTGCGATCGAATGGTCGAAATGCCGATCAACTTGACGCCGAAGACCAGTCCCAGGAAGCCGCCCAGCAGCCAGCCGCCCATGTTCATCCGCTTGCGGATCACCCGGGCCTCCTCAAACAACGCATCCTCCGACAGGCCCATCTCATCAAACGTCTCGGTATAGAGCGTTTGCTCCAGACTCGGATCGGCCTTTTCATCCAGAATCTGTTCCGCAGTATAGACTTTCAGGTTGTAACTCGACATGGGGATCGACAATCGATGCCCGATCCAACCGCCCAAGGCAACCAGAATGGGCAGCATGATGAACAGGTGCGACAACCGCTTCACTCCGGTTTCCCGGCTCTCGCGGTCCAGACCGGTGTTCGGTTTGTCGATGTAGTCAAACGGGCAGGACGTCTCGCAGAGCCGGCAGTCAACGCACTCGGACGGCGTGATCGAAAGGTGCCAGCGGGAGAAACGTGACATCATCCCCAGCAACACGCCATAAGGGCAGAAGAACCGGCAATACGGCCGTGCAATGAAAACACCGGCCAGCAGAAACCCGGCGCCCAGGTAGAGATACGGCGAGTTGCCGTTGAGGCGGAAGAAACCGATGAAGGGGTCATAGCGGCAGATGATGAAACCGGTGTTCGTCGCCGCAAAGAGGATGCCGGCCCCGAGATAAAGATAGGGAATCATGCTCAAACCAAGCGTCAGCTTGCGCGGAAGGTTGATCGGCTTGAGAATCACCAGGTCCTGGATCGCCCCGAGCGCGCAGACCGACGCACAGAAAACGCGCCCGAAAAACAGGGCAAACGCCAGCGGAATCAGGAAGAACAACATCACCGTCATCGGCACGGCATAATTCGAATCAAAGATGCCGAGCGCCACATTCTGAATGGCTCCAATCGGACAAACACAGCCCTCCTTCACGAAACCGAAGTAGCCCAGGCAGATCACTGACAGCCAGAAGATCCCCCGCCGGGAGCGCGTCTTGACCGCAAACACCGTGGCGACGCTCAACGCCAATGTGAGCAACAGCACGTCGATCCATTGCGCGGTCTGCGTCTTCGGCTCCGCGACGGTCGTTTCCGGAAAATCATACCCGCTGGTGAACTCGGGCTTCGGAAAACGCATTTCATCGCCGCTGGCGCCGGGCGTCAATACGCCAACAAACAGAACCACGGCAACCGCGGCCCAGAACGTTTTTCCCGGAAGGCGTCTGAGTAACGTCTGCATGTTCAGCTCTTGGAGAATTGCGGGGAGGTGACCTCCAACTCCCGCGTCTTGTGCTTGAGGATGTAGGGCTCGTCCACCGGCACGCGCAGGAAGGCGTCCGACGGACACTGCATCGCAATCGAGCAGTTGTTGCAATCCACGCAGATGTCATGGCGGATCTGCAGATAAAACGACGCGTTGCCGAACTGCTCGCAGGGCTTCACGCACTTCGCGCAGCCAATGCACAGATCCTCGATGATGTTGTACTCCCAATAGGGATCCTCCACGAAGATGCGCTCGATGGCATTGGTCGGACAGAGCTGATTCTCCGCCGCCGCGGTCAGTTCCGGCGCGTTCGGCTCAAAGTAGCCAAAGCACAGGCGGCAGTAGCCGCAGATCGGATACGACTGCACGCATTTCACCGCGGAGGGCTGTACGACGCACTCTGTGGAACAATGCTCGCACTGCACGCACTTCATCGGGTCCAATTGCCAGACCGTGTTCTTCTTTCGCGAGCCGAAGGCGGCAAAGCCTCCCAAAAAGCCCAGCGCCAGCGCCGCCGTGCGCGCGATGCCCTGTTTGATGAACTCAAACCGGCTCAGTTTGTCGGGGGTCTTCAGTTCAGCCATTTTCTTGCTCCAATCAGGTTTGCGATCCCTTGGCCCGGAGATCCAGGCAGATCACGGTTTCCGAGTCCCTCAAAATCATCTTGCCATCCACGATGGCCATCGGCGCCCAGGCATCACGGCCGGTCAGAGGCTTGCAAAAGCCCAGTTTCTCATACCCGGTCGTGCTGGCCCGGATCATGGTGAATTCGCCGGTGTCGTTCAGGATGAAGAATTTTCCGTCCGCCATCAGAAACGGCCCGAAGCCGAAACGCTCACTCTTGCCGCTCGTCCACACAACCTTGCCCTCTGTGCTCAGGCAGACAAACTGGTTCCGCATGCCGCCGCCATCCTTGGGCAGGATGGAGAAAAGGTGATTGTCATAAAGAATCGGCGTCTGTTGCTCGCAGGCGAAGGTCTTCTTGTCCAATTCATACTGCGCCTCCGGCACGATCTGCCCCCCCTCCTCTTTCAGCTTCAGCATCATGCTGCCGCCGCCGTAGCCGACCGTCAGGAAGATGCGCTCATCATCCACCTTGACCGGCGAAGGCGACGTCACGCTGTGCGCCCAGGCCGCCGTCTTCCAAAGGATCTTGCCCTGATCAGCCCCTTCGGCCCCGACACTGACCACGCCGGTCGCCGAACAGTAAACGTATTGTTTCTTGCCGAGCAAGGTCATCGGGATGATCGAGGAGTGGGACATGTTCCAGCCGTCCGCGTTCGGCGCGCGCCAGACAATGTCGCCGCTCTCGCAGTCGATGCCCATCATCAGAACCTCCTTGCCACAGGGCGCCACCACCGCGACATCGTTGTCGATCAAGGGGCATTGGGCCGTATACCACTCCGGCATCAACGTCCCATAGTCCTCGATCATGCCAATTCCCCAGCGCAGATCGCCCGTGTCCGTGTTCACGCACATGACGTGACACTTGGGACCGATGGTCACAATGTACTTGTCCGTCACGGCGGGAACCGTCCGGGAGATTCCGTGGTGAACCTTGGTCGGCGACTTGTACCACCGACGCCAGATCTCCTTGCCGTCCTCCGTGGAGAAGCAACGCAACGCGTCGCCTTCGCGATCGATGTCAAAATCCATCAGGTAGACCTTGCCCTTCCAGACAGCCGCGCCCGAATGCCCTTCCGACAAGTCCAGTTTCCACAAGACCGGCGGGCCATCCTTGGGCCAACTGTTCGCCAGGGCCACCTCGTCCTTGGAGATATTGCTGTAGTCGGCGCCGCGGAAATGCGGCCAGGACGACTCGGTGCTCCCCGCCTTGCCGTCAAACTCCTCAAAATGTTCGCCAATTTTGACGCTTTCCTCCTCCTTGGACGCAGCCGCCTCTCCTCCCATGTGTCCGGCGAGCATCTCGTCCCGCACATTGGTCTCCCGTCGATCCAGGGCCACATTCGGCTCCGTCCGAAGCAGAATGAACAGAAATCCACCGCAAACAAAGGCGATCACCCCGATCAACACCTGGCTCAATTGTCGCTCATTCATGGTCTCTCAAACGTCTTGCGCGCCAAACACATTCAAATCGTAACCCATATTGAACACCCGCTCTCCAAACAAACAAGTTCAGATTGCATTTGACTCAACTTTTTTTGCGGTCACAGCAATTGTGAATAATCGCGAAATTTGAACAGTCAATCGATTGAATCGCTCCATAAGAGCAATCTATGCACCATTTAACTCAATTCGAGTCCGGACTGTTCAATTTAATTTTGTCAAAATCTCCTTTTGCAACTGACCATCATTTGTGCGACAACCTGATCAGCAAGCTATGAAAAAGAAACTGGCTCTTTTCGGAAGACGTGGATTCGTCGGCGGCGTTCTGGTTGCCCTCGGAGCCATTGGCGGCACGTTGGTTCGGGCCTTTCAAAGCCCCAGCGCCATCCGCAAGCCCCGCCCCACCACGAAAACCAGCAGTTTCGTCTATGACGTCAGCGAGTGGGAGGTCACCGATCGCTCTCTGCTGCTCTACGAGCCCGAGCGCGAATTCGAGACCGGATTCAAGCGCTCCAAGCGGATCGCCGTCCACGGAGACAAGGTTTTCATCGCCGGCGACCGTTCGATCAAGGTCTTCAGTTCCTCCGGTTCCATGGAGTCGGAAATCAAGCTGAGCCGCCCCCCGCACTGCCTTCACATCACGCAGGAAAAGGAGCTGTTCGTCGGGCTTGGCAATTATTTCGAGGTCTACAACTTCGCGGGCGAGCGCCAACTCAAGTCCCCCCGCCCCAAGGGAGACAGCACGTTCCTCACCGCCATCGCCGTCCATGAAGACACCGTCTACCTGGCCGACGGAGGCATGCGCGAGGTCGTCCTCTGCGATCGCAAGACCGGCGTTGAGAAAGGCCGCTTCGGAAAGAAGGACGAGGGGCTGAACAACCCGGGCATCGTCGTTCCCAGCCCCTATTTCGACCTCATGGTCAGCGGCGTCGGTGAAATCTGCCTCGCCAACACCGGCCGGCTGCGGATGGAGACCTATTCTCTGGATGGCCGCTTCAAGGCCACCTGGGGCGGGCCCGGCATGGCGGTCGACAAATTCTGCGGCTGCTGCAATCCGGTCTATTTCACGCTCGCCCCCAACGGCGACACCATCACCAGTGAGAAGGGGCTCGCCCGCATCAACGTCTACGGCCCGGACGGAAAATTCAAGGGAGCCGTCGCCGGTCCCGACATGCTGGTCGAAGACAAGGCCCTGGCCAAACAAGCCTGCAACGACTGCTCGGTCGGCGCCGGATTCGACATCGCCATCGACGGCTCCGGGCGCATTCTGGCCCTCGACCCCTTCCGCATGGTCGTCAGGGTCTTCAAGCCAATTGACAAGGCCGCCCCGTCAGCGCAGGCCTGACCAACGCCAAAACGACTCATCCCATGAGCAACGAATCCGAATCCAGCAAACAGGGACGCCGCACTTTTCTCGCCACCGGCGCGCGGCTTTTCGGCATCGGCGGCATGGCCGCCTTCGCGGCAGCCCAGGCGCAAAAGGGCCAACGCCTCGCCAACGATCCCAACTGCATCAAGCTGTTCACCTGCTCTGACTGCCTTGAACTGCCGAATGGTTGCCAGCTTCCCAAGGCCCAGGATTTTCGCGCCGCCAACAAGGACGCGTCCCAGCCCCAGGGGTGACGCTTCCTCGCCGGTCATTTGAAACAACAACGCCGCCCGGACGATGTCGGGCGGCGTTGCTGTTTAGAATGACGAAAACTCAATACGCGATCGAATCCGTTTCCCCGGCGTAGTTCGTCTCGGTCACCTCCTCCATCTCCGCAAATCGCCGACTCGCGAAGCCCGGCTCGATGCCATGTTCATTGGGAAGGTTGACGAGTTCCACCAGGTAGATCGCCGGTTCCTCGCCCAGTTTCCAATTGATGCCAGGAACCATGTCGCGAACCACATATTCCCTCCCCTTGACCGGCAACGCGTTGAAAATATCCCTGATCCCCTCGGGAAAGGAATCATCCACACACACCACTCGCTGACCGGGCATGAACATGTCGAAAGGACGTTCGGACCTGAAAAGAAAATGGAGCCAACGGTCGGACTCGAACCGACGACCAGCTCATTACGAATGAGCTGCTCTACCAACTGAGCTACGTTGGCCCTGAAGAGGAACAGAACGTTATTCAGGATCGGATCGAGAGCAAGGAAAATTCGTCTCCGAACCCGCCTAAAAAATGACCTCCTGACCGAGGAATCCGTTCTTGCCAATTGAACACGAGAGGCGCAGATTCCGTCTTCCTCAGTGGTGGCGGGCCTGCCCTGGCGGTGAAATCTCCGATTTCCACGACAGAACGGAATCGCGACTGAGAAAACAGAACCAAAACAATCAGTATCGAAACAACATGAAAAAGTTCCTCCAAATCGTTGTTGCGGCGGCCGTTGCGCTCGCCGTGGCCACCCCCACGTTTGCCGCTGACAAGAAGAAGCGCGATCCGAAGGCCCCCCGCACCATCGTCGGCCAGGGCGTCTGCCCGAAGTGCTGCCTCAAGGACGGCAGCACGGAGTGCTCCAATGCCGTTCAGGTCACCCGGAAGGGCAAGGACGGCAAGGAAGTGAAGGTTGTCTACGCTGTGCAGGGCGATGTTGATCACCAGCTCTTCTGCAAGGGCAACAAGCGCGTCGCCGTGACCGGCACGGTCAAGCGTGAAGGCAAAGGCAAAGACGCGAAGATGACCATCGTCGCCACCAAGGCTGCTGAGGCCAAGGGCAAGGGCAA
>JAYPEY010000001.1:60424-120345 GCA_038126035.1 Verrucomicrobiales bacterium | reverse complement strand
CAAGGGCAAGGGCAAGAAGAAGAAGGACGCGTAAGTCCGCCCTCTGATCCATCTCACATCCCGTCGAGACCGCGCGTTTCGACGGGATTTTTTGTGCCCGCCGCAAGACAGCGCTTCCTGCCTGCCCTGTTTGTGACATGCCCGTCCCCGGTCAAGCGCGCATCCGCAATTCGCGGATTGCGTTCACTTCTGCCCCGTGAAACCTTCGTCCCGATGAATGCGACACTCGATCTGTGCGTGGTTCCGTTGGGCGTGGGTGTTTCTGTTTCAGAATACGTCGCCGCCTGCCAGAAGGTCCTGAACGAAGCCGGTCTGAAACACCGCCTTCATGCCTACGGGACGAACATTGAAGGCGATTGGGACGCCGTCATGGCCGCGGTGAAGAAATGCCATGAGGTCGTTCACGCGATGGGCGCGCCGCGCATCACGACCTCCATCCGGCTCGGCACCCGGGTCGATCGCGAACAAAGCATGAAGGACAAGGTGCGCAGCGTGGAGGATAAGCTGAAGGACTGACGAGCCATGGGGTTGGCCGCGCTCATCTTGTGGGGATGTTCCTCCTGCTGTCCTTCGTCTTCGCAGGCGCCATCGGTCTGCAGCGCGGACGCAAAGGGATCAAATGGGCGGGCATCACAGTTCTGGGCGCAGGCATGACCTACGCCTTCGTCTGCGTCGTGCTCGGCTTCCTGGAACTGGACGGCTATTCCAAGTCCATCAGCTTCGTCTATACGTTGGGCATCGGAGTGGCCGGCCTCGTGCTGTTCGGTTGGGGCGTCACCAAACTGCGGAGTTAGCCCCCCAAATACTCATCGCTTTCTGTCACGCCCTGCAAACCCCTCCGGCGGAACCCCATACACGGCCTTGAACGAACGCGAGAAATGAAACGGATCTGAGAAATCCAGTTCGTGCGCCACCTCCTTCACCAAGGTTTCAGGATTCAGCAGCAGGGACGCCGCGTAACGCATCTTCAGGCGAACCAGGAAGCGATACGGCGTCATGCGGTGGTAGCGTCGAAACACGCGGGAAAGATAGGCCGGATTGACTCCCGTTTCCTCCGCCACTTCATCCATGGTCTTCAACCGCAGAAAGTGTTCCTGCACGTGCCGTCTGATACGCTGATACGTCGCCCACGCCCGCGTGTCGGCGCCTGCGTCTGAAATCGTCTTCTCGGAGATCTTCTGAAGCAACGCTTCGACCAATGCGCCGCAGATGCCCTGACTGAAGTCTGTTTCCGACATGGCGTTTTGAATCAGAAGCTCGAACAATTCTGACACCTCCTCCACATCGCCCACACGAATGCACCGCCCCTCGCCGGCCTTGCTCTCACCGAAGATCTTCCGCGACTTCATGCCTCCGCAATCAAGGAAGTATTTCAGCATCGGACGCTCGCTGGTGTTCTCAATCCGGTGCGCGATTCCGGGCCGGTAGGTGAACGCGCTGCCAGGCTGCAAATGGCGCTTCCGGCCGTTCAATGTCAGCGTCCCACTCCCTTCAGCAACAAACTCCAGACACTCGAACTCAAATGTGTCGCGCTCCACCACATACTCCGGCAGGCAGCGCTCGCATCCGACGCTGACCGTGACGACGCCTTTCTCTCTCGGTTTCGGAAGTTCCAGAAACCAGCGCCTCGCGTCGGTCACCTGCTTGGAGAAATAGTCCGGTTCTTTGGCCATGCTTGCCGTCCAGCATTGACTCACTCCGCCATTCAATGAAGTCAAAAATTGGCATTCATCGGTCAAGACTACACATTGCCTTTGCCCCGGGCCCCGTCCACTATCGTTGGTCTTTACGTCACCAACCAAAGACGCGCACAGCATGGAAACCAGAAAACTCGGAAAAACAGATTTGGAACTGCCGCTCGTGGGCTTCGGCGCCTCCTCGCTCGGGCAGGAGTTTCGTCAGGTCAGGCTCGACGAGGCATTGAAAAGCGTCCACGTCGCGCTGGACCTTGGCATGAATCTGATCGACACCTCGCCCTTCTACGGCCGGGGCATGAGCGAGGTCCTGCTCGGCATCGCCCTTCGTGACGTCCCCCGCGACAGCTACACACTCTGCTCCAAACTCGGCCGCTACGATCTGCAACATTTCAACTTCTCCGCCAAACGCGTCGCCGAGAGCATCGACGTCAGCCTTCATCGCATCGGAGTCGATCACCTCGACATCATCCTCTGCCACGACATCGAGTTTGTGCCCATGCAGCAGATCGTGGATGAGACCATCCCCGCCATTCAGAAGATTCGCGACGCGGGCAAGGTGCGCTACATCGGTTTCAGCGGCTACCCGCAGAAGATCTTCCCCTTCATCATCGACCAGATCGGTGTGGACTGCGTGTTGAGCTACAACCAATACACGTTGCAGAACACGCGCTTCGCCGATGAGACCGTGCCCTACCTCAAGGAAAAGGGCGTGGGCGCGATGAACGCCGGCCCCTTCAGCGCGCGCCTGCTGACCAACGCCCCCCTGCCCGCCTGGCTCAAGGAACCCGAGGACGTCAAGGCCGCCGCCCGCGAGGCAGCCGCGCTTTGCGAAAGCCGCGGCGTGGACATCGCCCAACTCGCGCTGCAGTTCTCCATCGCCAATCCGGACATCGCCACCACCATCGCCGGCAGCGCCAATCCCGACAACATCCGCAAGTGGGCCGACTGGGCCGCCAAGCCGCTGGATCAGGAGTTGCTCACCGACGTGCAGAAGATCTTCGAGCCAGTGAAGAACATTGGGCACGCCGAGGGGCTGCCAGAGAATAATTGAGGGAAAAACATGGAACCCGCGAAATATACGAAACCTACCTCCGACTCCTCTGAGCTGCGCGATGCTCCGTTGCCAAGCCTGGATTTCGAACTGCCCGACTGGTCGGATGCCCCGCGCAATCCCCCGCGCGTTTCCATTGGGACGATGTTGAAGCGCAATCGCAAAACGCGCAGAATGTTCCCAAGCGGCATCCGCACAGCCGAAGAGCGCTGGGAGCGGAAATGCGGGGATGAATTCCACCTATAGATCCAGCCGATTCCATGAAGATTTCATTCCAAAGCCACCCTTATTCGCGGATACCGACGCGACTTCAACCTTGGTTCTCACGCGTTGTCGAAAGCTTGGAACGATTGCCGGAGCAGGACCTTCAGACCGTGTTCTATCCTGAAGGAACCGACTTTGGTGAAGCCTTCTCAATGAGTGAATCGCTCAACACTCTGTTCCATTCGCGGGTCGAACGGGAACGCCGGAAACAAATACCCGTCTCCGCAGAATTCATTTGGAAAGACTGACAGATCTACATGAAAGCCATCGAACTCAGCGAACCGAAGCGGTTCACCCGGATTGACATCGACGAACCCGAAAAGCCCGCCGCCGGGCAGGCGCTCGTGCAGACACACAACATCGGCATCTGCGGCACGGACTATTCAGGCTACCTCGGCAAGATGCCGTTCTTCAGCTACCCGCGCATCCCCGGCCACGAACTGGGCGTCGAGGTCCTCGAGGTTGGCGAAGGCGTGACCAACATCAAGCCCGGCGACAAGTGCAGCATCGAGCCCTACATGAACTGCGGCAAATGCTACGCCTGCCGCAAGGGCGCGACCAACTGCTGCGAGTCGCTGAAGGTCATCGGCGTCATGGAGGACGGCGGCATGCGGGAACGGTTCCTCGTGCGCGCCGAGAAGCTGCATCCGTCCGAGAAACTCTCCTACGAGCAGCTCGCGCTCGTCGAGACTCTGGCCATCGGTTGCCACGCGACCGACCGAGGCGCGCCGAAGGAGGGCGAGCATGTCCTCATCATCGGGGCGGGGCCGATCGGTCTGGCGACGCTGGAATTTACCCGTCTTACCGGCGCGACCGTCACCGTCATGGACATGGTCGAATCCCGGCTTCAGTTCTGCAGGGACACCTACGGCGTGGCGCACACCGTGCAGTTCAAGGGCGACGGCTCGGAGTTGGACCTGATTAGGGAGATCACCGGCGGTGACCGCTACTCCGTCGTCACCGACGCCACCGGCAACAACAAATCCATGTCCAATGCCATGAGCTACGTCGCGCAGACCGGCGACCTGGTCTACGTCGGGATCACGACGCAGGAGGTCAGCTTCCTTCATCCCACGCTGCACAAGCCGGAGATGACCATCAAGGCCAGCCGCAACGCCGTCCCCTCGGACTTCACCCGCATCATCTCCCTGATCGAGGACGGGACCATCAACACCGATCCGTGGATCACCCACCGCACCACCTTCGACAACATGATCGGCGAATTCGAAGGCTTCACGAAACCCGAAACCGGCGTCATCAAGGCGATTGTTGAAGTGGCTTGAACGATACTGGGAGAACTACGGAATACACAGAAAAGAATCCATCATGGGCAAACGCTCCCCCCGCTTATCAGAATCATTTTCAAACCAACGCTGAATCGCATGCGTGAAGTGTCATTCTTCCGCGTGTTCCGCGTATTCCGTAGTCATTAACGAAAGCCATTTATGAGCAACGAATCGAACAGCAAATGTGTCACCCTCGGACTTGAACCCAGCTTTGGCTTTGGCGACCGCATCGGTCTCGCCACGCCGGGGCACGTCGCCTCGATGAACAGCGCGGGCGGCGGCATTCAGCCGATTTACCCGCAGCAGTCCATCCGCGAAATGGCCCGCACCGGCCGCGAACCCGAAGGCGTCATGGCCGACGCGTTGAAGGGAGGCGCCGACGCCGGTTGGACCGGCAAGATTGGCGCCGACGCCGATCACCTCAAGACCCCGGAGGATGTCGATCGCACCGCCGTCGCCGGCTTCACCTTCTTCACCATCGATCCCTCGGATCACGTGGACGAGCATTCCGACGGCTACGACGAGGCCACGCTCCGCGACAAGTTCGGCGCCGTGCGTGAACAGATCGACTGGTTCGACGACTACCTCGGCAAGACCGTGAAGCTTCCGACCGGCTCGGAGATTGTCTTCGACGAGGAAGCCTGTATGCGCTGCGCGGTCAAATACGGCATCGCTCTGAACAAGGCGGTCGAACTCGCGGACTACATCAAGAAGGTCCAGGAAGAGGCCGGCCGCGATTACGAGATTGAGCTGAGCGTCGATGAAACCGAACAACCGACCACGCTTGCCGAGCATTACATCGTCGCGAACCAGTGCGTCTCCCGCGGCATGAAGCTCGTCAGCCTGGCGCCGCGCTTCATCGGCGACCTGGAAAAGGGCGTCGACTACAAGGGCGATGTCACAGCCTTGGAAGCCTCGCTCAACGACCACGCCGCCATCTCCAACGAGATCGGCCCCTACAAGCTGAGCCTGCATTCCGGTTCGGACAAGATCTCCATGTATCCGGCGCTCGCCCGCGCGACCAAGGGGCAATTCCACGTCAAGACCGCCGGCACGAGCTACCTTGAAGCCTTGCGCGTCGTCGCCCGTCACGACGAGGCGCTGTTCCGCCGCATCGTGGACTTCGGCCGCGAACGCTACGACACCGACAAGGCGACCTACCATGTTTCGGCCACGCTCGCCGATGTCGCCCCGGCTTCCGAGATCGACGACCTCAAGGAACTCGAGCGTCAGTATCTCGAACTCTGGGAGGAAGTCCCGGAAGGCCTCGGCTTCACCAAGCCCGGCCGCCAGATCCTGCACTGCACCTTCGGCTCCACCCTGACCCACGCCGAATTCGGCCCCGCCGTTCGAGGCGTGCTGGAAGCCCATCCGGATTCGTACACGGAGATTCTCGAGGATCACTTCGCGCGCCACCTGCGGGCGTTGAATGCGGGGATGTGAACCACGAATAACCACGAATTCGCACGAATGAGCCAGAGCGTCAACGGAGTAGAACGGGATTCATCCCGTTTGCTTGGCATACGATCATCCAAAGCGCAAAGAACGGAATGAATTCCGTTCTACATTGCGCCCTCCGCCACCGGATTCGTCCATGATCACCCAACTCGCGTCTCTTAAAATCATCCCCGTCGTCGCATTGGATTCGGCGAACGACGCCGTCCCCCTCGCCGAAGCCCTGATCGCCGGCGGGTTACCCGTCGCTGAGATCACCCTACGCACGGACGCCGCATTGGACACCATCCGCAAACTCCGCGACCGCGCCGACATCCTGGTCGGCTCCGGCACGGTTCATTCCGCTGACCAAGCCAAAGCCTCGGTCGAGGCCGGCGCGAAGTTTGTCGTCACTCCCGGATTCAATCCCAAAACCGTCGCCTGGTGCGTGGAGAACAACATTCCGGTCTTCCCCGGCATTTCCAGCCCCACCGATCTGGAGTCCGCCCTCGAACACGGTCTGGAGGTCGTGAAGTTCTTCCCGGCCGAGACGTTGGGCGGCGTGAAGACGCTCAAAGCCTTCAGCGGCCCTTATGGCGGCATGAAGTTCATCCCCACCGGCGGCATCGGCGCGGGCAATCTCGGTGAATATTTGAGCCTCCCCTGCGTCGTTGCATGTGGCGGCAGTTGGATGGTAAAACCCTCGCTCTTTGCCGACGGAAACTTCGACGAAGTCACCCGCCTGACCCGCGAAGCCGTCGACCTGGCCAAGACAGTCTGAAACCACAGATGAACACGGATGGACACGGATCACTGATGGCGGTTTCCCTAACGGTATAACTGCCGATCGCTCGCCTGACCAAACTGACACGGGAATGAAGACAAAGGAATACAATGCATCAATTCCCTTGTCTTCATTCCCATGTCAGTTCATGGGACGGAATTAGCCGCGATCGAGCCTGCTTGCGCCTCCACGATTTACAGCCAGCACCAACAGTCAACGAATCATGAAAAGAACCCTCACCATTCTACTTGCATCGCTCTTCGCGCTGACGGCTTCGGCCGCGAAGGATCGCCTCATCCTCAAGGGCAAGGACGGCCCCGGCAAAGGAAAGAAGATCGTCTTCATGGCCGGCGATGAGGAATATCGCACCGAGGAAAGCTGCCCCATGCTGGCCAAGATCCTCAGCCAACGGCACGGCTTCGACTGCGTGGTCCTGTTCTCCTTCGACCCGACCGGCAGTTACATTGATCCCAACAACCAGCGCGGCATGCGTGGCATGGAGGAGATCAAGGATGCGGACCTTGTCATCACCGGCAACCGCTTCCGTCAGATGACCGCGGCGCAATACGAGATCCTCGCCGCCCACCTCGACGCCGGAAAGCCGATCATGGGCTTTCGCACCTCCACCCACGCCTTCACCGGCAACGGCCGCACCGGCGAGTTCAAGTGGTCGCTGTTCGGCCTGAACATCCTCGGTGAAAAGTGGGTCAGCCACCACGGGCACCACAAGGTCCAGGGCTGCCGCGGCGTCATTGAGAAAAAGCACGCCGGCCATCCGGTCCTGAATTCGGTGAAGGACGTCTTCGCCACTTCCGATGTCTACGGCGTCGTCAATCTCGATGAGGACAAGGCCACCGTTCTGCTTCGCGGCGCGGTCACTGAAACCTTGGAGCCGTCATCCAAGCCAATCGCCGGCGATAAGAACGATCCCATGATGGCCGCCGCCTGGATCCGTCAGTATGTCTCCCCCAACGGCAAGGGACGCGGCCAGGCGTTCTGCACGACCATGGGCGCCTCCGAGGACTTCGAGAACGAGGACCTGCGCCGCCTGATCGTCAACGCCGCCCACTTCCTCACGGGCATCGACGTCCCCAAGCGCGCCGACGTCCGCTACGTCGACCCTTTCCCGACAACCTTCTACTCGTTTATTCGCGAGAAGGACTACTTCAAGAACCGCAATCTCCAGGTCGCCGATTTCGAACTGGGCAAGTCCGCCGCCACCGGCCTGCCCAAGTCCATGCAGGACCAACCCGCGTTGAAACTTCGTCGCGAAAAGCAGGCCGGCCAAAAGCCGAAACCCCAGGCCAAGGCCGCGCCGAAACCGAAAGCCAAGGCCAAGCCCCAGAAAAAGGAACGCCCAGGTCCCGCGAAGGATGACGACAAGATCAAGTATGCCCAGCCTGCCAAGGCCAAAGAGAAAGCCGCCGCGGTCCAACTTCCCCTCCAACCGCAGGCGGGCGAGAACATCGTCCTGCTCGGCAACCTGCTCGGCGAGCGCATGCTCAATTTCGGCCACTTCGAAGCCGAGCTTTACAACCGCTTTCCCCTGCACCGCCTTACCCTGCGCAACATGTGCAACGCCGGCGACACCGCCGGTTTCCGCGCGCATTCCAGCCGCACGGATCCCTGGACCTTCCCCGGCGCCGAGAAGTTCAACCAGGACAAGACCACTCACTACGGCATCGGCCACTACCCCAGCCAGGATGAATGGCTGACCGAATTGAAGGCCGACACCATCATCGCCTTCTTCGGATTCAACGAGGCCTTCAACGGCCTCGACAAGGTCGCCAACTTCAAGGCTGAGCTTTCCGCCTGGATCGACCACACCCACTCCCTCGCCTACAACGGCAGGACGACGCCCAAGATCGTCCTCGTCACGCCGATCGCCTTCGAGGATCGCAGCGCCGATTACGACCTGCCCACCGGCGCGGAGGAGAACAAGTTTCTCGCCGCCTACGCCAAGGCCGTTCAAGACGTCGCCAAGGCCAAGAAGGCCGGCGTGGTGGATGTCTTTTCACTGACGAAGACGTGGTTCGCCCAGAAAGGCTCCAAGCTCACCATCAACGGCTGTCACCTGAGCGATAAAGGCTATGCGAAGCTTGCGCCGGTTCTCGCCGACGCCCTCTTCGGCAAGAGCGGCGTGGCTTCAATCGCTTCCAAGGAAAGCATCCGCAAGGCGGTCAACGACAAGAATTACTTCTGGTTCAACGACTATCGCATGCTCAACGGCGTGCATGTCTATGGCCGTCGCTGGAAACCCTACGGCAATGAGAACTACCCGGAGGAAATCGAGAAGATGCGCCAGATGACAAGGCTCCGCGACGAGCGCCTCTGGGACATCGCCGCCGGCAGGAGGAACCTGTCGCCCATCGACGACGCCAAACGCACGCGCAAGCTGACGCCGATCAAGACCAACTTCAACCGCCCGATCACCTATCTCGACCGCCAGAAGGCATTGGAGAGCTTCACCATGCGCGACGGCTACAAGATTGAGCTTTTCGCCTCCGAGAAGGAGTTTCCCGATCTGCGCAGCCCGGTGCAGATGGCCTTCGACAACAAGGGACGTCTCTGGGTCGCCGTCATCCCCTCCTACCCCCATTACAAGCCGGGCGGAGAACTCCCCAACGACAAGTTGCTCATCTTCGAGGACACCGACGGCGACGGGCGCGCCGACACGCAGAAGGTCTTCGCCGACGGCCTCAACCTCCCCATCGGCTTCGAACTCGCCCCCGAGGGCGTCTACCTTTCGCAGGAACCGCACCTCTGCCTGCTCGTCGATGACGACAAGGACGACCGCGCGGACCGCATGGAGATCCTGATGACCGGCTTCGACACGCACGACACCCACCACGCGATCTCGGCCTACTGCGCCGACGCCTCGGGCGCCTTCTACATGTGCGAGGGACGCTTCCTGCACTCGCAGGTGGAGACCCCCTATGGTCCGCAGCGCATGACCGACGGCGGCGTCTGGCGCTTCAATCCCAAGAACTGGCGGCTCGAGCGCTACAGCCAGTCCGATTACAGCAACCCGTGGGGCATCACCTTCGACGAATGGAACCAGTGCTTCATCTCCGACGCCTCTTCCGGCAAGAACTTCTATGGCGTGCCGGTTTCCGCGAAGATTCCGCACGGTCTGGAGATCCCGCAGGTGGATCAGTTCGCGCCCAAGCGCTCACGCCCGACTTCCGGCACGGAGTTTGTCTCCACCCGCCATTTCCCGAAGGAGGACCAGGGCAACTTCATGATCAACAACTCGATCAGCTTCCTTGGCACGAGCATGCACAAGGTCTGGGAGGAAGGCTCCGGATTCTACGGCCGCGTCGCCGGCGACCTCATCTCCTCCAGCGATCCAAACTTCCGCCCGGTCGATTGCGAGACCGCGCCGGACGGATCGCTCTATATTGTCGACTGGCACAACGCCCTGATCGGCCACATGCAGCACAATGCCCGCGACCCCAACCGCGACTCGGATCACGGGCGCATCTACCGCGTGACCTATCCTTCCCGCCCGCTGGTCAAGCCGGCCAAGGTCGCCGGAGCCAGCATCGAGCAGTTGCTCGACAACCTGAAACTCCCGGAATACCGCACCCGCTACCGCACCCGCCGCGAACTCCGCGGCCGGGACAAGGACAAGGTCCTCGCCGCCGTCAAGAAGTGGGCCAAGGCCCAGAACCCAAAGCATCCCGATTACTCCCACCGCATGTGCGAGGCCCTATGGGTCTCCTGGGGGCACAACGCCGTGGATCAAGACATTCTCCACATCTGCCTGAATTCGGACGACCACCGAGCGCGTTCGGCCGGGGTCGGCGTTCTTCGCTACAATTACAAGAAGGTCTCCAACGCCCCCGCGCTGCTTCTCAAGGCCGCGCAGGACGCGCATCCCCGCGTGCGGCTCGAGGCCATCGTCACCGCTTCGTGGATGGATAATCAGGAAGGCGCACGCATCGGCCTGGAAGCCGTGAAACATCAGTTCGACCGCTGGATGGGCCCGGTCTTCGACATGGTCATGAAGACGACCCTGAAGGACGACGTGGATGCCTTGGTGAAGGCCGGCAAGGTCGACCTCGCCAAGAACAAGCGCGCCGCCGAATTCCTCGCCGGCACGTTGAGTTTTGAAATGGACCCCGAGAAGGAATACGGCCCCACGAAGAAACTCAGTGACGCCGACATGAAGGTCTACCAACTCGGCAAGAAGGTCTTCCATCGCGACGGCCATTGCGCCACCTGCCATCAGCCCAACGGCCTCGGCATGGCCAACGCCTACCCCCCGCTGACGAAGAATCCCTGGATCGAGGACGATACGCGCATGATCAAATTCGTGCTCAAGGGTCTCTGGGGTTCCATGGAGGTCAACGGAAAGCACTACGACCCGAGCAAGGGCGTACCTCCGATGCCCGGCTTCGGCCCCATCTGCACCGACCAGGAGATCGCCGCCGTCATCAACTACGTCCGCAACTCATTCGAAAACTCCACCAAGTTCATCACCGCCGCGGACGTCTCCAAGATCCGCAAGCAGACCGAAGGCCGCGCGGACTTCTACATGGTCGAGGACATCATGAAGGAGCATCCCATCAAGGGCTGGGAGAACTGGAAGAAGGCCACCGGCGACATTGGCGGATTTGAGTAAGATTGCGGCAAGAAGAACCCGAAGGGTTCCAAGCCCAGGCAACCCGGGGTTGAGCGGAGCGACACCCCGGGTTCTCCGACCAATCGGAACCCGACCCCGAATGGGGTCGAAGCGGCGACTACTGACTCCGACTGAAGCCTCGTTGGCTGCCATCCCTTCGGAGTGCAAAAGATTTAGGCGCCGTATCCGGGGGGGCATCCGCTTCGCGGATTTACCCCCGGCTACCTTGGCTTTGAACCCTTCGGGTTCGTCCATACACGCATGTTAAAATCGCAAATAGTTCAAAACGCCTCATTTCAACACAGAGGCCACTGAGAACACAGAGGACCACAGAGTTACCCATTTCTTCTCTCTGTGGTTCTCCTTCCCTCTGTGAACTCTGTGTTTGGATCACCGCCACCCAATTCCCCATGACCACCAACCTCATCGCCACCCTCGCCCTCGCTGCGACGTTCACGGCCACCGCCGCCTCGTCGCGTCCAAACATCCTCTTCATCATGTCCGACGACCACACGGCCCAGGCCGTGGGCGCCTACGCGACGCTGCTGAAGGATCTCAACCCCACCCCGACGATCGACACCCTCGCGAAGGAAGGCATCACCTTCGACAACGCCTTCTGCGGAAATTCGATCTGCACGCCCTCCCGCGCCAGCATCATCACCGGGCAATACGCGCACAACAACGGCGTGTTCGATCTCGGCGGTCGCATCAAGCCGGAGAACCAGACCCTGCCCATCGCCATGCGCAAGGCCGGCTACCAGACCGCGATGATCGGCAAGTGGCACCTCAAGGAGGAACCCAACTTCGACTACTACAAGGTCCTCCCCGGCCAGGGCAAATACTTCAACACCGAGTTTCGCGTCCAGGGCGACAAACCTTGGCCCAAAAACACCGTCACGCACGAAGTCCAGCATTCCTCTGACGCGATCACCGACTCCGCGCTGGAGTGGTTCAAGACGAAACGCGATCCGAACAAACCGTTCTTCATCTGCCACCAATACAAGGCGCCGCACGACTTCTTCGAGAACGCCCCGCGCTACCAGTCCTATCTCAAGGACGTGACCATCCCCGAGCCGGACACCCTCTACGACACGCCCAAGACCTGGGGCTCCCTCGCCACCCGCGGCCACAACGACGAACTCACAACGCACATCGGAACGTCGATTGGCTCCCGCAATCCCCGCCGCTCCTACGCGGTCGATCTGTTCAAACGCTACCCCGAGGAGTTTCCCGCCGATTACGATCCCGCCACGTTCTCTGAGGTCGAAACCACCCGCCTCGCCTACCAGGCCTATTTGAAGAAATACCTGCGCTGCGTGAAGGGCGTGGACGACAACCTTAAACGGCTTTTCGCCTACCTCAAGGCCGAGGGGCTCTATGACAACACCGTGATCATCTACACCGGCGACCAGGGCTTCTGGCTCGGCGAGAAGGACTTTCAGGACAAGCGTTGGGCCTACGACGAATCGCAACGCATGCCCTTCATCGTGCGCTATCCCAAGAGCATCCCCGCGGGTATCCGCAGCGACGCCATCATCGAGAACATCGATTACCCCGCCCTGATGCTGGACTTCGCCGGCGCGAAGATTCCCGGCAGCGTCCAAGGCAGGTCCTTCCGATCCATCTGCGAAACCGGAAACGAACCGAAGAACTGGAAGAAGGCCGCCTACTACCGCTACTGGATGCACATGGCCCACCACGACAACCCCGGCGAGATGGCCATCCGCACCAAGACCCACAAGCTCATCTTCTTCTACGGCTGCAACTACAAGGGCCAGAATCAGACCCCGCCCGCCTGGGAGCTCTACGACCTCCGCAAGGACAAGGCCGAGCTCAACAACGTCTACGACGATCCCAAATACGCCAAGGTCCGCGACCGGCTGAAGAAGCAGTTCGCCCGGATGCGCCAACGCATCGGCGACGACGGATCACACCACCCCGACTGCGAAAAGGTCGTCCAGGAATTCTGGGACTACGACGAAGCCGACCACAAGAAGGCCATCCAGATCTCGACGGAATTTAAACAGCGCCGGGAAGCGGAGTTGAAAGCGGCAACAAATCGCAAGGGGCGAAAGAAGTGATTATCAATTCACAATATCCCGCTCAGGATCGAAGTCGCGTCCGAAGGTGGCCTTGAATTCCTGCCGCCAATAGTCGGCATAGGGAACATCCTGTCGCTCACGGAAGATCGGCGCGCCGAGGGTGTGGTGGATGTTGAAGGGCAGTCCCTCCTCCGGCGGATCCATCTCCTCGACCAGAAAATTGAACTCCAACGGCAATCCGCCGATCTCCTCGTCCTTCAGCCAGGTGAAGCGGTGCAGAAACTTGGGCGTCTCCTTCTCCACGATTTCACGTGTCAGGGCCTGCGTGGAGGGATGATTGCAATTGTAGATCACCGTGGCCGACCAGTTCTTGCGGGGGTAGGTCGTCTGCGGCATGCCGCCCATCTTGGTGGCGCTCTTGGGGACGTAATCGTGCTTGCAGACCTGGACCGCATACTGGGGATCAAACAGGTCGAACATCTCCTTGATGTCGCGCGTGATCAGCATGTCACAGTCGAAGAAGATCCCGACGCCGCTGCCCTGCATCAACTCCGGGACCATGAAGCGGGTGATGCTGAACTGTGTGGAGCCGTTCGGGTCGATCGGACGCGTGCAGAAGTCGTAGGCCAACAGTTCGTCGCGGACGATGGGAATGATCTTCACGTCCATTTCCGTGCGACTGCGAATGGAGTGTGCGAACATCTTCGCGGCGGCGTCTTCCAGGGGATCGTAGCCGACCCACACGACATGTTGAGCGTCCTTGGCGTCTTCGAGTCTGTCGAACAATTTCATGATTTCGGTCCTGTTGCGTGATCTGCAGGTTGCGCCGTGGCGTTCACGACACGCCCGCAAGCCTGCCTGCGAAACCGCCGATGAGTCAAACCCTCCCCGCGCCTACACGACGCAAATCTTGTCGTCCCCGACGACGCAATGAATTGCCAACGGCGCCGCGATCGGATACCACTGCCGCAACCAGGGACCAGAACCGGCGCTCCTCCGCCCCTTCACCGCAGGAGGAACGCACAACCGCGCGGCTGACAGATCTGCGCAGGAGAACAAGCAAGGATGACAGAAAAGGAAGCGCTCATCGCGCTCAACATGTTGGAAGGCGTGGGCCCGATCCGGGCGAGACAACTCGTCGAGGCCTTCGGCGACGCCCCGGGCGTCCTCAATGCCGGCGAAACAAGACTTCGACGCGTCCACGGCATCGGCGGCGAGGTCGCCAGGACCATCGCCAACTGGGAGGCCGCCATCGACCTTTCCGGAGAATTGAGACGCATCAATGAATATGGCTGCCACGTGGTGACCCAGTCGGACACCGTCTACCCGCGATGGCTGCGGGAAATCTACGATCCGCCAATTGTTCTCTATGTTCGGGGCGACCTGCAGGAAAGGGACGCCGACAGCGTCGCGCTCGTCGGCTCCCGGATTACCACCCACTACGGGACGGAAACAGCCCGCAAAATCGCCTACCAACTGGGACTGGTCGGCGTCAGCGTCGTAAGCGGGGGCGCCCGGGGCATCGACACCGCGGCCCATCAGGGCGCGCTGAGCGCCAAGGGGCGCACCATCGCCGTGCTGGGTTCCGGCATCAACCTCGTCATCCCGCCCGAGAACGCAACCCTATACGATCGCATCGCCGAATCCGGCGCCGTCATCACGCAATTCCCGTTCAACCGAAAGGCGGACCGGCAGTCCTTCCCGATACGCAACCGCATTGTCGCCGGCATGGCCATGGGAACGGTTGTGATCGAGGCGGCGCTCCGCAGCGGCGCGCTGATCACCTGCAACTTTGCCGTCGAATACGGGCGCCAGGTCTACGCTGTTCCGGGCAGGATCGACTCTCCCCGCAGCAAGGGCTGCCATAGCCTCATCAAGAACGGCGCCAAGCTCTGCGAGTGCGCCGAGGACATCTTGACGGAATTTGAATGGTTGTTCCCTCCCGGCCATTCGGTGGCCTCCGACACCCCTGTCTTTCCGCCGGCGATGACGTTGACGGAGAATGAGGGCCGGGTGTTCGCGGAGCTTGGAACGGAGGAGAAGGACATCGACTCACTCATCCACGCGAGCGGACTTTCTTCGCCCGCAGTGTCCGTGGCTCTCCTGGGATTGGAAATGAAGAAGCTGGCGCGACAGCTTCCAGGGAAGATCTTCGTGAAGAATGACCGGGGATGATTCGGCGATCAATGGGACTCACTCCACCGGAATCGCCATCAACTCGGCCTCGGTCCATGGAGTCTTGCCACGGCTTTCAGCGGCGGCCATAGCGTCGGTGATGTCATCCGGAGCGACCATCGGGGAGCTGTTGCCAATGTCCTTGCTCGCGCGGATGAAGGACAGCAGATCGGCCATCTGCTCGGCGTTGAACTTGTTGTCCGAACCGACGGACAACATCACGGCCGTGCCCGCATCGTTGAAGGATTCGCCATTGATGTGAATCGGGCCCTTCAGTCCGTTCATGGCAACGCGCACCAGACGATCGGCCTTCGGCGCCGTGACCCAGTCCGATCCTCTCAGGGGCGGAAACTGTCCGGAAACGCCGCCGCCATTGGACTGGTGGCAACCCGCACAGTTGACATTGTAGAGCGCCCGCCCGCGGGCAATGGATGGGGGGTCGGTAACGGAGAGGTTTTCCACAAAGGCGAGGGAAGGATACGGGCGATACACCTGCTCATCGAAACCGCCGGCACGCTGGTCCAGGAACAGCATGCCGAACCAGAGCAGGACAATAAGAAGTCCCATCATCCACATCGGCACGGCCACGTCGCTGACCGACGGCTCCCTGTCTTCGGCCGGATTCAGATCGTTGTTCTTGGCTTCGTCGCTCATTTTCGGATCATTGCGCGCCTGCGGGATCTGCCACGGCAATTGCCGGTTGCGGCTTGACCTGCTTTGGCATGGGCGTCTCAAACAGTCTCGGACCGTTGCGCAGACTCAAGAGGTAGGCCACCAACTGCCGGCCCTTCTCAGTCGGAACAACCCGATGCTCCTGGTCACCGATTTTCACCGTGACAGCGTCCTCTTCTTTGTCTGCTTCCTCGAACAGATACCGGTATCCCGGCATCGCTGAGCCTCCGATCACCGTGTTCGGCGCATAGAGGTGCCGATAATGCCAGGCGGCGTCCGGGCGCCGATTCCCGATGTTGGTCAGGTCGGGCCCGATTCGCTGGGAGCCCAACTGCACCGGATACTCGTAGAGATAGTCGCGGGCAACGGAACGACGCGCGCCCCAGCCCAGCTTGATGTCCCTGCCGGTTGGTTTCGGAATCAATGCGGTTTCCACATTGCCGCCAACCTCGCCGACCCGCTTCATCGCATGGTCGGCGGTCTCGAAATCGACATCGCGCATGAAGATGAAGCCGTTGGTGTTTCCGACGCCGTTGCTGACCACCGCTCGGCCCAGATCAGAGTTCACCCGGAGGATGGCATTGGCGACATCGTCGGCGAAGATTCCCGCCTTGGTCAGGGCCACATCGAAGATGACGCCGCCCTGCCCCACCTGCTGGCTGTGGCAATAGACGCAACCCGCCGCGCGGTAGACCTGAAGGCCGGCATGGGCGTCTCCGGATCGGGGAGCCGGATGACGAATGCCGAGATCCGCCGCGTCGCTCGGATTCTGCGATCCGATCTGCAGTTGCGGCGACAGAATGATTCCGAACCAGGAAAGCGACAGCGCGAAGAATGCGCCCAGGAATAGCAGCGGACCTCTGTTCATGACGACGCCTCCGCAGTCTTGCTCTCACCGCCGGCCACTCGCAGGAATGACGGGACGCAACAGGGACAACATTTTCTCCAGTAAATCAGTTTCAAATTGGCGAGAAACAGGACGGCGCCGAGCAGCAAGGCAAGGTGCCCCAGCAGGCCGGCTCTCAACATGTTGACCGGCAGACCGGTGGTGGCTGCAAAATCGCGCAGGGACTCGTTCCACTGCCCGCCCTGATAAATACCGCCCAGAATCAGAGGGACGACGGTCAGCGCAACGCCGGCCACCGAAGCCTTCCAGTGCAGTTCCTTCCAGGCGGCCGAGGGCATATCGTCCCCCATCAACTGCGGAACAATGTGATAGATCGCCCCGAACAGGGTCATGCCGAGAAATCCGTAAAGGGCGAGCTGCGCCAACGCGGGCGTCAGCAGGGTGAACTGAACGAAGTTGTCCTGACTGAACGGCGTTCCTTCGATCTGGCCGCCCAGTCCCGGAACTTCAGCGGCTGGCGATCCATTGTAGAGCGGCGGGAACACATGATTCACAACTTCCAACGCAGGCCCCACCGCGTTCAGCATGCCTCCAAACACGAATGCCAAGGCGCCAAACAGGAAGAACTTCAGATTGCTGTCGCTCCATCCGGTCATGCATTTCTCCTGCCCCAGTGTGGAGTGAACGGTCATCGCGATCGCGAGGACCGGGACCAACATCAGGACCGCCGCGACCGTGCTCATGCTGGGCATCCACGCAGGCACAGGCGCGTCCGCCGGGATGCCTCCGAACGGCGCCACGATCGCCGTGACCCAGAAGGCGAGGAGCAGATAGGAACGACTGAAGAGATTGCGGCCGCTGACCTTGGGAATGAAGTAGAACAGCGCGCCCACGCCAAT
Organism: Verrucomicrobiales bacterium; assembly: GCA_038126035.1. Lineage (GTDB taxonomy): Bacteria > Verrucomicrobiota > Verrucomicrobiia > Limisphaerales > JAYPEY01 > JAYPEY01. The sequence goes on along the minus strand of JAYPEY010000001.1, from coordinate 102,567 downwards.
GAAGCTGAAGAAAACCGCCGCCAGATTGTTGGCGTACCACCAGGCGACCACGGCCTGCATCGTTCCGCGCACCGGCGCACCGATCAAAAGCGCGTTGGCGGTGGTGAAAATCCAGGGAAACCAGAACAGCGCCGCGACGATGAACCAGAGTGACGGATAAAGCTCATCACGATTGCGGCGATGATGAAAGGTGACGAGCGCAAATCCCGCAACGCTGATATAGGCGGCAAGCAGCATCAGGTTGACCTGGCCCGGCATCTCAAACCATTCAAAGCCCGTGCTGCCCCCACAGAGTATTCCCATGAGCCCCAAGGTGACCCCCAGGTTCCAGAAACCGGCCCCGATGGTGACAACCATCGCCCCGGCCAGTCTTGCCTTTCCAATACGGCAGATCAACCAGGTCGCAACCGCGAGCCCGGCCTGAATGGCAAAACCGTAAATCAGCGCGTTCATCGACGCCGCATGCACCCGCCCATAGGTCAGCCAGGAAACATCCGCGAGAAACCCTGCCGAATGAAAACGGACCGACGCCAGACAGGCAAAGACGGCCGAAATGACCAGCCACGCCGCCGCGCTGATGAACATCAACATCAAAGGCCCCCGACAGGACTCGTTGACGCTCTTGATTCTGTTCTCTGTCAAAACGGAACTCATGGATTCAGTGATGAAACCGCCTTACTCGAAATCGCTGACAGCCTGCGCCGTGGGAGCCTGGGGCTGCGCGGCCGGAGCCTCCGGCGCCGGCGGCGCCTTGAACGAAAGCGCCGCGCGCTGGATCAACTGTTCGCGAGCCTTGGCCGGATCGTGCCATTCCTGCTCGACCAGTTCCATGGCCCGTTCGACCGGGATCTGAACGATGCCCTCATCCTTGTTCACCCAGCCGTACGCTATCAACCCCGCCTCGTCGGCCTCACTGACCGCCTTCAACGCGTCACGACGAGCTCCGGCGCGATCCTCGCCCAGCGGCCCTGGGCTGGTGCGGTCGTTCATGTACAAGACCAGCCATGACATGATCAGAAAGCAACCCGCAATCGCGATGAAGTAGATGCAGGAACCGGTTTTGCTTGGACTATCGTGATACATCTTACTTGGCTCCCTCCGCAGCCCCTTCGGCCTGCTCGCTCAACGGTTTGACATAGACGCCCAGGCATTCCGCCATGCGCGGATCGCGCTGCGGATAGGGCGGATGGGAATTGAAGTTCTTCCGGAAGATCATGGCCAGTGCCCCCCCGATCGTGACGGCGCTCGCCAGCTCGATGAGCGGGAACGACACCTCACCAACCTCGTTCACCACCGGAACAATATTGAAATACATGTCGACGAAATGCATGAACCAGGCCCAGCAGCACCAGATCGTCATCCAGTTAAAATTCAGCTTTCCGTCGATGCGCAGCAAGGCGAGGAAGGGAATGAAGAAGTGGCCGAAGATCAGGAGGTAGCAGACTCCTTTCCAGGCTCCCGCCTCACGCAGGGCGTACCAGAAGGTCTCCTCCGGGATATTGCCGTTCCAGATGATGAAATACTGAGAAAAGTGGATGTAGGAGTAGAAGACGGTGAACGCGAGAAACAGCGTGCCAAGATAGTAATACTGATTCCCCGTGATGACGTCCTTCAGGATTCCCTGCCGCTGAAGCACGAGAACCATCATGTAGACCGTCGCGATCGTGGTCCATACGCTGGCCGCAAAGTAATAAACGCCATACATGGTGCTAAACCATGCGTGCTGCAGCCCTTTCATCCACATCAACGCCGCCAGGGTCAGCGAGAACGCGAACAGGAAGATCCCGATGAAGGCGAATTTGCGCATCTGGAAGGTGCATTGTGCGGAGCCGGTCTTGTCCTGCTCCAAAGACAACCTCCGCAGTTGGTTGGGAATAAACCACCAGATGATGAAACAGAGCGCTGAGCTGATGTAAAAACCCGGAATCGTGAACAATGGCAACGGGGACTGCTTAGCGGCCAAGGCGTGGTCCGGAGCATCGACGATATCCATCCAGGCGTAGAGATCCGGCGCGAAAATGCCGATCGGAATCCAGAACACCGCCATCCAAGGAAGCAGGCAGGCCAGATGCTCGTTGATGCGCCGGATGGGAACGGACCAACTGGCGTCTAACAGGTGGTGCACCAGGACCAGGAACAGTCCGCCCAATCCAATGCTCAGGCAGAACATGTAGCCCACAAGGTAGCGGGCGAGCCAGTTCTCAATGCTGTTGTGATACCAGGCGAGGCCGGCCAACAGGACGACGGCCGCGGCGCAAACGGCCTTGGTCAGTATCCCCGGCCATTTGGACCAGTCGAGCGGCGACGGAATTGCGGGTGTCGGTTGTTCCATGTTCCCTCAGTCAAATTGTGCCCGTTGCGGCTCAGGGACGTCGTCCATGACCGCAAGGCGGCTGCGTTGGAGCGCGCGCATGTAGGCGACGACGGCCCAACGATCCTGAATATCCAGCGCGGAGCCGTAGGCCGGCATGCGCATGGTTCCGTCCGGCATCGGCTTCGCGCCGTGGGTGATCACGTGAAAGAAGTATCCGTCGGGCATCTGGACGAACGGCTCCATGTGGAGGTTCGCCACGCCGGCAATGCCGAGCTTCCCAACAACGCCCTGCCCATCGCCCTGCTTCCCGTGACAGACCGCGCAGTAGATATCGAAACGGTCCTGCCCACGTTTGAGCAGCTTTGAGCTGACGGGCATCGGGATGTTGTCCACGTAATTGGTCTTGCCCGCGACACGACCGGTGTTCACCGCGTCCTCCTCAAAAGGGAAGATCTCGCGACCGGCAACCACGATCGGCTCGCCGCGGGCGATGGCCCCTTCAACCGGGAGCTGCGAGCTCACGCCGTCGTGGAACTGTGCATTCCGCTGCTGCGGACGCAGCTTGGGCTGCCGGTCCATGTCGGCAAAGATCTCGATTGGCGGTTTGCGGGACTTGTCGCCGCGGAAGCCGGCGAAACCGACCACCGCCACACAGAGAAAAACAAATGGAACCCAGAAATACCTCATCAATCCTCCACGATCTCGATGTGCGAACTGCCGTTGCTTTCCAGAAGTTCGCGGGTTGCGGCCTCGGAGTATTTCGGGTCATCGACCTCGATCACGATGAAGAACCGGTCGTGCGTCACCTTCTTGAAACGATCGCTCTTGAACAGGGGGTTGTACCATCTGGGCAACCGGTTCAGGAAGAGCATTCCGAACAACGCGCCGAAGGCCCCAAACAGGATGGTCAACTCGTAGGAAGGCGGAAAGGCGCCCCATGGGCTGAACATGGGCTTGCCGCCAATCGGAATCGCGTAGTCCACGGCGTTCAGGAACCAGATCATGACCATGCCGGTCGTGTAGCCGGTGACGCCGCCCACGAAAGTGAACCAACCGACCTTTGAGTTGCCCATGCCCATGGCCGCATCCATGCCGTGGACAGGATAAGGCGTGTGCACGTCCCACTTGGAATAGCCGGCGTCGCGGACCTTCTCCGCGGCGGACATGACATGCGCGGGTTTCTCAAACTCCGCCAACATCGCGAATGGACGGGTCTTGGCCATCAGTGATGCCCTCCTTCCTCCGCGCCGCCGAGCGGGTGATGCGGATCGGCCTGCGGAACCACGGCCTTGACTTCAGAAATCGCAATCATCGGCAAAAATCGCAGGAACAACAGGAACATGGTGAAGAACAGGCCGAATGTTCCCAGATAGGTCATGATATCGACCGGTGAGGGATTGAAATAGCCCCAGTTGGCCGGGATGAACTCGCGGGCCAGGGTGGTGACGACGATCACAAAACGCTCGAACCACATGCCGACGTTCACCAGAATCGAAAGGAAGAACACGACCCACAGGTTGGTCCGCACCGACTTGAACCAGAAGAACTGCGGCACCACCACGTTGCAGCCGATCATGGCCCAGTAGCCCCACCAGTAGGGACCGAACGCACGGTTCCAGAAGGCGTATTTCTCGTAGCTGCTGCCACTGTACCAGGCGATGAACACCTCCATGAAATAGGCGTAGCCCACGATGCAACCCGTGGTGAGCGTCACCTTGCAGCAGAGTTCGATGTGCCGGACGGTGATGATATCCTGCAGCTTGCAGACCGTGCGAAGCGGGATCAGCAGCGTCAGCACCATGCCAAAACCGGAGAACACCGCGCCCGCGACAAAGTAGGGCGGGAAGATCGTGGTGTGCCACCCAGGCAACTGCGAAACCGCAAAGTCCAGTGAAACGATCGAGTGCACGGACAGCACCAGCGGCGTCGAAAGCCCCGCCAGAATCAAATACGCCTTCTCGTAGTTCCGCCAGTGGCGGTTGGAGCCGGTCCACCCCAGCGAGAACAGGCCATAGGCAAATTTCCCGAGCCACTTCTTGCAGCGGTCGCGCATGACCGCCAGATCCGGGATCAGGCCCATGTACCAGAACAGCACGGAAACCGTGAAGTAGGTGGAGACCGCGAACACGTCCCACATCAACGGCGAACGAAACTGCGGCCAGATGTCGTTGGAATTCGGAATCGGGAACAACCACCAGCCATACCAGATGCGACCCACGTGGATCAGCGGATAAACGCCCGCGCACATCACCGCAAAAATGGTCATGGCCTCGGACGCTCGATTGATCGAGGTCCTCCATTTCTGTCGAAGCAGGAACAAAATGGCGGAAATCAGCGTTCCCGCGTGGCCGATGCCGATCCACCAGACAAAGTTGATGATGGCCCAACCCCACATGACCGGATGCTGGTTGCCCCAGACGCCGACGCCGACCGTCACCAGGTAGGCGACCATCGCGCCCAACATTGACAACAGGAGCAATGCGGGAACCATGCAGATCTTCCACCACAGGGGCGTCGAACGCTCCATCACGTCGCAGATCTGGTCGGAAATCTCGCCGAGGTCGCGGTTGTTGGAAACCAGCCTTTCGCGCTCCAGCTCAACCGGAGGCGCTTCAAGTTTGATGGCGGGCGCGTGATCAGACATCAGTGATGCCCTCCCTTCCCGGCCGTTTCGCCGTGTTCCTTGCCATGATCGTCGTCATGCCCATGATCGCTGTCGTGGCCATGGTCGTCGCCATGACCGTGCCCATGATGGGCGAGATGATTTCCGTGATCCTTCCACTCCTTGAAGGTCTCGGGAGTGTCGCGGTAGTCCGGCATGTCCGGATTCGGGTTACGAACGCGGCCCAGGTAGGTGGTGCGGGGGCGCGTCGCCAGGTAATCCAACAAGTCGTAGTCGCGGGCCTGCGCCTTGAGCTTGGAGACCCTGCTTTCCGGATCGTCGATATTGCCGAAGGCGATCGCTTCCGCCGGGCAGGCCTGCTGACAGGCGGTCTTGATGGTCCCGTCCGGGACCTCGACATTGCCGGAGGCCCCGGCCTTGACCTTCTGCGCAATCTTGGCGCCCTCAATGCGTTGAATGCAGTAGGTGCACTTCTCCATCACGCCGCGCATGCGAACGCTGACACTTGGATTGCGGACCAAGGCCAGCAGATCCCATTGATCGTCGTCGATACTGCCCTTGGAGCGGTCCTTGACCCAGCGGGTCAGCTCCCATTCCCCGTCCTTGCGGTTCCAAGGGTTGGCCGGGGTGTTGTAAAGGTCATCCAGCGGCCGGCGGTTGTAGTCGAAATAGTTGAACCGGCGAACTTTGTAGGGGCAGTTGTTCGAGCAATACCGCGTGCCGACGCAGCGGTTGTAGATCATCAGGTTCAAGCCCTCGTCATCGTGGGTCGTGGCGTTGACCGGGCAGACGTTCTCACAGGGCGCGGCCTCGCAGTGCTGGCAGACCATGACCTGATGCGACATCTGCGGGTTGTTGACGTCGCCCGAGAAATAGCGATCCATCCGCAGCCAGCTCATCTCGCGGCCCCGGGTCACCTGATCCTTGCCGACGATCGGGACATTGTTCTCACTCTGACAAGCCAACGCGCAGGCGTTGCAGCCGAGACAGGAATTCATGTCGATCGCCATGCCCCAAGAATGCGTGGCGTTCTTCCGCAATTCGTCGAGGGGATTCTGGTAGGCCAACCCATGACTCGGAAGCTCCTCCATGCCGGGGGGATGCGGCATGTTCATCCCCTTCGCGAAATCGGCGTATTCGCTGTCCTTGTCGGCGAACTTGTCGAAGTTCATCTCGCGGATCAGCGAGCGTCCGTCGATCGTCCCGTGCTCCTGCGTGCTGGCCAGCTGGTATTTTTCGCCGGTTCGGGAAACCTTGACGCCGACGGCGTGCTTCAGCGAGTCCGAGCCTCGCAGTTTGTAGGCATTGAAGCCGGTTTCGCCCCCGACCCGGCCGGTTCCGCCGGTGTTCGGGTAGGGACAGATGCGACCATAGCCCAACGCCACGCCGAACACATTGTCGGCCATGCCGGGAACGACCCAGGCGGGACCCTGGATCTTCCGACCGCCAAACGCCAACTCCACGACCTCGGGGTGAAACTCACCGCGCTCGGCGTAGTTGTGCTCGCCGTCATGGAAATCGGCGACCTCGCCGTCCGATTCCTTGTAGAGCTTGTTATGAACGCCGTCCCGGTAGCCCTTCATATTGTCCAACCCCAGCTTGTTCGCTGTGGCCGGGCTCATGAGCACGGCATTGTCCCAGGTCAGTTTCGTGATCGGGTCCGGGGTCTCCTGCAGCCAGCCGTTGTTGTTGTAACGACCGTCATCGACCTTGGAGTCCGGGTAAAAGACCACTTCGTAATCGTTTCCGCCAACCACCGGGAGCTTGCTCGCTGCCCGCACCGCCGAAGCGACGCGATCAGCCATCAGGCGAACGCGGTCCAACGCAGGTTTGGCGCTGTCGGCCAGGTAACCGTCGTGCAGGAAGCGCTTCCAGGCGTTCTCGTTCCTGCCGCCGATCTCACCGCTGAAAGTCTCCTGCACCAGATCGTAAGGGGCAAAAACAGCGTCATTGGCGAGACGGGCCAGCAACTCGATCTGGGTCATGCCGCCAAACAACGGGGCCAACAAAGGCTGAACGGGCGTCAGGGTCCCATCCGCCGTGCGTGCGTCGCCCCAGGATTCGAGGTAGTGCGCCGCCGGGATGTTCCACCCCTGCTTCGGAGCCGTTTCATCTTCGTAATATCCCAGTCGGATCACCTCGCCCGCATCCTCCATCGCGTTGACCAGATCCAGATCAGCGGGAGCGTCGTAGGCGGGATTGCCGCCAAGAATGACCAGTGAGTCCACTTCGGAGCTCTTCAAGGCGGTGACCAGATCGCCCAAGGAACCGCCCTTGCGGGCCGGAACGGGCGTCAACTCAACGGTCTTGCCGATGTTGCCGAGCGCGGCGTTCAGCGCATGCGCAATCAAGTGGGTGGCCTCGGGTTGCCCCTGACCGGCAATGACCACACACTTGCCGGCGTGCCGCTTGAGATCGTCGGCGCAGCCGGAAATCCAGCCGGAATCAACACCCGCGGCGCCTCCGTGAGCGACCAAGGCGCTCTTGACTGCCGCCATTTCCGGCTTTTCGAAATGGGGATCGGAAAGAACTTTGGCGGCAATCTCAGCTGCGACCCGATGCACCGCGCTGGCCGGCAGACGGAGGCGGTGATCCGCAGCCGCTCCGGTCAACGTAAAGAGAGCCTCCACCGAATACAGCCGACTCATCTTCGGATGCTCGGGATCGATCTTCCGCCCCTTGGCGAACTTGCTCATCAAGAGCGTCGACTCCTCTTCCGAACCGATGAAATCACAGTCCAAAGTCAGAATAACCTCGGCCTCGTCCAGCTTGTAGTACGGCTTGACCGAATGGCCGAACGCCGCAGTTGCGGCGCGACGATGCACGTCATGGTCGATCGCCTCATACTCATACCACCTGGCCTCCGGAAGCTGCTTGAGCAACCGGTCGCGCATGCGGTCCCGGGTGGGTGACTCAGCGTGATCCGCCAGAATGTGCAATCCCCTGCCCCGTTTTGCGGTCGCCGCATCGGCGACCTTGCGGATCGCGTCCAGGGCAGCTTCGCGATCGGCCGAGTCGCCGTTCCTGGCGAACCGGGTGGCGCGGTCGGGATCGTATAGATTGAGGATCGAGGCCTGGGCAAAGGCGTTCGTGCCGCCGTTGCTGTCAGGATGCGAATCGTTGCCCTCGATCTTGGTCGGCCGGCCGTCATCCTGTTTGACCAGCACGGGAATTGCGCCAGTCCGGGTCGGCATCGCCGACGCAAAATACTTGGCTTTGCCATGGACGTAGTCCAGCGGTTGGCGTGCGAAGGGAATGACCTTTTCCTCAGGCCTGCGGCAACCGCTCATGCCCAGCCCGGCAAAGAGAAACGAAGCTGACATCAGCTTCATGAAGTTCCGCCGCGTGACCGGATCGGTCACCGCCTCGGCTCCGGAGGGAAATTCGTGGTCGACCCACTTGCGGAATTCCGGGGCGTCCGCCAGGTGATCGAGGCTTCGCCAGTATTTCGGACCCGTCGCGCGGGTGGCTTTGATGGACTCGCTCTTGTTCATCGATGACAGGCGGAGCAATGATCGCTCGACTTGATCTTCCAATCCCGGACCTTATCCCTGCCAAACTCACGCTGGTGCTGCTCGGCGACCTTCGGGTCCTCGTTCCACTTCCACTTCAGGTCGGTGACCTTGTCCACCGGACGAAGGCGCGCCTCGGGGTTGCGGTGACATTCCAGGCAAAAGCCCATGCTGAAGGGCTTGGCGTGGTAAACCTCGTCCATCTGGTCGACCCGGCCGTGACACTCAACGCAGCTGACGCCGCGGGTCACGTGGACGGAGTGGTTGAAATAGACGTAATCGGGAAGCTTGTGGATCTGCACCCACTCAATGGGCTTGCTCTGGTAATAGCTTTCCCGCACCAGCGCCAGCTTCGGATCGTCCTTCAGGACCTGGTTATGGCAGTTCATGCAGGTCGAGGTCGCCGGCACATTGGAGAACCAGGACTTCTCCACCTGGGTGTGGCAATAACGGCAGTCCAAGCCCAGCTGGCCGGCATGGATGTCGTGTGAGAAGGCAACCGGCTGCACCGGCTGATATCCAACGCGGGTGTACTTGGGAGTGAAATAGTAACTCACCCCAACCGTCACCGCCGCGCCAAGGACGCCCAGACCGATGATGATCCGGAGCGGCAGCTTGTTCGTCCACTTGGGAAATACGTCGGACATTCGGCGTTTCTGTTTAAACGGTTTTGCTAATGTTCAACAACTCGCGTCATTAGGTTTGCTTGTCGCAGAGGCCGGGTTGTTTACGGCGAATCAAAATCCACTGCAAGCAAAGTTCATGTCAGCACGGCGTTTTTCGGTTTTCTTAATGAGCCGGATAAGAAGGGCTGTCCCTTCCCGCTCCGTCAACCGCTAGGTTCCGCCTCCGGGAACGACGCAGCCACCCGGAAAGAGACTGGAGGCGTGGGCCGGAATCGAACCGGCGAATAGAGCTTTTGCAGAGCCCTGCCTTACCACTTGGCTACCACGCCCGGAAAACAGGCCGCGTAGAATAGTGATCTTCGACGCCGGCGCAAGGGTTTATTGAAATAAACGGAGAGCCGGCCGTTTGCGCCCCGATTAGTATTGATCAATCGGCCTTCCGCCTCCAAAACACGCCGTCCATGAAATGCTTCGTCACCGGCGCCTCTGGATTTGTCGGCGCCAATCTCGTCCATGAACTCAACGCCCGCGGCCACGAGGTCAAGGCCCTGCTCCGCGAGACCAGCGACACCCGCGGGCTTGAGGGGGCCGACTACGAACGCGTGACCGGCGACCTGGCCGACAAGCGGGCGCTGACAGACGCGATGCGCGGCTGCGACTGGTGCTTTCACGTCGCCGCCAGCTACCATCTTTGGCTGCCAGATTACCGCCCCATGTACGCCGCCAATGTGGACGGCACGAGGAACGTCATCGAAGCGGCCGCGGAGGCGGGATGCTCCCGGATCGTCTATACCAGCACGGTTGGCTGCATCGGACTTTCCCAACCGTTGAACGGTCGCGTGGAGCCGACGGACGAGGAAACGCCCATCACGCTTTCCCGGCAGATGAGCAATCACTACAAGCGCTCCAAGTGGCAGGCCGAGGAGATCGCCCGCGAACTGGCGGAAAAGGGCCTGCCCGTGGTCATTGTCAACCCGAGCGCCCCGATCGGCCCCCGCGACGTCAAACCCACCCCCACCGGCAAGGTGATTGTCGATTTTCTAAAGCGCGACATGCCCGCCTACCTGGACACGGGCCTCAATTGGGCCCACGTCCGCGACGTCGCCGTCGGCCACATCCTCGCCGCGGAAAAGGGCCGCATCGGGGAGCGTTACATTCTTGGCAACCTCGAGGGCAACCTGAGCATGAAGGAGGCGTTTGCCCTGCTGGAGGAAATCACCGGGGTGCGCGCGCCCCGCGTCCGCATCCCCTACTTCGTCGCCTGGTCCGCGGCCGTCGTGGATGAGGCCATTTCCTCTGTGACAAAGAAACACCCGAAGGCGCCGCTCGCCGGCGTCCGCATGGCCGGTTACAAGATGTTCTTCAATCCGGCCAAGGCCGTCCGCGAACTCGGCCTGCCGCAGACCTCGGCAAAAGAGGCCCTCCGGGACGCCGTGGAATGGTTCCGCTCCAACGGCTATGCGCCCGGGGACGCTTGAACCGACATTCCATCCATGCTTGCCGGCAAAGCGCCCATGCACTAGCCTCGCCCGAGGATGGCAAGAGTAGTACTAGTGGATGACGAGGCGACCATGGTTCAGATGGTCGCCGAAATGCTTCGCGAAGAGGGGCATGAAGTCTTTCCTTTCACGCAGGTCGACCCGGCGCTCGAGGCCATCCCCGAGAACCAACCCGACCTGGTCGTCACAGATCTCTACATCGACAAGACGCGCGCCGGCGGGCTGGACATCCTGGCCAAGGCGCGCAGCCTGAATCCCCCGGTGACGGTCATCATGGTGACCGGGTTCGGCTCCATTGAAACCGCCGTCAAGGCCATGAAGGAGGGCGCCTACGACTACATCGAAAAGCCCTTCAAGCTGGATGAGCTGCGCATGTGCGTGCAACGCGCCTTGTCCTTCAACCAGGCCATCTCCGAGAACGTCTACCTCAAGAAACAACTCCGCAAGAAATACCAGTTCGATCAGATCGTCGGCCGCTCCGAACCGATGCAGGAGGTCTTCAACATGATCGAAAAGGTGGCGGACACCGACAGCACCATCCTCGTCCTGGGCGAGAGCGGGACCGGCAAGGAACTGGTCGCCAAGGCGCTCCACTTCAACAGCCGCCGGCAGTTCGCGCCTTTCATTCCGGTCAACTGCAGCGCCCTGCCTGAGAATCTGCTGGAGTCCGAGTTGTTCGGTCACCGCAAAGGCGCCTTTACCGGCGCCATCCACGACAAGGTGGGCCTGTTTCAGGAGGCCGACGGCGGAACAATTTTCCTGGACGAGGTGGGTTCCATGTCCGCCCTGCTGCAAAGCCGCCTCCTGCGGGTGCTGCAGGAGAAGGAGGTGCGTCGCGTCGGCGACACCACCCCCGCCTACGTCGATGTCCGTGTATTGGCCGCCACCAATGAACCGCTGGAGGAAATGATCAAGGCCGGCGAATTCCGGGAGGACCTATATTACCGGCTGAATGTCATCTCGATCCCCCTTCCCGGCCTGCGCGAACGCAAGGATGACATCCCCCTCCTGATCTCCCACTTTCTCAAGGAGAAGCTGAACCCGCGCACCGGACAGCCCTACAATGTCACGCGTCATGCCATGGACGTGATGAGCGCCTACGAATGGCCGGGCAATGTGCGCGAACTGGAGAACGCGATCGAACGCGCCTGCGCCCTGTGCGAGGACGCCACTATCCGGGTCCGCGACCTGCCTCCGGCCCTGCAGGAGAAGGCTCTCGAGGTCACGAGCGACGACACCGTCATCCTCAAACCCGAGGATCACCAACCGCAGACCGACACGCCGACGCCGCCCGAACGCGTGGACCAGAAATCCATCTACCCCCTCGAACCGGGCGAACCCCGCACCATCAAACTTCCCGACGGCGAGTCCGGAGCCCCCACCACGGCGCAACTTGGCCCCTTGAAGAATTTCATCAAGGAGCAGGAATCGGCCTACATCCAGCGCATCCTCGCCCATACGGGCAATGACAAGGACAAGGCCGCGGAACTCCTCGGCGTCAGCCTCGCCACACTCTACCGCAAGCTGACCGACGACGACGCGAACGGCTGAGCGGGGCGAATGGAAACGGTTTGCGGAACGCGGAATTTATTCCGATTCAGCGCTGGTTGTTCCACTGTTTCCCAATTCACCGAAAGCCCCGGTCTTCCGCAGGTTGAAGCCGACAAATTCCGCGCTCCATCCGCGTTAGCCCCCCAGCAATTTCCTCAACTTCTCCCGGGCTTCGTCCTCCTTCGCTGAAGTGTCCGGCTTCCCTGTCCATTCCCGCTTCGCGAACTCAAACCACTCACAATAGTTGGCCGACGCTTTTTCAAACACGGGCTCGGCCCGACGTTCCCGGCACTGATGCGCGGCCTGCGCGTCGTAAAATTCACAGTTCAGGCAAACCCGCAGGTCCGCGTGACAGCCATGACACGACTCGCTGCGCCCCGGATTCACGTTGAGATCCCACACCCAGCCACACTGGTGACAATGACGATTCTCGTTCGGCATGAGTCGAAGCCTACCCGCCCCGCCGGAATTTGAGAATCCGCGATTCGTCCCCCGCCGCGCTTCGCAGACGCTCGAAATTATTGCGCGTCGATCTCACCCGGCTAAGCTCCCCCCATGTCCGCGCCATTCGACCATCTGTTGGAAGCCACGATCGACCACCTGAAACGGGAGAAGGCGCGCGGGGTGAAATACGTCCAGGTGGATGAGAGCAGCCTCGCGGCGCTTTCCCAAGCGGCTCCCCAACCCGCAAAATCCGCCCCGGCCGCCGGAGTGCCGAGCATTGCTCGGCCGAAACGCCCCTCGCTCCCATCAACGCCGCAACAGCCCCGAGCCCGCGCAACCGCCCAGCCATCGCCCGTTCAGCCTTCCACTCCTGCCCCTTCCCCGAGCCGAATCTCCCGCGAAGAAAAAGAGACCGCCATGGCGCAACTCCGCGAGCGCGCAATGGCCTGCCAAAAGTGCCCGGGACTCGTCGCCGCACGCCAGAACGTGGTTTTCGGCGTCGGCGACATCCATTCGCCGCTGATGTTTGTGGGCGAGGCTCCCGGCGCGGACGAAGACCGCCAGGGCGAACCCTTCGTCGGCAAGGCCGGGCAACTGCTCACCAAGATCATCAAGACCATGGGCTACAGCCGGGAAACGGTTTACATCGGCAACATCCTGAAATGCCGCCCTGACACGCCGGGGCAAGAATGGGGCAACCGCAAACCGACGCCCGAGGAGATGGACACCTGCAAACCCTACGTCATCTCGCAGATCGACATCATTCAGCCCAAGGTCATCGTCGCGCTCGGAGCCACCGCCGTTCAGGGGCTGCTCGGCGAAACCCAAGGCATCACCCGACTGCGTGGAAACTGGACGGAATTCCGCGGCGTCCCGGTCATGCCCACCTTCCACCCGTCCTACCTCCTCCGTCAGGACGACCTCGGCACAAAACGCAAGGTCTGGGAGGACATGCTGCAGGTCCTGGAACGACTCGGCGCGCCGATCAGCGACAAGCAACGGGGTTTCTTCTTGAAGAAGTAATCACACCCCGTAGACACGAACGTCAGTTCGTTCTCTTCCCCAAACCCGTCCGATCAGAGCGGACTCTCGTCCGCGACTACGGCTTCAACTCCGCCTGCATCCCCTCGTCAAAGGTCGCCGAATCCAGCCCCTTTGCCCCGCGGACCTGCTCCGCCTTGATCTTTGCGCCGGCGAACACCGAAAAGCTCAGATCCACATTCTCCAGCGCCGTACCGGTGAAAAAGGCGCCCGAGAAATTGCAGCCCTCGAAGGTCGTGTCCCGGATGGTCATCTCGCGCAGGTCGCAGGTCCGGAAGATGCAGTCTTTGAAGCGGCAGTCAGCAAACTCCCCGGAGTCGAATCGCGAACCCGTGAAATCACAATTGCGAAACTCAAGATGGGAAAACCGCCGCCCCCCCAGGTCCAGCCGATCCAGGACCATCCCTTCCCAATAGGGCGGGTCCGTCCGACGTTTTGAAATCAGCTGGTCGATTCCTTTGACCTGATCCGCCGAGGCATTGCTGACCAGCAGGATATTCAGCCTCCGCTCGGTCTGGTAGCGCAGGAAAAAGTAGACGCCCAGCATGACCGCGACACAGATCGCCGCCGGAACCAATGCCTTGATCAGCCTCCGCTTCCGCATGATCCGCTCCATGCGCGCCATGTATTCAGCGCGCGATTCATCTTCAGGCGTCGGAGACGGTTCCGACTCCCCCGCCGGTTTGTCGTCCGGCTTTTCAGCGGGTTTGGCCGCGGCCTTGGCGGGAGATTTCGCAGCGGGTTTCGCCGCAGACCCAGCCGCGGCCTTGGCGGCGGATTTCTTTTCTTTTTCAGGTTCTGAAGGCATGGAATCTAACTCAGCAATTCAGGTTTCGGAAAGGTTGGCACGAACCGGCCAAACGGATCAAGAGGGCAACGCCGAATCTCCGAGGCCTTTCACCCGTTCGACGATCGCCGTCGTCGCCTCCGTTGTATTCAGCCCTCCACCCACATCCGACGTGGATTCCCCGGCCTCAAGGCATTCCTCCACCGCCCTGCGCATCGCTTCGGCTGCGGTCTTCTCCCCCAACCACTCCAACATCATCGCGCCGCTCAACACCGCCGCCACAGGATTGGCGATCCCCTTGCCCGCAATGTCCGGCGCCGAGCCATGGACCGGCTCGAACAAGGACGGAAACCTCCGCTCCGGATTCAGGTTCGCCGAGGGATTCAATCCCAGACTGCCGGTGATTGCCCCGGACAGGTCGGACAGGATGTCGCCAAACAGATTCGACGCCACCACGACATCGAAATGCTCCGGCCGACGCACGAAATTCATTGCCGCCGCATCGACATGCTGCTTGTCCGTCTCCACATCCGGATAATCGGTTCGCATCTCCTCCAGAATCTCGTCCCACATCACGAAGCTGAACTTTTGAGCGTTCGACTTCGTGATCATGGTCAGGCGGTTTCGTCGGGTCCGGGCCAGTTCAAATCCATGCCTCAGGATCCGCTCCACTCCGGCCCGCGTGTGCAGGGCCGTCTGCACCGCCGATTCTTCGGGCTGCCCCACGCGGAATCGTCCGCCGTTGTTCACGTATTCGCCCTCCGAATTCTCGCGCACGACGACCAGGTCGATGGACTTGCCGCCGGCCAGCAGCGCCGGAACCCCGGGAAAGGTCCTCGCCGGGCGAACGCAGGCGTATTGATCGAAGCCCTGGCGGATCTTGATCAACGGAACGAGGGTCTCGTGATCGGGCAGTTTTTCCGGGAATCCGACCGCGCCGAGAAAGATGGCGTCGAAAGGGCGGACGATCTCCAGCAGGTCTTCCGGGGCCACGACGCCATGCTTCGCGTGATACCCGACGCCCCAGTCAAAGCGCTCGAATTCAAGGGCGAACCCGCCGACAGACGCCTCCGCGGCGCGCAGGACCTCGACCGCGGCGTCCGCCACATCGACGCCGATGCCGTCGCCCGGATAAAGCGCAATCCGATGGTTCTTCACCGCCGTCACGCGAGATCGACCGGACCGCCCACGCTCAACTGCGGGTTGCCGAAGGCCTTGAGGTTGTGCCCCATGCTGTGAGCGAAGGCGAGCAGCAGGCGGTTGTGCGCCATGCCGTCGAATTTGAGCGAACGCCCCATCCGGAAACGGCAGCCGCCACCCACCAGGACGAACGGGATATTGTTCAGCGTATGGCTGTTCCCCTGCCCCAGTTCGTTGGTCCAGACGATCGTCGTATGATCGAGCATGGAACCCGTCCCACCCGGCTCCGGCGTCGCTTCCAACCGTTCGGCCAGATACTTCATCTGCTCCGCGAACCAGGTGTTGATCTTCGTCAACTTCTCCTGGGAATCCTTCTGCGAATCCTTGTGATGCGACAGCGTGTGATGCGTGTCCTCGATCCCAAGCCAGCGCATCTTCGCCTGCCCGACCGATTTGGTGAACTGCAGCGTCGCGACGCGCGCCATGTCATTGGCAAAGCTGTTCACCATCAGGTCGATCTGCATGCGGCTCAGTTCCGGGATGTTGTCGTTCTCGTTCGAAACGCCTCGCTTCAAATCGGGCGGGGCGACGTCCACCTTCTGCTCCCGCGCGCGCTTGAGATCCCTCTCCATCTCGCTGACGAACTGCGCGTGCTCCTCCAGCAATCGGCGATCCTCCGGGCTCAGTTTGCCCGCCGCCTTCTTCAGGTCGCCACGCACGGCGTCGAGGATCGAAACCAGGTTCTCCCGATCCTCCACACTGCCATAGAGCTTCTCAAACATGTGGTAGGGATCGTTCACCGGGGCGACCGGCTTGTTCGCGCCCGCATAGGACATCCGCGTCCAGGGATCCGCGCGGTCCAATCTGCCGACGCCAAATTCCAACGCGCCAAAGCGGGTGCGCGTTTCCTCGCGCGATTGGAAAAAGTTCTTCAACTCCTGGTCGATCGAGATGCCGCCCGCCCACCCCGCCGGGGTGTGTGAACCGCCCTGAATGTTGCCCGGCAGCAGTTCCTTGCCTGTGAGCAGGCAGCTCATGCCGCGCATGTGGCTGTCGCCGTCGCCGCGCACCTTGTTCGAGACGCCGTGCAGGATGAGCATCTTGTCCCGGTAGGCTTCCAGCGGCGCGAGAATGCGCTTCAGCTTGAATTCCTCACCCTGTTCGTCCGGCCAGAATTCCCACGGCACCGTGCCGTTGGGACTGAACATGAAAATGAGGCGCTGCTTCTCCGTCGGAGGCTTGGCCGCAGCCAGGCCGGGCAACCCCATCAGGAACGGGACGGCCGCCGCCGAAACGCCCAGATCGCGAAGAAATTCCCTGCGTGTGTTCGTGTTCATCATGCTGTCGTCAATCAATCGTCAAATTCACCCATAGCGACGCCGCCAGCCCCGGGCGGATTCAAATCATTATCGGACATCCTGCCCGAAGGAAAAGCCCGCCGGCGAGCCGATTCTTGGCGGATTCCGCGCTCCGAGCAACCCGGCTCCACGCAAACCTACGATTCACCCCAGCCCCAATTCCTTCTGCGCATACGCAAACGATTCCCGCACATTCGCCTCCTCAAACTCCACCCTCGCCTTCGCGGACATGCCAACAACCCGGGGCAATGGCCCGACGCCCTGACGCCGCCTCACCATCGACAGCGTCCGCGCCAGATGCACACCGGGCAACCCTCCAAATGTCGTCCAATAACCGTCCGTCAAACAGGGCACCTTCAACGGATCGCGCGTGATCATCTCCAGGTTGAAACGGATCTTCGGATTCGCCCTTTCGCAGACCTCGATGATCCGCCGCAGATCCACAAAACCCTTCCCCAGGGGAACCTCCGCCAACAGAAATCCATCTTCGTGCTCGGAGACGCCCATGTCCTTGAAATGCGTGGTGAAGGCGTAGGGGGCCAGGGCCTCAACGGTCGCCGCGACATCCTCCAACAACGACAGGCTGTTGCCCGTGTCGATCGTCGCGCCCACGTATTCGCTGCTGATCCGTTTCAGGATCGCGACCAACTCCGGAGCCCGCCAGTCCTTGTGGTTTTCAACCGCCAGCTTCACCCGCTGCTTCTCGACTGCCTTCGCCGCGCGCTCCAATGCGGCAAAGGAACTGCGCTTGAACTCCTCCCATGATTCCAGGGTCTTGAAGGTCTCATACCGACGCCCGCCGAGCATCACCGTGCGCACAATCGTCGCGCCCGCCTCCTTCGCCGCCTTGATCTCAGATTCAAACCGCCCGACATCGCTGTCCTTCCGTGGCAGACCGATCTGACCTTCGAGATACATGCCCAGGGACTCGCGCCGATCGCGAACCTTCTTCGCGAAGGCGGACTGCCAACCGCGCACCCCGATCTGAACGCCGCCGGCATCATGTCGCCGGCAGTGCTCCAGGATGTTCAAGGCGTCCCGAAACGAAGGCAGCCCCAGTTCGCCGCCGGAGCGGGTGCGATGGCCATACGAGGCAATGCTGACGCCCATCTTCCTGTCTTTGCGTGCGGCAAACAAAGCCGCAGGCGTCGCGATCGCGGCCATCCCCGCCCCTCCAATGCGCCGCAGGGATTCACGGCGTGACAGCTGTTTCTTCATTGCGAATTGTGTTGGATTTCCAATGCGATTGAATTATCCGGGAACCGACGCCGGATACTGATACGTTCCCCGGAGAAAACCAACGCTCGAAATGAAGACTTTCCTCGCCCGCGCACTCCTCGCCGCGAATCTGCTCAATTGCGGACTGTCCGCCACGCACGCCGCGGAACCGCGTCCACTGAAGCCGGTCGACACCTTCGGTCCGCGCAAACTCGCAGCCCACACCGAAGACTTCGGGCAAATGCCGGACGGCGAGAATGTCTATCTCCACACTCTGGTGAATGATCGCGGCCTGCGGATCAAGGTCACCTCCTACGGTGCCACGCTGATCTCGGTCGAAGTTCCGGATCGCAGCGGCAGACTCGACAATGTCACGCTCTCACTCGACGCGTTTGACGCCTACCACAAGGGCCACCCGCTTTTCGGCTCCACGGTCGGCCGCTACGCCAACCGCATCGACACCGGCGGTTTCACCATCGACGGCAGGCGCTTTGATCTGAAAACCGTCGACAAGAACGGCGTGCACATCCACGGCGGCCGGGAAGGCCTCCAGAAACTGAACTGGAAACCAAAATCCTCCGGCATCGGCCCGGACTACGCGGAAGCCGTCTTCACCCACACCAGCCCGGACGGCCACGAAGGCTTCCCCGGCAAGGTCGAACTCACCGCCACCTATCGCCTGACCAACGAAAACGAACTCATCATCGAATACCAGGCGACCACCACAAAGCCCACCCATCTCAACCTCGCAAACCATGCCTATTGGAATCTTTCCGGCGCCGGATCGGGCGATGTGTTGCATCACAAGCTCACCCTGAACGCCGACCGTTATCTCGCCATCGACACACGCAAGATCCCGACCGGCAAATACAACAATGTCGCCGGCACGCCGCTCGACTTCCGCAAGCCGCGCGCCATCGGCGAACGCATCGCGCAGGTCGACGGCGGCGGCTATGACCACTGCTATGTCATCAACCGTCAGGGCAGGTCAAACGCCGACCTCGTCCTCTGCGCCCGTGTGGAGGATCCGAAAAGCGGCCGCGTCATGGAAGTCCTCACCACCCAACCCGGCGTGCAGATCTACACCGCGAATTACCTCAGCCCGAAATTGAAATCCAGTCACGGAGCCTACGGCAGACACCACGCCGTTTGTCTGGAAACCCAGCATTATCCCGATTCACCGAACAAGCCCAATTTCCCCTCCACTCTCCTCCGCCCCGGACAGGTCTATAAACAGACCACTGTGCACCGATTCCGGGTGATGAACGGCAAGTGAGCCTGCATTCCCAACCCAGAGGGTTGCCAGCCCGGGCAGCCCGGGGATTGAGCGGAGCGACACCCCGGGAAAACGCCTCCAACGGGAGCCGATCCTGAAAGGATCGCAGCCAAGGGTCGTCCTGCAAGCGAAGGGCTGGCATCCCTTCAGGATGCAGACCTGTCTGGTCGCATAACCGGGGGTGGCGCCGCAAGCGGCTTACCCCCGGCTACCAAGGCTTGGAACCCTCTGGGTTCAACGACACTCAAACGCGTTTCACGATTCCCATCTCCGCCCTATCTGCTATCAATCCACCATCATGAAAGGCATCCGCATCACTCTCCCTGTCATTCTTCTCGCCCTTTCCGTATTTCCCCTTTCCGCCGCCCCCTACCAACCCAATGAAGCCGAGCGGTGCCACTTCGGCGGCGTCATGCCGCGGGTGTCGCCCGATGGCGAATCCATCGCCGTCTCCTTCCAAGGCTCCATCTACCGGCTGGACCTCTCCGACGACATCCTCCGCCAATTGACGACCGAACCAGGCTGGGACGTGAATCCCGCCTGGTCGCCCGACGGCAAGCGCATCGCCTACGTCAACGCGCCCAATTTCTCCGTCGGCGCCCTGCGGATGATCGACGCGACGACCGGCGATCGGATCAAGCTTCCCGCCAACATCCGCGCCAATGGCGAAATGTTTTTCCATCCGGATGGCAACCGCCTCCTCGGCCGTTTCAGCGCGACCGGCTACCCGCAGCGGTTGACCTGGCTGGATCTGAACTCGGGCAAGGTCACAGTCATCTCCGGCGTCGGGCCGGAGGATCTCACCGAGTTGAGCCGCAAGCGCATGCACCATGCGTTGTCCGCGGATGGCGGGACCATCTACTTCGCGCTCAACATGGACCTCCCCAACGAACAGGGCGGCAACCGCGGACCACAGATGGACCTGTTCCGTATCACTGCCATCGGCGGCAAGCCTGACAAAATCACCCGCTTCCCCGCCCGCATTCACAACCTGTCCGCGGACGGCGCCGGCAAAGGCGTCCACGTCGTGACCGATCTCGGCGGAGCGCACTACGACGTCTGGCATGTCCCGCTGACGAATCCATTGCGCGACATGCGCCGCCTCACCCACGGCGTCGCCGACGAGGACTGGCCCTCGGTCAGCCGCCACGGAACCTGGCTCGTTTACACGGAGAACTCACTCGGCGCCACCGCCTTGATTCGCCGCAACCTCTCCACCGGTTCGGAGCAAAAACTCCGCGTCCACGGCGTCGCCTGGAAAGGCGGCTCCGCGCCCACCCGGATCAAGGTCATCGACAAGGCGACCGGCGAGCCAATCACCGCGCGCGTCTCCTTCCAGCGCAATGGCGGCAAGTTCCACATGCCTTTCGGTTCCCTTTATCGCCTCACCAACGGTCGCGGCCATTTCTACTGCGAAGGCGAATCCGCCATCTACCTGCCCGCCGGCGATTACAGCGTCACCGCCTTACGCGGCCCGGAATACCGCGTGTTCAAAAAAGAGATCAACATCGAAGCCGGCCGCAGCCAGACCATCGACATCGAACTCGACCGCTGGACCGATATGGCGGCCAAGGGATGGTTCTCCGGCGAAAACCACACCCACGCCAATTACGGCTACGGCGCCTGGTACAACTTCCCCGAGACCATCGCCCGGCAGGTCAATGGCGAGGACCTCAATGTCTGCAACGCCGTGGTCGCCAACTCCGATGGCGACGGCGTCTTCGACCGCGAGTTCTTCCGCGGCGGGCTCGATCCCAAGTCCACCAGACGCCACCTCATCTACTGGAACGAGGAACTTCGCAGCACGATCTGGGGTCACCTGACCCTGCAGAACCTCAAACAGCTCGTGGAGCCGGTCTTCCTCGGATTCAAGGACACGACCAATCCCTACGACATCCCCACCCTTGCCGACGTCGAGCAGGAGGCCATCGACCAGGGAGGGGCCGTGAGCTACACCCACCCCGCCAGCAATCCGCGGGACCTCTACGATCGCGCCTACACCGCCAAGGGCCTGCCCGTCGACGCCGCGCTCGGACGCGTACACACCATGGACGTCATGTGCGGCGGCTACGAGGCCTCGAAGGAACTCTGGTACAAGCTCCTCAACTGCGGCCTCCGCGTCCACGCCGCCGCAGGCACGGATTGCTTCCTCAATCGCATCCCCAGCCTCCCGCCCGGCTGGGGACGCGCCTACGTCCACCTTCCCGACGGCCTCACCTACCAAGGTTGGATCGACGGCCAGAAAGCCGGCCGCTCCTTCGTGAGCAACGGCCCGATGATCGAATTCACCGCCAACGACAAACTGCCTGGCTCCACGATCAAGCTCAGCCGCGCCGGCTCCATTCACATCGCCGCGCAAGCGCAATCCCAGTTTCCGTTGGACACGCTGGAGATCGTCAGGAATGGCAAGGTCGTCGCCACCGCTCCCATCGACAAACCACTCCAGCGAATTGCGTTGAATACAACGGTCACGTTTCAGGAAAGCGGCTGGGTCGCCGTCCGCGTCTCCGGCCCGAACAACACGCACGTCATCCGCCGCAATCCCGTCGCCCACACCAACCCCGTCTACGTCGAGATCGCCGACAAACCGCAGACCGCAAAGGCCGACGCCGAGTACTTCCTCAAATGGATCGACCGCCTCGAAGGCGATCTCAGAAAGCGCAACCGCATGCACACCGGCCAGAAACACATCGAAGCGCAACTACTGCAGGCGAGGTCGGTGTATCGGGCGTTGTTGGGGGAGTGAACTGTCAGGCGACAGTCCCAAGCCGCAGAGCGGCGAAACATGAATAGCCGTGGTCGAGGAACGAGGCCACGGTTGCATCGCCACAAACCACCAAGCCGCGTAGCGGCGACACTGGGATCGCCCACCAAGGGCATTCAGCGCGAAGCATGACGAAGTGTCGCCGCCATGCGGCTCAAGGCAACAACGCAATACCGTCCGCCCAGGAATCCCGAAATTGACTCTACCCCAGTTTGTGCAAAGCTTCGCACATGGCGACCAACATTGAATTGAACGAGGCGCTTCTGTCCAAAGCCATGAAGCTGGGCGGAATGCGGACCAAGAAGGAGGCCGTGAACGAGGCCCTTTCGGAATACGTCCAGCGCCGGGAACAACTCAAGGTCCTCGACTTCATCGGCAAGGTCGAATTCGCCCCGGACCACGACTACAAGACGCAGCGCAAAGTCCGGTGAAAGTCCTCGTCGACACCGACGTCTGGTCCGAGGCCCTGAGGAAGAAGAAGGGAAAGAAGTCGGGACACGTCGATGAACTCGTCGATCTGATTCAGGAGGGGCGGGTCGAAATCATCGGACCGATCCGAATGGAGATCCTCTCCGGAATCCGGGACGCTGAGATCTTCGATGCCTTTTCCAGTCGATTGGCGGCCTTTCCGGACCGCCCCATTCCATCCGAGATCTACGTGCTGGCCGCGCGATTCTTCAATCAATGCCGGCGCAAGGGCATTCAAGGCTCCAACACCGACTTCCTCATCTGCGCCTGCTCCGCCGAGTGGAACACCCCTATCCTTTCAAAGGACAAGGACTACTCCTCCTACGCCAGACACTTGCCCATCGATCTCCATCAACCGCGAAGCAGATAGAGCGAAGTGACCCAACCACAGCGCGCCGAAACCAGAACCTTGCCCATCGATTCCCATCAACCAACACGCAGGTGAAACAGCATGAACAAGCCGCAGCGCGGCGAAACATGAATAGCCGTGGTAGAGGAACGAGGCCACGGTCAAACGCCGTAAAGCATCAAGCCGCGTAGCGGCGACACCGAGGATTGCGCATGGCCGGCCCGCGAAAAGCGACACCAAGTGTCGCCGCTACGCGGCTTGCCCCCTGTTTGCCTCGCCACCGTGGCCTCAGCCGCACGGCGGCCTTCGACCACGGCTATTCACGTGACCGCCGCTACGCGGCTCAAAGCCCGAACCCGTCAATAAGCCTTCAACCAAGCCTCCGGATCGTCGCCCAGAACTTCGGGCGCAATCAAACGCAGATGAGCGACGATGTCCTCGACCGCATACCGCCGGGCTCGTTCCACGATATCGTCCAACTCGGATCCAGTCTCCTGCTTGGTTCCAGACGGGTAATAATTGATGGCATACTCCAACGCCCCGACCGCCCTTGATACATCCGACGTTTCCAACGCCTTGGCGCGCATGTCATCAAAGATCTCCACTTGTTCATGCGCGAACGCCACGTGAACACTCAGAAACCCGTACATGACAAACATGTAGACCGTGAAGCATGCCAAAGCGGCGCACGCCGTCGGCCAGATCCATTTACTGCGGCGTGCGTGTGTTTCCATTGGCCAGTTCCTTCCCTATTGTCGGCCAACGTAGAATCTTCTTTGGAACTTGGAGCTTGGGATTTGGCGCTTTGACCACCGCCCCCTCTCTTGTCTGCACACGATTCCATTTACCCGGACAACCGCCTTGACCGCCCTCTGCCCCTCCTTGATAGTGCGCGGCTTTGAAAACCGCGTCGCGTCGCGCGCATTCGGTCGCGCCGCCGTCCCCTTTTCGGGCGGCGGAACGCTTGAATAACAACCGCGCCATCGCGTCCGAATCGATCGTTGACCTGACCGACCTGACCGCGCGCCCGCCGTGCCGGACCGCGCCGCCTGTATTGAATCGAAGTGAATTGAACCTGCGCCATTATGGATTTTGATTTTGACTGCCCGAAGTGCCAGCAGCAGCTGACCGTCGATGATTCCGAGGTCGGCCTCACGGTCGATTGTCCCTCCTGCAGCGAGCTCATCGAGATCCCGGTGCCGCCCGCGGCCGAACCGATCGTTCCGCCCCCCCTGCCGGAGGACGCGCCGCCGACTGCGGCGGCCGCTCCGGCTCCCGCCGCCAAACGCGTCAAGGCCCGCAAGGTCGGCCCGGCTCCCGCGACCACAGAGCCCGCCCCCGTCCCGCCGCCGCCCGCAGCCACCGAACCGGCGGAAACCGTGGTGGAAGAGGTCTTTGAGTCGATCCAAATTGAGGACATGCAGGACGAGGACGTCGCCTTCGCGAAGAATCTCAGCGCCTCTGTGCACCAGATCCGCGGAGAGATCGCCAAGGCGATCGTGGGGCAGGACGAGGTGATCGAGCAGATCCTGATCTCGATCTTCGCGCGCAGCCACTGCCTCCTGGAGGGCGTGCCCGGACTGGCCAAGACCTACATCGTCAAGAGCATGGCCGACGCCATGCACCTGAGCTTCCACCGCGTGCAGTTCACGCCCGACCTGATGCCCGCGGACATCACCGGCACCGACGTCATCCAGGAGGATGAGCACGGACGCCGCAAACTGGTTTTCCTCAAGGGCCCCATTTTCGCCCAGATGATCCTGGCGGATGAAATCAACCGCAGCCCCCCAAAGACCCAGGCCGCGTTGCTGGAATCCATGCAGGAGCACTCCGTGACCGTCGGCGGCGAGACAACCAGGCTGGAGGAGCCCTTCTTCGTGCTGGCCACGCAGAACCCGGTCGAACAAGAGGGCACCTATCCCCTGCCCGAGGCGCAGAAGGACCGGTTCATGTTCCACGTGAAGATGAACTACCCCAGCCGCGACCAGGAACGCGAGGTCATCCGCCGCACCACCAGCGCCTACAAGCCCGCAATCGATTCTGTGATCACGGCGGAGGAGATCGTCCGTTGCCAGGAGATCGTCCGCAAGGTGCCGGTGCCGGAGCATGTGACCGAATACGTGCTGGACCTGGTCTGCAAGAGCCGCCCCGGCGAGGAGGGGGCCGAGGAATTCGTGAAGGACCTCATCGCCTGGGGCCCCGGCCCCCGCGCCTGTCAGCAACTGGTGCTCGGCGGCAAGGTCCGCGCCATCCTCAAGGGCCGCCTCCACGTGACCGTCGATGACATCGTCGCCCTCGCGCACCCCGTGCTACGGCATCGCATCGTCCCCACCTTCACCGCCGAGGCCGAAGGCATCGACGTCGATCACATCATCGACCGCATCCTGGAATCCACCCCCACCGGCGCGGCGTCGAACGTGCTGTGACGGGCGAGGTTCGGAAGATCGGAGCAGTGGAGTGATGGAGAATTGGAGAAATGAAGAAGTGATGGGTTGGAGTCAGGGAGAATCAAGGCGACCGAACGAGCCTTTGAACCCTCCATCCCCAACCACTCCTACACTCCAACACTCCGATCCTGCGCCCTCCTCCGCCACCGCGCGTCAATAACCGACAACAGCGAACCGAGAACCGGGAACCGAATCCATGGCCCACCTGAAAGACTTCATGACGCCGCTGGAACTCCAGAAGGTGTCGAATCTCCAGGTCGTGGCGCGGTTGGTGGTGGAGGGCTTCTTCTCCGGACTTCACAAGTCGCCGCACAAGGGCTTCAGTATCGAGTTCGCCCAGCACCGGCAATACGTGCAGGGCGACGAGATCCGCCGACTCGATTGGAAGGTGTTCGGCAAGACGGACCGGTATTACATCCGCGAATTCGAAGAGGAGACCAACCTCCGCGCAACCATCCTGCTCGATGTCAGCGGTTCGATGGAATACCAGGGCGACGGCGTTTCCAAGCACCAGTACGCAACCCGCCTGGCCGCCTCACTGGCCTACCTGATGTTGCAGCAGCGGGACAGTGTCGGCCTGGTCACCTTCGACACCAAGGCCCGCGCCTTTCTCCCGCAACGCTCCGGCGTGCCGCATCTGAAGTTGATGTTGAACGAGCTAGAAAAAACCCAACCCGGCGGCGAAACCGAACTGGGCGGGGTCTTCCAGGCCATGGCTCCGCGCATTCATCGACGCGGGCTGCTGATCATCATTTCCGACTGCTTCGGCGAAGTGAAGGACACCATCAACGCGCTGGCGCAATTCCGTCATTCCAAGCACGAGATCCTGGTCTTCCAGATCCTCGACAAGGACGAGGTGGAATTCCCCTTCAAGCAGTGGACCCGATTTGAATCCGCCGAGGAGGAGGACGAGTTCCGGATGATCGACCCGGCGCACTTCAGGTCCGTCTACCTGGAGAACCTGAAGAAATTCCAGAAGGAACTGACCGACGGCTGCAACCGGCATCGGATCGACTTCACAACGATGACGACGGACCGCCCCTACGCCGACGCGCTGGCGCACTACCTGACGCGCCGACTCCGACGAGGATGACCTTTCTCAACCTCATCCTGATCGGCGGCACGGCCGCGGCGAGCATTCCGATCATCATCCACCTGATCAACCGGCATCGCTTCCGGATCGTCCGCTGGGGCGCCATGCACCTGCTCGACAAGGCCTTGCGCGAGAACACCCGCAAGCTTCAGCTGGAGCAGTTGCTGCTTCTCCTCATCCGCTGCCTGATCCCCACCCTGCTCGCCTTCGCGCTCGCCCGCCCCGTGCTCAAGGGCGTCGAGGCCCTGATCGGTTCGGCCAGGAACTCCCAGGTCATCCTGCTCGACAACAGCTACTCCATGGAGGCCGGCGGCAAGGCCAACGGCAACTTCGCCCAGGCCCGCAACGAGACCGAGGAACTCCTGGACAAGCTCGCCCGCGGTTCGGACGTCGCCGTCGTGACCATGTCCGGCGAAGGCGGCCTCCTGTTGAACCAGACCACCTTCGATCACGACAAACTGATCCGCGAACTTCGCGAAACCGACGCCGGTTTCGGCAAGGCGGAATCCATCACCGCCTTGGAGAACGCCGTGTCCACCATCTCCCAGATGCAACATCCCCACCGCGAGATCATCGTGGTCAGCGACTTCCAGAAAATCAGCTGGCCCGAGGACCAGGCCGCCGAACGCCAGCGCATCATGAGCCTGCTCAAGGAGGCTCCCCTGCCCCCGCGACTGACCTTCCTGCCCGTCGGTTCCTCGGACGCGGAGAACGTCAGCGTGGAATCGCTCGACTTCGCCCGACTGATCCTCGGCGTCGGCCAACCGATCAACATCCGCGCCAACATCCGCAACTTCGGCAATCGCACCTACGGCGCGCTCCAGGTCTACTTCCGCGTCGATGGCAGGGAACGGCTGCGCACCCAGATCGCGCTCGGCCCCAATGAAGAAAGCCAGGTGCTGTTCACCCACGACTTCGACAGCGGCGGCTCGCATACGATCGAGGTCTTCGCCGACGCGGATTCCCTC
This sequence comes from Verrucomicrobiales bacterium, assembly GCA_038126035.1. Lineage (GTDB taxonomy): Bacteria > Verrucomicrobiota > Verrucomicrobiia > Limisphaerales > JAYPEY01 > JAYPEY01. The sequence goes on along the minus strand of JAYPEY010000001.1, from coordinate 75,089 downwards.
ATCGCCGACAATTCCTACCAGGCCAGCATCCCCGTCTGGGACAAGGTTCCCGTCCTGCTGGTCAACGGCGATCCGAATCCCCAGTCGCTCAAGGGGGAAACCGACTTTCTCGAAATTGCCCTCCACCCCTACGGCGAGGCCAAATCCGACCTGCGCGACCTGATCGAAACCGAGGTCGTGGACCTTCCGGACTTCAACATCCAGGCAATCGAAGGCAAGCGCGTTGTCGTCCTGGCCAACGTGCGCCAACTCGGCCCCGCCCAACTGCGCGGTCTGCAACAGTTCGTGCGCGAAGGCGGCGGTCTTCTCGTCTTCCCCGGCGACCGGATTGACGTCCAGTGGCACAACCAGGTCATGGCCGTTCTGGACGGGGGCCTTCTGCCGCTGCCATGGCTGGACCTCGCCGGCTCGATCAGCGACTCCGCGGCCGCCACCGGGATCGTCAATTCCCACCATACGCACGCGGCCCTGGAGATGTTCAACGACCCCCGCAACGGCGACCTCGGCGACGGCGAGATCAACCTCTGGAGAAAACTCAGACTCCGCCCCGCCGACACCAGCGTCAGCATCGTCGCCAAGCTCGACAGCGGCGACCCGTTCCTCGTCGAGAAACGCTACGGCGCCGGTCTCGTCATCCAATGCGCCACCCCCGTCGACGGCGACTGGAGCAACCTCCCCGCCCGCCCATTCTATCTCCCTTTGATGCAGCAACTCGTGACCTACCTCGCCTCCACGGTCTACCCGCCCCGCAACGTCGATGTCGGCAAACCGCTCGTCTCCATCTTCCCCAGGGAACACGCCGGCAGGTCGCTGGTCGTCCGCGACCCCGCCGGCCAGGAACACAAGGTCACTGTCTCCGATCGCGGTGAACGCGCGCTCGCCGAATTCACCGAGACCAGCCGCCCGGGGCTCTACGTCATGACCGCCCCGGACGACAAACCCATCCACTTCGTCGTCAACACCACACGCGAGGAATCCGACCTCCGACGCTGGGACACATCCGCCGTCGAGGCCATGGCCGAAGACCTCGGCGCATCCTTCGTTCGCTCGGCGGACGCCTACACGGAACTCGACGAACACCGCCGCTTCGGCCGCGAAATCTGGCGCCCCATCTTCTGGGCCGTCCTCATTCTCGTCTTTCTCGAACTCTGGCTCCAACAACGCATCGGCGACCGGAAATGAACCGCCCATGAGAGCCTCCACAACACCACCGGCAACGCGCGCCCGCTGAATGGACTACGACCTGAGATTTCTCGGCGACTGGAGCCTGATGACCGCCATCCCGGTCGGATTGGCGCTGTCGGTGTTGGCCTGGCGCTACTACCGCCGCGAGACGAGGACGCGCGAGGATTGGCTTTCCTGGCTGTTGCCCACCCTGCGGGCCATCGTCGTCTTCCTCCTGTTCATGATCCTGACCGGCCCCGTCCTGCATCGACGCGAAACCGTCGGCGACCTCGCCCGACTCCTCCTGCTCACCGACGCCTCCAAGAGCATGAGCGTCACCGACGAACAGATGGACCTGCGCCGGAAACTGCTCATCGCCGCGCAATTGGGCTGGCTCGATGACAGCTCCGTCGATCCCGCCTTTCGCGCGGTTTCCGCCGAATCCGGACGCATGACCCGGGCCGCGTCACAGGCCAAATCCAATCTCCTGGCCGTGGATGCGCAAAACGTCGCGGTGGAACTCGCGGACGCCTCGGAGGCCGCCCTGAACGCGCTGGAGAGCCTGCGTGATTCCAGCAGCCCCGGGCTTTCCGACCTGAAGCGCAGCCTGCGCAACGACGTCGTCGCGCCCGCCACAAAACTCGCAACCGCGCCGCCGGGAAGGGACACCGCCAGACTGCTGCAGGAACTCCGCCGGATCGCCCGCGAATCCGACAACTGGAACGCGCGCATGACCGCCTCCTTCGATCAGCACGTGGCCGAGCTCATTGATGGCGGAGACACCCGGCTTCGCGACGCCCTGAAGAAATTCGACGAGGAACCACGTTGGAACCGCGTCCGCTCCCACCTGCTGGAGGGCGATGAGAGCCTCTTCTCCCGATTGATCACAACCCACGAGGTGGAACTCACCCGCATGGTCGGCGGCGAAAGCGAGACCCTCTGGATCTCCGGCGCCGACCAATCCGACGACATGGACGCCCTGTTCGAGGCGTTCCGGGTCAGCACGAACAACATCAGCACCGATCTGAGCTCCACGCTGCGCGAGCGGACCGCCGAGGTCGAGGCCGGCGACAACGTGGCCGCGGTGCTGATCTCGGACGGACGGCACAACATGGGCGACTCCCCGGAGAATCTCGCCAAGATTCTCGGCAACCGCGGCGTCAAGGTGTTCACGCTCAGCGTGGGAACCGCCGCGCCGCCCGAAGACCTCGCCATCGTCGAGGTCGATGCGCCCGATTCCGTCTTTCACGAGTCCCGCGCCAAGGGCTACATCCGCATCGCCGACAACATGGAATCCGGACAACGATTCTCCGTCTCCATTGAAAAGGACGGCCTCATCGTCTGGGAGAAGGAACTGCTGACCGAACGCAACCCCTCCCGCACCATCCCCTACGATTTCCCGATCAAGAATCTGGTCGGCTCCGAACTCGAATCCCGGGACAGCGACCTCAAGCTCGCCGCCGTCCCGCTCGATTTCCAGGTCCGCATCAGCGAGGTCGCCGGGGAAAAGGACACGTCCAACAACCATCGCCCCCTGCGCTTTGCCGCCATCACCGAAAAACCCCGCATGCTGATTCTCGAAGGCCGGCCTCGCTGGGAATTCCGCTACCTTCGCAATGCCCTGGAGCGCGACGAATCCTGGGACGTCAACGCCCTGCTCGCCGGCGGCGGCGGCGAGGAGCGCCCCTGGCGACGGGGCAAGGTCGCGGGGACCTTTCCCGACGATTTGGAGACGCTCTACAGCTACCACCTCATTGTGTTCGGCGACGTGCCCATGACCATGTTCAAGACCGAGGAACTCGAATGGCTGCACAACTACGTCGAGAACCGCGGCGGCGGCGTCATCTTCCTCGACGGCCGCCGCACTCCCCTCGCCTTTTATCGCCGCACCCCCCTCGGCAACCTCTTCCCCGTCGAATGGCAGACAGGCTCCCTCACCGGACGCGACATCAAGCTGGAGTTCACCGCCAGCGACAGCACGGCCGGCCCCATCAGCCTCGTCGCCGGAGCCGAACAGAACAAGCGCATCTGGGCCGACCTGCGCCCGCCCCGTTTTGTGCCTCCCGCCAAGGCCCTGCCCGGATCCGAGGTCCTCATGAAGGCCAGGCTTGGCGAACGCGAAGCCGACGCCATGGTGTTCCGCCGACAAGGCGCCGGACAGGTCCTCTACATCGGCCACGACGAATCCTGGCGCTGGCGCTACGGCATCGGCGACCAATACCACCAGAAATTCTGGAATCAGGCGGCCCGCTGGATCATGGAGCCCTCCTTCCCGGTCGAGGACAAATATGTCGCTCTCGACACCGGACCGCTCATGTACAAGCCCGGCGACCAGGCGCGGATCCGCGTCCGACTTCGGGACGCCGAAGGACGCCTGATCCTCCGCGCGAACGCCGAAGCCCAGATCTATCGCAACGGCGAAAAGATCGCCTCCGTCGCCCTCGAGGCCGACGTCAATTCCGGCGGCATCTTCCGCGGGCAGACCGCGCCGCTCCATGAAGGCGACTACGAGGTGAGAATCCGGGTCGACGGCCTTCCCGAAGACCAGATGAAGGCCCGGACCTTCTTCACCGTGCAGGCCGACAGCGGCGGCGAAATGGCCGTCCTTTCCGCCAACGAGGAACTGCTCCGCAACGTCGCCGCAAACTCCGGGGGGCGCTTCTTTCGCGAGGAGGAAATCGACCAGCTCGCCGAACAACTCAAACCGCTCAGCAGGGGGCAGATCGAGGAATACGACATGCTCCTCTGGCAAAGTTACTGGTGGTTCGTCCCCATCGTCCTGCTGCTTACCCTGGAATGGGCACTGCGCAAACGCGCTGGCATGCTTTGAACAGAGTCGTTTTCAAGTCTCAAATCAGGTTCCCCTTTCCAGCAAAAAGGCGCTACATTCCGCGACAGTTTCCGAACAGTCGCAGTCCAAGCCTGTCATGTCATCATCACTCAATCCGCTGATCGCGGAAAAGCTCAAGGAATTCAGCGAGCGCTGGCGTTCGTTGATCCTGATGCGAGGCGTCGCCGAGGGCCTCGTTGCCCTCCTCGGCAGCGTGACCCTCGTCGCCATGGTCGACCGCCTCTTTCTGCTGCCCGACTGGGCGCGCTATCTCATGAGCGCCGCCGCCTATCTCGGCGCCGCCTTCGTTGTCTGGCGCGGCTGTCTGCGATTCCTTCTCAAGGCTCCCGACGCCCGTGAAATGGCGCGCATCCTTGAAAAGACCCGCCCCGATCTTCGCGAGGATCTCATCTCGGCCGTCGAACTCGGCGAAGCCCCGGACGAAGCCCAATGGGATTCGGAGGTCTTCCGTGAGGTCCTGCAACGCAGCGTCGCGTCCCGGATGGAAGGCGTCGATGCCAATCAACTCCTCCCCAGCCGCCTCATCTCCCGCTGGCTCTATACCGCTGTCAGCGTCGTGGCCGTGTTCGGCTTTCTCTTTGTGCTGCCCGGGCTTCGCTTCGGTCAACTCGTCGCCCGCGCCATCGCCCCAATGGCCAACATCGATCGTGTTTCCAACGTCATCATCACCCTGCTCGAGCCCACCAGGACCGACTCTCTCATCCCGCTCGGCGATGACATCCCTGTCCTCGTCGAGATCTCCGGCGAGACGCCCTCCCGCGTGGAGATCGAAACCTTCCATGAGGGCGACCGCAACGAACAGGGCCGGGTCGAGATGAACCTCGTCGGCGAACGCCAGTACTCGGCCTCCATCTCCGCTGACACCGAGGCCGTGGAGTTCCGCATCCGAGCCGGAACCGCCATCACCCGACGTTACCGCGTCGAGACCCGCCGACGCCCCCATGTGGCCAACTTCCGGAAGAACTACCGGTTCCCCGAATACACCGGCCTGGAACCCCGGGTGGAGAACGACGAAAACGGCGATCTCGAGGCCCTGACCGGCTCCACCGTCAACCTCGAGATCGAGACCGATCAACCCGTCTCAGGCGGCGAACTGCGCATGGAGTTCAAGGGCCGCAAGTCCACCAACATCCTCATCTCCGCCTCCGCCAACAATCGGGAATTCAGGGTCAATGTCCCCATGCACAGCCCCGGGACCTATCAGGTGAACCTCGTTTCCGAAGAAACCGGCTTCAACAACGAGTTCAGCCCGTTCTACGAGATCAATCCCCTGGCCGACCTGATCCCCAATGTCAGCATCGACGCGCCCAGGACCGACACCATCGTTCAGCCCGACGATGTCATCCGGATTCTCGGCGCCGCCGCCGACGATCTCGGTCTTACCAACGTGAGCCTCACCGTGACCCAGCCCCGCCGCGCGACCAGGACCATCCCGCTGAGTCTCGAGCGATCCAAGGAAACCTCGGTGGACCATCGGCTGGACCTCCTCGATCTACAGGCCGCCCCGGGCGACCAGATCGTGCTCAAGCTCGTCGCCTGGGACCTGCGCGGCAGCCGAGGCCAATCCTCCAAGGTCACCCTGCAGGTCAGTTCCCCGGGATTCGACGCCAAACGCATCGCCGCCTTGAAGGCGCGCCGGGCATTGCACGATTCACTGGAGAAACTCTCTGAGGAAGCCGAAGTCCTCCGCAAATCCCTGCAGGAGGAGACCCAACCCGCCTTCGCCGGACAGGACAACAACCGGAAGAAGCAGGCCGCCATCAATGCGCAGGCCGCCGCCGCCAAGGTCGAGGAACAACTCGAACTCGTCCGGGCCAAGCTCGGCGAATCCCTCCAGGCCGCAGGAGCCGGGCGCGAAGCCGAGGACATGATGCTCGCCGCCCGGGCTCTCAGCGAACTCCAGCACGAGGATTTCGAACGCTCCCGGAAAGCGATCGAGAAACTCCAGCTGGGAGCCTCGGCGACAAAGCAGTCGGCGGACGAGGCCGCCGAACAGGGCAGACGCGCCGCCGCCAAGGCCCGCACGCTCGAACAACGCTTCAACGACATCCTCACCGCCGACGAGGCCTCCAACCTCGCCAACAACCTCAACTACCTGAGCCGCGAACAGGAACGCATGAACGAGGCCGCCAAACGCGAGGCCTCGGAGGAAAGCGACCACGCCTGGGAACGACTCGCCCGTCGCGAGAGCTCTGCCGTCAACGAAACCCGCATGGTCGAGGACGCCATGCAGGATCTGTCGGCCAATCTTTCCGGCTCCAATGCAAAACGCCTTCAGCGCCCCCAGGAGAGCCTCAAAGAACACCGGACCGAACTCGAGAAGGCCCTGGAGGACGACACCCCGGACCGCAACCTCGCGAAGACCGCCGACCGCATGCGCAACGCCACCCGATCCGCTCATGCCACCCTGCGCGGACTCGAACGCGACCTCGGCAAACGCGCCGACAACGCCCGCCGCGATCTCGCCCGCTCCGCCGGCAAGACATCCGAAAAACTCGCCCAGGCGCGCAAAGCCGCCGAAACACTCGCCCGCGACAACAGCCGGGAGGACGCCCGGGAATCCGCGACCCGCGATTGGCGCGCCGCCGTCGAACAACTCAAGGACGAAGCGGACTTTGAGGAAAAGCGACAGGACGCCGATTCCCAGCACGTTGCCGACACCGCCAAGGCCGCCCAGGCCCTCGGCGCGCTGCGCTCGGCCAACGCCGACGCCAGGGAAGCCGTGGATCCGCTCAAGCAGCTGGAGCGCGCCTACCGGACCCTGGAAAGCGGCCACGAAATCCGCGGCCTCGCGCAGGGCGCCAAGCAGCTCGGCGAGCAGGAGCGCTGGAACGCCAACGATCACGAAGCCTCCACCGCCCGCCCCAAGGAATGGAAACGCCTCTCGGACAACCTCAACGAAACTGCGAAACAGCTGAAGAGCGCGGGCCTGCCCCGGGAAGCCGTCGATGCGATGAACGAAGCCAATCGCCGCAACAGTCGAAAGGAGATCGACAGCGAGATGGCCAACCGCGCCACCTCCCAACGCAACGCCTCCGCCGAACGCGCGCCCCAGCCGTTGACGGACGGTTTCGCCGATCTGAGACGCGCCCTCCAGGACGTGGAGAAGAAGGCCTCCCCCGCCCTCGCCGAAGCCCGCAAAACCGTCACCGACCTCGCTCCCAAACTCAGCGAGATGATGAACGGACTCGCCAAGGCGACGGACAGAATGCAGGCCGAAACCCTCCGGGAGAAGGAGACCCTCCCCGACTCCGGAAGCGCGCCTGAATCCGACAAACCCGCCGAACTCCTCGCCCGACAGCAGGACATCGGCGACCAGGTCAAGGATGTCCAGGCCGCCCTCCGCCGCGAAGCAAACGTCCAGGACATGGGCGATCAGGAGGGCCGCGCCAGCGCCCGTGACGCCGACGACGCCGTCGCCCTGCTCGCCGACCCGCCCGCCAAGGCCATAGACGCCCTGCGCGAATCCGCCCAATCTCCGGAAGCCCCCATGCGGCGCCAGGCCCTCGCCGGCGCCGCCACCCACCAGAAGGAACTCGCCGACCGCCTACGCACCCTGGCCAAACACTTCGAAGCCGTCGAACAGGGCCGCCAGTCCGAGATCGCGGAAAGCCGCGAGGATCTGCGCGCCGCCGAGGAGGAACTTGGCATCAAGAGCGGACTCGATGACGAGTATCGCAAGGCCGAACAACTTGCCGAGATGCAGAACAAGACGCCCGAGGAAATGCTCGCCCAGTTGGAGGAGGAACTTCGCAACAATCCCGAGATGCAGCGCGAACTCGCCCGCATCGCCGACCGCGACCTGCTCATGGCCCGCAACACCCTGCAGATGGCCGCCGAACGCGAGGACGAACTCGCCAATGAACTGACCGAAGCCGCCGAAGCCAAAGCCCGCCAACCCGACGACATGAAGCGGCTCAGTGAAATCGCCGACGCCGTCCGGCAGATCGCCGAACGCGACATCCCCCGCATGAAGGCCGAGGCAGGCGTCGCCAAGGCCGACGCCGACGAACCGCTCAACTCCGCGCGCGAAGCCCTCAGGGATGCAGCGCAAAAAGCGCCTGACGCGTCCATGTCCGCCGAACAACTCGCCGGACGCGTCGATGAGTTTGCCAGGCCATTGGATCAGGCGCGACGCGACCTGATGGCAACCGCCAACAAGGCCGGCGAGGCCAAACGCAACGCCTCCCCCACCAGCGCCGAGTCCGGCGCCGCGCACGCCGCACAACAACTCGCGTCCGAAAAGGCCAACGAACTCGGCAAACTCGCCGCCGAGGCGCGTCGCCTCGCCGGCTCCATGGAGCGCGCCGCAGCCAACGAGGATTCAGCCCGATCCGATGGCGCCAGACTGCAACCGCGCATCCAGAACCAGACCCTTCAGGCCGGGTCCAATATCGCGCGGGTCGGCCGACACGAATCCCGTCTCAACACCTCCGAGGGACGAAACCTGGAGGAAATCGGCAAAGACATTGAAAACGTCGGCAACAACCAGGTCCCCGAAGCCCAATCGCGCCTCGCCGACGAAAACCAAGAGACTGCGAAAGCTCAGGAAGCCGTCAACAATGCCCGCAACGCCATGCAGGAGCAACTTGAGCGTCTGCCCATGATGTCCCAACTGATCCCGCGCCAGGAAACCCCGCCTTCGCCCCCCCAACAAACGAACCAACAAAGCCAACAGGGCCAGCAAAACCAACAGGGTCAACAAAGCCAACAGGGTCAGCAAGGCCAGCAGGGTCAGCAAGGCCAGCAGGATCAGCAAGGCCAGCAGGGTCAGCAAGGCCAGCAGGGTCAGCAAGGCCAGCAAGGCCAGCAAGGCCAGCAGGGTCAGCAGGGTCAGCAGGGCCAGCAGGGTCAGCAGGGTCAGCAGGGGCAAATGGCCGGCAATCCGAGCGACTCCCCGGAAGAGTCCAAATGGAAAGCGCGGACCTTGGACCGGATTGACGCCGCGATGAATCCAGCCAAGCAGGTGGCCGCCAATCAAGGTCAAGAACAGCAGGGCAACCAACAGGGGCAGCAACAAGGCAAGCAGTCCGGCCAGAACCAGCAGGGCCAACAGAACGGCCAGGGCCAACAGAGCCAAGCCCAGCAGGCCGCTCAGGAGGCCATGCAAAACGCACAGCAGGCGCAACAGTCCCAGATGGCCCAGTCACGACAGGGCGGCAAGGTCCCCGGACAAAAACAGCAACAATCGCAGGAAGGCAACGGAGCCGGAGCCCCCATGGTCGCCCAGGACGAGGAACTCATGAACGGCGAACTGCCCGACATGCCCTACCTCGACGACGACGCCTGGGCCCGCCTGCCTCCCAAGGTGGCCGAAGCCCTCGCCACCCCCAAGGAAGACCTCGACGGCGAATACCGCGCCATGGTGGAAACCTACTTCAAGGTCATCGCCAAGAAAGCCAACGAAGGGAAGTGAAGTGAACAAGCGCACATCCCAACCAGCCCGCACGCGGAACGCCATCCTTCGCAATTCCGCCCGCCCGGCTGAACTGCGCGAAGACGGAGCGCGGCTGTGTCGAAAGACCAACCGCAACAACTTGCTCGGACGCCGGGGCAAAAGACAGGCCGGCTGGCGATCGGAGGCAGCTGCGGCTGATCCCGAGGACGGGACACAACCGCGCTCCGGCAAGGACATGCGCTCCGGAGCGCGGACATCCTTGTCCGCATGTTGGAGCGTGCGATTGCTGGCAATACTCCTGGTTGCCTCATCCCTCATCGCCTCCCCCCTCCACGCCCAGAATCTCCCCCCCCGCAAGGACGCCGTCGATCTGGCCGTCGACAATGGCGTCGCCTTCCTCCTGACCCAGCAACGCCCTGACGGCTCTTTCGTCGACAAGCGGGGACGAGACCAGCATCACTCGGTCATGACGGCGCTGGCATTGATGTCCATGGCGTCGGTGGGCCACCTCCCCAGTGATCAGACCGTGGAGGGCTCGTCCATGCGCCGCGCCATCGAGTTTCTCGTGCGCGAGGACCGGCAGGACCAGGAGGGGTATTTCGGCCGCAAGGACGGCTCGCGCATGTACGGCCACGGCATCATCACCCTGTCCCTTTCCGAGATGCTCGGCATGGGCGTCAACAAGCGGCAGGACGACCTGATCCGGCAGCGCTGCGTGAAGGCCGTGGAACTCATTCTCCGCTCCCAGCGCGTCCGCAAGCACGCCGTGAAGTTCCAGGGCGGCTGGCGTTACACCCCGACTTCCGGCGATGCCGACCTCTCCGTGACCGTCTGGCAGACCATGGCCCTGCGCTCCGCCAAGAACGCCGGCATGCCCGTGCCCAAACAGGCGATCGACGAGGCGGTCAAGTATCTCAAGATGAGCTACAAGTCCGAGCGCGACGCGGCGGGCAACCCGACGGACATGAAGAGCGGCTTCGGCTACCAACCAGGCCGCGGCCCGGAATTCGCCACCGCCGCCGCCGGCCTGCTCGCGCTGCAGGTCTGCGGTGAGTATGAGGCGCCCGAGGTCATTGGCGTGACCGACTGGCTCATGGAACTCACCCACGCGACCGCGCCCGACGGACGCCGCCGGCAGTCGGTCGACTACGGCAGCAAGTGGTTCTTCTACGGGACCTACTACTACGCGCAGGGCATGCAGAAACGCGGCAAGACCCACGCGCAGAAGGCCTCTCTCTTCACCCGCGGCCTCCTGCTCCCCCGGCAGGAATCCGACGGCGCCTGGATCAGCGGCGACAGCCAGGAGCGCAGCGCGGGCCGCATCTACAGCACCAGCATGGCCATCCTCTGCCTCTCCGTGAAATACCACTACCTCCCCATCTTCCAATATTGATCCGGGGTGAGTCGGGACGCCTCGGCGGGGCGAAGCTCCTGCCGACTTGTCGCGTCGTAGCTCGGCGAAGACGGAGCCGAACTTCCAAATACACCAAAGCTGAATTCCCGGGCCGGGCCTCGATTCGACCGCCAATGCCGGGCAATGCCCGGCGCTCCGACCTTTCCGCTACCGAATCGCCATCAACTTCCCGTAGGTGCGCACGAACATCGTCCCGCCGGAAATCGCCGGCGTCGCATGGCAGGTTTCCCCCAGATCGTTCTCGGCCAGCTTTCTGAATTCATCCGCCGCCGCGATCACTGTCACCAGTCCATTCCGATCGACGCTGAAGATCCTGCCGTTCGCGCAGACGGGCGAACTGAAGCTCGCGCTGGAAACCCGTTCCCGCCAGACAACCTTTCCGGTGGAGTGATCCGCGCAGGTGACCGTCCCCTTGTCCTCCCACAGAAACACCCGCTGCCCCACCACCAGCGGCGTCGGGATGTGTGGGACCGCCTCCTCGATCCGCCACACCTCCTCCGCGTCGCCGTCTCCGGGACGCAGCGCGACAACATGCTTCGGGTTCTGTACAAATCCACAGGTTCCAATCAGCAGATCGCCGGCAATCACGGGCGATCCAATGGCCCGCTCCTTCTTCTCCTGGTTGAACACGCTCTTCTCCCAGATCACCTTCCCATTCGCCGGATCCAACGCGGTGATCCCGTGCCGCCAGTTTGTGAACACCAGGGCCTCGTCGCCTCCCGGCTGCGCAAACGCCGCCGGACAGGAATAACTCAACCGCTCGCTGTCCCTGGGCAGTTTCCAGACAAGCTTCCCGGTCGCCTTGTTCACCGCAATCAAGGAACTCTCGCCGTCCTGGTCGTTGTTGATCACGACCAGGTCGCCATGAATCACCGGCGACGCCCCGAAACCATGTCCGCCCTGCACCGGGCCAAGATCGCTCTCCCAAAGCTTCGTCCCGCCGTGATCGAACGCAATCAGCGTCAGTTTCTCCTTCGTCCCCCAACTGAACACCACCCGCCCCGCGTCGGCAACCGGCGTCGAGGACGCAACGCTGTTGAACTTGTGATGACGATGCTTCAGCGCCTTGAACTCCTTCTTCCAGATCAGCGCGCCGCTCTTCGCGTCGATGCAGACCGGAAGGCGCGCGGCCGTCTCCTCATCTCCGCAGAGCAGGAACACGCGATCGCCCCAGACAATCGGAGAACCGTGCCCGACGCCCGGAAGATCCGTCTTCCAGACAAAGCTCTTCTCCGTCCACTTCGCCGGAATGTCCGCGCCTGAAACGCCCACGCCGTTGACACCGCGAAACCGCGGCCACTCCTGGCCCTGCGCGGACGCAGACACACCCGCTGTCACCGCAAGCGCCGCCAAAGCGCCGCGCCACAAGAATCGATTCAAGTCCATGCTCATTGTCTTGGATTGCCGCAGGGACTACACCTGCGCCCTCGCCTAAAAACCAGTGCAAAGTTGGAAAACCGCGCCGCCGCTCCTGCCTGACGTTGACGCCAACGTCCAGGCACGTATCCTCCCCATCTCGCCAACCTCCTGGCGACGCAGCGGCAAGGCTATCCCATGGCATCAGGCGGCAAGAAAGTTCTCAAAGAGTTGGCGGCGGCGACGCGACGAGCGGAACGCGAGGCGAAGAAGCGTCAACGCGAACTTGAATTGCGTCGCAAGGAGATGGCCAGGGCCGAGGCGCGCCAGCAGGCCGAATACGAGGTCGAACTGTTCGAAAACGAGATCGATCGCCTCCTCTCCGTCCACAAGGACGAGCCGGAGACATGGAACTGGAAGAAGCTCAGCGAGGCGGCCGATCCCCCGCCCCCTTCCGACGACGGCCCGCTGGAACGCGCCGCCCGCGAAGCTCTCGCAAGCTACCAACCCGGGTTCTTTGAAAACCTCTTCGGCGGAGCCAGGAAGAAGATCGCTGAACTCGAGGCCCGGATCCAGGCCGGCCGCAAGAACGACGCCATCAACTTCACCGCGGCCAGGCGCCGCCACGAGGAGGAATGCGCGCAGGCCGAGGCCCAACGCGCCTTCGCCCGCCGCATGCTCGAAGGCGACACCGCCGCCTACAGCCAGGCTCTGACCGAGATCAACCCCTTCGAGGAAATCAGCGAACTCGGCGCCGCCATCTCCTTTCCCCTCGTCGAATCGATGCGGATCAGTGTCCGTGTCCAGGCCAAGGGCGAAAGCGTCGTCCCACCGGAGGAGAAAAAACTCACCGCCACCGGCAAGCTGTCCTCCAAAGCGATGGCGAAAGGCCGCTTTTACGAAATCTACCAGAATTACCTCTGCGGCTGCGCGCTGCGCATCGGACGCGAACTGTTCGCCCTGCTGCCCATTGATCAAGCCTTGATCAACGTCGTCACTGTGGGCGTCGATTCCCGTACCGGCCACGACTCCGACGAGACCTTGATCTCCGTCATCATGCCCCGCAGCGAATTCTCAAAACTGAACTTCAAGCGACTCACGCCGCCGGCCTCGATGGAACTGTTCGAACATCGAATGCAGTTCCGCAAGACCGCGGGGCCCAAACCGGTCAAGGCCTTGGCGTTCGACCAGGCGAAACCTCCCAGTCCCGCCAAAGAGAAGACGTCGCCAAAACCAGCCGCCGAAGTCGCCGAAACCCAGAAATCCCCGGCCTCCAATCCGATCGCAGCCGGACTTTTCAACGCCCTCATCGTCAGCAAACACGCGGTGGATGGCGTCTCCCTGCTCAAGATCAGCGACCTCGCGCCCCTGCTGAACCTCACCGAAAAAGGCCGCCTCACCATCAAGGAAAGCCGCGAACTGGCCGAGTCCGTCGAAAGTTTCGGATGCGCCATCGAACCCGACGCGCGCATGACCCAGCGCGCCTATGCCTGGACCAGGGACGTGGCGGTGTTCCGCTTCGAGGACGGTTCCCCCCGCGACAACAGTCCCGGATATGGCGGTGTGGCCACGCTGCTCACGCTCTGCGTCGCCATCGCGGCCGCCGACGGCCAGGTGGACAAGGAGGAACTCGACGTCTTCCGCAACTGCCTCGAAGGACAACTCGCGCTTACCAATCTGGACCGCAAGAGGCTCATTGCCCTAGAGAAAACCCTTATTGCCGACGCCTCTGCCGGAGCACGCGCCATTGCCAGAGTGGCAGCCACCGTGCCCGCGGCCCAACGCCCGCTTATCGGACGCGTCCTGGCTCAGGTGGCCGTGGCCGGCGGCCACGTCAAAAAGGTGGAGCGCGCCGTCCTCGAGAAGATTTACCAGGCCTTCGAACTGCCGGTCGAATCGCTGGACGCCTTGCTGGAGGAACTGCTGCCTGCGGCGCCCACCGTCGCCCCGCCGGACCAGTCCGGCGCACCCGACGCGTCTGACAGGTCCACCGAGCCCGACACCTCCGCCTCCTTCTCCCTCGACATGGCCAAGATCGCGTCCATCGCAGACGAAACCAAGGAGGTCGTCGGCATTCTCTCCGCCGTCCTCGGCGACGCCCCTCCAGCGGACGCCACCGCGGCCAACCCCGCGCCGGAACTCTCCGACGATTTCGTTCCGCCGCCCAACGACGATTGGATGGACGGCCTCGACGAACCGCTCAAATCGCCTCTTAAGAAATTGATCACCCGCCCCGAATGGAGCCGCGGGGATTTCAACGCCATCGCCCAGGAATTCCACCAGATGCCGCTCAACATCTTCGACTCGGTCAACGAGTGGAGCGACGACGCTCTCGGCGACTTTCTCCTCGAAGGCGAGAACCCCATTGAGGTCAACCGCAGCCTGATCCGGTGAGCAGTAATCAGTAATCAGTAATCAGTAATCAGCAATCAGTAATCAGTAATCAGCAATCAGCAATCAGTCACCAGCCGTATGAGCACAG
>JAYPEY010000001.1:4527-60324 GCA_038126035.1 Verrucomicrobiales bacterium | reverse complement strand
AATCAGTAATCAGTAATCAGCAATCAGCAATCAGTCACCAGCCGTATGAGCACAGGAATCAAACGACGCGAACGGGACGCGATCATCCAATCACTGCAGGCGGGCCTGGTCCCCCGTCAGGGCCTTCACCTGATCCAGGTGGGCCGAAAGGAGGAGGTGCAGGCCGTGCTCAACGACCTCGAACGACTGGAGGAGGGCGGCGCGGCGTTCCGCATCGTCGTCGGCCGCTTCGGCTGCGGAAAAAGCTTCTTTCTCAACCTCGTCCGTTCGCTGGCCCTGCAGAAGCGCATGGTCGTCGCGCAGGCCGACATCACCATGGAGCGTCGCCTCCACGCCACCGGCGGACAATGCCGCGCACTTTACTCCGAACTGATGCGCAACCTCGCCATCAAGTCCAAGCCCGATGGCGGCGCCCTGCGCAACCTTTGTGAAGGCTGGATTTCAAACATCCAACACGACGTCAAGTCCAACGGCGGCGACGACGAAGAGGTCAAGAAGCGGATCTACGACGACCTCAAGGATCTTCAGGACCACGTCGGCGGATTCGAGTTCGCCGAAGTCCTCGCGCAATACTACGAAGGCTTTGCAACCGGCGCCGATCATCAACAGGGCTCCGCGCTTCGTTGGCTGCGAGCCGAATTCAACAACAAGACCGAGGCCAACCAGGAACTCGGCGTCCGCCGCATCATCTCCGACGACAATTTCTACGACAGCCTCAAGCTCATGGCCGCCTTCTGCCGCAAGGCGGGGTATCAGGGCCTGCTTGTCAACCTCGACGAACTCGTCGTGCTCTCCCACCGCCTGCCCAGCTCCCGCGCCCGGCAGACCAACTACGAGGCCATTCTCACGATGCTCAACGACTACCTCCAGGGAACGGTCGAGGGCCTCGGATTCCTGCTCGCCGGCACCGACGAATTCCTTGAGGACAAACGCCGCGGACTCTACAGCTACGAGGCCCTGCGGTCGCGTCTGGCGACCAATGAGTTCGCCGCCGAGGGCGTGAAGGATTTCTCCGGTCCGACGCTGCGTCTCCCCTCGTTGTCGGCCGAGGACCTCTTCGTCCTGCTGCGCAACATCCGACACGTTCACGCCGCAGGCGACCCCGAGAAATACATCGTTCCCGACGAGGCGCTGATGGGCGTCCTGCAGAAAGCCAACGAAACCCTCGGCGCCGAATTCTACAAGACCCCGCGCGACATCGTCCGCTCCTTCGTCGGTCTCCTGAATGTCCTCGAACAAAACCCCGACCGCAAATGGAACGAATTCGTGAAAGACGGCTTCGGCAAGGCTCCAGAGGCGTCCCAATCCGTCGAGGAAGCCATCGAACGCGGCGAAGAACCGGAAGAGGAAGCGGGCGATGACGACCTGGCCTCGTTCAAGCTTTGAAGCGCAACACCGCTTTCAACGCCGGACATGAATTTCCAAATCCCAAGCTCCAAATTCCAAGCTCCAAATGGTGTCCCTGTCCAAGGAGCGCATCAAGACCAAGGAGCGGCGACATTCCTGTCGCCGTGGCCCCACAGGGGCCAGAAGAGCCCCCCCCTCCGCCTGGTCGATTCCAATTCCCCCGCGCCCCTTGCAACCCCAAGCCGTTGTGCCTGCTGCGCAGGCAAGGCGACAAGAATGTCGCCTCTCCTTGAGCCCCCCCTCTCCCCGAAAGTCCCCAACCTGCCACACCGCCCCATTTGGGATCTGGAGCTTGGAGCTTCTTTGGGATTTGGAGCTTGGAGCGTGGAGCTTTTTCCTCCCCTTTTCCTCCCATGAGCGAGGACGCCTTCCTTCTTCTCCACCCCGGAGTCCAGCGCGCCATCTACGAGATGGGTTGGAAGGAGATCCGCGAGGTGCAGCAGGACGCCATCCGCACCGTCTACCAGACCGACAACCATCTCCTCGTCTGCGCCCAGACGGCCGGCGGCAAAACCGAGGCCGCCTTCCTTCCGGTCATTTCCAGACTCGCCGACGAACCGAAGAACTCTGTCCAGGCAATCTATGTCGGCCCGCTGAAGGCTCTCATCAATGATCAGTTCCGCCGACTCGAAGACCTGTGCGGACATTTGGAGATCCCCGTCCACCGCTGGCATGGCGACGTCCCCGCCAACCAGAAGAAACGCCTGAGGGAAAACCCCGGCGGCATCCTCCTGATCACACCCGAGTCATTGGAATCCAACTTCGTCAATTCCGGCGCCGATGTCCCGCGCGTCTACCGACATGTTTCCTTCGTCGTCATCGACGAGATGCATTCCTTCCTCGGCAACGAGCGCGGCATACACCTGCGCAGCCTGCTCGCGCGACTCGCCTCGATCACTGAGACAAAGCCCCGCATCATCGGTCTTTCAGCCACCCTGGCCGAACCCGAGGAGGCCACAATCTACATTGATCCCGACGCCCCGGACACCGTGACCGCGCTCGAGGCCGCCAGCGCCCGGCGAGAGGTGAAATTCGGCGTGAAGACCCGCCTCGAAAGCCCGTCCTGGAAACCCGGCCCACCGCCGCCGCCGGATGCATTGCAGGCCCTCGCCGAAACGCTGGCCGCCGGCTTCCGCGCCGGCGACTTCGATTGGAAACAGGAGCAGGGCGAGATCCTCGACAGTGATCACGCGGACGGGCGCGAGGACGGGAACGAGGCGATCAGGATGATGGCCGCCGACCTCATCAAGGCCTTCGGCTCGGAAACAAACCTCATCTTCGGCGATTCCAAGGCTTTGCTCGAATCGCTGCTCAACAACGTCAACCAACTGACCTCCGACGCCTCCGGAGCCCACGCCTTTGTCATCCACCACGGCTCCCTCTCCCGCTCCCAACGCGAGGAGATTGAAGCCCGTCTGAAGTCCGGACAACCGACCACGGCCTTCTGCTCGAGCACCCTTGAGATGGGCATCGACATCGGCAACGTCCGCGCCGTCGGCCAGATCAACCCGCCCTGGACCGTGGCCTCCATGGTTCAGCGACTGGGCCGCTCCGGTCGGCGCGCCGGCGTCCCCGCGATCATGCGCGTCTTCACCATCGAGAACACGCCGTCCACCCGCGCCGGGTTGAGCGGCCTGCTCTATCCCAACATCCTCCGGGCCGTGGCCCTGACGCGCCTGATGGTCCGCAAGTGGGTGGAGCCCTTCGACAACCGCCAACTGCATTTGAGCACGATGGTCCAGCAGCTGATGAGCTGCCTGAAGCAGACCGGCGGCATGCAGGCGGGCGCATTGTACGACACACTCTCCGCCAAGGGCCCCTTTCGCAACATCGACGCGGGACTCTTCGCAACCACCCTCCGCTCTCTCGGCGAAAAGGAGATCATCGAGCAGATGCCCGACGGCGACCTGATCCTCGCCCTCGAAGGCGAACGCCTCGCCGGCGAACTCGACTTCTACGCCGCCTTCATGGGCTCCGAGGAACTGACGCTGCGCCACCGCAACGAGGACCTCGGCCAACTCCCCTCCTCCGCCATACCGCCCGTTGGCGGCGGCCTCATGCTCGGCGGCCGAAGCTGGCGCGTGGAGGAAATTGTCGAGGATTCCAAGCTCGTCTACGTCACGCCCGGCAAGGGCAAGGATGCGGCGCCCGCCTTCCGGGGCAAGGGATCGGAGGTCCATTCACGGGTTGTTCGCGAAATGAAGGCGGCACTGGAAGACGACGACCACCCCGCCTTTCTCGACGAGACCGGTCGGGCGCTGCTCACCGCGGCGCGGACCTTCGCCCGGGAGAGCGGCCTGTTGGAGAATGGCTTCCTCAGCGGCGGCGGCGAGATCATCTGGTTCCCCTGGCGCGGCACGCGCTGCCTCACCACCCTCAAGCTCATGGCCGACGCCTGCGGCATCAAGGCCGCCGACGACGCGCTCTCCATCCGCTTCAAGGTCAGATCCACGGAAGATCTCCAGCCATTGCTGGACAAGGATTTCACCGCCGAAGCCCTCGCCAAACGTCTGCCGGTCAAGACTCGCGAGAAATACGACGACCTGTTGTCGGAAGACCTCCTCATCACCGCCCGCGCCGCGGATCAGATCGATCTCGATGAGGCTCAGGACGCGCTCATGGAACTGGCCTTGTCGTAGCGCGAAGCCGGCGCGGATGCGAATGGCGAGGCCGCCGACTGAAATCACGATTTTCAATTCTTGGGGAAAGGAGCTACTTTCCTCCCATGGAACCGACCGAAGAACTGATCGACTCGATCTACCGCCGCAAAGTGCTGCGGGCGCGGGAAGCTCCAGCTTCACAGAAAATGGGATGGGGTGGAGAGTTGTTCGCGGGAGCCTGTGGCCGCATGCGCGACGGCATCCGCCATCAGTTCCCCGAAGCCGACGAAGGCGAAGTCGAACGAATCCTCCGCTGGCAGCTGAACCGGCTCCGGCAGGTCCACGAGCACGGCGTTTACCGCCCCGCGAATCGCGAAGCATGAAGGACGGCAATGAAGCCACGGCCAGAGTCGTCGATGCCTTCGATTCCCTCGGCATCAACTACCTGCTCGCCGACTCGTATTCGTCGAACTACTACGGTATTCCCCGATCCACGAAGGACGCCGACTTCGTGGCCGTGCTGGAGAAGAAGATCGTCAGATTGGCTGAACTTCTGGGTGGCGAATTCGAACTCGATCCGCAGCCATCGTTCGAATCGGTGACCGGTACAATGCGGGAAATCCTGATCGTCGATTCCCTGCCCTTTAAGATCGAGATCTTCCACCTGAGTTCAGATCCGCACGATCAATCTCGCTTCGAACGGCGCCGCAAGGCGCATGACGATATCATCGGGCGCGATGTGTTTATCCCAACCGCAGAAGATGTCATCGTCACGAAGCTTCGCTGGGCTCATGGAGCCAAACGCGGCAAGGATTCAGACGACGTCCGCGATGTGATCGCCGTGCAGGGCGATGAAGCCCTGGACTGGGACTACATCCACAAATGGACCGCCGAACACGGAACACGGGAACTGCTCGACGAAATCCGCGCCTCCGTCCCGCCGATCGACTGAGCAGGCGTTCAACGGCTGCCTTGCGCCTCTTGGGCCTCTTCGCGGCTCAATTCCAGGAAAGATCGTCCGGCGCGTCGGATAGAATCCGATACTGCGGTCCCATCTGGGAGACCACCTTTTTCCACAATTCTGCGGGATCCGTGTTGAAGACCAGGTCGATCGTCGCGGGATGAACGAGCCAGGAATCGCGTTTCATCTCGTCCTCCAACTGCCCCGGACTCCACCCCGAGTATCCGGCAAAGACCCGCAGTCTCAGGGTCTTTGAATAATTGTCGCCCAACGCAAGGAGGTCTTCCAGGGAATGGCCGACATTGAGGCCGGGCAGGACATTCGCCTCGGGAAGATACTCGTCGGAATGAAGGTAGCTCAACGCGCCCGGCTGGACCGGACCGCCAATGAAGACGTGCTGCTCGCAGATCTGTTCAGGCACGTCCTCCGCCAGCACATCCTCCACCGTGTCGCCCGTGTCGCGATTGAGCACCAGTCCGAAGGCCCCTTCCTTGTCATGACTGCAGATCAGCACGACCGTGCGATGAAAGAACGAGCCCGCCAGGTTGCCCCCGTCGAGAATGAGCCGGCCTTTCAGGTATGGTGATTCACCCGCCATGGTGTCGTCGTTTCGGGCCGAGTGTTAACCGGACTTGCCATGCTGACAATCCTGTTTAGGTTGTCGTCATGCGCAAAGTTGTTCTCCTCGCCTTCGTCGCCGCCGTCCTCGCGGTCGGCTGCAAATCCAAACGCTACGACCGCGAATTCATTCCCGGCAAGGGTTGGAAGCCGGTGAACCGCGCGCCCTTGCGTTGAGGCGCGGTTACAAGCGTCGTAGCGCAGCCGTCCCGGCTGCGGGTTCTTGCGGCGTCCCGCCGCATGAAGGAGCGCGGTTGTGTCCCGTCTTCGGGATCAGCCGCAGCAACCTCCGAACGCCAGCCTCCCGCCTTTCGCCCCGCCCCCCCCCACATTGCTGCGGCTGGTCTGACGACACAGCCGCGCTCCGTCTTCCGGCCTTTCAACAGGACGCGCAGAGCCCGGCGAGGACGCCTACGCTTCACGCCCTCAGTCAATCGGCGGGAACTTGAAGATCTCGTCCGGCGTGTGTTGTTCGGCCATCAGCTTGCGGATACGGGCGACGACCTTGGGATTGGCTCCCGCCAGATCCTTCAATTCCGAGATGTCGGCCTTGAGGTCGTAGAGTTCGATCTTGAGTGGATTCTTGGCGCCTTTCTTGAGCATGTTCTGGCGAACTCCCTTCCATTTCCCCATCCAGACCGCCTGCTGTCCGCCGTAACCGGTGAATTCGCGATAAAGGAACTTCCGCGGTTTCTGTTTGTTCCCGAGAACGGTCGCGGCAATGCTGATGCCATCGATATCCCCCGGCGCCTTCGTCTTCGCGCCAATCAGATCCAGCAGGGTCGGCATCCAATCCTCCGTGCCGGTGCGATAGGCCGACTCACTGCCTGCCTTCACCCGGCCCGGCCACTTCACGATCAGAGGAACCCGGATGCCTCCCTCGTATAGCGATCCTTTCAACCCCCTCAGAGGTTTCACGCTTTCGAAGAAGTCGTAGTCCACCTCGTCTTTCAGGTGCGTGGTGCCGTTGTCCGAGGTGAACACGACGATGGTGTTCTCCTCCAGGCCGTGCTTCTTGAGCTCGTTCAACACATTGCCGACGTAGCGGTCCATGCGGGTGATCATGGCGGCGTAGGCGGCGCGCGGCGTGAAGTGCGGGGTGTAGCCATAGCCTCCGTTGCGGGTGAAGGGCGGATCGTTCCACTTCAGCTTCAGGTAAGGCTCCAATTCCTCGTCCGGAACATGCAGCGCGACGTGCGGGATGATGGTCGGATAATACAGGTAGAAGGGCCGGTCCTTGTTGTCGCGGACGAACTTCACCGCCTGCTCGTTGATCCGGTCCGGCGCGTAGTCCTGCCCCTTGAATTCATTGTAGCTCTTCGGATCCGCCGGATCGGAGCCCTTCGCGAGCGAGGCGTGCCCGGGCACAGGCGGATGGTTGTTCAGCTTCACCTTCTCGTTGTCGCTCCACAGCGTCTCCGGGTAGTAGCTGTGCGCGTGGGCCTGGCAGTTGTAGCCGAAAAAGCGATCAAAGCCCTGTTTCGTTGGATTGCCGGTGGATCCGGTATTGCCCAGTCCCCACTTGCCGAAAGCGCCGGTCGTGTAGCCCTCCTTCTTCAGCAGTTCGGCGATCGTCACCGCCTCGGCCGAGATCGGATGCTGCCCCTCCGGTTCGCCGAAGCGCGTCATCGCGCGATTGTTGCGCACCTCGGCGTGGCCCGGGTGCTTCCCGGTCATCAACACACAACGAGACGGAGCGCAGACAGCATTTCCCGTGTAGGCGTTGGTGAAACGCAGCCCCTGCTTCGCCAGCGTATCAATGTGCGGCGTGCGAATCTTCTTCTGGCCGTAGCAGCCCAGCTCCGACCAGCCGAGATCGTCGGCCATGATGAAGACGATGTTGGGTTTCCTCGCCGCGAAGGAGAATCCGGCGACCAGACACAGGGCGACAGTCAGAGTGAGCTTTTTCATGAGACGCATGAAAATGTCAGACGCTCCCGGAATTGCAATCATTCGGTCCACATCCCCCGCGAGCCGCAAGCCCCTTCCAATTGCAGGAGGGCGAATGGATCTGCGACGGAATGACGAAAGCCTCAATGACCGCCATCCTTCGACCGCTCCCCCTCGCGGGCGTCCCCTTGACCAGGCAGCCACCCGATCTGCTCCTCCCTGAGCTTCACCGCGGCAAGAACCCGCTTTCCCCGAAGCCAGCGCCTGAGTTCGTCCGACACCTGCCCGGCGCTGGAATACCTCCGCTCGGGATCCCTGCGCAGGCAACGCAGCGCGATCGCGCACAAATCCCGATCAACATCCGCATTGATCGCCGCCCGCCCGCCCCCGGCTCGCGCTCCGCGTCCGATGTCCCCTTCCCCCTCGCCGGGAGCCTTCCCGAACAGCAACCAATGTAGAATGGCGCCCAAGGCATACACATCAGTCGATTCCGAGACCTGATGCCTGGCGCCCAAGGCCTGCTCTGGCGACATGAAACCCGCCGTGCCCAGCGCCTCGCCCGTCAAGGTCAGGTCGTTTGATTCGTCCACTTGCCGCGCCAGCCCAAAATCCACCACATGCGGATCGTCCAATCGGTCGATCAGAATGTTGCCGGGCTTGAGATCGCGATGAATGAACCCCCTTTCATGGGCATGCGCGACCGCCTTGGCCACCGCCTTCAACGCCACCACGGACCGGCGCAAAATCTCCGCCTCGACCTTCGTTCGAATCGCGTCGCCCAGTTTCGCCGCATCCTTCCGCGCGATCTCCACCCAGATGTCGAACCCCACGCCATCGATCCAGTCCATTGCGATGAACTGACGACCCCGCCAGGAGCCGACATCCCTCACCTTCACGATGTTCGGATGGTTCAGGGAGATCAACGCATCGGCCTCGCGCTGAAACCGCCTCGATCCCCGATCATCCTTGGCTCCGAAAATCGATATGAATTTCAACGCCATTTCACGACCATCAATCGTCCGGACCGCCTTGTAGACCGTCCCCATGCCGCCGCGCCCAACCACGCCTCGGAACCTGTAACCCTCGGGCCCGGCGACGTCCGGACCGATGGAGGCGACGTCGTCAACCTCCGCTGACTCCTCTTCGTCCCCGGCCAAATCCGGCGCCTGGGACTCGTCGAAGACGCTGGTGAAGGCGCAGGTGAGGCAGAACGCCGCAGAGCCAAGAATCCGGCTGCCACACACGGCGCAAATCTCTGTTTCAACTTCGGTCATTGATGCCTGGATGTTCCCGGAACCGAACCACCGCGCCGGACAGCCTGGCCTCCCGGTTGAGCGCCCGGGGCATTGTTCAACGCCGAACCACGGTATTCCTATAATTCCTATCCCCTGATGCGAAAAAGGTTTTCCGAATTCGCAGGACAGCCCGTTTTTCTCTTCAGCCCAGCGATCCGATAAGGAAGCGGATCTCAGCGTCCACCTCGCGCGGATCGTCCACCAACTGCCCGACTGTCTCCCGAACCAGCTCACGGAATCGGCCGCGCAGACGATGCGCCGCCGATTTCACCCCGGCCTCGGTCACCCCGAGTTGCACGGCGATCTTCGCGTAAGGCGCGGCGCGGGGATCCTCCAGGGTGAATCTCAGAGCCTCAAATCTGTCGCTCATCCCGGCGGCCTCGTATTCCTCCTTCAGGCGGATCGCGGCAAACTGGATCGTTGTCCGGGCCCAGTTCCGATCGAACAGCATCTCCGGCGTCACCTCATCCGCAGGCTCATTTGAGTAACGACCCTCGACATCATCCCACTCCAAAGGAGAAAAACACATCCCCCCGCCGCGCTTCAGCCGGTTCGCGTCTCGATGCGCCTTGCGCAGAAAATTTTTCAACGCGCCCAACAGAAAGGAACGAAAGCGCCCCAGGTCCGGGTTGGCCTGCTTGAACACACGCTTCGCGAGCAGATGCTCAAAAAAACCCTGCGTCAGGTCCCGTGACTCCTCCGGCCCGTTTCCCGAGCGCCGCACAAAGGCGTAAAGCGGATACCAGTAGTCGCGGCAGAGCCTCTCCAGGGCCGATTCAAATTCAGGCGCCTGACTGTCCGCAGCCTCGCGCACAAACGTCCACTGTGTCGTCTGAAAGCCTCCATGCCCCTTTCCGACCGCCACGGTGTCTGTCTTGCTTTCGCTCATTGAGGTGGCGCGCCATCTGTCTGGGTTTGAAATAAAAACGGCAAACGTTGCATCGCCGGGCCATGCGCCAGCCGCAAAACCTCGCCCGCGGAGCCCAATTGCGACGCCAAGGTGATTGTTGGTGGGCCCAGTAGGATTTGAACCTACGACCAAGCGATTATGAGTCGCCTGCTCTAACCGCTGAGCTATGGGCCCGGAAAGAGACGGAGAAGGTAGAGAGAATCGGCCGGATTGTCCATCACGCGGTGATCTCGACCCGAAACCGCCGGAGGCATTCAGCCTCGGCTCGGCACGGACCTACGCCCGCGGGTGGGCGTCTCTCCCACTCCGTCGATTGAAACCAGCCGGCCCGGCATAGAAATCAACGTCTCCGAAGGCCGGGCATCCCGACCCTCTTCTCACTTTGATGTTGATCGACGACTTCTCGCGGGAGATGCGCTCAGCGAGCATCCTGAAGGTTGCCGTTACGGTCCCTCCGGAGCTTCGACCAACCACGCCTCCGTCCTGCTTCGAATTGCCTTCAGGTCCTCCTCGCTCATTCCGACCGGATCGAAACGATAGCGATAGTGCAGCTTGAGGATCCCGTCCAACGCATCCAGGTCGAATGGCGTCGACGCCTGCCGAAGACGATTCAACCAGCCCCCGAATGTCTCGCCCTTCCGCCGTTCGAACCCCGCCGTCTCCAACCGTTTTTCGATCTCGTAGAACGCCGAGTCCATGCCCGGCCATGCGACACCGGCCAGCGCCGTCGCCTCCTCCTTCTTCTTCCCGCGTTTCCTGCCTTTCAACAATCGCCAGAATAGAAACGCCACCAGCAAAACCACAGCCCCGGCCAGGTACTGCTGAAACCGCCCCTCCCGCGAACTCCACCACCAGGATGAGAAGCCGAACTGGAGGCGCTTGAAGAAGTCCGAGACCGGCTCAAAGGCGGAGCTGTATTCCCCGTCCTCGATCTCCTGCCAGGACGCCGGCGTCATGTCAAAGTCGATCCAACGTTGGGTCGCTTCATCCCAATAGATCGCCCAGGCATGGCCGTGGCGTTCCCTCACGACATATTCGCCCTCCCCCTCATCCGTGGTTTCATGCACGGAATAGCCGTTTGCGTAACGGGCGGGAATGCCGGCCCGCCGCAACAACAACGTCGCCGCGGTCCCATAGAATTCACAATGCCCCTTCCTTGAGTTTTCCAGGAAATGGGAAAGCGGCGTCACATCGTCCGGCATCTCCACGGAGGAGACATCCTGGTAGAGGCTGTATTCGAAATCGCGGGAGAAGAAACCCGCGATCGCCTCCAGCTTCTCCTGCCGGCTCGGCCTCGAATCCAGGCGCAGCAATCGCGCGATCCGATCGATCGCCGGCCGCTCCTCCTCGGGCACTATCAGGTCCTCGATCCCGCCGTCGTCGTCCTCCAGCGGCCTGAGATCCGGAACCGGGATTTCCCCGTGCCGCGCCTCGCACTCGACCAATCCCGGCCCTTCCAGGACCTGGGCGACCCCATATTTGTTGCGGTTCAACTCCCCCACAAGCAGGTCCGCCAACTGCCACGTTCCCGACGGCAGCGGGAGTATCCCCTTTCCACGCTTCAGATACATCGAGATGCGCACGGAGTTGGTTCGCGACTGCCTGTCGCCGACGGTCCAGGTCGTGGTGTCCGCCTCAGGAAGTGCCGACGAGAACTCCCGGCCGCGCCCCGCATTCCAGTGCTCGCGGTGAAAAATGGAATAGCTCGAATCACGCAGCAGAAGCGGCATCGGTCCCAGCCCCTGTTTCACGCGCAGGACAATCCGGCCCGACAGCTTCATCTCCCCAAGCCGCCCCATGCGCGTGAAGCTCTTGTTCGGATCGATGTTGCGGTTCGCCCATTGCGTCACCCACTGCATGATGCCGCTCTCCACCTGCCCCTGCAGCCGATGCAGTTTCAAATGGCCCCGGTAGCCGATCCAGGCGACGGCCAGGACCAGCGCCCCGAACAAGGCCGGGGAGAACCGCCTCGGCCGCACGGTCCACAAACCACACCCCGCCACCGCCGCAAACCCCACATAAAACCATCCGAACCGATGCTCCGTCGCGCTTGCCCCGAACAGACAGATCGCAAAGTAGATGTAGCTGACATTGAAGCCGCCCGACGGTTCGACGCCCGCCAACCGCTCCTTCCGTCGCATGAAGTAGAAGAACGTGCTGGCCGGATGCTTGTCCCGTTCCCCGTAGGCCTGCGCCAGGGCAAAGGGGAAAAAGACCAACGGCCACCATTGAAAGAACAGGAGCGACACGTTGTCGGTGTAGCGGGCCTCCTTGACCCGCCCCAACGGATCCAGGGAGTGCAGGATGCTCACCACCACGTTCTCCGAGTCGCGCGTCGCGAAGCAATACAAGGCCGCCCCGAGAAACAACAAGCCGCACAAATCCCAGATCCGGTTGTATTCCTTGGCGCTGAAACTCCAACGCGTCTTCACGACTCGCGACAACTCCAGGGCGACCCCCATCGCGACGCCAAACAGAATCGCTCCCGCAAACCACCCCCAGAACAACAACGCGACAAACAGGATCAGCGGCGGCGTTCTCATAACCTCGCCAGCCCCTCCTCCACGGCGCCTGCCTCCAACTCGTGAAACGCGTCCTCCGGCCCCAGATGGATCGTCTCCCGCTCCACCGGAGCCGCGCCCGATTCCCGAATCAACAGAACCATCGCCGGAATGCCCATCCCGCGCAGCTTGTCGACCAACCGCTGCCGGGCCTCGTCCCATTTGATGAAGACGCAGACGCATCCGCTCACCGCCCCAGCATGCCGGACGACCATGTCGTCCAGATCGTCGAACGGCGCCCCGGAGCAGGTCTCAACCGAAGCGAGAATCTCCAGCATCTGCTCGCTATGCGCCACCCCCCGACCTGCCGTGAAACAATACGCCTTGGGCCCGACGAACAACAAATCCAGCAGACAATCCTGCGTGTCGATTGCACAGGCCAACGACGACGCCACCGAAACCGCCTCCTCAAAAACATCGCTGTGCGCCAAGTCGCTGAACGTGTCCAGGATCAACGCATGCCGCACAAAGAACTCGGCCTGAAACTCCTTTACGATCGGCTTGCCCACCTTGGCCCAGCTCTTCCAATGAATCCGTCGCTGGGGATCGCCGTGTCGATATTCCCGCAATGAGGCGAATTCCTCCGATTCCCCGACCGAGGACGCCAACGCCACCCCCCCCTGTTGGTATCGCATGGAGCCCGGCAGATCAAAATCCGGCAACGGATATCGCTTGGGCAGAATCAAGATCTTGTCCGGCTTGGGAATATTCACCAACTGTCGGCAGAGTCCGAAGGGATCCGGACAGGCGACCGTCCCATTCTCGATGCGCAGGGTTCCTCGTCGCGTCGGCTTCAGTTGCAGCCGGACGTCGGTCCGCCCCAACGGCGGCGCCGTCGGCAAATCCCGCTCCTCGACCGTGCCCCGCGTGTTGCGCTCGATCAGCCACATCCAGCGATGGAACCTGAAAAATCGATCAACGAAATTGCGCGACTTCTCATGCGGCTCGGGCGTCGAGGCAAAGGCATCGATCGACGGCCGCGGATCGGCCAGGTCGTCAACGTAACGCAATGATCGCTGCAGCGTCGGCTGCAGGTTCTCCACGGTCACCGTGTAGTCCACGGGCTCGCCCGCCGTTCCATATCGCGGCAGCGTCCGCGACAATGAGAATTTCGGCCGCGAGAAGCGGCTTGCCACCGCGGACACCGTGAACAATGCCGCCAGAAAGGCGAAAGCCTGGTAGGCGACCGTCTGGTTGGTGTCCACGCCCAGGCATGCCGTCACGATGAGACCGACAATCACCATCTTCCCCGTCGGCGTGAACTTGCGCAAATACCACCGCTTCATCCCCGAATAGCCCCGGTAATTCCGGTGGAGCCGCCGGATGATCAGAGGATGGGTGGGGGGTGGTTTGGTCACGATCGGGAGTGATGGATGTGGGGTGGAGTCGTGGCGCGCTTGGGGGCTGTGGTTCGCAGTCCCAAGCTCCAAGCTCCAAATCTCAACTTGTCACGACGTAGCTGTGCGAAGGCGGAACAAGTTCCAATCTCCAAATTCCAAACGACACGATCTTCGCGTTCGGAGCGCCGAGCATTGCTCGGCATTGGGCGCTCGTCCGTGCTGAAACGAACGCCGGCTCCCTCACGCCGGCGCATCGCTACGCTCGCTCTGGCTGAGAATTGGGCAAACCGGGAGGGGTGCCCCACCGTCTTGCAGGTGGGGTATTGCTGCCGCAATACCCATTTCTCAGCGTGCGAGCGTAGCGATGCCCCGCGTGTCAGGCTGGCGAACACATAAGTCGCTCCCGCCTCCTTCCGACTTCCAATCGCTGTTTGGAACCTGGTCATTGGAGCTTGAAACTTTCTTGAGATTTGGAGCTTCGGGCCGCCCCTAAACCGGCACGCTCACCGACTTCATGATCTCCTCGACCACGCCGACAGCCGAGTTTCCAGCAAAACGCGCCTGCGGATCCAACGCCACGCGATGCGCGATCACCGACGCCGCAATCTCGCGGATCTGCTCCGGCGTGACGAATTCCAGGCCGTCAAACAATGCCAGGGCCTGCGCCGCCTTCATCAATGCCAACGATCCTCGGGGACTGGCGCCCAACTGCACGCCCGTCGCCGTGCGCGTCGCCGAAACCAGGTCCACGATATAGCGCTTCAACTCATCGCTGATCCGGACGTCCTTCACCGCCGCTTTCAAACGCATCACATCCTCCACGCCGACGCAGGGTTTGATCGAGTCGATCGGGTGCGCATGTTCCTGCGCCGACATGATCGCCACCTCTTCCTCCGGCGTCACGTAGCCAAGACTGAACTGCAGCGCAAAGCGATCCATCTGCGCCTCGGGCAGCGGATACGTCCCGCGAAACTCCACCGGGTTCTGCGTCGCGATCACGAAGAACAACCCGTTCAACGAACGCCGCTCCCCCTCCACGCTGACCTGCCCCTCGCCCATCGCCTCCAGCAGCGCCGACTGCGTCCGCGGCGACGCGCGATTGATCTCATCCGCCAACAGGATGTTCGTGAACACCGGCCCGCGGTGAAACTGAAAGCTCTGCTCCTTCTGGTTGAAAATCGAAACGCCCAGAATGTCCGAGGGCAGCAGGTCGGGCGTGAATTGGATGCGCTTGAAATCACCGGCAATCGACATTGCCAAAGCCTTGGCCATCGTCGTCTTGCCCGTGCCCGGATAATCCTCCAGCAACACGTGCCCGCCGCTCGCAAAGGCCGCCAGCAATCGCCGGATCGCCGGCCGCTGCCCCCGCATCACGGTTTCCATGTTCTCCGCAATCCGGGCATACGTTTCCTGTGGTGTTGGTTCGCTCATGATCGACTCCTCTCTAAGAACCCCGAAGGATGGTGGTTGGTTGCTTGTGAGAATTCCCGCGCTCACGTCGCAAAGTAACTCAATTCAATGCAGGCGCAAGTATTTGATAGCAAATAACAACTCAACCACTTGCCCCACCTCGATAAACCGTCACCTTTTCAATCTGATTGGTCACATCCGTTTCGATCACGCAGAAATCGGCGCGGTTGCCTGCTTTCAGGGAGAAGTCCACCCCCATCAAGTCGGATGGCTGGGCGGAGAAGGCATCCCAAACCCGCTGCCATGGGAGTTTCAACATTTCAGCGGCGCGGCGAATGCCCTCGATCGGAGTCAGCGCCGAACCGGCGAAGTTGGTCTGCCCCGGTTGGCGCACCACACGATCTTCGCCGACCTCCACCTCAAAACGCCCAACGGAGTACCGGCCGGGAGGCGCGCCAGCGGGCGCCACGGCATCGGTCGTGTAGTAGATCGCCTCGGGCGGCAGGACCTTGTGGATCGTCCGGAACGCAGAGGGCGACAGATGAATCGAATCGCAGATCAAACCGGACATCAGTCCCGGCGTCTCAAAGACGCGCCAAAGGATGTTGTCGTGCCGATCCAACTGCTGCGGGCATCCGTTGCCCAGGTGCGTGAAACCGGTGGCTCCCGCCACGACCGCATCGCGAAGAGTCACCGCCGTCGGATTCGCATGGCCAATGCTGACCCTGATTCCCAAGGACACGGCCTTCTCAATCGCGTCCAAGGAACCCGCCCTCTCCGGGGACAGGGTCAACAGGATCGGATCGTCGGGCAGCGTCTCACGAAGCTCCACCATGTCCTCCGGCGTGGGGTCCCGCATGACGCTCGCTTCGTGCGCCCCCTTGAATCCCGGCTGGTCGTTCAGAAACGGCCCCTCGCAATGCCAACCGAAGATGGCGTCCTTCAACTCCGGATCGCGGTCCCGCAACTCTCGGTAATGACGAAATCTCGCCAGCATCTTCGACCACTCCTCTGTGATCAGGGTCAGCATGAACTTCGGACAACCATCCCGACGCAGCCCGCGCGCCGCCTGCAGCATGCTTTCGGCGCCAACATCGTCCTGCTGAAAATCCACGCCGGCATAGCCGTTGATCTGCACATCCACCAGCGGCGGCGCGATCCAGGTGTGCTTGAGCAGATCCGTGCAGGGCTCGTCCGATTCCTCGACCGCAGAAACAACACCGTCTCGCCACTCAATCCGCGTCCGGTTCCCCGTCGCGTAGTGACGGCCGACAAATTCTACTTCACTCATGAATAGGGCTCCGATAGGTTCCGATGCTCCGCGCCCGGATCGACGCGTCTCCTCGACCCTCGCACGGCGCGACCCTAAAGACAATCACGGCATCGACCATCAATCCATCCGTCAATTCCCATGGGATCTCCCGACAACGCCTTCCACGTCGATTCACTCGCAGTCAAGGTCTTCTCCGCAGCGGCCGACCTCTACGCCGACGCCGTCGCCGAAACCCGCGACCAACTTGCGACGGCCATTGAGGACAACGGCTCGGCCGCGGCCATCCTGGCCACCGGCAACACGCAGATCGATTTCCTCAGACTCCTCGCCGAGTCCGGCGGCGTCGATTGGTCCAAGGTCACGCTCTTCCACATGGACGAGTATCTCGGACTGCCGGGCGACCACCCCGCGAGCTTCCGTCTCTACATGAAGGAGCGCGTCGAGAGCCTGCTGAATCCAAAGCAGTTCAACTACCTCCAAGGCGACGCCGACGAACCGGTCCGTGAATGCGAACGCTACGAATCGCTGCTTCGCGCCCAGCCGATCGACCTCTGCATGCTCGGCCTCGGGGAGAACGGCCACCTCGCCTTCAACGATCCGCACGTCGCCAACTTCGACGACGAACGCGCGGTGAAGATCGTCTCCCTCGATGAGACCTGCCGCCTGCAACAGGTGAAGCAGGGCCACTTCCCGGACATCCACACGATGCCGCAATACGCCCTGACCATCACCATCCCCACCCTGCTCTCCGCCAACAAGGTCCTTTGCATGGCCCTGGACGCCCGCAAGCAGGCGCCGGTGAAACGACTGCTCCAGGGCGACATCAGCCCCGAATGCCCCGCCACGGCGCTGCGCAATTGCGACCGGGCAACGTTGTTGCTCGATTCCGCCGCGGCCGCTTCGCTTTGATCGTTTCCCCCGCGCCGAGCCGATGAAGTTCCTGACTGACCCAGTCCTTCGCTCGGCCAAACAGGCCAAGGAGTTTCTCAACAAGACGGTCGAGGGCGGAAAGACACTTGTGTCCTCGTCGTGGAACAAGATCCCCTTGTTCGCCTCCACCGAAGCCGTCACCCACGACGACGACAAACTGACGGATGAAACCCATTACTTTCTCGTCCCCTTCCGCCCCGCTCCCAAGGACTACGCGCTCTACACCAGTCGCCGATTGCCTCGCGGCTACGCGGCCGTGAACGACCTGCCGAAACTTCGCGTCTTTCATCTCCCTTGTTCCGGATCCGAAGAACTGCTTGAACGACTGATCCTCGACGATGTCCTCCGCAAGAAGGAATCGACGTCTGAATCCGACGCCGATGAAGTGAAGCCGATCCACGAGCGCTTGAGCGCGCTCGGCGAGGAGGTCGACAAACAGACCAATCGCGTCACCGGGGGACTGTTGATCGTCGGCGGCGTCGTGGCCCTCGCCAATCCGATCATCGGGGCGGGCATCGTGACCAAGGCTTTGCTTCCTGCGGTCGGAGCCAAATTATCCGGCGAGGGTCTGAAGTTCTCGGGCGAGAAGCTCAAACAGTGGCAGAAGGACGGCGAGCAGAAGAAGCGCGAGAAGGAGGCGGAGACCGAGTTGAAGTCGGTCGAGATCAAGATCGCGGTCAATCCCGTCCTGCAGACCTTGGAGGAAGCCCTGGCCACCGACGCCTCGGAGTTCGAGCCCATGCTGGAGGCTTACGATTTCGCCGCCTTCTCCATCGACGGCTGGCAGGGGCATCAAATGCTCAAACTCACCGCCCGCGCCGTGGGCTCGGTGTACGCCGACGTCGTTGAGGACAAATCCAGCCACGCCGAAGCCCGTCTCGGACCGGAAGACATCCGGTGGCTGAAGACACTGCGGGAGTTTGAAAAGAAAGAGGCCTGAATCGCCGGAATCGAGCGCCTCGCGTCGTAGAACGGAATTCATTCCGTTCGATTCGCGTAGTGGGGCGAGAGACTCGCAGCAGGCTCCGAAGTCAAAGGATTCCCCCGTGCGTGAACTTGAAATGCCGGACGCGCTGCAAACGGGATAGATCCCGTTCTACATCTCAATCCTCCTGCGCCTCTTCGCGGCTTTCGCTCTTCTGCGTCCCCGCAGCCGGCGTGTTCAACACCTGCATCTGGATCTTGATGATGTAGTTCACGAGGGCCTTCTCCGCGAGGTTGATCCCGGCTTCGCGCGTATTGACGTCAAAGGCGGTGAACCACTCGTCCTTCGCCGGCGCATATCCCAACTCATCCACCAAACGCCGTTCCAGGTCATCCATGTGCCCGGCTCCATAGAACACCGAGATGGCGACCGGCGGCGTGTCCTTCGCGAGCTGCGCCTGCAGATCGAGAATCACCTGCTTGTTTCGAGAGCGGATCAGCACCTCGATCACCTCGCGCAACTCGGGCGGAATAGCCGCGGTATTCGCCAGATCGCCCTTCATCCCGCCCAACACCTCGATGAACATCAACCGCGTGATGGCCTTCAACTTGGGGCTCGATCCGATGAACTTGAGCAGGCTGTCAACCATCGCCCCCATCGCAGAACTGCCGTCCATGACCTGAAGCAGGCGATCGAACTGCTCCGCCGATTGGGAGGGCTTGCCCTCATCCTTCCGCACGTCGCCCGCGCCTCCTTCCGACGCGGGCTCCGTCTTCCCCTCTCCGGCGATTGATTGCGGCTTGGGCTGCCCCTCTTTGCCCCTCTTTGCCTTCGCCGGCTCAGGTTCGCGTTCTGCAGGTTTGGAGGGTTCCGCGCGCGAGGCTTTTGGCTCCGGGGCTGTCGGAGCGTCCGACGTCGCCTTGGCGCCGCCTTTCCTCCCCCTCCTCGCCGGTTTGCTCCGCTGCGGCATGTCCTTCTCATCATTGCCGGACAGCAACCACCTGATCTGAGGAATCGACAGATCGCTGTTCTCGAAATGCGGGCGCGTGTAATCGATCGTGTCCAATTGGAAGACCAGCCCCAGCGAATCTGCCAGGGTCCCCTGCACGGAGTGGAGTTCCTTGTCTTCCCCGCCTTGCCCTGCGCCGCCCTCCGCCTCGGGCTCCGTCTTCCTGTTCTTCGGAGGCGTGGCCGGCCCGCCGCCGACGCCCTCGAACAGCACGATTGACTGCTCGTCCAGATGCTTCTGCAAAGCCTCGTAATAGGCGACGTCGCCCACATGCGTCACCCCGGTCAGCCAGATGATCGGACCATCTCCCTTGGGACGCTTGAACTGACGGGCAACCACCTGCAACTCAACCTCATCGGCATTCGGCCGGACCACGCGGAGATACGGCCCCGGATCCTCCGCTGCGCGCGCGGACGCGACGAAGCCCGCGCCAAGCGCAAGGGCGCACACTCCCCCTCGCAGGAGATCTCCCAACCGGCTTTTCACTCTCACATTCATCAGACGCCCCACCATTGCCTTCCTTCGACTGAATTTCCAGTGTTTCGTTTCAATCAGTTCTCCGTTCGCGGTTCGCGGTTCGCAGTTCGCGGTTCGCAGTTCTGCCATTTCAGACCTCAAATCTCAGATGGCAAATGGCAGAACCAAACGGCGGCGCGACGCAACACGCAACACGCAAACCGAGAACCGCCGACCAAGCCCTTCATTCCTCTGTTCAACCGCCCCGCCATTTGCCAACATCCGCGTCCGAAAACTCACAGACACTCCATGCAACGAACGCTCGTCAAACACGCGCTCAACAGCGAATCGGAAATCGATCCCATCCGCATCCAGGGCTGGGTGCGAACCCGGCGCGATTCCAAGGCCTTCTCCTTCCTCGAGATCAACGACGGCTCCTGCCTGAAAAACATACAGGCCGTGATCGACGCCGACATCCCCGGTTACGAGAACATCCATTCCGCAGCCACCGGGGCCGCGGTCACCCTCGACGGCAGGCTCGTCGCCTCCCAAGGCAAAGGGCAGGCATGGGAGATTGTCGCGACCAGCCTCGAGATCGTCGGCGAGGCGCCGGACACTTATCCCCTGCAGAAGAAGGGGCATTCGCTCGAATACTTGCGCGAGATCGCCCACCTGCGGCCGCGCTCCAATCTCTTTGGCTGCGTCTTCCGCGTTCGCAACCGCCTGGCCAAGGCCATTCACGATTTCTTCCAGGAACGCGAATTCGCCTACATCCATTCGCCGATCATCACGACCAGCGACTGCGAGGGCGCGGGCGAACTGTTCCGGGTTTCCACCCTCGATCCATCCAAACCGCCCATGCTGGACGGCAAGGTGGATTACTCGAAGGACTTTTTCGAACGCCCCGCCTTCCTCACCGTCAGCGGCCAGCTTGAAGCCGAGGTCTTCGCCTGCGCGCTTTCGAACGTCTACACCTTTGGCCCCACCTTCCGAGCGGAGAATTCCAACACCTCCCGCCACGCCAGCGAGTTCTGGATGATCGAACCGGAGATGGCGTTCTGCGACATCAACGGCGACATGGACCTCGCCGAGGAATTCGTCAAAGCCCTCATCAACGACATCCTGGAGAACTGCCAGGAGGACCTGGAACTGTTCAACAAGTTCGTCGACAAGGGGCTCCTTGAGCGGCTCAAGTTTGTCATCGACCGTCCGTTTCAGCGGATCACCTACACCGAGGCCGTCGAACTGCTGCTCAAGGCCGACAGGAAGTTCGAATACCCGGTCGAATACGGCGCCAACCTGCAATCCGAGCACGAACGTCACCTGACCGAGGAGCATTTCAAATGTCCCATCACGGTCTACAACTACCCGAAGGAGATCAAACCGTTCTACATGCGCTCGAACGATGACGGAAAGACCGTCGCGGCCATGGACGTGCTCGTGCCCGGGATTGGCGAAATCATCGGCGGCAGCCAACGCGAGGAACGGCTCGACATCCTCAAGGCCAACCTCGAACGCCACAACCTGAGCGAGGAAGACTACTGGTGGTATTTGGATCTTCGCCGCTACGGGACCGTGCCGCATGCCGGCTTTGGTCTCGGGTTCGAACGCATGCTGATGTTCGTCACCGGCGTCGGCAATATCCGCGACGTCATCCCCTTCGCCCGCACCCCGGGCAACGCGGAATTCTGATCCGCTTTCCGCATGGATCCCGCGCTCCAACAGGCCCTGAGCCAGACCAACTTCACCGCATGGGATTGGGCCATCGTTGCAGCCTATCTCGTCGCGTCGCTTGTTGTCGGAATCCTGGTCAAGGACCGCGTCCGAGGCATGGCCTCCTACATCGGAGCCGGGCGCGCGGTCGGAACGCGGCTGGGCATCGCCGCCATGGCGGGGACGGAGATGGGCCTGATCACGATCATGTACAGCGCGCAGAAGGGCTTTGTCGGCGGCTTCGCGGCATTCCATATCGCAGTGGCGTCGGGCATCGTCGCCCTGGTGGTCGGATTGACCGGCTTCATGGTCTACCGGCTCCGCGAAATGCGCGTATTGACCATACCCGAGTTCTACGAACGACGGTTTGGTCGCCGCACCCGCATCCTCGGCGGCGTCATGCTGGCCTTCGGCGGCATCCTGAACATGGGCCTCTTCCTCAAGGTCGGATCCATGTTCATCGTCGGGATCACCGGCATGTCGGAGAATGGCGGCGCGCTGAGGTTCGTCATGGTCGCCCTGCTCACGCTCGTCCTGGTCTACACCGTGCTTGGAGGAATGATCTCAGTCATGATCACCGACTACATCCAGTTCGTGATCCTTTCCTTCGGGCTGCTCCTGACCACGGGCCTCGCCATCTCCCACCTTGGCTGGAGCCACATCTTCGACACCATTGCAACCGAGATGGGATCGAAGGGATTCGATCCATTTGAATCCGAAGGCGAATTCGGCGTGGAATATGTGATCTGGATGGCATTCCTCGGCATTGTGAATTGCGGCGTCTGGCCGACGTCCGTGGCCCGAGCCCTGGCGATGGAAAGTCCGGAGGCGGTCAAGAAGCAGTTTGCCTGGTCGTCCGTCTCCTTCACGATCCGCTTCATGATCCCCTACTTCTGGGGCATCTGCGCATTCGTCTTCATCATGACCGCCGCCCCGGACCTGAAGGCAGTCTTCTTCCCGGTTGGAGGGGAGGCCGACGCCGCCGACAATCTCTACGCCATGCCTGTCTTCCTGGGCCGCATCCTTCCTGCGGGCGTCATCGGCCTGATCACCGCCGCCATGATCGCAGCCTTCATGTCCACCCATGACAGCTACCTGCTCTGCTGGAGCTCCGTCATCACCCAGGACATCGTCGCTCCGCTTCAACCGGGGGGCATGAGCGGTCCCACACGGATCCTGCTGACGCGCGTCCTCATCGTCGTCATCGGGCTCTACGTGCTGTTCTGGGGCCTGTTCTACACCGGGGAAGACGACATCTGGGACTACATGGCAGTCACCGGCGCCATCTATTTCACCGGCGCTTTCGCCGTATTGTTCTGCGGACTCTACTGGAAACGGGCCAGTTCCACCGGCGCCGTGTTGGCGTTGCTCTCGGGCTCCATCGCCGTGCTGGGACTTGGCCCCGTGCAGGAACTGCTCGGCATTTCCGGGAGGTTTTCCGGCGCGCAGGTCGGCCTGTTCACCATCTGTTTCTCTTTGGTTGTCATGATCGCCGCGTCCCTGCTGCGCCCCGACAAATCCAAACCATGCGGCTCCGCCGCGCAAGCGTCCCAATCCGACTGATGGACCCCTGGCCTCTCATCTGGAAAATCGCGTTCGTCGTCGTCCTGACGGTGTTCGCCGGCATGTCCGTCTGGGTGACCGTCGGCGGCTGGCAGGACATCAGGACGCTCTTGAAGAAACTGAATGATGACGGTCCGGACTCGAATTCGGATGACCCGTCAGGCGGCGACGAAGACTGAAACGCCGGTGGGGCTCCTGCTGAGCCGAGCGCTGGAACCTGCCAACCCACGCCGCGGAATTCCCATGGTTCGGCTCAGCAGGCGCTTCGCCACCCTTGGTTGCAATCCCGCCCAATCGCCTCCACCCTCTCCCCATGGACACCAACACCGAAAACCTGATCCGCGCCGTCACCGAGGCCGTCTCCATTGTGACCGACAAACAGGCGCTCCTCATGGAACTGCTTTCCGCCAAACTCGACCTCGCCGAAGACGATCGCGTGACGCTGGTCAACTCGGCTCAGGAGAACTTCGTGCGGGCCGAGGCGTTGCGTCAGGAGCTGGCCAAACTGTCCGAAGACTCCTGATCCCGGAGCGCCGAGCATTGCTCGGCCCAGGCGCCGGTCGGATGCCCATGCCGGGCAATGCTCGGCGCTCCGATTTCCATCTCCTCCCTTTCGGCATTCGCCCTACAATCAATCCGCAGGATTATAGGCCGGTTTGCATTGATCTGGGCGCTCGACCGACCTAGGCTGCCCGGCAAACGCAACGAAAGGCTCCCTCCATGTTCAAGCGCATCATCAATGTCATCAAAGGATTCTTCGGTCTGGGTGTAACAAAACTGGAGAAGGCCAATCCCGAGGCCCTGCTCGAGGTCGAGAAGGAGAATCTCCGCAAGCAGATCGCCAACTACAACAAGGGCCTGGCCGCCCACGCAGGCCTCTGCGAACGCCTCATGTCGCAGGTCAGGAAACTCGAGAAGGAGGAGGCTGAACTTCGCGCCAAGACCACCGCCAACCTCCGCGCCGGCAACAAGGAAGCCGCCGGCCAACACGCCCTGCGCCTGCAGGACCTCTCCGGGCAACTCACCGAAAACCGCGCGCAACTCGAGGAGGCCGAAAAGACCTACCAGGAACTCGTCCGGGCCCGCGATGTCTCCGTCGACGCCGCCAAGAAGAAGATCGAGGAACTCAAGCAGGGCATCAACGAGATGAAGATCAAGCAGGCCACCGCCGAACTCACCGAAATGGCCTCAGGCATGGTCAGCGAAATCGGAGGCACCGGCGACACCCTCAACCGACTGCACGAAATGGTCGAAGAGGAACGCCAGAAGGCCGCCGGCAAGGCACGCGTCGCCAAGTCCGGCCTCGACACCACCGACTTCAAGATACAGGAGGCCGAGCAACAGGCCCTCGCCGACCAGGCCCTCGCCGACTTCGCCGCCGCCGAGGGCATCGCCCTCGAATCCGCCCCAAAGGGCGAAGGCATCGCCGAGGACAAACCGGGGGAATCCTCCCCCGGCAAGCAGATGGGCCCGGAGGCGCAAACGCAGTAGAGCGGGGCGTGTTCGTGGAGTCCTGTTGAAACGTCTGAGACGCAGGGAATCATGGAAGCTCCAAGCTCCAAATCCCAAGCTCCAAAGAAGCTCCAAATCCCAGGCTCCAATGCATGCGCCAGGGCCATTCGCGAGTCATGGAGCGCATTGACGCCCAACGAATCACGGCCTGATGTCCCGGTTTTAAGATCCGCTGTTGAAACTTGGAACTTGGAGCTTCTTCCGCCTTCGCACCGCTTCGTCGCGACAAGTTGGGATTTGGAGCTTGGTGCTTGGAGATTTTCCTCCCAATGAACGATCTCTCCAAGCTGCCCCCCGCCCCCACCGTCCCCATGCCCGCATGGGCGGACGAGGTCATCTCCCTCTATCAGAGCGGCGCAGCCAGCCAGTTCATTCTCTACGGGAACATTGACGATCGCTTTGTGCTGCCTCTCGGGGAGGACGCCAAGCTCGGCAGTCTCACGGATTTTCTGGAGGAGGTCCTCATGCCTCGGTTCGACGTCGTCCTGAGCTACGACATCGGCAATGGCGTCCGCATCGAGAAAGGCGGCGCACTGTTCGAGCAGT
Organism: Verrucomicrobiales bacterium; assembly: GCA_038126035.1. Classification (GTDB taxonomy): domain Bacteria; phylum Verrucomicrobiota; class Verrucomicrobiia; order Limisphaerales; family JAYPEY01; genus JAYPEY01. Next base: position 35,405 of record JAYPEY010000001.1, on the reverse strand, counting down.
GGCCCGCTTACAAGGATCGGCAGGAACTGCCCAAGTCCCCTCGCCCGGCGATTGAAACGCTCACCCATTACTTCCGCTATGCAGCCAACCTTGCCAGACTGGGCAAGCGCGCCATGCAGATCGGCGTCTGGATCCGGGCGGCGGACCTCGTCGCCCCGGCCACTCCCGGCGGCTACAGCAATGACATCAACGCGCTGGCCATGCTCATGCGCGACTGGGGCGCGGACGAACACCTCACCGATTTCCCGCTCGTCACCTGCCTGTTGGCCGAGAATCTGAACGACCTTCATTCGCTCCTCGCCAACAGTCATCACGCATCCACCGTAAAGATCCCCCTCCCCACGCAGGCCGAACTGGAGCCGTTCTTCCAGGTCACGGCCTCGCGCTTCCCTACGGCCTTGGGCGAATTCAAGGACAACCCCGGCGAACTTGCCGCCTCGCTGGCCGGCGCCACCATGAACGCCGTCGAGAATCTCCTCCAACTCAAGGAGTACCGGAAGCAGCCCATCAAGGCCCGGGACCTCGTCACCCTGAAGAAGGAACTCGTCGAGAAGGACTGCAATGATCTGGTCGAGTTCATCCAGTCGGAGCGCACGCTGGACAACGTCCACGCCCAGGCCGGACTCAAGACCCGCCTGCGCGAGGACATGGCCATGTGGCGCAAGGGCGACACCCGCGCCATGCCCATGGGCTACCTCCTCTGCGGCCCGGTCGGCACCGGCAAGACCTACATGGTCGAATGCCTGGCCGGCGAGGCCGGCGTTCCGGTGGTGAAGATCAAGAACTTCCGCGACAAGTGGATAGGCAGCACCGAGGGCAATCTGGAGACCATCTTCCGATTGCTGCAGGGACTCGGCCGTTGCTTCGTGTTCATCGATGAGGCGGACCAGGCCCTCGGCAAACGCGACGCCGGCGGCAGCGATGGCGGCCTTTCCGGACGCGTCTATTCCATGTTCGCCAAGGAGATGAGCAACCCCGCCAACCGCGGACGCATCATCTGGATCCTCGCCTCCAGCCGCCCCGACCTGATCGAGGTGGATCTCAAACGCCCCGGCCGCGTCGACGTCAAGATCCCCATCTTCCCGACCGTTTCAGCCGAGGAAAGCTTCCACCTCATCACCGCGCTCTGCAAACGGATGGACATCGAGTTCGAGGAAACCGATTTCGATCTGCTCCGATCGCACATCCCCGACCTGCTGACTCCCGGCGCCGCCGAGGCCATTGCCATCAAGGTCTACCGCCTGATGGTGACCCGCGAACTATCTCCCCGCGACGCGCTTCAGGACATCCTGGTGGACTACCAGCACCCGGTCGCCAAGGAAATCATGGACTTCCAGATCGGTTTGGCAGTGAAGGAGACGACCGACATGGAGTTCGTGCCGGAAAGGTTTCGGGAAGGCGGGTAAGAGAGGAAAAGGCGAACTTCAAACGCTCAACGTTAACCTCTCAACTTCAAACCAAGGTTTGCGCGCTCCGCGCGGTGTTAACGTTTAAAGTTGGACGTTTGAAGTTCGTCTTCTCATCCCCCCCCCGCCCATTTCGGCTGCTCCTTCAGATGGAACAGCATCTCCCCCGCCTTGGGCACATACAGCACGCCTTCATCCTCGCGATTGGCATAGTCCTCGGGATTGATCGTCGCGGGATTGATGTAGCCCAGGTTCACCTGCCTGCACACGTCCTCCGGAATCTGCGTCGCCAGGCTCACCTTCACCCGCGGCGTTTCCACGCCATCTTCGTAGGTCCCGATTCCGTAGACATGCGTCGAGTGCGCCATGACGCCCCACGGCTCGTCCTTGAACTTCTCCCACTGCTTCAGGAAGTAGTCCCGACAGTGATAGCCGATGCGCAGGATGGCGTCGTGATGGGTGAAGCAAAGTTCATCGACGTGGGGCGCGTAGATGATCAGATGCCCCCCATCCGCCACCACCGGCTCCAGCTTGTACATGCACTTTCCGGCGGTCCAGATCTCGTCATACATCTGCGGCGCGCAGGAGAGCACAGTGTGAAAGGGCTTCTCCTTGTAGGTGATGTGAACCTGCCGCGAAACCTCGCTCGCGGCGTCCCATGCGCCTTCGGGCGTCCCGGCAAACAGCCCGCACATCTCGCCCTCCTCCACCACCATGCAAAAGCACAGCTTGTCGACATCGACCATCGAGCCGGCCTTGTCGACCACCTTGCGAACGGGCGTCCATTTGTTTCCGATGATCATCGGATTGGTCACCACCGCGCCCAACCAATGGAAAAAATTCAGAATCCTCGGCCCCGCCACACCCGGAAACAGATACTTGTTGCCGCCCGAAAATCCGACCACCTCGTGCGGAAACACCGGCCCCACGATGACCACCTGATCGTAGTCGAAGAGCAGCTTGTTCACCTCCACCGGCACATCCATTGAGAACAGGCCGTCCGACAATTCGTTGATCTCCTCCGCAGTGATCGTGCCCAGGTCGCGCAGTTGATCCGGATTGTCCCAGGCGTGGTTATGGAACCGAACCTTGCTGTATTTGTCCGCGTGTTCGGCCTCCGTGATTTCCAACCGCTCGCAGATCGCCGCTTCACTCATCGGCTGATGCGTGCCCAACGCGATCAGGACATCCAACGCCGCCGTGACCTCGCCCAATTGCTCGAAGATCGCCTTGAACATCGTCCCCACCGGCGCCGTGCGCGTGCTGTCGGGAACAATCAGCAGGATCTTCTTGTCCTGATAGTCGGCGGTCGGACAGGCCTTGGAAACAACTTCGGCGACTTCCGTGTCAGAGACGACGTGACCGGGGCCGGATTGGGAGGAGACGGTTTTCATGCTCAAGCTGACTGACGATTAAGTTGTAACAGGTTCGATACGACAACCAATTGCAGCAAATCGGAGCGCGGAATTCATTCCGCTTCAACGTCCCTCAATCCGGGGCGTTTGGCTCCTTCCTACGACGCTGGGAGACAAGAAAGCTGAAGCGGAATAAATTCCGCGCTCCGTCGTGTCTGCAAGACACCATCAAATCGTCGTCGAAAGGAACCCGCCATCGACGCGGATGTCCGTGCCGGTGACGAAGCTGCTGGCCTTCTGGCTGGCCAGGAACACGGCGGCTCCGATCAGTTCGTCCGAGGTTCCAAAACGTCCCATCGGTGTATGCCCGAGAATCGACGCGGCGCGTTCGGTCGGCGTGCCGTCGTCATTGAACAGCAGTTTGCGATTCTGCTCGGCCGGGAAGAATCCGGGCGTGATGGAATTCACGCGAACGCCGGTCTGCGCCCATTCGCGGGCGAGAAACTGCGTCAGGTTCAACACCGCGGCCTTCGACGCCGAATACGAGATGACCCGCGAAAGCGGAATGTGCGCCGCGATGCTGGCGATGTTGATGATGCTCCCCTTGCCCGCCGCGACCATGGCCGGGCCGAAGATCTGGCAGGGCAACAGCACGCCGCCCACGAGATTCATGTTGAAATTCCAATGCCAGTCCGGCAGTTCCACGTCCTCCACCTTTCGATCGCCGAACACGACCACCTTGGGATCGTTGCCGCCGGCCGCGTTGAGCAGGATGGTCGGAACGCCATAGGCCTTCTTGATGCGGCTCAAGGCGCTCTTGAGGCTCTTCGGATCGACGGCGTCCGCCTTGAAAAACTTTGCCTCGCCCTTGGCGTCCTTGATCGCCTTGACCCGCGCATTGCCGCGCTTCTGGTTGCGCCCCAGCACGGCGACCTTCGCGCCCGCCGCAGCCAGACCATCGGCGATCGCGCCGCCCAACACACCCGTCGCGCCGATCACCACCGCAACTTCGCCTCGCAAACTGAACAGATTCTTTGCCATGTGTTTTGTCTTCTTCCTGAAAATTGTTTCGCCGGATACTTCCGAAAAGGCGGCAGGGTAACAAGGATTGAATGAGTTTCCCTTTGCCGGCGCAGCCGCGCCATCCGCCATCCGCCATCCGCCATCCGCCATCCGCCATCTGCCATCTGCCATCTGCCATCTGCCATTTGCTATCTGCCATTTGCTGTCGCCGCAGGCGCTGCCTTGGACAGCCTTTGACCCAGCGGATCCATCAGTATGCGCGCATGAAACTCATCGACCACCGTTACAATGAAACCACCGACACCTTGGCCCTCACCCTCAAATTCGGCGACGCCGTCGTCATCGCCGACGCCAAAGGCCGCCAACTCGTGGAGGGCGGCTCCGAATCCGACCGCAATGCCGCCCGGATCTGGTTGAAGTATTTCGTCGCCGATACTCTGAAGCGGAACACACCCGGCTGATCCGGGAGGCTCAATGCGTGTCCGCCGCCTCATCGATCAGCAATCGCAGGACCTTGTCCTGCTTCTCCGTGATTAGTTTCTCGCGGAGCAATTCATCCACCGCCTCCAAACGTGTGGAACACTGAATTCTTCTCACACTTCTGATCGTCAAGCCATCGATACATGCTCCAAAAGCCACAAGAACAGGCTGGACACCTACGCAAATTGAAATCCATAGCGGAAACATCCAATCAGCGCCCTGGGCGATGAAATACGCCCAACCGACAAGTATGACCACGCAACCGAAAGCCGCTGTAAACAGTTCCTTCTTTCGTTCCTTCCTCGTCTTTCGGGGAATCACTCCCGCAATGTGACTAAACCTCACTGACATCAGCCCCTTGAACACCTCCTTTGAAAAACAATCCTCCTGATCACGCAGGTCCCGCATGCGGATCACCGCGTCCTCGATGAACTCCCTTTGACGATCTTTGTTCATTTCTCCGTCAATTTCGCGTGGCAATCTGCGTTCATTCCAGATTGCCATGTTTCCAGATCGTAATACGCTTCCGTGTCTCAGCAAAGCCTGAGATTTACTGATGCATCTTATACACAGGAACCATTCGAAAGCAGGTGTTTCACTGGCTGTTCTCACCGCCGGCGCCCTGGCCGCCCAAGCCGCCGAGATCTCCTTCAACCGCGACATCCGGCCCATCCTCTCGGACAATTGCTTCGCCTGCCACGGCCCCGATGAGAAAGGCCGCAAGGGCAATCTCCGTCTCGACCTGCGCGACGCCGCCATTCGGGAACACAAGGGCTCCCGCGGCATCCATCCCGGCCACCCGGAATCCAGTTCCATCATGGCCCGCGTCGTCACCAACGATGCTGACGATCTCATGCCGCCGCCGGACACCAACAAGTCCCTGACGCCCGAGGAGATTGAACTCTTGCGTGAATGGATCAAGCAGGGCGCCGAATGGCAGGACCACTGGGCCTTCGTCACCCCGACCCGGCCGGAAGTCCCCGCAGCCTCTCCCGACGATTCCGGACAATCAGTCAACCCCATTGACAACTTCATCCAGCGCCGCCTCAAGCAGGAGGGCCTGAGCCCCTCCGAGGAAGCCCAACGCGAAATTCTCATCCGCCGGGTCACCTTCGACCTCACCGGCCTGCCGCCCACGCCCGAACAGGTCGACGCCTTCGTAAAGGACGATTCCGCCAACGCCTACGAGAAGGTCGTCGATCGACTCCTCTCCTCGGAACGCTACGGCGAGCGCATGGCCCTGCAATGGATGGACGCCGCGCGCTACGGCGACACCAGCGTCTTCCACGCCGACGGCCCCCGCGACATGTGGCCCTGGCGCGACTGGGTCATCAACGCCTACAACGCCAACAAGCCCTTCAACGAATTCACCCTGGAACAGATCGCCGGCGACCTCGTTCCCAACGCCAGCGTCGCGCAGCAGATCGCCTCCGCCTTCAACCGCAACAACGGCACGACCGACGAAGGCGGCGTCATTCCCGAGGAATACCGCATCGAATACGCCGTCGACCGCGTGAAGACCACGGCCACAGTCTGGCTCGCCCTGACCATGGAATGCGGCCAATGCCACGAACACAAATACGATCCCATCTCGCAAAAGGACTACTACGGTTTCTTCGCCTTCTTCAATCAGTCGGCCGACAAGGGCATGCAGACTCGTCGCGGCAATGCCGAACCCGTCGTCCGCTTCTTTACCGAGGACCAAAAGGTCCAACTCGCCGACCTCGACCGCCAACTCGCCGGCGCCGACAAGGAGCTTGCCGCCCGCCGCCACGAAGCGCTGAAGAATTTCGCCGCCTGGGACAGGAAGATGACCAAGGCCGGCGCCGACGCCGTGCCGCCGCCCGCCAACCTCGTGCATCACTTCAAGCTCGACAGCATCGCCGGCGGCGAAATTACCGACAGCCTGAGTGGAGCCGCCGGCAAGGTCTCCAAGGGCAGGCTCGCCGCCACCCAGCGCGACACCGACAAGCCCGCCCTTAAACTCGACGGCAAGACCGTCGTGCCCATCGAAGGCGTCAAGGACATCGACAAGGACACCCCCTTCACCTTCTCCGCCTGGGTGCGCCTTCCCAAGGGACAGGCCAACGGCCCCATCTTCGCCCGCATGGACGTCGCCAACGCCTACCGTGGCTACGACTTCTGGCTCCAGGGCAATTCCATCGGAACCCACTTCATCTCCTCCTGGTCGGGCGACGCCATCAAGGTTGTCTCGCAGGAAAAGGTCCCACAGGAGAAATGGACGCATGTGGCCGTCACCTATGACGGAAAGCTGAAGGCTGACGGGGTGAAGATTTATATCAACGGCAAACTCGCCAAGAACAAGGTCGAGGCCGACACGTTGAAGAGTTCCACCCTCACCAAGGTCCCCTTCCAGATCGCCGCCCGATCCAATGGCGGCGGCATCAAGATCGACGTCGATGACATCAAGATCTTCCATCGCGCCCTGGGCGTGGAGGAGATCAAGACCCTCGATGTGGATCCGATCGAACAGATCCTCGCCGTGGCCGCCGACAAGCGCAGCAAGGATCAGGTTGAGTTGCTGAAGAACCATTTCCTCCTCACCCAGGACAAGCCCTATGCCAATCTCGAGAAGCGTCGCAAATCGCTCGTCGCGCGGAAGCAGAAGATCGAGTCCTCCAAGATGTCGACCATGATCATGGCCGAGGCTTCGCCGATGCGCCCCACCTACGTCCTTAACCGCGGCATGTATGACGCTCCGAGGAAGGAGGAGGCCATTCCCGCCGGCATCCCACCCGCGCTGGGCAAACTACCCGAAGGCGCGCCCAAGAATCGTCTCGGCCTCGCCCAATGGCTGACCGCCGACGACAACCCACTCACCCCGCGCGTCGCCGTCAACCGCTATTGGTCCATGTTCTTCGGCAACGGCCTCGTCAACACCATGGATGACTTCGGCTCGCAGGGCGAATGGCCCAGCCACCCCAACCTGCTCGATTGGCTGGCCGTCGATTTCGTCGAAAGCGGCTGGGACGTGAAGCGCATGATCAAGCAGATGGTCATGTCCGCGACCTATCGCCAGTCCTCCCGAGTCACACCCGAACTCAAGGAACGCGATCCCGAAAACCGCCTGCTCGCCCGCGGCCCGCGCTTCCGCCTGCAGGGCGAATTCATCCGCGACAACGCCCTCGCCCTCAGCGGCCTGCTCGTCGACACCGTCGGCGGCCCCGGCGTAAAACCCTATCAACCGCCGGGACTCTGGAACGAGGTCTCCCTCAGCGGCAACGTCCGCTTCGTCGCCGACAAGGGCCGCCGGCTGTTCCGCCGCAGCATGTACACCTACTGGAAACGATCCGCCCCCGCGCCTTCCATGATCATCTTCGACGCGCCTTCCCGCGAAAAGTGCGTCGTCAAACGCCAGCGCACCAACACTCCACTGCAGGCCTTCGTCACCCTGAACGATCCGCAATTCGTGGAGGCCTCGCGGCATCTTGCCGAGCGCATCCTTCGCGAAGGCGGCGAGACCGACGCCGACAAACTCGAATTCGCCTGGAAGCTCGTCACCGCCCGCGCGCCGTCCATGTCGAAGGTCCAGACGCTGCAGAATCTGCTCGAGGAACAGAGAAAACTCTTCAAAGCCGAGCCCGACAAGGCGAAGCAATACCTCGAAGTCGGCGACACCAAACGCGACGAGAGCATCAACCAGACCCAACACGCCGCCTGGACCGTCATCACCAATCTCCTGCTGAACATGGACGAGGCGTTGACGCGCGGGTGAACAACCACGAACCGCCTTCGCAAAACCACGTCGCGTTAAAATGAACACAGATGGACACAGATCGGCGATCCGAATCCCGGTAGGGTTGCGTTGCATCGCAACCCACTTCAAAGCCCCGAACGGGGCGACTCGAACCGTGCCCATTCCGCAGCGCGTCGAATCCCTGGGGCTCCCTCATCCCTTCAGGACTTGAATTTGGGATGCGATGCAACGCATCTCTACCGGGCATTTCGCGCCCGCCGCTTGTTCCGCATCCCCAGATCCCCACTCCGCATTGCAATGATTGATCCACTCACCACCCGCATCGACGCCCACAACCGGCGCAACTTTCTGACGCGCATGGGCAACGGCCTTGGCGCGGCGGCCGCCGCGACGCTGCTCAATCCCGACCTCTTCGGCACGGCCAACGCCGCAGGCGGCCACGGCCCCGTCCCCCGCCTCGGCGGCGGATTGCCCGGCTTCCCGAATCACGCGCCCAAGGCCAGGAACATCATCTACCTGTTCTTCTCCGGCGGCCCGTCGCACATCGACATGTTCGACTTCAAGCCCGGCGTGCGGAAGATCCACGGCATGGAACTGCCGGACTCCGTTCGTGGCGGCCAGCGCATCACCGGCATGACCTCCGGGCAGAAGTCCTTCCCCTGCGTCGCGCCAATGTTCGAGTTCCAGAAACACGGCCAGGCCGGCATCTACGTTTCCGAACTCCTGCCGCACACCGCGTCAGTCATCGATGACATCGCCTTGATCAAGACCGTCAACACCGAGGCCATCAACCACGACCCCGCCATCACCTACATCGCCACCGGCACGCAACAACCCGGGCACCCCTGCCTCGGCTCCTGGCTCGACTACGGTCTCGGCAGCGAGAATCAGAACATGCCCGCCTACGTGGTGATGATCTCGAAGGGCCGCGGCCAGAGCCAGGCCCTCTACGCCCGCCTCTGGGGCAGCGGTTTCCTGCCCTCCAAATACCAGGGCGTGAACTTCCGCAGCTCCGGCGATCCCGTCCTCTACCTCCCCAACCCGCCCGGCATCGATCGAGAGAACCGCCGCAACATCCTCAACACGCTCAACCGGCTCAACGAGGAGAACTACGACGAGTTCGGCGATCCCGAGACCCAGACCCGCATCGCCCAATACGAGATGGCCTTCCGCATGCAGTCCGAGGTTCCCGAGATCATGGACGCCTCCGGCGAATCCGACGAAACACTCGACCTCTACGGCAAGGACGTCCGCAAGCCCGGGACCTTCGCAGCCAACTGCCTGCGCGCCCGCCGCATGGTCGAGCGCGGCGTCCGCTTCGTGCAGCTCTTCCACCGCGGCTGGGACCAGCACGGCGACCTCCCCAACAAGATCCGCATGCAGTGCGAGGACATCGACCAGCCCTGCGCCGGCCTGCTCACCGACCTCAAGCGTCGCGGTCTCCTGGAAGACACCCTCGTCGTCTGCGGCGGCGAGTTCGGCCGCACAATCTACTCACAGGGCAAGCTGACCGAAACCAATCATGGCCGCGACCACCATGGCCGCTGCTTCGCGACCTGGCTCGCCGGCGGCGGCGTCAAGGGCGGCGTCGAATACGGCGAGACCGACGACTTCTGCTACAACATCGTCCGCGATCCGGTCCACATCCGCGACCTGAACGCCACCATCCTCCACCAACTCGGCATCGACCACACGAAGCTCACCTACCGCCACCAGGGCCTGGATCACCGCCTCACCGGCGTGGTGGAAGATTCCAGGATCATCGACGGGATTCTGGCGTAGTTTGCCCGCAAAGCGGCCATTCTGGCCGGGTTGCTCGCATCAGCCATCCGACATGGGCTGTTTGAATCAAATGATCGGCCGACGACGTCCATTCTGACCGCAGTTCTCATGCCCCAGCGTCTTCAAATCGCCATCCGGTCGACGATCGCGGCCGTCCTGCTGTCCTCCTGTGCAACGATTCGCGGCGGCCAGTTTTTCCATCTACCCTTGGATGGCGATCTCAGTCCGGTTCCCGCCAACGGCGCCGTCACCGCGGAACTCGGCAGGGGCGCCGTTTTCGTTCCATCCGGCGACGGCAATGCTGTGGAACCGCGCGACGGACACCCTGCTCTCCGCATCACAGTCCCTGCCAACCTTTGGACAGACCACGGTTCAGTGGGCTTCTCGATACGCTTCAACCGGACTCTCTCCTCCGGCCCGACAGCCTTGGATGCCAGCGTCCAGATTCCGCTTCTCGAAACGCCGTTCTTCAACGCCACGCTGAAGGAACGCGCCTCCTCGCTCGCGCTTGACCTGCGACTCACCGACCAGAAGGGCAAGGAACACACCGCCCGGATCAACTGGTCCCACCTCATCGGCGGCCAGTGGTACCACCTCGCCTTTTCCTGGGACGCAACGAACGGGCTGTTCGAGTGTTTCCTCAACGGCTGTCTCCAGGAACGCGTCCGGTTCAGGCCATGGTTGGACTCCTGGGAAGCTCCCCGCCCAGCCCAAGGCGGCCTCGTCCTGGGAGGCGCCGCCGGCAAAGGGGAGCGCTTCACCTCGGTCGCCATCGACAACGTCACCCTGCACGACGAGGCGCTCGACCAGGCCGCGCTTCGCACCGCGATCGGGGGATTCGCCCGCATCGGACTCGCCGGGGAAGGCCGCACCGAGTATCTCGGCAGACTGAACTTCCACACCTACGACCTGGAACTGCTCTACACCGCCGACTTCGGTTCCCCGTTGAATGTCATCCACGAAGACAAACTGTTCGACGGCGACAAGCGGGCGCGCAGGCCGGGGAATCACGAGTGGGTCCTCGAAGGCCCCGGTCGCGCGTGGACCGAAAAGGGAGCGCTTCATCTGGAAAGCCGAAAGCCCGCCGAAAATGGCCACGTCGTCCTCTGGAACACCCGGTCATTCCCCGAGAACTGTCTGATTGAATTCGACGTGACCCCGGCCAACCCGACCAACGGCCTCAACATCATCTTCTTTGCCGCCCAAGGCCGAGGGGGCGGCGATATCTTCGACCTGAAGCAGGCGAAGCGGGACGGGGTGTTCCGCAATTATCATTCTGGCGGCATCGACGCCTACCACATCTCCTACTGGGCCTGCGCCAGCGACCATGGGGGAACGCCCCGACGCACCGCCAACATCCGCAAGAACCACGGCTTTCAACTTGTCAGTTGCGGAACGGACAACATCACCGCGGCGGGCGCGGGGCCGCATATCGTCCGGCTGTTGAAGTTCGATGGCCGCATCCTGCTTGAGACCGCCGGCAGACTCGCCGCAGTCTGGATCGACCAAGGCGAAAAACACGGCCCGGCATTGAAAGACGGCCTCATTGGCCTGCGTCAGATGGGACATACCGGACACGCATCCTACGGTTCCCTGACCGTCTACAAGGTCACGAAAAAGTCGCGCAAACCCGCCGCATTGCCGCCCGTCCCGAAAAAGAAGAAATGAACCGCAAACCACCCGCCATCCGCCTCGCCATCACCCTGGCTTTGCTGACCTTTCTGCCCCCGGCCGTCAACGCCGCCGTCGCGTCCGGATTGTTCCCGGTCGGCGTCGCCGACATCGACATCACCCCCGATTACCCCGTCCGGCTCAGCGGCTACGGGAGCCGCCGCACGACGCACGAAGGCGTCGATCAACTCATCAAGGCCAAGGCCATCGCCATCGGCTCCGACGCGGATCTCGCCATCCTCCTCACCGTGGATAATTGCGGCGTGCCGTTCACCCTGCGCCTGCAGGTTCTCCAGCGTCTTCAGAAGCGCCTCCGCCTGCCCAACGAGCGTTTCGCGATCGCCTCCAGCCACACGCATTCGGCGCCCATGATTGAAGGCGTCCTGCCCAACCTGTTCAGCATGGACATTCCCCGGCGACATCAGGCCGGGATCAGGCGCTACACCGCCGAACTCACCGACAATCTCGTCAAGGTCGCCCTGGCGGCAGTGAAGGACCGCCGGCCTGCCCGCCTCGACTGGGGCGTCGGCAGCGCGGGCTTCGGCTCCAACCGACGCACCAGGGGCGGCCCCATCGATCACGACCTACCGGCCCTTCGCGTCCGCGCTCCGGATGGCGGACTGCGCGCCGTCCTGGTCAACTACGCCTGCCACTGCACCACCCTGGGCGGAAAATACAACCGCATCTGCGGCGACTGGGCCGGCTTCGCCCAGGACGAATTCGAAAAGAACCACCCCGACGCGCTCCTGCTCGTCGCCATCGGCTGCGGCGCGGATCAAAACCCGGTTCTCCGTCATACCCCCAACAATGGCTATGATTACGCCATCCAACACGGCCGCGAGATCGCCGCGCAGACCGCGAAACTCATCCAGTCCGACAAGATGAAGCCGCTGACCGCCGGGCTCCATTGCGCCGCCGCGGAGGCCACGCTGGAATTCGAACCGCGCTCCCGTGACGAATGGATCGAGCGCGCCGCCAACAAGCGCGCCAACATCTCCTACCACGCCAAAAAGAACCTCGACCGCATCAACCGAGGCGAGGCCCTTCAAACCGGGCTCGACTACAGGGTCCAGACCTGGAGCTTCGGCGACGAACTGGCGATGGTCTTCCTGCCTGGCGAGGTCGTCGTCGATTACGCGCTGCGCCTCAAACGCGAGTTCGACCGCTCCCGCATCTGGGTCAACGCCTACGCCAACGACGTTCCCTGTTACATCCCCTCCGAACGCGTCCTTCGCGAAGGCGGCTACGAGGGCGAATCTTCCATGGTCTATTACGACCGGCCAAACAAGTTCAAACCCGGACTCGAACGAAAGATCATCGACGCCGTCCACAGGACCATCCCCGAGTCCTTTCGCAAACCGCGTCAGGTCGTCGAAATGACGCCCCCGACACCCGCCCGGGACTCCGTCGCACGGATGCGGACCAAGCCCGGATTCCACGTCGAACTCGTCGCCAGCGAACCGATCATCGTCGACCCCGTCGCCATCGATTTCGGTCTCGACGGCCGACTCTGGGTCGTCGAGATGCACGACTATCCCGCCGGACTCGACGGCAATTGGAAACCCGGAGGCCGGGTGAAGTTCCTCCGGGACCTGGACGGCGACGGACATTGCGACGAGGCGACGCTGTTCCTCGACGGACTTCCGTTCCCCACCGACGTCATGGCCTGGAACAAGGGCGCGCTGATCTGCTCGGCGCCCGACATCCTTTACGCCGAGGACACGGATGGCGACGGGCGCGCCGACAAGATCGAGAAACTCTTCACCGGCTTCATCACCGACAATTACCAGGCCCGCGTGAACGGGCTGACCTGGGGGCTCGACAACTGGGTCCATGGCGCCAATGGATTGCGCGGCGGCGTGATCAAATCGAAATCCACCGGCCGTGAAGTCAACATCCGCAGCAAGGACTTCCGGATGAAGCCGGATCTCGGACTCTTCGAAACCGCCTCCGGCTACACGCAGCAAGGGCGCATCCGCAACGACTGGGGCGACTGGTTCGGCGGCAACAACAGCAGCTCGCTGTTTCAGTATCCCCTGCCCGAGCATTACCGGAACCGCAATCCCCATGTTTCCCTGCCCGCCGATCGACACTACGTCCCGACCGGCGACCATCCCGAACGCATCTACCCGACCAGCGAACTGCTCCAGCGATTCAACCGCCCCGAGCACGCGAACCGTGTCACCGGCGGCTGCGGCGCCGGAATCTACCGCGACACCGTGCTTGGAACAGAGTATTTCGGCGACGCCTTCATCTGCGCGCCCGTTCACAACCTGGTCCGCCGCCTCGAGTTGTCTCCAGCCGGACCTGTCATGACCGGCCGACGCGCGCCCGACGAACAACGTTCGGAATTCCTGACCTCCTCTGACAATTGGTTCCGCCCCGTCCAGGCCGCGACCGGCCCCGATGGCGCCCTGTGGGTCGTGGACATGTATCGCTTTGTCATCGAACACCCCCGCTGGATACCGGAGGAAAGACTGGCGAAACTCGACGTCCGCGCCGGCTCGGACAAAGGCCGCATCTACCGTGTCTTCCCCCGCGGCAGACGCTTGGCAAACCATTCCGATCTCTCCCAGCTCAAGACGCCGGACCTCGCGAAAAAGCTGAACTCCGGCAATGGCGTCCTGCGCGACGCAATCCACCAGGAACTGGTCCGCCGGCGGGACAGATCCGCCGCCGCGGCGCTTGAATCCCTGGCCCGATCAGCGCGCGTTCCCGAAGTCCGCCTGCAGGCCCTGTGCGCGCTGGACGGCATCGGCTCCCTGAAGGACGCCGCGCTGCTCAAAGCGCTCGCCGACGACGCGGCGCCGGTCCGACGACACGCCGTCCGCTTGAGCGAAAAGCGCCTGGCGGACAACGCTGCGCTCGCAAACGCGGCATTGAACCTCGCCAACGACGAGGATCCCACCGTCCGACTGCAACTCGCCCTGACCCTCGGGAACTGGCGCGACCGCCGGGCGGGCAGGGCCTTGGGCGCGATCCTCGCCGGCGGCGCGCGCGACACCTGGCTGAACGCCGCCGTGCTCAGCTCCGCCGCCACGCAACCGGAGGAGATCTTCCGCGTCGCGGCCAACCCCGAAAACAACAACACCCGCCCCAGCGCGGCTCTGGGGCAGCTTCTGGCCACCGCCGCCGCTTCCGGCTCCCATCAATCCGTCGGCGCGATGCTTGCCGTTCTGGCTCCGGCGCTGCAACGCGACGAACTCTGGAGCTGGGAACTCCTCGCCGCCGCCCAACAGGTGTTCGATCGCAAACCTTTGAAACTCGCGGCGCTCGAAAACGCCACCTCAACGGCGGTTCGCGACGCCGCCGGGGCCTTGAAGGAGGCTTATGCACGTGCGCGGACAATCGCCTTGGACCCCGATCGCCCCGGAGCCCTGCGCTCCGCTGCCGCCAGTCTGCTCGGACGCGGACTCAACGACCACGATGCAGACCTGCCCCTTCTCGCCCGGATTCTCAATGACGCATCCGCGGCGGAACTGCACGATGTGGCGCTGCAGACCATCACCCGCCGCGCCTCCGATCGCGTTCCGGAAATCCTGCTCGAAGCCTGGGCCCGACATCGGCCCGCCTTGCGCAGACTTGTCGTCGCCAAACTGGTCACCCGCGGCGCCTGGATCAACGCCTTGCTGGATGCCGTCGCGTCCGGAAAGGTCTCGCCGGCCGATATCGACCCCGTCACCCGCCTCCGACTTTCACGCAACAGCAATCCGGCCATCGTCAAACGCGTCGACAAACTCCTCCCCCTGCACAATTCCCCTGATCGCGGGGAGGTCGTCCGACGCTACGGAACAGTCGCGACCCTGACCGGCGACAGGACCAACGGCGCGCAGGTCTTCACAACGAACTGCGCCCCCTGCCACCGGCTCAACAACCAGGGGTTCGAGGTGGGCCCCGACCTGTCCGTCTATCGCAACAAGGGCCTGGCGGACTGGCTGGAGGCGATCCTCAATCCCAACGCCATCATCGAACCCCGCTTCGTCAATTACACCATCGAAACCACCGACGACCGCAGCCTCTCCGGCCTGATCCGATCGGAGTCCGCCTCGGCCGTGACACTGATCCAGGCCCAGGGCGTCCTGGAGACCATCCCCCGCGAGCAGATCCGCGAAATCCGGGCCTCCACGATTTCCTTGATGCCGGACGGACTGGAATCCGCCATCACCCCGCAGGCCATGGCGGACCTCATCGCCCATCTGAAACATGCCCCCTGAATCGAACCATCATGCGGCATCTGGTTGAAGACTTCCTGCAGTATTTGCGCCACGAGCGCGGGCAGTCCGAGCGAACCCAGCAGACCTACTCCGGCCTGCTCGACCAGTTCCTGAAATGGGCCGACTCCAAGGGCATCGACGACTGGGAGGACGTGACGCTCCAGACCCTGATGGACTTCCTGCAGCACGAACGCGCCCGGCGGCCGATGGATGCGCCGGAGGATTCCACCGCGAAACTGAGCGCCTCGACCGTCTACCTGGAAATCGCGGCCTTGAAGGCGTTCTACAAGTTTGCCGAGAACGAGAAGATCCTCCCGGTCAACGCCGCCGAAAACCTCTCCCTGCCCCGCCGGTGGAAAAAGCTGCCCAAGGCATTGACCGCATCGGAAATCGACGCCCTGCTCAAGGAACCGACGCCGTCCACGCCCTCGTCGATGTGCGACCAGGCGATTCTCGAACTGGCCTACGCCTCCGGCCTGCGGCTCTCCGAACTGCGCGCGCTGAGACTGGAGCAACTTCACCTCGACGCCGGCTTCGTCACGGTGATCGGCAAAGGCTCCAAGGAACGCGTTGTCCCCGTCGGGACCAAGGCTCTTGAAGCCATTCAACGTTACCTCGACGCGGGACGTCCACATCTCGTGAACCGCCAGACCCCGGCCAATGTCTTCCTGACCCAGCGCGGCACGGCGTTCGCCGCGCCGACCATGTGGCTCCGGATCAAGAAGCGGGCGGCGCTTGCCGGCATCGAACGCAACATCACCCCTCACATGCTGCGCCACAGCTTCGCAACGCATCTTCTGGAACACGGGGCCGATCTGCGGATCATCCAGGAATTGCTCGGCCACGCGTCCATCGCCACCACGGAGGTCTATACCCACGTCGCCGGAAGCCGACTCCGCGACGTGCATCGCCGGTTCCACCCCAGGTCGTGACCCGATGAGAGGGCCCGCCCGCCACGCGCATGACCTCGGCCATGCCCCGTCTGTTTCTTCTGTGAATCATTGCCCTCCGCGTCCGGTCTGGTATCAAGGTCCCGCGCAAAACGCCGACAACATCATGAAATCAAATCGTATCCCCGCCCTGCTCCCCGCCCTGCTGACCGCCATCGGTTTGGCCGTTCCCTCCGTCAATGCCGCGTCCCGTCCGAACGTCATCCTGGTCATGGCCGACGACCTGGGCATCGGCGACGTCTCCCCCACCAATCCGGACTGCAAGATCAAGACGCCGCGCCTGCAGCGGATGGCCGACGAGGGACTCACCTTCCTCGACGCCCACACGCCAAGCTCCGTCTGCACCCCCACGCGCTACGGCCTGCTCACCGGACGTTACAACTGGCGCTCGCGCCTCGCCCGCGGCGTGCTCAGCGGCCGCAGCGAACACCTCATCCCCGCCGACCGCCCCACCCTCGGCCACCTCATGCGCAAGGCCGGCTACCACACCTCCATGATCGGCAAATGGCACCTCGGCTGGGACTGGGCCAAACCCGACGGCAAGACCATCGATTTCACCAAGCCCGTGAAGAACGGCCCCGACATCAACGGCTTCGATCGCTACTACGCCCATTGCGGCTCCCTCGACATGCCGCCCTACGTCTGGGTCGACACCGGCAAGGTCACCGCCCAACCCGATCGCGAGGAAGGCGTCACCAAAAAGGAGGACCGCTATGGCTGGTACCGTAAGGGCCCCATCGGCGCCGACTTCCACATCGAGAAGGTCCTACCCCACCTGTTCGACAAGACCATCGAAACCGTCAACGCCAAGGCCGAAGCGGCCAAGGAAGGAAAACCCTTCTTCATCTACCTCGCCCTGCCCGCGCCTCACACGCCCATCGTGCCGGTCCCGCCGTTCAAGGACGCCAGCGGCATGAATCCCTACGCCGACTTCGTCATGCAGTGCGACCACCACATGGGCCAGCTCCTCGACGCCGTGAAGAAGGCCGGCCTCGACGACAACACTTTGGTCATGTTCACCAGCGACAACGGCTGCTCGCCCGAAGGCAACTTTCCGCTGCTCAAGGAATTCGGCCACAACCCCAGCGCCATCTACCGCGGCCACAAGGCGGACATCTATGAGGGCGGACATCGCGTGCCCTTCATCGCGCGCTGGCCCGGCAGGATCAAACCCGGCGGCAAGACCTCGGCCCTCGCCTGCCTGACCGATGTCTATTCCACCCTGGAGGCCATCACCGGGCAGAAGCGCCAACCGCTCGGCGGCGAGGACGGCTACAGCCTGCTGCCCGTGTTCGAAGGTAAGAAAACATCCGGCCGCGGAAACCTGATCAGCCATTCCATCGGCGGCTCCTTCGCCATCCGCGACGGGGATTGGAAACTCTGCCTGTCCGCGGGCAGCGGCGGCTGGAGCGCGCCCCGGGAACCCGACGCCAAGAAGCAGGGCCTCCCGCCGATGCAACTCTTCAACCTGAAGAACGATCCCGGCGAGACGAAGAACCTCGCCAAGGCGAAGCCCGAGCAGGTCAAAGCCCTGATCCACCTGCTGGACAAACAGGTCGCCGAAGGCCGCTGCACCGATGGCAAGAAGGTTGAGAACGACCGCAAGGTCACCTTCCTCCCCAAGGGCGTGGAGATGCCCGAACAGGCACCCAAGACCCACCAGGGCAAATGGAAACCCATCTCCGCCATTCACGACGGAACCTTCCTGCCGCGCCCGGAACTCGAAAAGATCACCCTCGAAATCACCGGCGACCAATACCTGGTCACGGTCGTGGGCGAAACCAAGACCGACAAGGGAACGTTCACCATCGACACAAGCCATACGCCGCACCGCATGACCATCAAGGGAACCGAAGGTCCCAACGCCGGCCACACGATCAAGGCCATCTTCGAGATGAAAAGCCCCGGAGCCTTCCGCGTCTGCTACGACCTGGAAGGCAAGGCGTTCCCGGACTCCTTCCGCGCCCCCAAAGGCTCCATGCGCTACACCGTCGGATATCGCCGGCCGGCGAAGTGAGTGGTGGGCATAGTTTGATCCAGGCGGCAGCCGCGTAGCGGCGCCCACATGAATAGCCGTGGTCGAAGGCGCAACGCGCCAAGGCCACGGTCTGCCCCAACCAATCCCAAGAGCCGCGTCAGCGGCGACGCCGCCAAGGTATTGACGATCGGACGCGCTTGGAGCGCTCCGGGTGACGCCGCTACGCGGCTTGATGCGCTTCCTTCCAGGAACCGTGGCCTCGACGCTTCGCGCCTTCAACCACGGCTATTGGCGTGTCGCCGCGCTGCGGCTGGGCGCTACAGCGTAGAACGGAATTCATTCCGTTTGCTGCGCGCCCCCAGTTTCAAAGCCAACGCCCAACACGCCCCAGAACACAGGGTCTCGCCAACGCCCTTCAACCTCCAACGCCGGGCAAACGGATTGAATTCCGTTCTACGTCGGAATGCTCCCCGCCTTCCTCCCGCCTATTTCTTCACCGGTGTCGTCTTCCCCGCGGGCGTCGCCGGCTTCTTCGCTGACGTCGCCGCAGCGGGCGGCTTCGAACGCTTCAGAAAACCGAGCTTTTGCGCGGCCTTCTTGTGCCCCTGCTTGGCCGCCTTCTCCAGCCACTTGATCGACTCGTCGCGGTCCTGTTCAACGCCCTTCCCGGTCAGGTAGCGGCTGCCCACCTCATATTGCGACATCGCCGAACCCGACTCCGCACGCTTCTTGTGGAACTCGAACACCTTGCGGTCCGTCTCGCTGATCGGAGGACGCTTTGAGGTCGCGCGCTTTGGGGCCGGAGCCTTCGTGGCGCCGACGCCTCCCTTCGTCGGCTGAGATCCCGGCGTCGGCCGGAGCGGCACGATGTCCTGCGTCAACGAACGCGCGCTGGAAGCGGACTTGGGGATCTTCCGGGGCTTGGTCTGAGCCGAGGCGAACAGCGGCGTCAGAACTACCGACACCGCAACGAGGAGAACGAGTTTTGTATTCATGAACCGGGCCTGATTGGATTGGATGAACCGCTTATCCTCCCATCCAACGCCTTGCGCAAGTCCGATTCAGCGGAGACACTGTTCTAGCTTCAACGAATCACGCCGACACAAGGGACTGACCACCATGGGAGAAGCGCCCGCATCCTCACCCCCCGCTTCCGCCGGTTCGCTGAATCGGACATGGCGCCGAGTCGCGAAAGGCCTGGCAGCGGCCCTCGCGTTGGTCCTGCCATTCCTGCTGTTCAAGGATGGGGATCTGCCCTCCCATCGCGGTCGCGATATCGACGACTGGTTCAGGCAGTATTCCGGAGAGGGTAGCGACACAAGCCTGGACCTCGTGCAAAGGGAGGAAGCCCGACTGGCCATCAAGGCGATCGGCGAAGACGCCGTCCCCTATCTTGTCGGCCGCACGCGCGCCTCTTTTCTGGAACGGGCCAGCTACAGAATCTCAAGTTGGTGGAATTCACGCCGTCCGGGATGGAAGCCTCCGGGTTTCGAGCCCAACATCTGGCTGGAAGCAAAGACCGCCCTGCTTGAAATCAGACCAAGCGCCGACGTCCTGCTGCCACACCTTCTCCCGGCTCTCAAGGGATCGGACACAAACGCCCTCCGGTCCGCTCTCCTTTTGCTGGAATGCATCGGAGAAAACGCGCAACCCGCCACGCCGCACCTTCGCGCCGCGTTGACCGGAACGGATTTCGTGACAGCCAGGATGGCGATGCAATCCGTGGCTGGAATGATCGCGCCAGATCCGGGATTGACTCCAGACATCGTCAGATACCACCGGGCAAATCTGGGAAGCGGCCGGGCGATGATTGCGCTCGGCAGCTTCGGCCCCGCCGCAAGCAATGCGCTGCCACTCCTGCACGCTCAGTTTCTGTCACTCCCCGCCACCAACGCGCTCAAGGTCTCCGTGGCGGCGGCCATCTGTCAGATTTCCTCCGGCGGCGACCAAGCGCACTCGTTTCTCCTGAAGACCGCCATGACAAACTCGGCCCTGCCTCTCCTGCTGAACAATCTCAAAGGCGATCGGGATTTCCTTCTCCCCATTCTGGAATCGGCCATCCGCCACAACGCCACCAACTCCATGCCCGGATCTCGAAAATACAGCCTGCATCCGGCTTTATGGCTCATGACCAAGATCTCCCATGATTCTACGAGCTCGCTGACAAAGGAACTGCTCGAACGCGAACACGAATTGAAAGATCCCCTGACACTCGCAATCGCCGCATTGGAGGCGGATCCCGAGAACAAGCGGGCGGCTGAAGTCCTGCTGGCCGGCGCGCGAGGTCAAACTGAATGGCGAAACCGACAAGGCGCCATCTGGGGGCTGCAGCACGCAAGCCCGACCCTCACCAATGTCGTTGTGTATCTGGAAGGGCTGTACAAGAACCCCACAGCCATCCAATCGCTGGGCATGATCCGCCTCCGCGCCGAGAACGAAGAATAAACGTAATCAGCCGATTTCGGATTTCGACGATTTCCTGCCATGCTGATCATCTCCATTGGCGACATCCTTCAGCCGCGTAGCGGCGAGCACATGAACAGGAGTGGCCGAAGGCGCATTGAACGCAAGTCACACAATCTCCCGGATCACCTGCCCGAATTCCAACTCCAGCCGTTTGTGCCAGGGAACCTCCATGCGATGAGATTCCAACCCAAGCTGATGCATCAGGGTCGCGTGCACATCGGTCACATAGTGGGGATCCTCAACGGCATGAAACCCAAGTTCATCGGTCGCGCCATGCGCCACCCCGCCCTTCAGTCCGCCGCCCGCCATCCAGACTGAAAACCCGAAGGGATGATGATCTCGACCGTCCGCGCTCTGTGATCCGGGGGTGCGGCCGAACTCGGTGGCAAACACCACGATCGTCTCCTCAAACAGGCCGCGCTGTTTGAGGTCATTGATCAGGCCGGCAATCGGCTTGTCCACCTGCGCCGCCAGCTTGGAGTGATTCGCCTTCAACCCGCGATGCGCGTCCCACGCGCCCGCCGCGCCCGGTCCGTGCATGATCTGGATGAACCGCACGCCGCGCTCGACGAAACGCCGCGCCGCCAGCAACTGCTGCCCAAAGGACTTCGTGTTCGCCTGATCGAATCCATACGCCCGCTTCGTCTCCTCCAGCTCGTCATCGAAGTTGATCGTCTCCGGCACGGCCGTCTGCATGTTGAAGGCCAGTTCGTAGGATTTGATCCGCGCCTCCAGCGTGGCGTCGTCCGGATACTGCTTCGAGGACAAGCGATTCAGCCGGTTGATCAGCTCAAAATTCAGACGTTGTTCATCCAACGGAAAATCGCCGGCAGGCTTGGCAAAAGGCAATGGATTGGCGGGATCGACCTTCAGCTTCACGGCGTCATAGGCCGGGCCGAGATAGTAGGCGTCCTTCCGGCTGAAGTAGCGGTCGCCCATCGTGATGAACTGCGGGAGATTGTCGTTCAGCGAACCGAGCCCCCATTTCACCCAGGAACCGATCGTCGGGAAACGCCCCTCCAACGTGTGCCGACCGGAAAGGAACTGCACCTGCGCGCCGTGATTGTCGTCGGTCGTCCACATCGAGCGGATGAGCGAGATGTCGTCGATGCAGGAGCCGATGTGGGGGAACCAGTCGCTGATCTCAATGCCGCTCTGGCCGTATTTCTTGAAGCCGATCTGAAGCGGGTAGATCGTGTTGCGCTGCTGCCCGTTGGCGTCATTGACCACCACCACGCGCACCTTCTTCAACCGCTCCGGATCCTGGACGTGTCCGTATTCAGTCTCCCCGATGGTCTTGCCGGCCAGGCGCGTCAATTCCGGCTTGTTGTCGAAGCTCTCCATGTGGCTGACGCCGCCGCGCATGAAGAGAAGGATCACGCTCTTGGCCCTGGGCTTGAAATGTGGCTCCCCCGTCGGCGGCCGCCATTCTCCGCCCGACGCCGCTCCGACGTCCCGATTCATCAACGACGCCAGCGCCACGCCGCCCAGGCCGATGGACGATCCTCCCAAAAAACGCCTGCGCGACAGGGAATCCGAATTATCCAGGCCCGGGTTCATGACATTGCCCACCATATCGTGCGGGACCGCGCGCGCCATCAAAAATCCGTGTCCGGCTTCCGAAGTTCCAGCTCCTTGATCCAGATATTGCGGTAACGCACGTCATGCCCCTCGCACTGGAGTTTCAATCCGCCGGGCGTGTCGGTGATGCCGTTGCCTTCCTTGTCATTGGAGCCATCCAAACCTGAATTCGGCCCGCCCCAGACGCGGGTGATCCCCACGTTCTCATGCACCTTCTTCCCGTTGAAATACATGGTCACCATCGCCTTTTTGACCCGCTTGCCGTCCTTGAACCGCGCGGCGCGGAAGGTGATGTCGTAGGCATTCCATGTCCCCGTTCCATTGTAGGCGTGATAGGGCGATTCCGTTTCATTGATCACCGCGCCCAGTCCGTGCTTCGTCTTGTCGCCGTCGAGAATCTGGATCTCATAGCGGTTCTGCAGATACACGCCGCTGTTGCCCCGCTTCTTGGCGATCCAGAACTCCACATGCAGCCGGAAGTCGCGGTATTTCTTCCTGGTCACGATGTCCGCCGTCCCGTATTTCCCTCCATCGGCGACCCGGTCGTCCGTCATGATCGCCGTCCCCTTGTCCACCGGATCGTCAACCACCTTCCACTTGATCGGCAGCGACGAGGCGAACCGCGGCCCCTCCCAGTAGGTCCACTTCTCATCCAACATCTTGCGCGAGCCGTCGAGAATCACCTCGCCCCCCTTTACCGGCTTCGCGCCGACGCCGATATGCCCATCGCCCGCAACTGCGGAATTGAGCCCAATGAGAAGAAGACCAACAACAAACAGACGGGATAGTTTCATGCGCCCAAGAATAGGGATTACAGCGGTTTTGTCAGGAACTCATTTTCAGACAGGCTCTCAGAATACCCAGCGTGGCCATTGAGCTGACAAAGGAATCGTTTCTTCGGATTCCTTTGTCTCTATTCCTTTGTCTCCCCCTCACTTTCCGCGCATCCCGTGAAATCCGTGGTCAATGGAAGTCCCGGCTCTTCCCGCGTTCCGGCTGGACTGTCAGATCTGGAATCCAAAGCTTGTCCGCGACGAGGTGAACCACGCCCTTCTCAGATTGCACCTTGCCGGTCACGCCAAGGAAGGGCGCAGTCTTGGCGACGATGCGAAACTTCTCATACACCTTCTGCCAGACGACCAGGTTCACGAAGCCGGTCTCGTCCTCCAGGGTCATGAAGACCACGCCCTTGGCCGTGCCCGGTCGCTGACGGCAGATCACCATGCCGGCATATTGCGTCCGCCTGCCATTCGGCATCCGCCGCACGGCCTCCGCATCCGGCAACCGCCGGCGATTCAACTCCTCCCTCAACGGCTCCAGCGGATGGCCGCTCGTGCTGTGCGAAGTCAGATCGTAATCCCAGGTGATCGCCTCGAACGGATCCAATTCCGCAAATGCCGGCCCTGCTTCGTTTGCACCCAGATCCAACTCCATCTCCCCGCTTCGCCGCGAACCGAGACTTTCCCAGAGCGCGCTTCGTCGATCGCCCCCGATGTCGCGCAGCGCCCCGCTTTCCGCCAACCGGCTCAACGCGCCGACATCCAGCTCCGCCCGTTGCGCCAGATCGTCGATTGTCCTGAACGCCGCCGTCGTCCGCGCGGCCACGATGCGTCGCCCCCGTTCCGCATGCAGTCCCTTCACGTAACGGAGCCCCATCCGCACGGCGAACCCTTCCCCGCTCGTCGCGCACTCCTCCAGCGCGCACTCCCAATCGCTGCGCAACACATCGATCGGCCGGACCTCGATGCCATGCCGCCTGCCGTCCTCCACCAGGGTGGCCGCGCTGTAGAATCCCATCGGCTGCGCATTCAACATGGCCCCGAGAAACGCTGCCGGATAATGACATTTCAACCACGAGGTCGCATAGGCGATCAACGCAAAGCTCGCCGCGTGGCTCTCGGGGAAACCGTATTCTCCGAAGCCCTGGATCTGCTCGAACACACGCTCAGCGAACTCCCGCTTGATCCCCTTCAACGCCATCCGCGAGATCAACCGCTCCCGGTGCCGCTCGATGCGCCCGGATTTCCGCCAGGCCGCCATGTCCCTCCGAAGTTGATCCGCCTCTCCCGGCGTGTAGTCCGCAGCCACGATCGCCAACTGCATCACCTGCTCCTGGAAAAGCGGAATGCCCAGGGTCTTCTTCAACACGGGCTCCAGCGCCGGATGCGGATAGTCCACCGCCTCCTCGCCATTCCTTCGCCGCAGGAACGGATGCACCATGCCTCCCGTGATGGGGCCCGGCCGCACGATGCTGACCTCGATGACCAGGTCGTAATAATTCGCCGGTTTCAACCGCGGCAGCATCGCCATCTGCGCCCGACTCTCGATCTGAAACACGCCCACCGTGTCGGCCCGCTGGATCATCTCAAATGTCGGCATGTCCCGCGGAGGAATCGTCGCCATCGACCACCGGGCCCCGGTGTGCCTTTCGATCAGATCGAAGGCCCGATGCACGACGTTCAACGCGCCCAACCCCAACAGATCCACCTTGAACAGGCCGAGATCCTCCAGGTCGTCCTTGTCCCATTGTATGACCGTGCGTTCCGCCATCGTGGCGTTCTCGATCGGGACAATGTCGCCCACCGGTTCGTGGCCGAGCAGGAACCCCCCGGGATGAATCGACAGATGTCGCGGAAAATCCTGAATCTCCATCGCGAGCCGAAGAAACTCGTTCCGCAGCTGACCGCCGGAGTCAAACCCGCTGTCCTCCAACGCCTGGGGCGACAGCGAATCGTAGTGGGACAACCCCTTGGTCAATCGCTCGATCGCAACCTCGGATATCCCCAACACCTTGCCGACATCCCGGACGGCGGACTTGGAGCGATAGCGGATGAAGTTGGCCACCATCGCCGCGTGCGTCCGCCCATACTTGGCGTACATGTGCTGGATCGCCTCCTCCCTCCGGTCGTGCTCGATGTCCAGATCGATGTCCGGCGGCTCCGCCCGTTCGCGGGAGATGAACCGCTCAAACAACAACCCCATGCGGATCGGGTCGACAGCCGTGATCCCGAGGCAGTAACAGACGGCCGAATTCGCCGCCGAGCCTCGCCCCTGACACAGGATCTTTCGCTGACGGCAAAACCTGACGATCTCCCACATCGTCAGGAAGTAGCCGTCGTATTCCAACTCGTGGATGAGCTCCAGCTCCTTCTTCACCTGCGCCGTCACAGCTTCGGGAACCCCCTCAGGATAGCGGCGCTTCGCGCCCTTGAATGCGAGTTCCTCCAACCGCTCCGCCGAGGTGCGCCCCTCCGGCAGACGCTCCGATGGGTAGCGATAACGAAGCTGATCCAGCGAGAAGCGGCATCGGGCAGCCGCCTCAAGGGTCCGACGAACTGACGCCGAATCGTCCTGGTACAACGACTCAAATCCGTGAACGGATCGAAGCGCATGCTCGGCATTGGGCTTGGTCATGCGGCCGGCCCGGGCCAGCGGGACGCCATGCCGAATGCAGGTCAGCACGTCCTGCAAGGGTCGCCGGGCCGGTGTGTGATACAGGACCTCCATGCCCGCGACCGTCGATATCCCCCACTTCTCCGAGCGCAGTCGAACGCGCTTCTCGCGGCGCGCGTCTTCAGGATGGCAGTGACGTTCGAGCAAGGCATGAATCCGGTCGCCAAACGCCTCGCGCAACATCGTCGCCTCCGTCGCCGGCTCATCCTCCGCTGCCAGAAGGCTTCGACCTCCGCCCCACAAGGCCAGCAGCCCTTCATTCCGATCGCAAACCTCCGCCCAACTCACATGACTCGTCCCCTTCGGCGATCGCAGCCGCCCCCGGGAGATCAATTGGCAGAGATTCGCATAGCCGCCGCGATCCATCGCCAGCAGAATGATGGTGGATTCGTCAAAAAGCGTGATCTCCGATCCGACGATCAGATGCACGCCCAGTTCTTTGGCCCGCTTGTGCGCGCGGGGCGCGCCGTAGACGCCGTCGCGGTCGGTCAATGCCAGGGAGCGTACACCCAACCGATGCGCCTCCTCGACCAGTTCATCCGGATGACTGGCGCCTTCCAGGAATGAGTAGTTGCTCTTGCACCAAAGCGCCGCATACCCATCGCCCGCGCCGCCCCGAACCGGGCTTGCGAGCGGGGGTGAAATCGGCGAAGTGGACACGGGTGGACATTTTCACGCCGCCATCGGGAAAACAAGATTGGACAGCGCGCCGCAGCATTGCCGTTGACACCTCGATGGGCGTCTTCGATCTTTCCGACGCACACGGGAAATCCGCCGCTCACGCCATTTCCTGAATGTAAAGCGCGCGAGCGGCCCATCGGGAGCCCCATCATGAACCACTATCTCGGCATCGACGTCGGCGGCACGACGACCACCATCACCATCGGCAATGAATCGCGGGAGGTCCTGCGGATCGGCGACCAGTTCCCCACGCGTTCGTCCGAGGGCCCCGAGGCGACCGTCCGGGCCATGGTGGAGAACTCGATCGCCATCGCCGAATCAATCGGTTCGTCCATCAGCGATGTTCATTCCGTGGGCCTCGCGACTCCCGGCCCGGCGTCCTTCGATGGCGTCCTGCACAAGACGCCGAATCTGAACCCCCAACTCTGGGACCAGTTCCCCATCCGCGCAAAACTGGAAGAGGCTCTCCGGCTCCTGACCCCCGAAATATCCGTCCATTACCTCGGCGACGGACAGGCCGCCGCGTTTGGCGAATACGTCATCCGCAGCGGAGCGGTCCGTTGGAGCGAGATCGCGCTGAAGGAAGGCGACGACGAGCGCCTCACCACCCTGTTGATGGCGGTGGTCGGCACGGGCCTCGGCGGCGGCATGGTCCGCGACGGACGCGTGCTGCGCGGACGCGAGGGCCGCGCCGGACACATCGGACACATCACCCTGCCCGATTACGCCTTTCGCCACGTGCACGACCGAAACCTCCAGGTCGGTCACGCCATGGCGACCGCGGAATCCGCCGTTTCGCTCACCGGACTCACCCACCAACTCGACTACCGCCTGACCTTGGAACAATGGCGCGACCATCCACTGAACGCGCAGGAAGGCTCGGCCAAGGACAAGGCCAAGCAGTTGCGCGAACTGGCCGCAGCCGGCGACGAACTGGCCCTGGAGCTGTTCCTCGATCAGGCGCACGCCCTGGGAATCACCCTGCTGAATGCCGATTATCTCGGCGACTACGATCTGATCGTGATCGGCGGCGGGGTCTGCGAACTCGCGCCGAATGTCCGGGAACTGTATCGCCTCAAGGCCGAGGAAGCCTACCAGCGTTACGCCTTGGACGCCTTCAAGGATCTGAAATCCTTTGAGTTCTCCGTCTGCGGCGACAATGCCCCGGTCATCGGTGCGTTGGCGCACGTCTATTTCCAGTCGATGCGGTGAGGCGGCAAAATCGGATTCTGAATCACCCGGCCGGGCTGTTCTTCTTCAACCGCTTGACAACCGCGCCGCCAACCACAGACCTCCCAATACCAGCGCAGAGATCAGGCCGATGGTTGCATAGAAAAGAATCGGAGCCAACCGAGGCCGCTCAGGTTCCTGCCCCTCCTCGTAGACAACTGTTTGGCCGACAGTCAATCTGACCCACGACAAATGCATTGAGGCGTTCACGGCCACCTGAAGCAGGCATTTCTGACCTGCTGCTTCAAAAGCGAAGCGAGGCGCATACCACACGACGCTTGGCGATACTCTTGGCCCCGGAGGGGCCGTCCGATGGTAGCCGGTCGGTGGAGGTCGCCGAGCGACCGAAACCACCGGAAACACGATTAATCAGCAATGCGCCCCGGCGGGGCGCGAGAACCGGTCGGCCACTCCCTGCCCAAACTCCGTCCGTGCGCCACGGGTTTCGCAACGCCCCTGCCGGGGCGCGTCGGCGTGCGGTGGCGCCACCCGGTGGTTCCAGGCGCTTCACGCCCTTCACCGACCGGCTACCTTCTTGTCGCTCCTCCGGAGCTGGAGCAGATTCCCGCCACCATGTCTGGTCGTGACACGAAACTGACTTGCGCTCCAATCAATCCATTGAAGGTTTTCTTTGTGTCATCATTGCCATGACCAGATCGCGGCGGGACGGCCGCGCTACAAAACAAAAAACGGCCCCGGCGCGTTGGCGCCGGAGCCGCTGTATTGAGGCCGACCCCTCGGTTCAAGGTCGACCGGTTCCCAAATCTGGTTACTTCTTCTTGATGTTCAACACATCGTCATGCGTGCTGGCCGCAACCGCCATCACCTCGCCGATCAACTTCTTGTCGACCTTCAGCGACTCCAAGGTCGCCTGCAGGTGACCGGCAATGGCGCCGAAATCCGCCTCGGTGAGGTCCAGGTGCTTGTGCGCCTTGCGCATGTCCTTGCCCTTCCACGGCTCGGGGCCGCCCAGCGCAGCCGAGAGGAAGGCCTTCTGCTTGGCATGCTGCTTCTTCATGTTCACATCGCTGAAGAAGTGACTCACCTTCTTGTCCGCGAGAACGCGCATGTAGAAGGCGTCCACCGCCGCGTTGATGGCCTTCTTGCCGCCCAGACGGTGGTAGATGCTCGCCTTGCGCTCCTCCACAAACTTCTTGCAGCACTTGCCGCAGCAGAAGGCGTAGCTCTTGCCTTCGTACTTGGTGGTGCACTTGGGATTCACGTCCTTGCCGGAAATCGGACATTTCGCCGCTTCCTTCTTTTCTTCAGCCTGGGCCGCAATGGAACCGAAGGCGATGAGTCCGATGACGAGGTATTTCAGGGTGTTTTTCATGGAGCAGGATGTTGCGTTTTCAGTTGTTGAGCGCTCTTCAACCCGAGCCGGCCCGTCCAATCACAGACACGCCGACCCAAGTCAGGCCATTAAACGTCCATCGGCAGAATCCACTCCCAGCATAAACTGTTTTTTTGCCGCCCTTTTTTGCCCGCGCCTTGAGGTCTCTCTCGGCGGGGCAGCGTACCGAGCGCCACGTAACCGAAGGAGGGTGACGACAGTTGCCCACGCGCTGTGGAAGCTGCTTGCAGACGGAGCGTGGAATTCATTCCGCTTCAACCTCCGGAATCCCGGGGTTGACGTTCGAACCAAGACCCGGAGCGACTCACCGTTGAGGCGGAACAAATTCCGCGCTCCCAAAAGCATTGTCCGTACAACGCCACCCACTTTCATTGACGTGTCGCCATCGCCCGGTCTTCTTAATCCCGATTGCCAAGCCTCCGGCCGCTTTGTTAGCGTTCGCCCAATGAATTTCCTCGTGACAGGCGGCGCCGGGTTTATCGGCTCCCACGTGTGTGAACGTCTTTTGAAGGACGGTCACAGCGTCTGCGCCTTCGACGACCTGAATCCGTTCTACGATCCCGCCATCAAGCAACGGAACATCGGAGACCTTCAGTCGCTCGCCAAACCCTTCACCTTCGTCGATGGCGATCTCACCGAGCGCGCGGATCTGGACGAGGTGTTTGCGTCGGAGCGCTTCGACCAGGTCATCCATCTCGCGGCCCGGGCCGGAGTGCGACCCAGCCTGGAGGAACCGGCTCTCTACCAACGGGTAAACGTTGAGGGCACCGTGAATCTCCTCGAAGCCGCGCGGACCGCGGGCGTCAAGAAGATCACCATCGCGTCTTCATCCTCGGTCTACGGCGTCAACTCCAAGGTTCCTTTCAGCGAGGAGGACCCGATCTTTCACGCCATCTCCCCCTATGCCGCCAGCAAGCTCGCCTGCGAGGCCCTCGGACATGTCTATCACCACGTCCATGGCATGGATGTGGCCATGCTGCGCTTCTTCACCGTCTACGGTCCCCGGCAACGCCCCGACCTGGCCATCCACAAATTCGCCAGGCTGATCCACGGCGGCAAGCCGATCCCGGTGTTCGGCGACGGCTCGGCCGCGCGGGACTACACCTACGTCGACGATACCGTCTCCGGCGTCCTCGCCTGCACTCAGAAGGAGTTTGGCTACGAGGTTTTCAACCTCGGCGAGTCCGAAACGGTCCAACTCTCCTCCCTGATCGAACTGCTGGAAAGCGCCCTCGGAACCAAGGCCGTCATAGACCGCCAACCGATGCAACCTGGCGACGTGCCGATCACCTACGCGGACATCTCCAAGGCCCGCGAAATGCTGGGCTACAATCCGCAGGTGAAGATCGAGGAGGGCATTCCCCGTTTTGTGGAATGGTTTCTGGCGAGTCAGTCCGCGGCCCTGCCGGCATGATGTCCTGCGGTTCGGCCATCCCCCCCACCTTCGGGGGGGGGGGGCGCGGTGCGGGCCGGGGGGGCCCTGGGAGCCCCCCCCCCCCAAACCAACAGGGGGAAACCCCCCCCCACAACAACCCC
>JAYPEY010000001.1:0-4517 GCA_038126035.1 Verrucomicrobiales bacterium | reverse complement strand
GGGGGGGCCCCCCCCCCCCCCCCCCGGGGCGGGCCCTGGGTGGTGGGGGGGGGGGGGGGGGTTGCTCCCCCCCCCGCCCCCCCCCCCCCCCCGCCCCGATTCCAGCCGCGACTCAGATTTCGTGTCGCCCCATCGGCCCCGCCCGTGAGCGATTCGCCGCCCATTGTCACCGTCGTCATCGCGGCGCGCCCCGGCCAGGAGGAGGTCAAGGCGGTCGAGGCCGCCCGCAATCTTGATCACCCGAAGGAACGACTCGAGATCATCGTCGCCCGCGGAAAACAACCCTCGGTCCAACGCAACCGGGCCGTCCGCGAAGCCAGGGGCGAACTCATCTACTTCCTCGACGACGACTCCATCGCCGATCCGGGAAACCTCAAGCGCGCCATAGGCCATTTCGAGAAGAAGGAAGTCTGCATGCTCGGCGGGCCGAACCTGTGCCCGCCGGACGCGCCCAGGCTTGAGAGGGAATTCGCCACGGTCATGGCCAACCCACTCGCCTTCGGCCCCAGCCGCGCGCGATACGCGCCCATCGGCGAACTGCGCGAAAGCGGCGAGAAGGAACTCATCCTCTGCAACCTCATCGCCCGCAAATCCGCCTTCCTCGACGCCGGCGGCTTCGACGAGGCCCTTTATCCCAACGAGGAGAACGCCCTGATGGATGAGTTGCAGAAGAAGGGCGGGAAGCTGATGTACGATCCGGAATTTGTCGTTCATCGGAGGCCCAGGCCGAACAAGAAGGCGTTCAGGAAGATGCTGCTGAACTACGGGCGCGGGCGCGCCGAGCAGTTCCGGCTGCATCCGAGTTCGGGTTCCCTGTTGAATTTTGCCCCGGCGGGGTTGGTGTTGTTCCTGATCGTTGTAGGCTACTGCAATTTCCTGATGCTACTTGGACCGCCGCTTCCGGGCTGGTTCGACATCGCCTGTGTCGCGGCAACTTTCCTCTACGTTATATTCTACGTGATTCCGGTCTTCGTCTTGGCTCGTCGAAACTCCGTCTTCCCCGCAAGCCGGTCGGACTCAGATTCAGATTCCAAACAATCATCGGAGAACGTTGATTTTGACCGATTGGCCACGTTGGTCTTCACCTGCCACATCTTCTACGGCCTCGGTTTCTGGAAGGGCCTGTTCACGAGCTTGAAGAAGAATTCGAACGAACGCCCCAAAGTGGAGGTCGAATTGGAATTCGCGCAATCCGTATGAGTCCGAATCGGCCATTCTGTGTTCCGACGCGTCTCGCCGTCGTGCGAACCCACCCCGATTTCATGCCGCCAAGACGCGGCACGAAATATCCCCTCCCCGGAGGGGAGCCGGCGCGTTGGCATACCGCACGGCAGGCCCCCTCTCGGGAGGGGAAATTTCGCCGCGTCGACGCAGTCGGAGAAGAGCGGCGAAATCGGGGTGGGTCCGCGCAGACTTGCAACGCGCGCCCAATTTCTCCGCCCCCCCCATGACCGCCCCAAATTCCAAAGCTTCATTCTTCAGGCAAAGCGGCTGGATGATGATCGCCACCTTTGGCGGAGGCGTCCTGATGCTGGGCGTGCAGTTGCTCGTGAACCGGCTGATGTCGATCGCCGAATACACGGAGCTGCTGACCCTGCTGAAGATCGTCACGTTCATCAGCATGCCGGTCGGCGGATTGACCACGGTCTTCGCGCATCAGGCGGCTGCGGCGGCGGACGAATCCGCCACCCGCCTCCTGCGAACCTGCGCGCGGACCATTGTCTACGGAACATTCGGGCTGTGGATCGGCATGCTGCTCGTCGCCGCGCTCGGCCAGGATTGGATCATGGCGACCATGCAACTGGGCAGTCGGCCGGCGTTCTGGATGACCATGATTGTCGCCCTCTCCACACTGCTCACGCCGATATTCCGTGGGCTGCTTCAAGGCGCACACCGATTCGGACCGTTGGGATGGACACTGATTTCAGACGGCGTCATCCGTTTCGCAGGCGCCTTGCTCATCCTCATTCTGGTGGTGAAGAGCGCCGCCGGAGTCATGACTGCGGCGCTGATGGGGCAATGGGTCGCCCTGGGAATCGGCGTCTGGTATGGACGCGACCTGTTGCGCGGCGCCGGGGGGAAGGTCGAGTGGGCGAAGTGGGCGCAGACCGCGGCTCCATTGATTCTCGGCTCCGGCGTCATCGTCTTTTTCATCAGCGCGGACTTCATCTTCGCCCGAACCCTGTTTCCCGACATCGAGGACATCGACAAGCTTTACGTCCCGGGAAACATGGTGGGCTTCGCCATGGCGCAACTGGCCGTTCCGATCGCCGCAGTGATGTTCCCCCGGGTTGTGCGCAACGCCGCCAATGCAGGCAAGGGGGAGGAACTGCGCTGGACGCTGATTCTCACCGCGATCATCGGCGGCGCAGCATCCCTGCTGGCGACAGTGGCTCCGTGGCTGCCCGTGCTGGTGATCTTCAAGGGTGAATACGCCGAGGGGAAGGCGCTGGTTCCCTGGTATGCCTGGAGCATGTTGATCTTCACCCTGGCCAATGTGCTGATCGCCAACCTGATGGCCCGAAGCGAATTCCGCGCCATCAAATGGCTGGTGGCCGTCGCAGTTCTCTATGGCATGACGCTGCTCCTTTCAACGGAACAGCTGAAAGCGATGGAGCCGTTGGACGCCTACCGGCGGGTGGTCCAGATTCTCGGGGGCTTCAGCGCGGCGCTTCTCGCGGTCACGGCGTTCCATACGCGCGACCTGCTGAAACGGAGGCCGGAACCGCTGAGTTCCGTCGAAAGCGAATAACAGCGCGCCAACGGAAGCCTTCCGGCTGCGCCGGGCGTGTCTCGTGAAATCTCGCGCCGGTTTGTCACGCCGGACGATGCGCAACCTGAAGGTTGCGGCTACGAAGACCGGATTCCGTCCCGATCAGAACAACCGGTTCACGGCCGTGCCGAGGATGCTCAGCGGGCCGGTGTCCTCCAGCCCTTCCGTCGCCTTGTCGACCTTTTGCAGGGTGCGCTTGGTGTTGCGGATCAGGCTGTCGTCGTTGACCAGTTCGCCCATGGTCCCCTGTCCGGAATTGATCTTCTCCAGGATCTCGCGAAGCTGAACCAGCCCGGCCAGCGTCTCCTTGTAGAGCGTCTCATCGTTGGCCAGCAGCCCCAGCGTCCCCTTGCCCTGTTGAATGCCCTGCACCACCTTGCGGGCCTCTGTCAGGGTGGTCTCAAGCTCCGCCAGCGCATTCTCCGCGTTGTCCAGGGACTTCCGACCATCGCCGAACAATCCCCGGGCCTCCGCCAGTGTCGTCTGCAGTTCACCGCCGGTCTCCTCCAGTTTCTTCACGGCGGCCACCGCCGAGGTGTAGAGCTCATCGTCGGTCAGAATCCTGCCCATGGTGCCCTCGCCGTCCGACATCTTGCCGGTGACGACCTTCAGGTTGTCGAAGATCTGCGTGATCTTCGGATTGTTCTCATTCAGGAAGTGGGTCAGCGGACCGAGCACGTTCTGGATGCTGTCCCCGCTGAAACTCCGGGTGATGTTCTCGATGCCGGACGCCACGTTGTCCAACCGCGCCATCAGGGCGCTCAGATCGGGCCGCTCCTCGGTGTCGATCGGCGTCCCGGCCGCCAAGGGAGCCGCGCCGGCCGAACCAAAATCCACGGAAACGAAGTTCTGTCCCAGCAGACCGATGAATTCGATTCTCGCCTTGCTGTCATCCTTGACCTGAAAGTCGTCATTGATCCGCATGGCGACGCGCACCTTGGCTTCCTTGGCGCCTTCGAAGGTGATCCCCTCAACCTGCCCGATGCGCACGCCCGCCATCTTGACGGGATCCCCGGCCTTGAGTTCCTGAACGTCGTTGAAGTCGCCGTAGATGACGTAGCCGTCCTGGAAATACTTGCCGCCGCTGGCCATCTCAAAAATCAGGAACGCCGCGATCATCGTGAGCGCGAAGAACATGCCGAGTCGGGTTTCGAGTGAGTTTCTCATGAGTCCGTGTGGGTGTTATGTCTCCAGCTTGAAATCTGCGGTCAGAAAATGCTGCACGCGTTCGTTGTCGCATTCCCGGACCTTTTCCGGGGTGTCGACGACCAGAATCTCCCCCGCCTCGATCAGCGCGATCCGGTCCGCCACGCCGAAGGCCATGTCGCGATCATGGGAGACCACGATCGAGGTCACATGCGTGCGCTCCTTCAAGGTCAGGATCTCCTTCCCGATGGTGATGGCCATCAGGGGATCCAACTCGCTGGTGGGCTCGTCGTAGAGAATCAACTGCGGCTCGATCACCAGGGCCCGGGCGATGGCCGCCCGCTTCTTCATGCCGCCCGACAACTCGCCGGGAAACTTGTCCACCGCCTCCTCCAGCCCGACGATGGCCAGCTTCTCCATCACGATCTTCTCGATCTC
The DNA here is from genome assembly GCA_038126035.1 of Verrucomicrobiales bacterium. GTDB lineage: Bacteria > Verrucomicrobiota > Verrucomicrobiia > Limisphaerales > JAYPEY01 > JAYPEY01. The sequence continues at coordinate 160 of JAYPEY010000001.1, read as the reverse complement.
CGCCGCCGGTTTGAGGCGATGTTCCGTCAGATACAGGCCGACGTTTTCGCCGACCGTCATGGAATTGAGCAGCGCGCCGGACTGGAACACCATGGCCAGGCGGTAGTCGTCCATCACGCCCTCCATCGCAATAGACCGGCCATCGATGAAAATGTCGCCC